>NZ_SMKW01000187.1 GCF_004348985.1 Saccharopolyspora elongata | reverse complement strand
CAGGCCGGAGTCCACCGCAGTGTCCGTTATGGACCGATCAACAGCAGCGGGCACGTCGCCGATCGAACCATCGACACCCGCAACGGAATCGGGCCTGGGCCGCCAGCCCTCCTGCTCATCGACGTTCGGCAGGTCAACACCGGCCAGGCCCAAACCAGCCGGGTCAAAGCCGATCAGACCCAAGCGAGGCAGATCCCAGCCGGCCGGCCCCAAGCCAAGGTCAAAGTCAGGCAGGTCAAAGTTGGTCGGGTCAAACTGGGTCAGGTCAAAGTGGGTCAGGCCGGAGTCCACCGCACCCGGATCCACTGCCGAGTGCTCCGGCATCACCTCACCCGCCGCCGCGGCGGAATCCGGCCGCACCCGTTTCGCCGACGGCTCGAACGACTCCTGGCCACCGTCAGAAGAAGCCTGGCGTTTACGCTGCACCCCCGAATCAGGACCGGTGTCCGAGGCGGCACCTGCCTCGACGACAGCAGTGGCTCCGCTCTGCCCCGCATCTGCGTGCACACCTATGTCCAACCGGCTGCCAGACGACGAAACACCCGGCTGCACCTCGACCGCAGAGACCATACTTTCCGGCAAGCCCATATCCATCCAGCCAGCCCCCACACCCTCAAGCCCACTCAGACCGGCGTGGCCGAAAGCGGGATGCGGCGCCTGCGGCACCACGTCGGCGGGTGTGTGTTCACCGGTATCCGCGTGATCACCAATACGCAGCCGGCTACCAGACGGTGCTGAAGCAGAAATCTCGGTGAACCGTAGCCCCTTCTTGGGCCGGGGGAGCGAGCTGATCACCACGTGTTTGCGCAGCTCGGCGAGCGAGAGTAACCCGTACTGCGGCCGAAGTCCCTCATATACCTCTTTCAGAACACGGTCGCGTAGTTCCTTGACCCACTCCTCACAATCCTCACGATCCTGCGAGTTCTGAAGAATCTCGACGTTCAGCGTGGGACGCGCGTCAGGCGGACTCACGACAAACCGACCGACGAAGCCCTCCAGCCGCCAGAACAACCGCTGCTCATCGGCGGCCGACAGACGATTGCCTTTCCGCGCGATAAATTCCAGGGTCAGCTGGCGGGCGCTGCGATAGTCCTCCGCGGTCCGGCCCGACAGGCCACCGTCAGACCAGATGTCGAACTGGGGCAGAAGGGGCAAGCCGGGGTCTTCGCCGCGTTTCCTTTTAGGCTTGCCCCAAGACCAGGTCACCGGCAGACGTTCCAGGACGGCCGCGAGTTCGTCACTGACGCCGCGCTCATCATCCCCATCGGCCCCGTTCTCGCCCTCACCACGCGACGGCCGGTGCTTCATCCCCTGGTCCAGCAGACCTCTGATGCAGCTCTGCGTCCGCTCCTTCACCGTCGGCTGCAACGCGCCCGGCAGCGACCCAAGCGGCGGATTCGGCCTCCTATTACCTTTGACATTCGTCCGAACCGTGATCCGGATGTCCGGCAACTCCACCTCCGGCCCCAGCCCGGCAACCAGCCCCGCGATCACTTCGCCCAACTGCCTCCCATACTCCACAACACGCCTCCGGTCCAGGTCGAGCAACTCCGTCTTGCCCACATCAAGTTCGCGGAAGATCCCGTCACGCAAGTTTTTCGGCAACCCCAAGTCATCCGGCAACCCCACCCGAGCGACAGCAGCAGCGCGTGGCACCGGGCGCGCACGCCACACAAAGTCACGGCTAGCCAGCTCGCCGGACAGCTCCGCCACACTGGTTTGGGTGAACCCCTCCGAGAGCATGCCCTGAACCCACGCAGTCACCAGATCCTGCGTGCCCGGATCAAGGCGGTCACCCCTGCCGCGGGCAAGGGGCACCTGCAGGTCGCGCTTCTGTCCGTCATCCCATTTGAAATCAAGCAGGAACTCCTCCAGTGTCCCCAGGAATTTCTGATCCTGCGGTGCCTGCGAAGATTCCTGTTCGGGCTGTGGACGCCACTCGACAATCCGCTTCCGCACCCACTGCGGCGGCACCACTAGAGACTCGCCCCGCGCAGCTGCGTGTTCACCGCTATCCGCGAGATTACCAGCGCGCATCCTACTACCAGACGACACCACCCCAGTGTCCGATATGGACGGATCAACAGCAGTAGGCACGGCATGGCCGGAAACGGGTTGCGGCGCCACGAGGCCTCCTGATCCTCCGGCAGTGTGAGCGTCTTCCAATCGCCGGGTGGCCATGTAGTGGTCCGTACCGTTGTAGACGATGTAGTAGGTCTCCCTGGTGCCGTACTGCTCGACACCCTGGGTGGACAGGCGACCATCGGGGACGATCACCACAATGTTGACGCCCAGCAAATCCGCAACGAGCTGGGGAGCAACGTCACCACCAACATTGCTCCAACTCCGAGGTGCACGAATGTCGTCCGCGACGATCTGCAGCGAGGCCCGCTCAGCGTCGGTGCCGGCGACAAATCTTTGTAGATAATTGTCGGCGAGTGCGTTGCGCAACCCCTGCACGGACCGTTCCTTGCCGAGCTGATCAAGCCGGGGCCCCCATACCTCCTCCGGCACTGAATCCAGCACCGACCGGTAGAAACAGTCACCATCAGCTCCGACATCGAGGATTTCCAGCCCCCACCCCCTCGCCGTCGCCCGCTGCTCAAACGTCCCCCACGGATCAACAGCAGCGGGCACATCACCAATCAAGCCGTCCGCTGCGGCATTGTCATCCCCCAGACCAGAGCAATCCAAATTCTTCTGTTTCCTCGCCAGCTTGCCCCTCTTTCTCTTTTTATTTCGAAGTAATCTCACGGCATTTGCCGTGACCACGGGCAGCTCGCCGATCTTACCGGCCCAGCCCGCCACCTCCGGATTGGTATTTCCTTCGTGTTTTTCGTTTAGAACCCATTCATGCACCAGCTCCTGCGTTACCGAAGAGACGAAGATGCCGGTCTCGTATTTGCCAAGAAACAGGTTCAGGCCGCCCCTCTGAAGGTGGAGCAGGAACTTCCCCAGCGTTTCCCCGGGTTGCGGCGGCGTGAAGTTGATGATCTTTTCCCGCACGTCGGGCGGCACCGGCGGCGGGTCGGACAAATTCGTATCTTTACACCGGTATAGTACAGTGGTTTTTGGAAGCATTCCACCAAGCGCGCGCACCACTCTATCCGCGCCGTAAACATACCCATTCGCGTCGAGATCCCAGCGCACGGCTTTCGCCCACAAAATCGCCCATTCCCGCGCTTCCCGAGTGAACTTCCGCTTCCCTTCGTTCCCGGGCACGTAGAGGGTGATTTGCGGCTGATCCGGGGAAGCGTTGGCAAGATAGTGCTCCAGAAATTCGGGCCACGTGTCAAACTCATCCACCCCAGGGCGCCACTTGAACGGGTCTTGCAGAGGCATCTCTCCCACCAGGGACTCGCCCCGCGCGGCTGCGTGATCACCAGCGTCCGCGTGATCACCACTACGCGCCCGACTACCAGACGCTGCTGAAGCAGAGAGATCAGTGGGACGAGACGTGCTGGGTGCACCACCACGCAGGCCTGGAATCAGCGGCCGGTCATGACCGTTACGCACCTGTGCCTCAACCAAGGCGACTTCATAGGCCAGGCT
>NZ_SMKW01000186.1 GCF_004348985.1 Saccharopolyspora elongata | reverse complement strand
GCTCGACCAACCGCCACCGCGCCACCCGCCACGACGTCGGACGAATCCTCGCCACCGGCCAGGCCTACCAACGCCCCACCCACCACAAGACAGGCACCAAACCCAGGCGCAAGGGTTAAAGATCAAGATAGAGCCTGTTTCGAAACTCGCTCTGCGTGGCGGTGCGGGTAGCGGAACCTCAGGGGCCTTCTCGCTGTGGGATCCCCGACATCATGAATGCCAATTCACCACGTCGGGGCTGTCCTCGCGAGAAGACCCCTGAGAACCCGCAGCGGTGCCAGCTGCGAGGGCGGGCTAAGCGGCTGCGCCGCTTCAAAGAAAAAACCCCGCGATACCACACCTCACACCACGACATCCAAAACAGCCTCTATAGCCCGAGCGTTCGGCACCGGTCCGGCTCGCTTGACGGCCGCTGCCACGAACATCGGCAGTGCGAGGAAGAGCCGGTCGGCCTCCGCCCGCGCACGCTGCTCGGCCATCCAGCCGTCCGCCTGCTCGCGCGTGATGGCGCCGGTGGAGCGGGCTCCTGCGGCGAGTCCGGTGAGCATGGGCAGCATCGACTTCCCGGTGAACACGCCGGTGCGCACCTCGACCGCCACGTCGTCGAACGCGGCGTCCAGCAGCAGGTTCCGGTAGCGGCGGGCGGCGCGCGGACTGGTGATCAGGTCGGCGCGGGCGTGCACGATGGTCCGGGTGAGGACCGGATCGTCGGCGTCGATGAGGATGTCATCCCAGTCCTGGCCCAGCAGCACGATCCGCCCACCGGGTGCGAGAACCCGGCGCGCTTCCGCCAAGGCCCGCTCCGGCTCGGCCAGTTCGTGGAACACCTTGTCGGCCCGGTAGCCGTCCACCGAGGCGTCCGCCAGCGGCAGTTCGCACGCCCCGGCGACCCGGAAGTCCGCCTCGGGCCACCGGTCGCGGGCGACGGCGATCATCAGCTCGTCCGGGTCCACGCCGATGGCCCGCACACCTCGTTCGGCCAGCTCCGCCACGGCACGTCCGGCACCACATCCGACGTCCACCGCCGACCTTCCGGGGCCGACGCCGAGCAGGTCGTAGGAGAGGGCCCGCAGTTCCGCAGCGCCCGGCAGCCGGTCGGCCGCGTCGAGCCGTGCGATGAGGTCGTCCGTCGATTGCTTGATCATGGCACCAGGCTGCGTCTTAATGTCGGCATGAAGTCAAGCGAGCACGAGCCGATGAGCATCGGTGCCCTCGCCAGTCGCTTCGGCCTGGCCACGCACGTCCTGCGCCATTGGGAGGACATGGGGCTCCTCGCCCCCGCACGCGACGCAGCCGGCCGCCGCCGCTACGACACCGCCGACCTCACCCGCGTCGCCGTCATCCTGCGCGCCAAGGAGGCCGGGCTCTCCCTCGACACCATCCGTTCGCTGGCCGGCACCGGCGATCCCGTGAAGCGAAGGGACATCCTGCGGGAGGAGGCAGCGGCTCTCCGCTCCCGCATCGCCGCCGCGCAAGCGTCCCTCGAACTCATCGACTGCGCCCTCGGCTGCGATCACGAGGACGTCACCCGGTGCGCCCACTTCCAGCAGGTGGTGGCAGATCGCATCGCCGACTGAGCGTGGCTCGGCCCGACGGTGCTACGGCTCGGCGGGAAGCTGGACCGTTACCGCGAGGCCGCCGGCCGGGAGGGATTCCGCCCGGACCCGGCCGTGGTGGGCCTTCGCCGCCGCTTGGACGATCGACAGGCCCAGGCCCGCGCCGTTCCTGGCCGTGCGCTGGACGCCGGCCCGGCGGAAGGGCTCGAAGAGCGATTCCACCTGATCGTCCGGAATCCGCGGCCCGGACGACGCGACCCGCAGAGTCGTCCACTGTGGATCACTGCCGGTGCTGATCTCCACCCAGCCGCCATCCACGTTGTGCCGCACCGCGTTCTCCAGCAGGTTGCCCGCGACGCGCTCCAGCAGCGCCGGATCGCCGACGGCGAAAGCCGGTTCCTCGCAGCACTTGATGCGCAGTCCGCGCTCCCGCGCTTCCTGCTCCACCGCACGCAGCGCGCGGCCCACGAGCTCCGTGAGGTCCACCGGCTCCCGCACCGCCAGCTCCACGCCTTCGGTGCGGGCCAACAGCAGCAGCGCCTCCACCAGCCGCTCCGCGCGGGCCGTCGCTTCGCGGACCACATCGGCCATCCGCCGCAGCTCCGCCTCATCGGCGTCCGGGTCCGACAGCGTGACGTCGAGTTCCGTGCGGATCACCGACAACGGCGTGCGCAGTTCGTGACTCGCGTTGGCCACGAACCGGCGCTGCGAGTCGAACGCCGCCTGCAACCGGTCGAGCATCGCGTCGAAGGTGTCGGCCAGCTGGGCGACTTCATCGCGCGGGCCGCTCAGCGCGATCCGCTCGTCCAACGACTCCGCGGACAACCGGTGCGCCGCGGCAGTCACGTCGTGCAGCGGGCGTAGGACCCGGCCGGTCACCGTCCACGCCAGCAGCGCGGCCGCCAGAACCACTGCTACGAAGGCGAATCCGCCGATCAACAGCACCTGCTGCCGCGCGGAGTCGCGCAGCGCCTCTCCCAGCAGCTCGGCGGGCACGTCCACACCGTGCACCCGGACCAGCGTCCCGGCGGGCAGCCGGGGCACCGCGGCGACCACGTTGCCGACCAGCATCCAGCCCAGCCACAGCAGCAGCCCGCTCACCGCGGCGACCAGGGCCGTGGCCAGCAGCGTCAGCCGCGTTCGCAGTCCCGGACCACGGCGGGTGATCGATCGGGCGGCCGCACGCATCGGCTCAGTCCCGGGTGTGCTCGGCGCCGCCCGCGGACGGCACCCGGTAGCCGGAGCCGACCACGGTTTCGATGATGCCCGGCTCCCCCAGCTTCTTGCGCAACGTCATCATCGTGACCCGCACCGTCGTGGTGAACGGGTCGGCGTTCTCGTCCCACACCCGTTCCAGCAGTTCCTCGGAGCTGACCACGCCGCCGCCGGCCGACAGCAGCACCTCCAGCACGCCGAACTCCTTGCGGGTCAGCTCCACCTCGCCGTTGCGCCGGTGCACGGTGCGCCGCGCGGAATCCAGCTCCAGCTCCAGCGCGGTGAGCAGCGGCGGCTGCGCCGGCGTGGCCCGCCGCCCCAGCGCCCGGACCCGGGCGATCAGCTCCGCGAACGCGAACGGCTTGGCCAGGTAGTCGTCGGCGCCCAGGGACAACCCGGCGACTCGGTCGGCGACGGTGCCGCTGGCGGTGAGCATCAGCACCCGGGTCAGCTCGCCGGAGGACACCAGCCGGCGGCACAGCTCGTCGCCGGACATGCCCGGCAGATCGCGGTCGAGCACCAGCACGTCGTAGCGGGTGATCGACGCCTTCTCCTGCCCGCTCTCGCCGTCGTAGGCGACGTCCACGGCCATGCCTTCCCGGCGCAGCCCGCGAGCTATCGCATCGGCCAGCGGCTTCTCATCCTCGACGACCAGGATTCGCACCTGTTCACCCTGCCACAGCCCGGCGGCGGAGCCGGGACGGCGTGACCGGTCGGTCGCGGGCCCGTTCCGCCGAGCGGACCGCGTCAACGCCGTCGGCCGGGGCCGGGAGGAAAAATCCTCCCGAAATCCGGCAAATCCAGTGAACCGATTCGACCGTCGTGCGTCCAACGGAAAAGCGATCAACGCACCGCTGGAGGATCATGCCCGGCAAACCGAACCAAGCGCCGGAACCGGATGACGCCGCAGGGCGCGAGGTGACGCCCGAGGAGGACGGGCGGCAGGTCGGCGAACCCGACCCCCCGGACGGATCGTCCGCGGAAACCGCACCAGGCGAGGACACCGCGGCCGGACCGGATGAACAGCCGGCGGGTGAACCCGATCAACCTGCCGCCGCTTCGGAAGCCCCCGAGCCGGGTCCTCCCCCGGCCGCCCAGGGCGCGCCGTTGCCGCCGATGCAACCGGTGCAGGGAGCTCCGGTGCCGATGGCCCCGATGGCGCAGCTGCCGATGCCCGCGGGAACTCCTTATCCGCCACCC
>NZ_SMKW01000185.1 GCF_004348985.1 Saccharopolyspora elongata | reverse complement strand
CAGTCCCAGTAGGGCGAACACGGCGGCATCGACGCCTAGCGGCACTCCCAACGCCGCTGCACCGGCAGCCCCGATGGCGGCGAGGCCGAGCATCAGCAACACGAGTTCACCCGAGATGACCTCGGCCCCGATCAGGACCACGCCTGCGATCAACCACAGCAGCGCGACCATGCATTCATGGTGACAGACGCAACAAGGCCGTGGTTCCCGAGCGTAGTTCGGCACGCTGCTGGTTGCCCTTCGCCGAGCAACGGCGGCACTCGTGTTACGGCCGTGCGCCTGGGTACTCGTGTGGTGACGGACCAGTTGACGTCGCCAGTGCAGGGACACGATGGTCCGGCAATTGCGCGCTGGGTTCAGGTTCCCGAGCGCACCCAGGAAGGCGGATGTCGATCGGTCGTAAGGGGGGCGGCGATCATGACTTCCGATGCGCCGCTCACTGGTGATGGAAGGCGGTCGTCACGGCAGCGCATCTCGCGGGCAGATTTCGGGACTTCGGGTGAACACCGCCGGAGGGAGGCGCGCCCGGTCGGTGACGGGAGCGCAGGGCGAGGCAGTGATTTCGCCGAGTTGGCCCGGTTGATCAAGCAATGCGGCCTGCTGAATCGTCGCCGCGCCTACTACGCGGCGAAGATGGCCATCAACGGAGGGTTGCTCGCGGCTGCCGGCGCAGCGTTCATCGTGCTTGGCGACTCCTGGTGGCAGGTGCTCACGGCAATGGCGTTCGCTGGAGCGTTCGCCCAACTCGCTTTCATCGGACATGATGCCGGGCACCGCCAGATCTTCCGCACGCGCCGGGCGAACGACCTGGTAGGGCATGTTCACGGGTGTCTCATCGGGATCAGCTACGGCTGGTGGGTCGGCAAGCACCGGCGCCACCACGCCAATCCGAACCACGAGGACGCTGATCCCGACATCGAGATCCAGGCTCTGGCGTTCACCGCCGAGCAGGCCCGCGCCAAGCGCGGCATCGTCCGGTGGATGGCGAAGTACCAGGCGTTCCTGTTCTTCCCGCTGCTGACGGTCGAGGGGATCGGCCTGCACGTCCACAGCATCCAGGCCGTGTTGCGGCGGGAGGTGAAAGCGCACCGGGTGGAAACCTTGCTGCTCGCCGCGCACGTGGTGGGTTATCTGGTGGTGGTGTTGCTGGTGTTGTCGCCGCTGAAGGCGGTGGTGTTCATCGCGGTGCACCAGGGTCTGTGGGGCGTGTACATGGGGTGCGCGTTCGCGCCCAACCACAAGGGCATGCCGACCCTGTCCGCGGGAGACAGGCTGGACTTCCTGCGCAAGCAGGTGCTCGTCTCCCGCAACATCCGCGGGAGCCGGTTCGTGGACTTCCTGCTCGGAGGTCTGAACTACCAGATCGAACATCACCTTTTCCCGAGCATGCCTCGGCCGAATCTGCGACATGCCCAGCAGCTGGTGCACCGGTTCTGCACCAGTCGCGGAGTTCCGTACAGCCAGTGCGATCTGCTCAGCTCCTACGCCCAGGTGCTGCGGCACCTGCACGCGGTCGGCATGCCGTTGCGACACTCGTCGATCCGACGACACGGGAGGGTTGTCCGGTGAAGGCCGCCACCGTGGTTCCAGGCAGGCCGGAGTTGTCGCCGGCGGCGATCGACAACGAGTTGATGTTGGACGGCGACGTCGTTCTGGGCAGTGCGAACGCCGCCTGCGCCACTACAACAAGGTCGTGCAGGCGTTGGCCGGCGCGGATCGGAACTGGCCGGGCTCCCTGATCAGCCGCCGGATCCCGTTGGGCGATCGGACCGATGCCTTCGAGACGGGTCTCGACGACGCGAAGGTCGTCGTCGACCTCCAGGCATGAGCTCGATGGGCCGACCCGGGTGCTGTTCGGCGGCTGGTCGTAGTCGTAGTCCGGCTACGTCGGTGCGAAAATCAGAGCGAGGATCGAACACATCGGGGCGCGATGGTCGAGGAACGTGATACCGAGTTCGTGACCCGGGGTGGCCACGATGGGATTGCGCGGCTGCAGTCGAAGGCTGAGGCGCGCCTAGGGCTGCTGGCCGCGGGCCTGCAGGAGTACGCGATCTTCGGGATCGATGCGGCCGGTCGGGTGGATGGCTGGGATACCGGGGCAGAACGCATCATGGGCTATCGCAGCGAGGAGATCATCGGGAGGCACTTCTCGGTGTTCTCCCCGGCGGAACCGGGCGTCGCCGACCACGCGGAATGGCAGCTGGCTCAGGCCGCCGAGCTCGGCAGCCATGTGGACGAAGGCTGGCTCCTGCGTCGCGACGGGACCCGCTTCTGGGCCCACGTGGTGATCATCGCGCAGCGGTCGGCGGCGGGTGGCGTGCGCGGTTTCATCCAGGTCATCCGCGATGAGACCGAAGCCGGTGTCCGGCAGCAGCGGTCCAGCCGGCGGTTCACCGACCTGTTCGACCTGACCCCGGCCGGCATCGCCTTGTTCGATGCATCCGAGCGCGTGCTGGATGCCAACGAGGCGCTCTGCGGCCTGTTGGGCTACCAGCTGCACGACCTGAACAACATGCCCGCCGCGGGCCTGCTGCACCCGGACGACCGGGGTGCGAGCCTCCTCTTGGACGCCGCGGCAACAGATGCACCGTTGAACCGGTCACGGGTGCACCAGCGGGTGCTGGTGCGTTCGGATGGCCAGGCTGTGCACTGCGACGTGCACAGCGCGGCATCGGTGGCAGACGACGGAAGCCGGTTCTGGCTTGTGGTGTTCCAGGACATCACCGAGCGGCTGCGCCAGACGGAGGCGTTGCGCTACCAGGCCACCCACGACGATCTGACCGGATTGCTCAACCGCACGGGCCTCAACGAGCTGCTCGACAGCTTGCTGCACCGGGGTGCCGAACAGGTCGCCGTGCTGTTCTGCGACATCGACAACTTCAAGCGCGTCAACGACGCGCTGGGCCACGAGGCCGGCGACGAACTGCTCACGGTGTTGGCGCGGCGTCTCGTGGACGGGCTGCCGCCCGAATGCACGCCGGCCCGGCTTTCCGGCGACAAGTACCTGATCATCTGCTCGGACGTCGACGGCGTTGGGGGCCTGGAAGCCTTCACGATGTGGGTGGCGGAGCTGCTGCGCACGAGCGTGCCCGTGCGCGGGCACCCCGTCGCAGTGTCGGCCTCGATCGGGGCCGCGATGCTCGACCGGGACACCGTCGGCGCGGATCTGCTGCGCTATGCCAACGCGGCGATGTTCCACGCGAAGAGCCGGGGGCACGGGCGGGTGTCGTTGGCCACCCCCACCATGATCGCCACGGTGGAGGAGCAACTGGGCCTCGAAGAGCAACTCCGCGCAGCTATGGAGACCGATTCCCTCGTCCTGCACTACCAGCCGATCCTGGCCGGTGATCGTTCCGTCGTGATGGCCGAGGCGCTGGTGCGCTGGCCGCATCCCGACCGCGGCCTGCTCTCACCGGAGGTGATCCTGCGCGTGGCCGAGCAAGGCAACCTGCTGCGCGGACTGGATCGGTGGGTGCTGCGCACCGCCTTGCGCCAGGCGGCCGGATGGCCCGTCCGGAATGGACGCCCGGTGGCCATCGCGGTCAACCTGGTCGATCTGCTGCCCCACGACCCGGAATTCGTTGATGAGATCACCGCGATCATCACCGAAAGCGGCATCGACTCGCACCGCGTAGTTCTGGAAATCGTGGAAACGTCCTTGATCGACCTGCCCGCGCGCCCCCGCGAAGCGATGGCCGAACTGGCCGAACGCGGAGTGCGCTTCGCCCTGGACGACTTCGGCACCGGGTACTCCTCGCTGGCCCGCCTCAAAGATCTGCCCGCGCAGATCATCAAGCTGGACCGCCAGTTCGTCTCCGGTGTGGAAACCGACGTGGCCGACGTCGCCATTGCCCGAGCCATGACCGGCATGGGGCACGCGATGGGGCGCAGCTGCGTCGCCGAAGGCGTCGAGAACATCGGCCAGTTCCTGGTCCTCAGCGACCTCGGAATCGACTTCTACTGTGTTTTCAGGGGGTGGGTGCAACACCAAGCGCTTGGGCTAGTGCGTGTGATGGTGTCATCCAGCCGAGGGTCTGGCGGGGGCGGGTGTTGAGTTCGTGGGCGATGGCGTCGAGGTCTTCTTGGGT
>NZ_SMKW01000184.1 GCF_004348985.1 Saccharopolyspora elongata | reverse complement strand
GAATTTCCTCATGATGCTTCCACCAAGCCCTTCGGCCACGCACTGGCGGCCGCGTCGGAAGGAGATGACATGGCCCGCTCCACCTGTGCGATGCGGGACGTGAAGTTGGACAGAGTTTGCCTCTCAGGCAAACTCTGGACAAGCCCCAGAGGCAACAAATTTTGCCTACATGGAGATGAGCGGCCGTCCTACAAGCGAGCCGTCGCCGAACACACGCAGGCCCCGCACAGCGGAGGGCGAGGAGCTACCGCCGACGGGTAGCTGATCCCCTCGACACTCACCAGGTCGCACGATGGCCGCTGCCGAACTGCGTCCGGACAGCCTCATCCCACGCTGCATCACGCCATGCTTCGAACGCCGGGCACCGACGCGGAAGACTCGACCTCGACTCGCCAACCGGACAACTGGACAAGATCCAGCCCGTGAACGCAGCCCTGCGGGCTCCCGCTACTGCGCATCGAGGACCGGAATTACGACGGTCCGCGACTCGAGCCCCGCAACGCTGCTGTCACTTGTGACCGTTCCCTCTCCTTGCCGGGGAGCTAGCCGAGACGATGAAGACGGTCGCGCGCGCCCGCCCGCGATTGCAGATCCGGTGCGGGCTTTGGGCATCGAAGTGGGCGGCATCTCCGGGTTCGAGATCGAAGCTCTCAGAGCCGATCTCCACACGGACTCGACCGGAGTGCACGAGCAGCCATTCTTCTCCAACGTGCTGCGCAGCCCGGCTGGTCCGAGAGCTGCCAGGGAGCTCCAGGCGGATCGCTTCCAACAGGTTCAGTCCCGTTATCCCGCTCAGTGCGGCGTACTTGTAATCCGGACCGTCGTGCAGCGGAGCCTCACCACCTCGGAAGACGTGGCAGGCCGTTTGCGGTTCTTCGCCGACGAGTTGCCCCAACGGCAAGCCGTAGGACCAGGCCAACTGGATGAGCACACCGATGGAGGGCTGCCGCTCACCCCGTTCCAGGCGGGACAGGTGAGTCACGGACACCCCATTGGCCTCAGCGGCCTCGGCAAGCGTCCAACCTCTTCGATGCCGCGCCTCCAGCAGGCGTTGGGCGATCAGCTTCTCCGTCTGTCCCGGATCCAACACGTCCTGCATTATGCCTCTCAGTCAAAACGGCTTATACCGCGAGCGACTGCTCCGCGGGTTGACGATTATTGCCTCATAGTCAAAACTGTTCGCCAACGAGGCTCCCTCGTATCCGCACCGGGAGCGGCCTAGCAACACGCTGGGCGACGCCCAGGAAGTGGGCGGCCAAGTTGGCGGACCGGCAGACCGCGGATGCCGAGCGCGAGAGGCAGCTGACGACAGCCTTCTGAGCCCCACACGGTTCGGTTCCGATCAAAGGAGGAACGGTGTCCAACGAGGCAAGCCGGACAGGCGAGATGGCCGATGAGTCCCCCCGTGAAGCGGCAGCGTGGGAGCTGCGGCCGGAGACGGTCCTCATCGAAGAGGGTCGACCCGAGAAGGACGCGGGCAACCCGATGAATCCACCCATCACCCTCGCCTCGAACTTCCGCTCCCAGAAGGGCGGCAAGCTCGGAACAGAGGAGGACCGCGACCACGGTTCCAACACCGGAGGGGTACGTGGACCGCGGCGCTACGCGCGGACGGACGGCACAGCTACCTGGGCAGCCTTCGAATCCGTGGTGGGACGGTTGGAAGGCGGCTCCGCACTGGCCTTCTCCTCCGGGATGGCCGCATGCGCGGCTGTGCTCGAGACACTCCCCGCCGGGGCCAAGGTGTTGCTTCCCCGTGACGTGTACATGGGGACCCGCCACCTGCTCGAGGAAGGCCACGAACTCGGCCGCTGGCGCTTGGAGGCCGTAGACCTCGCGCAGCCGGATTCACTGGCCGATCACCTCGACGGCGCAGACCTCCTCTGGGTCGAAACTCCGAGCAACCCACTACTCGAGATCTGCGACCTCCGGGCCATCACGACTACTGCACACGCATCGGGAGTGCAGGTGGTTGTGGACAACACCTTCGCCACGCCGTTGCTGCAACAGCCGCTGAGCCTCGGCGCCGACTTCGTCGTGCACAGCGCCACCAAGTTCATGGGCGGCCACTCCGACCTGCTGATGGGTATCACTGTCACCAACGACCCGGCGAAGCAGGACGCGCTTGCCCGGCGCCGCTCCTTCGCGGGTGCAACCCCGGGAGCGCTGGAGTCCTACCTGGCGCTGCGAGGAATCCGGACTATGGGTGTCCGCCTGGCCGCAGCCCAGGCTTCGGCTCACGAGCTCGCGCATCGGCTTACCGCGCATCCTGCGGTCAAGCGCGTGCACTACCCGGGATTGCCCGACGATCCTGGCCACAAGCTCGCGGCCGAGCAGATGACCGGGTTCGGTGCCGTTCTCAGCTTCGAACTCGCAGACGCCACGACTGCGGACGCGGCCTGCGACGCGGTGCAGATCATCGCGTTCGCCACCAGCCTCGGCGGGGTGGAGTCCACGATCGAACGACGAGCCAAGCACCCTGGTCAAGAGCACGTTCCGGCAGGGCTGCTGCGGCTAAGCGTGGGATGTGAGCACGTCGAAGACCTGTGGCAGGACCTCCTGCAAGCCATTCCCACCACGGCGTAGCCAGCTGGTCCCCATGCCGATGTCGGCGACTGGCCCTGGCCAGATCACAGCGAGGTCTTCCCCTGCGCTCTTGACACGGCGAGACATCTCCATATCCGGCTCAGCGCGATGCCCCGTCGCTGGATCGCAGAATGCCTGATTTCGAAGGTGAGACATCATGAGCAGCCCGGTGCTTACCTCCCACCCGTCCGATGCTGAGCACGAAGTGCTCCGCGAAATCGAGCGCCGTGTTCTGTGGCTGTCGAGCGCGATCATCCACCACGCCAACCTCGTCCGTCCGAACCCGTCCGGTCTCAAAGTCGGTGGCCACCAGGCGTCCTCGGCCTCGATGCTGTCGATCATGACGTCGCTGTGGTTCAGACATCTGCGCGCGCAGGATCGGGTGTCGGTCAAACCGCACGCCTCGCCAGTGCTCCACTCGATCAACTACCTGCTCGGTGAGCTGGATGCCTCGTACCTGCCGCGGCTTCGGGAGTTCGGCGGTTTGCAGACCTATCCGAGTCGCCTGAAGGATCCGGATCCCGCCGACTACTCGACCGGCTCAGTGGGCATCGGCGCCACCGCGCCGATCTGGGGTGCGGTGTCGCGTCGCTACGTAGACACCGCCTTCAGCGGCGCCGTGATCAGCTCGATCGTGCAGTGATCCGCCGAGCTCTGAATCCAACTATGACTTGCTCAGCTTGCCGTTAACGCAGGTGGACCGTCATGATCACGTTGCAGGTTTCGGTGCCCGCGCCACAGTAGGTGTGCGGCAGATCGCCGCCCAGCACGGCCGTCTGCCCAGTTTCGACGCGGTGCTCGGCGCCGTCGACGACCAGGACCATCCAGCCCGCGGTGACGCTGATCGTTTTCACGACTCCGGCCTGGTAAGGATGGCCGGGGCATGCCTCACCAGGTTCCAGCCGCCAGCGCCAGATCTCGACGGGCGCCGAGCCTGATGTGGTCAGAACGAGCTTGACCTCACTGCCCCGCTCCCCGGTCCACAGGGGCGCCACGGAATCGGCGGCCACAATCTTGACGCGACCACCAGGCGGCCCCTGCACCAGGGCCGACAACGACACCCCGAGGGTGTCGGCCAGCCGGATCAGCGTAGCCAAGTTCGGATTGCCCTGGGATTTCTCCAGCCCGACCAGCGCACCCTTGCTGACCTGGGCGCGTCGGCCGAGTTCCTCCAGGGACAAGCCGGCGCGGGCGCGAGCCGCACGGACATTGTGCGAGATTGCCCGCAGGGCAGCGGCAGTCTCGACCATCCGATCACCATCCTCACGACTCGGCCCCTTCAATGCACAGCTTGGGCGGTGAGCCATATACCGCCGGGCGGTCGATCTACTGTACTTTTCGGTCGTTTAGATGTACAGAGATGGGCGGCGACTCCTCTGGTACGGACCGGACTCGCAAAACAGCCGCCGTCGAGAGATCCCCGGAGTTCGGAGATGGTTGGGGCCCGGCCTCGTGGCGCACCTGGCGCCATCAGCTCGCCGAGTGAGCATCGACTGATTCGACCAGCGAGTTGGCGATCTGCTGCAGGGAGTC
>NZ_SMKW01000183.1 GCF_004348985.1 Saccharopolyspora elongata | reverse complement strand
CCCGGTCCCGGACGCCCACCCGGTTCCCGCAACACGCATCGCGCCACCCGTCACGACGTCGGCAAGACCATCAAACGCGACCTCACCCTCCAACAACACCAAAACCGCACAGGTTAAACAACAAGCTGAGATTTGGCGGTATAAAACTCCGAAGCCCAGAACTGGCCAAAACGTCTAGCATGTTTGCCTCGTCGTACCACCTATTAAAGGGGCAGTTCAAAGTCGATGCGAATGCGTGTCGGCCCGACGAACCCAGAATGTTACCCGGAAACCTGACCGCCCGGGCAGATTATGACGCAGAGTCGGGCAGCGTCTGACCAATTCTGCCAATCCGGCAACACGGCAGCGCGTAAGATTTCAACGCCTCCGGATACGCACCCGCAATCGTGTCTCAGCGCAAACCCACGCCGCCTCGGCGAAGACGACGTTTGCCGTAGACCCGAAGATCGAGAAGTCACACACGAGAGCCACCCCAGCCAGAGAAGCGCCCCGGCGAGTCTCTCGATGGTCGCCAGGCGGCCTCGTGGGATGCCGAACGGCTCGCGCCACCGATGGAAGTCCACACGGCCGCGGTTACACGGCATTCCACCATGAGAGCATGGTATTCGGACCTGTTTGCAGCGAACGCGCTAGCAAGGTTCACCTCAGGAGTGATCACATTCTCCCGCACAGCTACCACCGGGCGCGAAACCGCCCGCCGACCCGCAGGTGAGCGTAACGACAGTGGACGCGCTCTTTCCCCGGAGCTCGTGCACGGACAGGCTGAACCGACTTGGGAGCGGCACGGCGGTTTCAGCAGAACCGGATGCCTCGCCACTCCCGCACAACAACGCACCAACGAACACCAAACGACCGAGGCAACGAATCGTAGCCGTCAAGCCTTCCCTCCTAATGAGTCGTGAGTCGGCCGTCCGGCAGACTCGGGTCTGGTAGCCGCCAGCAGGTGAGCACTCTTGTCTCCTGGACGCTTGAGTCCTGATGAAAGAGCGTGCCCCTGCCGGTGGGCCGGGAGAGTTGATCGCTGATGGGATGTCGTGCCCACGGGTTTGTGGTGTGAGCACTGATTCATTAGGTCGCTGAGAGTTCTCCCGCGGGCTGCCGGTGGTGAGCGAGGACGGGAGAACGCGTGCTGTTCGTAGGAGATGACTGGGCCGAGTCGCACCACGACGTCGAGTTGATGGACGCCACCGGGCGGCGGCTGGCGAAGGCCAGGCTGTCCGAGGGCGTGGCGGGCATGTCCCGACTGCACGCGATGATCGGCGAACAACTCGGCGAGAACACCGAGGCTGTAGAGGTGATGGTCGGTATCGAGACCGACCGGGGCCCGTGGGTTCAGGCGTTGATCGCCGCCGGATACACGGTGTTCGCGGTCAACCCGCTGTCGGTGGCCCGTTATCGAGAACGCCACGGCGTGTCCGGAGCCAAAGCGACGCCGCCGACGCGCACACGCTGGCCGACATGGTGCGCACCGACGCCCATCAGCTGCGCCCGCTGGCCGGGGACACCGATCAGGCCGAGGCGGTCAAGGTCGTGGCACGAGCGCACAAGACCCCGATCTGGGAACGCACCCGCCATACCCAACGACTGCGCCACGCCCTGCGGGAGCACTTCCCCGCGGCGGTGGAGGCGTTCGAGGACCTCGACGCCGGCGACACCCTGGAACTGCTGGGCAAAGCACCGGACCCGGACAGCGCGCGCAGACTGTCGCTGAGCCAGATCCGTGCGGCGCTGAAACGGGCCCGCCGCCGGGACGTCGACGCCAAAGCAGCCCGGGTGCAGGCCGTGCTGCGCGCGGAACACCTGGGCCAGCCCGCTGAGGTCACGGCGGCCTACGCGGCCACGACCCGAGTCGCTGTGGCGGTGCTGACCACCCTGCGCGCGCAGGTCAAGGAGCTGGAAAGGCAGGTGCAGGCGCATTTTGGCCGGCACCCGGACGCTGAGATCATCGGCTCCCAGCCCGGTCTGGGATCGATCCGGGGTGCCCGGGTGCTCGCCGAGTTCGGGGACGCCCCCGACCGCTATGCCACCGCGAAGGCCCGTAAGAACTACGCCGCGACCAGCCCGATCACCCGTGCCTCCGGGAAGAAGAAGGCCGTGCTGGCCAGGTTCGTGCACAACGACCGGCTCATCGACGCGCTGATGACCCAAGCCTTCTCCGCGCTCAACACCTCGCCCGGCGCCCGCGCCTACTACGACCAACTCCGGGCACGCGGCGCCGGGCACAACGCCGCCCTGCGCCAGCTCGCCAACCGCCTCGTCGGCATCCTGCACGGATGCCTCAAGACACGCACCCTCTACGACGAGGCGACGGCCTGGTCGCACCACCTCAAGAAGACCGCTGCTTGACATTCAAGCTCCTGGGATGTCCCTAAGGTGGATCTTGTTCGGGGTAAGCGCTCCGAATGCCCAGCGCGACGGGGTGTGGCTGCTGGGATGTTTGCCTCTGTCGTGGCTTTGAAAGAATGGCCGCCCCGTCGCTCTGGACGCCCTGGCCACTGATTCAGATCTGATGCGGACCGTCGCTGTTTAGGGACCTGTTGGCAGGGTTGTCCACGGGGTTGACCTGCAACAACAGGAGAACGTGAGTGAAGATTCGGCCGCTGATTTGGGTCGGTATTGACGTAGGGAAGACCACGCATCACGCGTGCGCGATGGACATTGACGGCAAGGTCGTGTTCTCGCAGAAAGTGGCCAACAACCAGGCCGCGATCGAGCAACTCATCGCCCGTGCCGGGAAGTCGGCGGCCGAGGTGCGGTGGGCGATCGATCTGACTAGCAACGCCGCTGCGCTGCTGGTCACGGTCCTCGTCACGACCGGCCAGCCGGTGGTCTATGTGCCCGGCCGGGTGGTCAATCGGATGACCGGCGTGTTCCGCGGCGAGTCCAAAACAGACGCTAAGGACGCCCGGGTGATTGCCGAGACCGCGCGCATGCGCGCCGACCTCACCCCGGTCACCGCCCCGGATGAAAAAGTGGTCGAACTGACCCGGCTGACCTCGCACCGCGAAGACCTCATGGCCGACTGGGTCCGCGGGGTCAACCGGCTGCGCGACCTGCTCGGCAGCATCTTTCCCGGACTTGAAAAGGCTTTCGACTACTCCGCCCGCTCGCCACTGATCCTGCTCACCGGCTTCCAAACCCCCGAGTCCATCCGGGCTGCCGGCGAGACAGGGTGGCCGCCGCCGCGCTGGCCGCCACGGAGGCCCAAACCGTCCGCCTGCCGGGCGAAGCGACCACAGCGGTGCTCATCGCCCGCCTGGCCACGCAACTGCTCGAACTGGACCGGCAGATCAAGGACACCGACAAGCTGATCACCAGCCGGTTCCGGGAACACCCGCAAGCCGAGATCATCGAATCGCTGCCCGGCTTTGGCCCGATCCTCGGCGCAGAGTTCGTCGTCGCCACCGGCGGCACCTTGTCCGGATTCGCCACCTCGGGGCGCTTGGCCTCCTACGCAGGGCTCGTGCCGGTGCCGCAGGATTCCGGTCGTGTCGCTGGGAATCTGCGTCGGCCGAAACGCTACAACCGCAGATTGCGGCGCGTGTTCTACATGGCTGCGCTGTCCAGCATCAAGAGTCGCGGCCCCTCGCGCACCTTCTACGACAAGAAGCGCAGCGAACGACTCATCCACACCCAAGCCCTGCTCGCACTGGCCCGCCGCCTGGTCGACGTGCTCTGGGCCCTGCTGCGCGACAGACTAACCTTCAGCCCAGCTGGGCCACAAAAAGCTAGTGCTGCAGCTTGACATGATCATTCAGATTCTTTCACGTGTTGGTAAAGCGCAAGGCCATCTATGGATCCAACGCGGTGGATCGAGCGGAGGAAGTCATGCGGCGAGGCGTTGAGTAGTGTCCGGATCGAACACGCGGATCTCGACTGCATCGCGCACTGCTACCCGGATCATTTCGCCGATGCGCGGTGGGGTGCGGCCGTCCACACGGACGGCGGCGCGCTGATCCGATTCGCCTAGGACGCCGTGAACGTAGGCGTCCGAGCCGAGTTCTTCCACCAGCCAGACGGTGAGTTCGAAGCTGTCCTCGCCGCTCCTATCAGCCGCAACGACTCCGGCCGCACTCCGAAGACGACCTCTGCCAGCATGCTGTCCGCAGCATGCTGAGCATCTCCCTGGGCAGCGGGACAGCGAGCTCGCCCGATCATAACACCGTCACCCTGCAGCGACAGGTTCAGAACGTTCATCGCGGGGATCCGATGAAGCCGGCGACGAACGAGTTCGCCGGGCGCTCGTACAACTCCTGAGGAGTCGCGCACTGCTGCAGCACGCCGTCGGCGAGCACCGCCACCCGATTCCCACCGTCATCGCCTCGACCCGGTCGTGCATGGCGCAGATCGTCGTCGTTTCCAGGCGCTGTTGCAACGACGCGATGTTCGCCCGGGTTTCGACGCGCAGCTTCGCGTCCGAGTTGGACAGCGGCTCGTCCATTAGGGTTCCTAACAAAGGGTTTTGATGTGTCGGTAGCAGATGATGCAGGTGGCCAGGCCGAGGAACGCTTCGTGGATGTCGTCGCGGCGTTCCCAGCGGATGCGGAGGCGTCGCATGCCGTGGTACCAGGCGATTGTGCGCTCGACGA
>NZ_SMKW01000182.1 GCF_004348985.1 Saccharopolyspora elongata | reverse complement strand
CCTCACCCAACGCTGGCGCACCCTGCAACACATCACCGCCAGCCCACGCAAAATCACCGCCATCGTCCAAGCCGCCCTCACCCTCACCCACCACGAACACGGCCGAATCCACTGAGATCACCTCAATTGGAAATCGGACCTTCGATTTCCATTGAAATTGCGGTTTCAGGCGGCGCGGAGGGCGTCGCGGAGCTTCACGCGGGCTCCGGTGTGCAGCACCGCGTTGCTGTAGATGCGGCCGCCGAGGCGGAGGAGCACCGCGATGGCCGCGAGGCTCAGGACGACCGACAGGGCGATCTCCCACGGGGCGGCGACGCCGAGGGCGATGCGCATCGGCATCAGCGTCGGCGAGAAGCCCGGCACCAGCGAGAGCACCGCGGCGAGCGTGCTGTCCGGCGAGCTCGGCAGCATCGAGACACCGATGACGAACGGCACGACCAGGACCATGATCACCGGGCTGATCACGTTCTGCAGGTCCTCCTGGCGGGACACCAGCGAGGACGCCGCGGCGAGGACCGTCGCGTAGGTGAAGAACCCGAGCAGGAACCAGGCCAGCCCCCAGCCGAGGGTGCCCGCCAGCGCCGCGGACGGCAGCGTCAGCACGCCCCCGGCCCCGGACGCGACCAGGCCCGCAGCGGCGATGATCACCAGCTGCAGCAGGTTCGTCAGGCCGATGCCGATCACCTTCCCGGCGAGCAGCTGGGTCGGCTTGATCGTGGACAGCAGCAGCTCGACGACCCGGCTGGACTTCTCCTCCACGACGCCCTGCGCGACCATCTGGCCGCCGATGATCAGGAACATGTAGAGCACGACGCCGGCCGCGATGGCCAGGCCGAGCCGCTCGCCGAGGTGCGGGTCCTCGGTCTCCAGACTGGTCACGGAGACGTGCGCGCTCTCGGTCGCGGCGCGGACCCCGGCCAGATCCAGCCCGGCGCGGGTGAGTTCGGCGTTCAGCGCCTGCTGCTGCACGACCGCGTCCAGCGCGCCCCGGAGTTCGCTGTCCGGGCTCCGCTTGACGACCAGGCGCGGCGCGTCCGGCGTGCCGGTGATCAGCGCTTCCAGGTCGCCGTCGCGCACCTGCCGCTCGCCCGCGGCCTCCTCGACGGTGCTGATCTCGAAGGACTTGCCGAAGGCCGTGCCGGCGGCCTGCAGCGGCGCGCCGACGGCCGCCGCCTGCGCGGTGACGCCGACCTTCGTCGTGCCGGCCTGGTGGCCGATGAACATCATGAGCGCCGCGTAGCCGCCCATGATCAGGATGGTGGCGACGGTGCCGGCGATGAAGGCGCGGGTCCGCACCCGGGTGCGGATCTCCCGGCGGGCGACCAGCCAGACGGGGCTCATGCGGCGGGCTCCTCGGAGACGACGTTGCGGAACAGTTCGGTGAGCGCGGGCCGGTGCCGGCTGAACTCGCGGACCGGGCCGGTGGCCAGCGCGGCCTTGAGCACCGCCTGGTCGTCCGCGTCGTCGGCGAGCCGCAGCGTGGTCCGGCTGCCGTCGACCTCGACGACCTCGGCGCCGGGCACGTCGGCGGCCCAGCCGGGCTGGGCATCGGGGGCGTCGACGACCAGCGTGGCCGGGCCCTGGTCGCGGAGTTCGGAGACGGTGCCGCAGGCCACCATCTGTCCACTGCGGACGATGCCGACCCGGTCGCACAGCCGCTGCACCAGGTCGAGCTGGTGGCTGGAGAACACCACCGGCACCCCGGAAGCGCACTTCTCCCGCAGCACCTCGCTCATCACGTCCACCGCGACCGGGTCGAGCCCGGAGAACGGCTCGTCGAGGATCAGCACCTCCGGGTCGTGCACCAGCGCGGCGGCCAGCTGCACCCGCTGCTGGTTGCCCAGGCTGAGCTTCTGCACCTCTTCGCCGCGGCGGGCGGCCAGCCCGAGCCGTTCGGTCCACCGCTCGGCGGCGTCACGAGCGTCCGCAGTGGACAGACCGTGCAGTTCGGCGAGGTAGGCGAGCTGCTCGGCCACCTTCATCTTGGGGTAGAGACCGCGTTCCTCCGGCATGTAGCCGATCCGGCGGCGGGCTTGCAGGTCCAGCGGCGCGCCGTTCCAGCGCACCTCGCCGGAGTCGGCGGCCAGCACACCGAGCGCGATGCGCATCGTGGTGGTCTTGCCGGCGCCGTTGCTGCCGACGAACCCGAACATCTCGCCCGCGCGGACGGAGAACGCCATCTCCCGCAGCGCGACGACGTCCCCGTAGCGCTTGGAGATCCGGTCGATCTCCAGTTCGCGATCAGGCATCCCGTCTCCCTCGATCGGTGCTCGAACATCCATTCTGCCTGGTGACGGGCGAATATGCAGGATATTTGCGTTTGCCGGGAGGCGGCTCGAGGCTGAATCGCTCGGACTTCATGCGTTCTGGGGCCGTGCGCATTTTGTGCTGCTACAGCAACACAAAACACGCACGGCCGGTGATCAGGCGGAACTTCCGCGAGTGCTCAGCCCGAAACGCCGTGCAGCGCCCGCTCGACGAGAGCTTCGACCGCCGGGAGGGCCGACTCGCGTTCCGTCGGGTTCAGCCCGACCCGGCTGCGCCGGTCCAGGACGTCCGCCGCGTCGAGCGCGCCTTCGTGACGGATCGCCCAGAGCACCTCGGCGGCCGTGAGCCGCAGGCCCGGCGCGATCGGCTCCGCGAGATCCGGGTCGAACTCGGCCAACGCGGCGACGCGCGCGGCCTCGGTGCCGTACTTCGCGATCAGCCGAGCCGCCGCTTCGACATCGGTCAGGTGCCGCCGCGGGGCGGCGCCGACCAGCGCCACGGCCGCGGTGCGCGACGGTCCGGCGGGCAGCCCGCCGGTGCGCACCGCCGCGTCGACCGCATCGGCGGCCATCTTCCGGTAGGTGGTGAGCTTCCCGCCGACCACGGTCACCACGCCGTCCGGCGAGGTCAGCACCGCGTGCCGGCGCGACAGGTCCGCCGACCCCTTGCCGCCCGGCTGCGCCAGCAGCGGCCGGAGCCCGGCGAACGAACCGAGGACGTGCTTGCGCTCCAACGGCTGCCCCAGCACGTCGCGCACGCCCGCGAGCAGGAAGTCCACATCGGACTGCGGAACCTCGGGAACGGACGGGATCGGCCCGGGCACGGGCTCGTCGGTCAGCCCGAGGAGGGCGCGGCCGTCGGGCTGCGGCAGGAGCAGCAGGAACCGGCCCGACTCGCCCGGGATCGGCGCGACCAGCGAGGTCCCGGCGATCCCGGCGGCGTCCGCGTCGACCAGCAGGTGCGATCCGCGCGACGGCCGCAGTTCGACGTCCGGCGCGAGCTCACCGGCCCACACCCCGGCCGCGTTCACCACCGAACGGGCCCGGATCCGCAGCGATTCGCCGGTCTGCTGATCCACCGCGTCGGCGCCGCGGCCGTCGAGCTCGCGCACGCGCACGCGGGTCAGGATGCGAGCGCCGAAACCGGCCGCGGTGCGCGCCAGCGCGACGACCAGGCGCGCATCGTCGACGAGCTGGCCGTCGAAGCCGAGCAGGCCGCCGCGCAGGTCGGCGGAGCGCAGGCCCGGGACGAGCGCGAGCGCCTCCGCGGCGGGAATCCGCCGGGGCGGCGGGAGCACGTCGGACGGGGTGCGAGCCGTGCGGCGCAGCGCGTCGCCGGCGTGCAGCCCGGCGGCGAGCACCAGCTCGGAGCGGCGCGACACGCTGCCGTGCAGCGGGATGAGCTGCGGGAGCGTCCGCACGAGGTGCGGCGCGGTGCGCGTCATCAGCACGTTGCGCTCGACGGCGCATTCACGCGCCAGCGCTATGTCGCCGTGCGCCAGGTAGCGCAGGCCGCCGTGCACGAGCTTGCTGGACCAGCGGGACGTTCCCCAGGCGAGGTCCTCGGCCTCCACCAGAGCGACCGAGAGCCCGCGCGCGGCCGCGTCCAGGGCCGTTCCGGCGCCGGTCACGCCGCCGCCGACCACCAGCAGGTCCACCTCGTCATCGGCGACTGCGGACAGGTCGGCGGCGCGGCGCGCGGCGTTCAGCGAGGTGGCGCGCAGCGAACCGGCGGGCAGCGGGGTGGTGATCATCGGACCTCCGGGCGGGTCGGTGGGGTTCCGGGGGCCGCAGTTTCAATTGAAACTGCGCTCAGTCGACGGGTTCGGCGCAGTTTCAATTGAAACTGCCGAAAACTGGGGTGGTCAGGCATCGGTGGGCTCCGGGCCGAGGGCACCATCGAGGAGGTGGGCCAGTTCGGTGGTCAGGGCCGCCGGGTCGATGTCGCCGGAGGCCGGGCGGGCGGAGATGACGAACGACTGCACGAGCAGCAGCAGGGCTCGCGCCTGGACGGCCGGATCGGCGCGGCGGATCGAGCCGTCCTCGTGGCCCCGCACGAGGTACTCGCGGATGAACCCCTCGGCGGCGAGCTGGGTGCTGCCGAGCCGCTCGACCAGGTAGGGCAGCAGGAGTTCGGCGTCGGTCTCCAGCACCCGCTGCAGCAGCGGCGCCGCCTGCAGCAGCCGGATACCGCGGACCGTCCCCGCGACCAGGAGCTGCCGGCCGTTGCCGGTCTCCTGCCCGTTGCCGGCCAGCTGCAGGATCTCGCCGAACTCCACCGTCATCAGCGCGGTGACCAGGCTGTCGACGTCGGGGAACCGCCGGTACAGCGTCATCCGGCTGACCCCGGCGCGCCGCGCGATCTCCGTCAGCGTGGTGCGCCGGACGCCGTTGGCCAGCACGCACTCCCGGGCGGCGTTCAGCAGTTCGGCGTCGCCGACCCGGTTGGCCGCCTGGCGGGCCGGGCG
>NZ_SMKW01000181.1 GCF_004348985.1 Saccharopolyspora elongata | reverse complement strand
CCGTGCAGCGAACTCCACCAGCCGCGGACGCATCCGATCGATCTCATCCGGAGTCACCACCGAAGTCAACCACAATCCACAGTAGATGATCACAACGACACGCCAAAACCTAACAAAGCACTACTAGTCCACTGACCGCGAACGTCAGAAGAAACCAGTCGGTCGGCACTACCAGCGCTACCCAGGACCCGATCGCAGCAGTGCCAAGCCCGGCAAACAAATGGGGCAGCATGCCGGTCTGTCCCAAGCTCGGGTGCCCTGCGTGCACAGCGGCGGACACCGCCTTGCGATAAGCATCCTCATTGGCGAGGAGTTCGCACCGGTCACGCCACCACGACCTCCCTACCGGCAAAGACGCCGCAGTCGCGGTAAGAGCGATCAACAACATCACAAGCATCTACGCCTGCCCTCCGTCGTAGCCTGGAGCACTCAGATACGAACATGACGCGATCTGGTGCAGCGGCATCCATCAGGCGTCCTATTGGTACTTCCAGTTCGCGCCCGTCTCACGGTACTGGTCGACGGGGATCGAATGCACTCCATCGCGCATCCGGTCGGTGTTGCGCTGCCGCCAACGCCCAGCTCGGGACCACTCCGGAAGAATCTCGCGTGATCTCCATTCGGCTCAGTAGCGCAGGCCGCTGTCCAGGTGCTCATCGTCCTCCGTATCGAGCTCCTGGTTCTGCACTTTAGTTTCGTCGTCGATGTGGACGTGATCCTCAGAGCGAGCAGCCCGCTCGGCGGTGGACTTTCGTAGGCCGCGTCGAAGCTCTTCCAGGGCTTGCTGGCTTTGGCCGCTCCTGTTGTGGTCGGCAGGCGACGCTGCAATGGCCTGCCGCCACGCGGCATCGACCGCGTCCCAACCACGCGCGTGCAGCCCGTTGCCTTCAGGCCGCTGCCCGAACGGATTCGCTGGATCGGTAGTGGTGACTTTGTGGGTTTCCCGCCATGCGGCCGCCCATGCCGCAGCACGGTCCCACCGTCCGGCAAGAGCAGGGAAGTCCGGGCGCTTCCCGAGCTGATCCGCCCACCGCGGCCGCTCGCGTTCGACCGCACTGCGGAGCTCTTCGACGCGGTTGCCGATGGCGCTGTTCATCTTGCGGAGGTAGTACTGCAGCTCTGCGTGTCCGGTGACAGCGGCGCGGAAGTGCTGGCTCAGCCAGGGCAGCGCCGGCCGGTTGCTGCCACCCGCCGCACGTTGCGCAGACAGCTCAGCGACTACGGCGTGCGCCACGAACCTGTGATCATCCATAGGATCATTCGTCGGCCGGCTCGCTAGCTGTGCTGCTGCACGGGAGACAGCGGCGTCACTGGCCAATCCTTGTTGGTGGCCTCCGGCTGCATGGCGCCACACGATGTCCCACCGCTGCTCGCTCGGGTCGACCTCGGGGACGACCGAAGTCACCAGCGCGCGCCAGCGCTCGACATCGCCTGCAGCGGGATCTGCCACGCGCGCCGGCGGCTGATGCGTCCTGACGTGGTTCTCGACGCGGTAGACCAGCACAGCCGCAACGTCATCGGCGCCGGCGAGTGAGCGCTGGTTGGCCACCGCAGGCAACAGCCGCTCCGCCTGCCAACCCTCAGCCTCGGCCTTTCGGAGCACTTCCCGTAGTGCCGGCGCCGCGTCAGCGTCCGCAGCCGCGGGATGCACGTCGTGCAGGATCCGGTCAAAGCGTTCGTGAGTGACCAGGTCGACTGCGTACTCGTGATACTGCACCAGCGTCGACAGCGACTCGGCTTCGGACAATGCCTCCCGCAGAGCTTCGGTCGCCGACAGCTCCACCCCGCTGCGCCGCAAAACCCCGGTGAGCACGGCCAGCGGATCATCCTCGGGCGGGGTTTCGCGATGGGAGTCGACGACGTGGTGACTGGTCACCACGTACATCCGGTTCATCTCCATGGAGCGGGTGATGCCGGGATAGAGCTGCTCACGAGTCGTTTCCGGCGTGACCACAGTATGGGCGGAGTCCCGGACAGACATCCCTTGGGTGCGGTTGGAGGTGGCGACGTAGGCAAGCTCAACATGCCGGTCGACGTAGTCGGCCGGCACCGTGATGCGGCCCTGGTGAGCGCGGTGGCGCAGGTGCAGCGACCCGTCCTGAGCGACCTGAAGCACGGTCCAGGTGTCGCCGTTCTTCACGAAGTCCTTCCCACCCAGCACCGTGAAGCGGCGCCGGTTGTCCCGGGTGACCACCCAGTCCCCGCGACCTGCCACGGTTCCGTCATGCAGGCGCGCGACGCGGGCGGCATCGACGTGACCTCGTACGACTCGTTGGGTATGAGCCTCCATGTTCAGCGAAATGACATCCTCGTTCCGAGGCACGATCAGCAACGTTTGCAGCCCGGCATCCAGATCCGCACGCCACTCCCGGTGCGCGGCATCCCGCATGGTTTCGATCGAACCGGACGCGATCCAGCCCCGCTCGTTGTAGTACTGCAAGCCGTCGGGGTCGCCTTCGCGTATCAGTAGTGACGCTGCCCCCTGCGCGGGGTCTCTGAACCGCACCACCTCATGCAGCCGCAGCACGCCGACATCCCGGGCGAGTAGACGTGCAAAACCGCCGGCCTCCACCGCGGCGAGCTGGTGATCGTCACCAATGAGGCGCACATCCGCTCCGCGGCTGATCGCCCAGTCCACCACGGTGTGCAACGTGTGGGTTCCCGCCATGGCGAACTCATCGATGATGAGCACGTCACCAGCGCGGAATGAGAACATGCGCTCGGCCAGTCCGTGCTGCAACGCAGTGGGAACCTGGTGCAGTGTGTGCGGGATCGCGGAGATCGAATCGCCCAGCTCCTGGGCAGCTCGTGCACTGGGGCCGAAAGCAAAAACCCTGCCGCCGGCACTGCGCCATGCCTCGGCGAACACCCTCATCGCGGTCGTCTTGCCCGTCCCGGCAGGGGCTAGAGCACCTTGCAGCCGACGGCCGCTTCGAGCGAACTCCGTGACCAGGCGTTCCTGGCCGGAGTTGAGCGTCTCATCCCGTGCAGCGGATGCGGCAACTGCGGCGGCGATGGTGTCGGCCGTCAGGCGGTGGCCGCCGTAGCGTCGCGCGAACCCGACCATTTCCTGCTCCTCGCGCAGGGTCTGTTCGGTCGTGTAGCGCGCGGAGTGGTGCTCGATAAACACGCTCTCGCCCGAAGACCGCCGCAATGCCGCGGGCTCCTCAACGAGCGATGGTGCCTGGATCTTCACGGTGTCGGTTTGGGCGATGATGGTCTCGACAACGCGCTGCACGAGCGAGTCGCGGTCACGCGGAAACAGGTGCAATCCGGCGGTTTGCCTGTGCGCCTCGGCCGTGAGGTTCCAACGGTTAAAAGTGGCGTGCGCCTCCGAGACGACGTGGCGCGTCACGTTCGCCAGCGCGGCGACGTCGACCTCCTTCGCCGACTGCGCGCGGCCGTGCAGGATGCGCCCTACGAGCGCCTCCCTTGCTTGCTTGCCGATGATCGAGTCGGCGAAGGCCTGCCATCGGGACTGGTGCTCGGCGAGGCTGCGCGGTGGACCTTTCGCCCTGCGCGTGCCGTACTGCGCCCTGCGCGAGATCTCCAGCAGCTCCTTCGGATCCGGCTCGCGGCCGTTGCGGTGGCGGAACTCCACGATCCCTCGCGCACGTTCCGCCTCGACTTGCTGGGCGCGCTGCGACCACGCAGTGATGAGTTCGTCAGGCATCCCCTCCAACTGCCACACCGGGCGCGTGAGGTCGATTCCTTCGGCTGGCCGCAGAACGAACGTCGCCCCTTGCTGACGCAGTAAGTCGCGGTAGCGGCTGTTGTAGAACTCCGAGACGGCGACTGCGGCCGCGTAAATCGTGCGGCCATCGAGGCTCGTCCACTTCCCATCGTTCGCCCGCTTCACCTTCGCGCTGACGGGCACGTGGCTGTGAAGGTGCGGATCTCCGGCCCTGCTGTCCCAGTGTTCGAAGATCGCGCCGGTGACGCCGGTGACGTCGACCTGGGCTTCACCTTCGCGTCCAGACCGCGTGAATGCGACCTCAACCTCGAACAACGCGATGGCGTCCCGGACTGCTTGCCGATGTGCGTCGGCGATCAATTCCCTGGTCACCGGATCAGCCAATGCCCACGCAGCCGAGACACTCTTGTCAGGGGCGAAAACCAACTCGTAACCAGCGGTCGCGTTGCGCAGCGCCCGTTTCTGCTCGGAGATCCATCGACGCAACTCGGCGTCGTCAACCGGCTCCCGGCCGTCGTGATCGGCGGCGAACCCATCGACATAGACGCGCTCGCGGATCTCCTGGCGGGTGTCGGCATCCAGAGGAGCGCCGATCGGCCGGCCGTGGTCGAGATTGTGCTGCCCGTAGGCCTCACCAACCCGCCGGCGCAGCGCGTCCTCCCCACCGTACTGCGGAAACCGACGTCCGAGCTTGGTCGCAGCAAGCGCCGCTTCGGGACTGGCACCCGCAGCGAGCATCTCCGCTTCGATCCGGTCAGCGTCCGGGTGCCGCCCTTCCCCGAACAGCGCCATCATCTGTTCCGGGGTGACCACGCCGTCCAACCCCAGTTCAGCGGCCCCGCCGCCGATCCATTCACCAGGTGGATACCCGCCGCCGACGTAGTAGTCGGCCATGGACTCGCCAGGCTCCAAGTCGTGATCGGCGCACCCGACGGACCCGGTCAAGTACTCGTGCCCGCCCGGAGTCATCTTCCGCAGCGCCATCACCACATTTCCAGTGTGGAACCACCCATTTCCGAGGTACGTGTGAAGGTGTGTCCAATGTGGCCGAAGGCGTGTTGAAATCCGGGGACAGAGCGGGTGTTTGAAGCGAGAAGCGCGACCGAAGTTGCATCAGATGTGATGCGTCTTCCTGGTTTCAGATGATCTGCAAGATGTGCTTTGTGTCGTGAAAGTGGCGGCGCGGCACAGGGGGGCAAGGGGCGGTGT
>NZ_SMKW01000180.1 GCF_004348985.1 Saccharopolyspora elongata | reverse complement strand
TCGGGGGTGGGCGGGCCGGTGCGGGTGTGGATGCGCTGGCGGAGGTCGGCGTTGTGCAGCAGGCCGAAGTCGCGGTTGTTGATCAGCTCGTGCTCCTGCCGTTCGCGCAGGGCCTCGATGGTCAGCCGCAGCTGTTGCTCGGTCTGGTTCATCGGCTGGTTGTAGAGGTCGGCGACGCGGCTGTGCACGCGGAGGATCGCCTGCGCGACGGTGAGTTCGTACTCGCGCGGCGCGAGCTCGTAGTCCACATAGGTCCCGGCGAGGGTCTGTTCACCGGAGTGGCCGGAGGCGATCTCGATGTCCGCCTCGCCGTGCTTGTTCTGCGCCGGCGCCGGGTTGTCGCGGATGGCGGCGATGTGCGCCCGCAGCCGGTCGAATTGGTTGTTCACCTCCTGCAGGGCCTGGGCGTTCAGCGTCAGGGCGATGCACGGGGTGACCGCCTTGTACGTGTGGTGCCACGCGGCCTGGCCCTCGGCCAGCAGGTGCGCGCCGAAGTACTCGCCGTCGGCGAGCACGTCCAGCACGGTGTCGTCGCCGTATTCGCCGGTGCCGATCTTGTTGACCTTGCCGTGGGCGATGAGCACGACCTGGTCGGCGGCCTGTCCGGCGGTGGCGATCACCTGGCCCGGCTCGAACTCCTGCTGCACGAACCGGTCGGCCAGCGCGCCCAGCACCGAATCGTCGTCGAAACCGCGCAGCAGCGGCAGTTCGCCGAGTTCCTGCGGGATGACCCGCACGTTCGAGCCGGTGTTGGTGAAGGTGATCCGTCCGTCCCCGACGGCGTAGGTCAGCCGGCGGTTGACCCGGTAGGAGCCCGCCGAGATGTCCACCCACGGCAGCATCCGCACCAGCCACCGCGAGGTGGTGCCCTGCATCTGCGGGACGGACTTGGTCGTGGTGGCCAGGTTCCGCGCCGCCGCGGTGCCGAGGCTCTGCGCGGCCTGGTCGACGCCGAGGTCCGGCTCTGTCACGGTCACGATGTCACTTCTCCTTGCGCTGCTCGGCGGAAAGGTCCTTGGCGGGCCCGGAGCGGGTGGGTCGCGGCCACCCGCTCCGGGGGCTGTGCGTCGCTCAGCTCTCCCTGCCGAGTTCGACGTGTTCGAGCACTCCGATCGCGTCCGGCACCAGGATCGCCGCCGAGTAGTAGGCGCTGACCAGGTAGGAGATGACGGCCTGCTCGTTGACGCCCATGAAGCGCACCGACAGGCCGGGCCGGTACTCGTCCGGGATGCCGGTCTGGTGCAGGCCGATGACGCCCTGGCTCTCCTCGCCGGTGCGCATCAGCAGGATGGAGCTGGTGCGGGTGTCGCTGACGTGCAGCTTGTTGCACGGCAGGATCGGCACGCCGCGCCACGCCGGCACCTGGTGGCCGCCCAGGTCGATGCTCTGCGGGTAGATGCCGCGTTTGCTGCACTCGCGGCCGAAGGCCGCGATGGCCCGCGGGTGCGCGAGGAAGAACCCGGGGTCCTTCCACACGAGCGTCAGGAGCTCGTCGAGGTCGTCGGGGGTGGGCGGGCCGGTGCGGGTGTGGATGCGCTGGCGGAGGTCGGCGTTGTGCAGCAGGCCGAACTCGCGGTTGTTGATCAGCTCCTCCTCCTGCCGCTCGCGCAGCGCCTCGATGGTCAGCCGCAGCTGCTGCTCGGTCTGGTTCATCGGCTGGTTGAAGAGGTCCGCGACGCGGCTGTGCACCCGCAGAACCGTTTGCGCGACGCTGAGTTCGTACTCGCGCGGCGCGAGCTCGTAGTCCACATAGGTCCCGGACAGCGTCGGCTCGCCCGAGTGCCCCGAGGCGATCTCGATGTCCGCCTCGCCGTGCACGTTGTGCGCGCCCTTCGGGGCGGACAGCGCGTTGCGGATGTGCTCGCGCAGCGCCTCGGAGCTGCCGTTCATGTCCCGGAACACCTGCTGGCGCAGGAAAAGCACGGTGCAGGGAGTGACCGCCTTGTAGGTCGCCTGCCAGGTGGTCGAGTCGCCGGCCAGGACGTGCGCGCCGAAGTACTCGCCGTCGGCGAGCACGCCGAGCACGGTGTCGTCGCCGTATTCGCCGGTGCCGATCTTGTTGACCCTGCCGTGGGCGATGAGCACGACCTGGTCGGCGGTTTGGCCTGCGGTGGCGATCACCTGGCCCGGCTCGATCTCCCGCTGCACGAAGCGATCCGCGAGCGCGCCGAGCACGGCGTCGTCGTCGAATCCCCGCAGCAGCGGGAGTTCTCGCAGTTCCTGCGGGATGACCCGGACCTCGGCGCCGGTGTTGGTGAAGGTGACCCGGCCATCGCCGAGGGTGTAGCTGAGGCGGCGGTTGACGCGGTACGCGCCGCCGGCGGCCTGCACCCATGGCAGCATCCGCAGCAGCCAGCGCGAGGTGATGCCTTGCATCTGCGGGACGGACTTGGTCGTGGTGGCCAGGTTCCGGGCCGCCGCCGTGCTCAGGCTCAACTGCGGCGCATCGCCGTCGTCGGTGTTGAGCGGTTCCGTCACAGTCACGCCAATACCACCAATCATCTCTGTTCGTAAAGAGGCGGTCAGGAAATGCTGAACCGTGATTGTTCAGGGAATTGTGAGATGTCCGAATGGAAATGTCCCGGTGGGAATCCTCGCCGGTTCCGCGGCATCGTTTTTCGTTGCCGACGGCGACGTTAGCACCAGTGATCTCGACCGTACAGTCACCCGAACGTGCTTCGTGTGTCGGCCAGATCCGGCGCAAATGTAGCACTGTGGATATCACCTGAATCGCCGCTTGCGTGGAACGCAGAGTGATCATCTGCGCCATTCGTTCCGATATTAGGCGGCTCCGTGACTCATGTGCACCAATCGCGAGCGCGGTATTCGGAATATTCCCCCGGGTGATTGCTCCGGGTGGGCGATGAATCCTGTGATCCCGGATTCCACGAATCGGGTTATCTGTTTTCCGGTGGTGCGGTAGTACTGTTCGGGCCACGTCGAAACAGAGATCTTCGGCGGTTCTTCTTCGGGAATTCTGAAAATTCGTCGGCCGGGCGTCACCGGCGTCCAGGCTCGAGTTTGGGAGGCGGCGGATCGTGTGCGAGTGCGGCGTCCAGTCGATCGGAGCAGGTCGGGGGGAGATGTCGTCGTGAAGTGGAACCTGCGGCTCGTCGCGGCGCAGCGAGGCATCTGGAAGGCCACCGAGCTGCAGCGGCAGCTGGCCGAGCACGGGCTGGTCATCTCCGCCGGGAAGATGTCCGGGCTGTGGTCCAAGACCCCGGCCAGCCTGAAGCTGGACGACCTGGAGATCATCTGCTCGGTGCTCGGGTGCAACGTCGGCGACCTGCTGGTGCCGGAACCGAGGAAGGTCGTGGTGCGCGGCGGGTCCGCCGCCGGAGGTGCGGAGTGAGCATCTACCTCAGCGGGCTGCTCTGGGTGCTCAGCGCGTCCGTGGCCGCCGCGGTGATCGGCTACCTGGTGCGCAGGCTCGGCCAGGACGAGGGGCGCCCCAGCAACAACGACGCGGCCGGGCAGGTCTTCACCATCGTCAGCGGCCTGCAGGCGGTGGTGCTCGCCTTCGTGCTGGTGACGCTCTTCGACACCGTGACCGACGCGCGGGAAGGCGCCTACCGCGAGGCACAGGCCCTGGTTTCGGTTTCCTGGGCGGTGGATTCGCTGCCCGCGCCGACCGGGGACGAGGCGCGCGGGCTCAGCGTGCGGTACCTGCAGACGGTCGTCGGCGAGGAGTGGCCCGTCATGCAGCAGGGCGGGCAGGTGATCGGGCCGGGCTGGGCGGAGCTCGACCGGCTGCGCGCGGCGGTGTTGCAGGCGCCGGCCGACGGCGAGTTCGAGGAGGGCCGCAAGACCGAGGCGATCACGCAGCTCGGCCAGGTCTACGAGGAGCGGCACGAGCGGGTCACCAGGGCGTTCGACCGCGGCGTGGTCGCGGTGGTGTGGCTCGTGCTGATCCTGGGCAGCGTGGTGTGCGTGCTGCTGCCGAACCTCTTCGGTGGCACCAGGTTATTCCCGCACATCGTGCTGGTGTCCACATTGGCCGGTGCACTGGCGCTGCTGCTGTTCGCGATCTTCCAGCTGCAGAACCCGTTCAGCGGCGGATCGCAGATCGGCCCGGACGCGTTCCTGTGGGCGCTAGAGCGGCTCGGTCAAAGTTGAGGTGGTGGCGGGTCGCGGCGGTGTCGGCCGCTTCGGCGGTCGCGGTGCTGACGGCGTCGGTGGCGTGGGTGGTGTCCGCGGGCGCGGCTCCCGGGTGCACGGTGCTGCAGGTCCGGAACTCCGGGCCGGGCTGGACTTCCGCGCTGTACCGGGTGTCTCTGCCTGCCGCGGAAAGCGTCCGGATCGGAGCCCTGGACCACCGGCTGAACGCGCTCGGGTACGCCCGCTCGCAGGGCCTGGCGTACGGCATGGCCGCGTTCGGCCCGTCCGGCCCGTTCCCGGACGGCGCCCACGTGGTGACGCTGGACCGGTCCGGCCGGACGCACGACCTGGGGCCGGTGCGGGCCGGCCGCGTGGACACGCCCTGGTACCCGCTCGCCGCGCCGACGGCCGGTGCGGTCAAGGGGAACCGCTGGTACGTGCGGCAGGGGGCCTACCTGTACGCGGTGGACGTCGACCCGACCCGCCCGACCTACCTGAGCGTGCTGGCGACGACCGCGATCCGGTCGCCGCACTGGCCGTTCGGGTTCGGCGACTTCGACGTCGACCCGGTGGACGGCGAGCTGTACGGGGTGTCGATGACCCACCGGGGCACGGCGGCGGTCGCGCGGCTGGACCCGGTCATCGGGCGGGTCACCGAGCTGGCCGACGCGCCGGGCCTGCCGCCGAGCACCTACGGATCGGTGGCGATCGGCCCGGACCGGGCGCTGTACGTCACGGCCGACGAGGCCGGCGGGCTGTACCGCGTGGACCGGGACGGTTCGGTGGCGAAGCTGGCCGCCCTGCCGCCGATGCTGGGCTCGGATGCGACCGGATGCCTGGCCCGCGTCCCATCGCCCCAACCGCCGCCC
>NZ_SMKW01000017.1 GCF_004348985.1 Saccharopolyspora elongata | reverse complement strand
GTTCCAGCTTGGCGGGCTCGGGCGCAGCCCGCCCCCGAGGCCGCGCCCGAGCCCGCCAAGCTGGAACAGCCCGCCGAGCAGGTTGCGGAGAAGCCCAAGGACCAGATCGGCGCCTGGATCGACGAGGCGATCGGTGTGCTGGACCAGAACGGCATCCCGCGCGACCAGATCGACGCGGACGCGATCCGCACGATCATCATGCACGAGTCCAACGGCAACCCGAGTGCCACCAACAACTGGGACTCCAACGCGGCGGCCGGCACCCCGTCGATCGGTCTGATGCAGACCATCGAGCCGACCTTCGAGTCCTACGCGCTGCCCGGCCACGGCGACATCTACAACCCGGTCGACAACATCATCGCGGCCACCCGCTACGCGATGACGACCTACGGCTCGGTGGCCGACGTCCCCGGCGTCGCAGGCCTCCGCTCCGGCGGCAACTACTCCGGCTACTAAAACGGAGTGCACGGCTCGTCTTCCGTAGCGGTGCAGGTAGCGGAACCTCAGACGCCGTCTGAACTCCGGGATCCCCGACTTGTGTATGACCAATACGCGGCGCCGGGGCTGTCCTCGCCAGACGACGTCTGAGAACCCGCGGCGGTGCAAGTTGCGAGGGTGGGCTATGCGGCTACGCCGCATGCGGATGCTTACGGACGCACGGCTCTTAGGTGTCGCGGCAGCCGGTTGAACAAGAATGACTCGGCAGTGCCGTCGCTACTAGGCGTCGGTCAGCCCCAACAGGGTTCCTTCCAGGGCTTCGGCGACCAGTTCGCGCATGGCCCACTCGGCCCGCGCCCGGTCACCGCTGCGGATGCACTCTGCGATTTCGCAGTGCAGCCGCACGGCGACCGGGCGCGGGTGTTCGGGCATCAGCCCGTGACCTGCGCGCCACCGCAGCAGTTCCTCGACGACCTCGTGCAGCTGGGCGAACATCTCGTTGCCCGACGCCGTCAGCACCAGCCGGTGGAACGCGACGTCGGCGTCCATGAACGTCTCCAGGTCGCCGGCGCGCGCCGTGGCGACCATCCGCTCGGCGAGGCCGACCAGGCGCGCGGCGTCCTCGTCGTCGCAGCGCTGCGCGGCGGCCGCCGCGGCCATCGGCTCCACCGCGGTGCGCAGTTCCGCCAGCGTCTTCAGCTGCGCCGTGCGGTCGGCGGCCAGCAGCCACCGGATGAGCAGCGGGTCGAAGGCGTTCCAGTCCGCGCGCGGCCGGACCACGATGCCGACCCGCTTGCGGCCGATGACCAACCGGATCGACGCGAGGCTGCGGACCACCTCGCGGGCAACGCTGCGTGAGATGCCGAAGCGCTGCTCCATCTCGTCGATGCGCAGCACGCCGCCCGGCCGGTGGACGCCCGCGGCGATCTCGTGACCGAGCTCGTCCAGCACCTTGTCGTGCAGCCCTCCGGCCATCCGGCACGCCCCTTTCGCCCTTGAAATCGCCATCAAACATAGGCGTTCCGGGCCGGGTGACCCGCCTAACAGACATACTTAATCGGTCCACATGGCAATAAAGTCATACTTATTGCTTAGGCTGTGCCGCGCACCAGCTGCTCAACGAGGAGCCCCTCTATGCCAAGCCTCTCCGGCGCCCTCACAGTCCTAGCCCAGGCCTCCGGCGCGTGGACCGCCCAAGACACCCGACTGCTGGCCGCCGCCATCGCGGGCATCGCGGTGATCGTCGTGCTGATCAGCTGGGCCAAGCTGCATCCGTTCCTGTCGCTGGCCCTGGGCGCCGCCACCCTCGGCGTCGTCGCCGGGATGCCCTTCGACGACCTGGTGGAGACCTTCACCAAGGGACTCGGCAAGACCGTCGGCGACGTCGGCCTGCTCGTCGCGCTCGGCGCGATGCTGGGCAAGCTGCTCACCGACACCGGCGGCGCCGAGCAGGTCGTCGAGACGGTGTTGCGCCGCACCACCCGGCGGACGCTGCCGTGGGCGATGGTGTTCATCGCCGCGCTGCTGGGCCTGCCGATGTTCTTCGAGGTCGGCGTCGTGCTGCTGGTCCCGGTCGTGGTCATGGTCGCCAGCCGGTCGAACCAGCCGATGCTGCGCATCGGCATCCCCGCGCTGGCCGGGCTGTCGATCCTGCACGGCCTGGTGCCGCCGCACCCCGGCCCGCTGGCCGCCGTCGACGCGCTGCACGTGGACATGGGGCTGACGCTCGCGCTGGGCGTCGTCGTCGCGATCCCGACCGCCATCGTCGCCGGTCCGCTGTTCGGCTCCTACATCTCGAAGCGCGTCGAGCTGCCCCCGGCGACGCACCTGCTGGGCAAGTCCCAGCTCGACGCCTCGCCCGAGAAGCGGCCCGGGTTCTTCGCGTCGGTGTCGATGCTGCTGCTGCCCGTCGTGCTGATGCTCGGCAAGTCCGTCGCCGACCTGCTGCTGCCCGAGGACACCGTCGCCTACCAGGTGCTGGACACCATCGGCACGCCGATCGTGGCGATGATGCTGACCGTGCTGATCGCGATCGTGGTGCTCGGCACCGGCGCCCGGTTCAACCGCAACCGGCTGTCCGACGTGATCGGCAGCTCGCTGCCTGCGATCGCCGGGATCATCCTGATCGTCGGCGCCGGCGGCGGCTTCAAGCAGACCCTGGTCGACTCCGGCGTGAACAACATGATCACCGACTTCGCCAGCGGGGCGCACCTCTCGCCGCTGGTGCTGGGCTGGCTGATCGCCGTCGGCATCCGGGTGGCGACCGGCTCGGCGACGGTGGCCACCATCTCGGCGGCGGGCATGGTCGCGCCGCTGGTGATGGGGCTCCCGCCCGCGCAGGGCGCGCTGGTCGCGCTGGCCATCGGCTCCGGGTCGCTGTTCCTGTCGCACGTCAACGACGCCGGGTTCTGGCTGGTCAAGGAGTACTTCGGGATGACCGTCGGGCAGACCCTGAAGACCTGGTCGGCGATGGAGACGCTGCTGTCGGTGACGTCCTTCGCCGTGATCCTCGGCCTGTCCGCGGTGCTGTGACCCCGCGGTCGTGAGCGCGCGGGCCCCGCTCTCGCGCTCACGACCGCGCACGCCGGGCGAGGTATATTGGCGGGTCGGGCCTGCGCGTCGCACGCGGGCTTCTCCCCCCGACCCTCCCAGCACGAGGTGGCGAATTGTCCAACGCCCGAGCCGATCGGGATGCCGTCCGCACGCAGGAGATCGCAGCCGAGCAGCAGTACCTCTCGATGCTGTACGCGAAGCTCGACGCGCTGCGGCAGGAAACCACGCAGCGCCTGAAGGACACGCTGCGGGACAGCGGCGGACCGCCGCAGGCGCGCACCGAGCGCGACATCTCCACCAGGATGTACACCGACAAGCTCACCCAGCTGAGCGCGGTGGAGCACGGGATGTGCTTCGGGCGGCTGGACCTCGACGGCGGCGAGACGTTCCACGTCGGCCGGCTCGGGCTGTTCGACGAGGACAACGAGTACGAGCCGCTGCTACTGGACTGGCGGGCCCCGGCGGCCCGGCCGTTCTACCTGGCCACCGCCGCCGCGCGGGACGGCGTGCGCCGGCGGCGGCACCTGCGGACCAGCTGGCGGAAGGTGCTCGACTACGAGGACGAGGTGCTCGACCTCGACACCGCCGAGCAGGGCAGCGACCTGGGCCTGGCAGGCGAAGCCACGCTGCTGGCCCGGCTCGACGCCCGCCGCACCGGGCAGATGCAGGACATCGTCGCCACCATCCAGGGCGAGCAGGACCGGATCATCCGGGCCGGGATGAACGGCGTGCTGGTGGTGCAGGGCGGCCCCGGCACCGGCAAGACCGCCGTCGCGCTGCACCGCGCCGCCTTCCTGCTGTACACCTTCCGCGAGCAGCTGTCCAAGCGCGGCGTGCTGGTGGTCGGCCCGAACCAGACGTTCCTCCGCTACATCGGGCAGGTCCTGCCGTCGCTGGGCGAAACCGGCGTACTGCTGTCCACTGTGGGCGGTCTCTACCCGGGGATCACCGCCACCGGCGTGGAATCCGCGCGGGCGGCGGAGATCAAGGGCCGCGCGAGCATGGTCGAGGTGCTCGCCACCGCGGTCCGCGACCGGCAGCAGGTGCCCGCCGACTACACCGAGCTCACCTTCGACCGGGAGGCGCTGCGCATCGACCGGCGCACCGCGACGCAGGCGCGCACCCGCGCCCGCCGCTCCCGCAAGCCGCACAACCTGGCCCGGCGGATCTTCCGCAACGAGATGTTCTCCGCGCTGACCCTGCAGGTCGCCGACCGGCTCGGTCGCGACCTGCTGGACCGCCGCGACCTCGACGACATCAACCGCGAGCTGCGCGCCGACGCGGTGGTGGGCAAGGCGCTGGATGAGCTGTGGCCGGAGATCACCCCGCAGGAACTCCTGGACGACCTGCTGTGCTCGCCGGAACTGCTGGCCTCCGCCACCCACAAGCACCTAGACGACGCCGACCGCGACGAGCTGCTGCGCCTGCCGGGCACGCCGTGGACGCCCGGCGACGTGCCGCTGCTGGACGAACTCGCGGAGCTGCTCGGCGAGGACGACGCCCAGGCCCGGGCCGAGCGCGAACGCCAGGAACGCGAGGAACTCGCCTACGCGCAAGGCGTTCTGCACATCATGGAGCAGGACGAGGAGCTGGCCGACGAAGAGCGGCTGCGCGTCTCCGACGTGCTCGACGCCGAGCTGCTGGCCGAGCGGTTCCGCAGCAGCAGCGACCTGACCGCCGCCGAACGCGCGGCCGACGACCGCACCTGGACCTTCGGCCACGTCATCGTCGACGAAGCGCAGGAGCTGTCGTCGATGGCGTGGCGGGTGCTGATGCGGCGCTGCCCGAGCCGGTCGATGACGCTGGTCGGCGACGTCGCCCAGACCGGCGCCCTGGCCGGGGCCGACTCCTGGCACGAGGTGCTGCACCCGTACGTCCAGGACCGATGGAAGCTGGTCGAGCTGACCGTCAACTACCGCACCCCGGCCGAGATCATGGCCATCGCCGCCGACGTGCTGTCCGAAATGGACACCGATCTGGTGGCGCCGCGCTCGGTGCGCACCAGCGGGCACCGGCCGTGGACCCGCCGGATCCCGGCCGCCGACCTCGGTGCCGAGCTCCCGGCGGTGATCACCGACGAGCTGCGCGAGATCGGCGAAGGGAGGCTCGCGGTGCTGCTGCCGCCGGAGCTGCTGGCCGGGATCGGTCCGCAGCTGGCGGAATCCCTGCCGGAGGCGGTGATCGGCACCCGGCCCGACGACCTGGAAGCACCGGCCGTCCTGCTGACGGTCGACCAGGCCAAGGGCCTGGAGTTCGACTCGGTCCTGGTGGTCGACCCGGCGGCGATCGTGGCGGACTCCGAACGCGGCCTGAACGACCTCTACGTGGCGCTCACCCGGGCGACGCAACGCCTCGGCGTGGTCCACCCGGACGGGCTCCCGGCGGTCCTGCGCGGCATGTGACCGAGGACGGATGGAACACTCGGCCGGGTGGATTCCGATTTCGTTCAGTGGCTCCGCGACCTGGGGCGTGACGACCTGGCCGCGCTGTTGAAGAACCGCCCCGAGTCCGTGGTAGCGGGAGCCCACTCGCTGTCCCGGCTGGCGGCGGTGCTCGACTCCCCCGGTGCCGTGGAGTCCGCGCTGCAACGGCTCGACGCCGGATGTCATGAAGTGCTCCGAGCTCTGTGCGGCCTCGGCGATGGCTGCACCCGCGAGATGGTCGAGGAGGTGCTAGGCGCCGGCCCCGAACTCGATCGCGCGCTGCGGGTGCTGCAGGAACACGTCCTGATCCGGCCGGATCCGCAGGGCGCGATCCGGCTTGCCGCACCGCTGCGCCACGCCCACACCGCAGGTCTGGGCCGCCCGGTCGCGAAACTCCTCCACCCGCATGTGAGCAACACCGTCCGCGGAATCGCCGAAACCCTCGGACTGGAGCCCGCCAGGCGGAAGGCCGACACGATACGTCGGATCGAGGAGTTCATGCAGGACCCGGCGAAGGTGTCCGCCGAGTTCGCCAAGGCACCCAGTTCGGCCGTGGAGCTCGCCGTGGAACTGGCCCGCGACGACTCGGTGTTCCGTTCCTCCTTCGGCTCCCCGTCGCCGCAGAGCCCGGGGGTGCGCTGGCTGCTCAACCGGGGATTCCTCATCAGCCCGAACCAGTACACCAGCTACAGCGGCCCGTTCGAGATGCCCCGCGAGATCGGGCTGGCGCTGCGCGAGCACGGCAACCAACCGGTGCTGCGGCCGGAACCGCCGATGCCGCCCACCACCACGATCGACCCGATCGAGGTCGACAAGGCGGCGGCGCTGGCCGCGACCGGATTCGCCGACGGGGTGGCTCGGCTGCTCGAACACTGCGCCGTCAACCCGTTGGCGATGCTGCAGAACGGCGGGGTGGGCGTCCGAGTGCTCAAGCAGCTGGCCAAGGCGCTGGGGACCGACCAACACGAGATTCGGCTCTGGCTGGAGACCGCCGCCGCAGCCGAGCTGCTCAGCCTCGACGGAGCAGGCTGCCTCGTCCCCTCGAACCTCGCCGATGACTGGCAGCGGTCGACACCCGCGCAACGCTACGCCTGGCTGGTGCGCGCATGGTGGGAACAGCCCGCCGCGGCCATGTTCAGCAAGGTCGTGGACAAACCCGGTCCGGCGATGCTGCCGCGGACCAGCGCGTTCGACCGCCGGCTCCGCGCGGATCTGGTGGCCGAGCTGTCCGGCTGGGAACCCGGAGCGGCGTTGGACGAACCGAACCTGATCGGCGAGAGGCTCGCTTGGAAGCGGCCGATGCTCTACTGCTGCGCGGCCGACCTGGTCGAACCCATCCAGGTCAACTGGGACGAGGCCGAGGCAGTCGGCGCAATCGCCCGCGGCGCACTGTCCACATTGGGCCGTTGCGGATCCGACGCCGAGGCGTTGCTGGCGGCCGCCGTTCGGCTACTGCCCGAGGCACAGGAAACCGCGCTGCTGCAGGCAGATCTGAGCGCGGTGGTGGCCGGTACGCCAAGTGGGCGACTCGCCGCGACGCTGAACCTGATGGCCGACCAGGAGGGCCGGGACACCGCATCGACTTGGCGGTTCAGCCCCGAATCGGTGCGGCGCGCGATGGATCGCGGGCACTCTGCCGAGGACTTGCTGGGCAAGCTCGCCGAGATCGCCCGTGCCGATCTGCCGCAGCCGCTGGAGTACCTGATCAAGGACGTCGAACGACGGTTCGGTCAACTGCAGGTGCGAACCGTGCAGTGCTGCGTGCTCGGCGAGGAAGCCCTGCTGCGGGAGGTCAGCCGGAACCGTGCGCTGCGCGAGCTGTCGCTGCAGGTCCTGGCACCGACCGTGCTCGCGTCGAGCAAGCCGGCGCAGGAAACGCTGGCCGCACTGCGGAAGGCTGGATACGCCCCGGTCCCGCAGGCGGGCGACGGCACGGTGGTGGTCGAGCGCGCGGCCGCCGACGACCGTCCACCGGTGGTTGTGGCGCAGCCCTACTACCTGGATTTCGCTCCAGAACCACTGATGGATGCCGAAGTCGACGAACTCGCCGAACGGCTGCTGTCGCAGCCGGACGAGGTCTCATCCCGTCGAGCTGCACCGCTCGTCCAGCCACCCACGCCGAATTCGCTCGACGACATGGCGGTCATGTTCGGCGACCTGGGCCGTGTCCTCGCCGAACGGACCGCCGGGCTGTCGGATCTCGAGGTCGAGCTCCTCACGGAGGCAGTGGAAGGCGGCACCGACGTGGAAATCGAGTATCGGGACCAGAACGACAGTTCCACGACCCGCGTCATCACGCCGTACTTCGTCGCCGGGAACCACCTGGACGCCTACTGCCACCTGCGCGAAGACGACCGCCAGTTCCGCCTGGACCGGATCCGCGCGGTCTCCCCGCTGAACCGCCGCCGCCGCGCGAAAAGGTGAGACACCCCAACGGTCCCGCACTGGTGCTCGCCCCTGGGCAGTTCCAAGCGTTCACGGACAGCATCAAGGACGGCCGACGCCTCGGCTGACCGCACAGCAAGAACCCCTGCGCTGAAGCGATCAGCGCAGGGGTTTCTTCTTGCGTCAGGGCCGAAGGATCAGCCGACTGCCAGCGGCAGGGCCGTGGGGTGCACCGGCGACGGCAGCTGGGAGGCTCCCGTGAGGTGGGCGTCGACCGCGTTGGCCACCGAGCGGCCCTCCGCGATCGCCCACACCACCAGGGATGCGCCGCGGTGCGCGTCGCCGCAGACGAACACGCCCGGCGCGGTGGTCTCCCAGTTCGAGCCGCAGCCGATGGTGCCGCGCTTGGTCAGCGAGATGCCCAGGCCGTCCAGCAGCGGCATGTGCTCGACGCCGTCGAAGCCGATGGCCAGCAGCGCCAGGTCGCAGGGGATCTCCTGGACCTCGTCGGACACCGGCACGACCTGCCTGCGGCCGTTCTCGTCGCGCTGCACCTTCACCTCGCGCAGCCGCACCGCCCGCACGTTGCCCTCGCCGTCGCCGACGAACTCCTCGATCGCCACCGCGAACTTCCGCTCGCCGGCCTCCTCGTGCGCCGGGTAGGTGCGCAGGATGTACGGCCAGGTCGGCCACGGCGACCGGTCGTCGTCGCGGGTCGTCGGCGGCTGCGGGTAGTTGTCCAGCTGCGTCACCGAAAGCGCGCCCTGCCGGGTCGCGGTGCCGTAGCAGTCCGCGCCGGTGTCGCCGCCGCCGAGGATGATGACGTGCTTGCCCTGCGCCGAGATCGGCGTCGGGCCGTCGCCCTCGCACTCCTTGTTCGCCGGCACCAGGTGCTCCATGGCCAGGTGCACGCCCTTGAGGTCCCGCCCCGGGATCGTGGTGTCGTCGCGGCCGCGCAGGGCGCCCACCGCGAGCACGACGGCGTCATAACCGGCGCGCAGTTCCTCGATGGTCAGGTCGACGCCGACCTCGCAGCCGGTGATGAACCGGGTGCCCTCGGCGCGCATCTGCGCCAGCCGCCGGTCCAGGACGGACTTCTCCATCTTGAACTCGGGGATCCCGTAGCGCAGCAGGCCGCCGATGCGATCGTCGCGCTCGTACACGGTCACCTCGTGCCCCGCGCGGGTCAGCTGCTGCGCGGCCGCCAGCCCGCCCGGCCCGGAGCCGACCACGGCCACCCGCTTGCCGGTGTGCGCCTCCGTCACCTGGGCGGAGACGTAGTCGTTGGCCCAGCTGACCTCGGCGATGGTCTCCTCGACCCGCTTGATGGCCACCGCGCCGCCGGCCTCCGGCGAGATCGCCAGCACGCAGCCCGCCTCGCACGGCGCGGGGCACAGCTTGCCGGTGAACTCCGGGAAGTTGTTGGTGGCGTGCAGCCGCTCGGCGGCGTCCTGCCACTGGCCGCGGCGCACCATGTTGTTCCACTCCGGGATCAGGTTGCCCAGCGGGCAACCGGCCGAACCCGAGTGGCAGAACGGGATGCCGCAGTCCATGCACCGCGCGGCCTGCGTGGCGGTCTCCGCCTTCCGGTCCTCAGTGGACAGGGCGGCGTAGACCTCCTGCCAGTCGCCCAGCCGCTCGTCGACGGGGCGCTTGGGGGCGTCGGCCCGCGCGTGCTTCAGAAATCCCCTCGGGTCAGCCACGGGAAGCCTCCATGATCGCCTCGTCCACGTCCCGGCCCTCGATCTTGGCCATCCGCATGGCATCCAGGACACGCTGGTAGTCGCGCGGCATCACCTTGGTGAACGCCGCCGAACGCCGCGGCCAGTCGCCGAGCAGCGAGGCCGCCACCGCCGAACCCGTCAGTTCGTGGTGCCGCTGCACGATCTCGTGCAGCCACTTCAGTTCCTTGGCGCTGGGCCGCTGCAGGTCCACCATCGCGGTGTTCACCCGGACCGGGTCCAGGTCGAGCACGTAGGCGATGCCGCCGGACATCCCGGCGCCGACGTTGCGGCCGGTGCCGCCGAGCACCACCGCGCGACCGCCGGTCATGTACTCGAAGGCGTGGTCACCGGCGCCCTCCGCGACCGCGATCGCACCGGAGTTGCGCACGCAGAAGCGCTCGCCGACCTTGCCGCGCAAGAAGATCTCGCCGCTGGTCGCGCCGTAGCCGATCACGTTGCCCGCGATCACCTGGTCCTCGGCGGCGAACGCCGAATCCGGGTGCGGGCGCACGACGATCCGCCCGCCGGAGAGGCCCTTGCCGACGTAGTCGTTGGCGTCGCCGACCATGTCCAGCGTGATGCCCGGCGGCAGGAACGCGCCCAGCGACTGCCCGGCCGACCCCTCCAGCTCCACGTGGATGGTGTCCGCCGGCAGGCCGTCGCCGCCGTAGCGGCGGCTGACCTCGGCGCCCAGCAGCGTGCCGACCGTGCGGTTGACGTTGCGCACCGGCAGCTCCAGCCGCACCGGGCGCGCGTCCTCCAGCGCCGCCTCGGCGAGCTGGATGAGCGTGCGGTCCAGCGCGTGGTCCAGGCCGTGGTCCTGTTCGCGGACCCGGCGCCGCACCGGCGAGTACGGCGTCTCGGGCTCGGCGAACACCGGGGTCAGGTCCAGGCCGCGCGCCTTCCAGTGCGCCATCGCCTCGTCCTTGCCCAGCGCCGAGACCTGGCCGATGGCCTCGTCCAGGGTGCGGAACCCGAGCGCCGCCAGGTACTCGCGGACCTCCTGGGCGATGAACTCGAAGAAGTTCACCACGTGGTCGACCTGGCCGGTGTAGCGCTTGCGCAGCACCGGGTTCTGGGTGGCGACCCCGACCGGGCAGGTGTCGAGGTGGCACACGCGCATCATCACGCAGCCCTCGACCACCAGCGGCGCGGTGGCGAAGCCGTACTCCTCGGCGCCCAGCAGCGCGGCGACGATCACGTCGCGGCCGGTCTTGAAGCCGCCGTCGACCTGCACCGTGATCCGGTCCCGCAGGCCGTTGAGCAGCAGCGTCTGCTGCGTCTCGGCCAGCCCGACCTCCCACGGCGTGCCGGCGTGCTTCAGCGAGGTCAGCGGCGCGGCGCCGGTGCCGCCGTCGTGGCCGGAGATCAGCACCACGTCGGCGTGCGCCTTGGACACACCCGCGGCGACCGTGCCGACGCCGATCTCGGAGACCAGCTTGACGTGGACCCGGGCGTGCTCGTTGGCGTTCTTCAGATCGTGGATCAGCTGGGCCAGGTCCTCGATCGAGTAGATGTCGTGGTGCGGCGGCGGCGAGATCAGCCCGACGCCGGGCGTGGAGTGCCGGGTCTTGGCGATCCACGGGTACACCTTGTGGCCGGGCAGCTGCCCGCCCTCACCGGGCTTCGCGCCCTGCGCCATCTTGATCTGGATGTCCGTGGCGTTGACCAGGTATTCGCTGGTGACGCCGAACCGGCCGCTGGCGACCTGCTTGACCGCGGAACGGCGCTCCGGGTCGTAGAGCCGGTCGACGTCCTCGCCGCCCTCACCGGAGTTGGACTTGCCGCCGATCCGGTTCATCGCGATCGCCAGCGTCTCGTGCGCCTCCGCGGAGATCGCGCCGTAGCTCATGGCGCCGGTGGAGAACCGCTTCATGATCTCCGAGATCGGCTCGACCTCGTCGATGTCGATCGGCGCCCGGCCGCTGTTCAGCTCGAACAGCCCGCGCAGCGTGCCGCCCTCGGCCGAAAGCCGGTCGCATTCCGCCGTGTACTTGCGGAACACGTCGTACTCGCCGGTCTTGGTGGAGTGCTGCAGCAGGAACACCGTCTCCGGCGTGAACAGGTGCAGCTCGCCCTCGCGGCGGTAGGAGTAGTCGCCGCCGACCTCCAGCTTGCGGTGCACCCGCTCGGTCGGGTTGTCCGGGTAGGCGCGGCGGTGCCGCTGCGCGACCTCCTCGGCCAGCACGTCCAGCCCGACGCCGCCGAGCTTCGAGGTGGTGCCCTCGAAGTACTCGCCGACGACCTGCCCGGACAGGCCGACCGCCTCGAAGACCTGCGCCGCGGTGTAGGCGCCGACGGTGGAGATGCCCATCTTCGACATCACCTTCAGCACGCCCTTGACCAGCGCCTGAACGTAGTTGCGGATCGCCACCTTCGCCCGCGTGCCGGTGATCTGACCGGTGGCGATCATGTCCTCGATGGTCTCGAACGCCAGGTACGGGTTGACGGCCGCGGCGCCGTAGCCGAGCAGCGTGGCGACGTGGTGCACCTCGCGGGCGTCGCCGCTCTCCACCACCAGCGCGACGCGCAGCCGCTCCTTGGTCCGCACCAGGTGCTGGTGGACCGCCGAGACCAGCAGCAGCGACGGGATCGGCGCCATCCGGTGGTCGGAGTCGCGGTCGGAGAGCACCAGCACGCGCGCCCCGGCGGCGATCGCCTCGGACGCCTCCTCGCGGATCCGCTCGATGGCCTCGGCAAGCGCCTCGCCGCCACCGTCCACTTCGTACAGACCGGAGAGCACGGCGGAGGCGAAGCCGGGCAGGTCGCCGTCGTCGTTGACGTGGATGAGCTTGGCCAGCTCGTCGTTGTCGATCACCGGGCTGGGCAGCACGATGTGCCGGCAGGACGCGGCCGACGGGGACAGCAGGTTCTGCTCCGGCCCCATCACGCGGGCCACCGAGGTGACGATCTCCTCCCGGATCGCGTCCAGCGGCGGGTTCGTGACCTGCGCGAACTGCTGCACGAAGTAGTCGTAGAGCATCCGGGAGCGCTGCGACAGCGGCGCCGGCGGGGTGTCGGAGCCCATCGAACCCAGCGGCTCGCCGGATCCGGTGGCCATCGGCGCGAGCAGCAGACTGAGCTCCTCCTCGGTGTAGCCGAAGGACAACTGGCGGCGCACCACCGACTCGTGGGTGTGCACCACGTGCTCGCGGTTCGGCAGCTCGTCGACGTTGAGCAGCCCGGAGTGCAGCCACTCTTCGTAGGCGTGCTCCCCGGCGAGGTCGGCCTTGATCTCCTCGTCGTCGACGATGCGGCCCTGCGCGGTGTCGATCAGGAACATCCGGCCCGGCTGCAGGCGGCCCTTGGCGACCACCTCTTCGGGCTTGAGGCTGAGCACGCCGGTCTCGCTGGCGAGCACCACCCTGTCGTCGGCGGTCTGCCACCAGCGGGCCGGGCGCAGGCCGTTGCGATCCAGCACCGCGCCGACCAGCGTGCCGTCGGTGAAGGTGACGCACGCCGGGCCGTCCCACGGCTCCATCAGGCTGGCGTGGAACTGGTAGAACGCCTTGCGCTTCGGGTCCATCTCGGCGTGGTTCTCCCACGCCTCCGGCACCATCATCAGCACCGCGTGCGGAAGGCTGCGGCCGCCCAGGTGCAGCAGCTCCAGCACCTCGTCGAAGGAGGCGGAGTCCGAGCCGTCGCCGGCGCAGATCGGGTACAGCCGGGAGAGGTCGCCAGGGATCAGGTCGGATTCCAGCAGCGCCTCGCGGGCCCGCATCCGGTTGCGGTTGCCGCGGATCGTGTTGATCTCGCCGTTGTGCGCGACGTAGCGGAAGGGGTGCGCCAGCGGCCACGACGGGAAGGTGTTCGTGGAGAACCGGCTGTGCACCAGCGCGATCGCGCTGACCAGCCGCTCGTCGCCGAGGTCCGGGAAGAAGGCGGGCAGCTGCTCGGTGGTCAGCATGCCCTTGTAGACCAGGGTGCGGCTGGACAGCGACGGGAAGTACAGCTCCAGCCCGTCCTGCTCGGCCACCCGCTCGGCGCGCTTGCGCAGGCAGAACGCCAGCCGGTCCAGCTCGACGCCCGCCTCGCCGTGGTGCCCGGCGACCAGCAGGATCGCGAAGTGCGGCATGCACTTCTGGGCGGTGCTGCCCACGCCGGCCCGCTCCGGGGTGATCGGCACGTCGCGCCAGCCCAGGACGCGCATGTTCTCCTCGGCGGCTACCCGCGCCACCAGCTCCACCACCCGCGCGCGCTGCTCGGGATCGGTGGGCAGGAATGCCATGCCTGCCGCGTAGCGGTGCCGCCCCGCCTCGTCCGGCTCCGGCAGCTCGACGCCGGCCTCGGCGCGCAGCAGTTCGTCCGGCAGCTGGAGGAGGATGCCCGCACCGTCACCGCTGGTCGGCTCGGCGCCGGCGGCACCGCGGTGCTCCAGGTTGGCGAGCGCGGTCAGCGCATCGGCGACGATGCCGTGGGAACGGCGGCCGCGGATGTCGGCGACCATGGCGACACCGCAGGAATCCTGTTCCGCAGCCGGGTCGTACAACCCCTGGGCTGCTGGGACGGCGGAGAAGACCACTGCGCAGACCTCCCTCGTCATTTCTCGTGCTGGAAGCCCCCGGTCAATTCCTGACCTGACTTCATGACTTCTGGGCACGGGACGACGCTGGCCCGCAGATAGCTCCCGGCGGCACGACAGAAGTTTTCGGGCTTTCGAAAGCCCGCTCGTGACCGGAGCGTTTAGGGAACTTTAACAGCCACGATACCCGGAAGCAGCACTCTGGGCGTGATGCTGACCATCTTGTAGTAACGCACTCGGTTGAGTTACCGCGCTCGCGACCGAACGCCTCCGAACACGGTCCGTCGTCAAATTTAACCGCTGGGTCGCGCCCCGGGTAGCCCCGTGCCGCAGGACACTCCCGCACGGCGCGGACGGCCGATCTTCTCCTGATATCTTTCCAGCTCAGAGCGCCCGCGACGCGGGTGCTCGCGGGACGCCAGCGCCAAGCGAAACCGGTGCGAATCCGGTGCTGTGCCGCAACTGCGATGGCCCGCCCCGGGCGGGCACGAGCCAGGTCGCCTTGCGCGTGGCGTCGATGTCCGCCACCCCCGGTGCAGGGGTGCGGCTCGCCCCGGAAGCCCGGCTTCCCGGAGCCGCGCCCGCCACGCACCGGCCGAACCGTTGGGAAGACATGACCGGGTTCCGCCGACTCGCCGCCCTGCTGCTCGCGATGCTCGCCCTGCTAGTCGGGGTCACCGCGTGCGCCACCCGCCCCCATTCCGAGGCCCCCGCGCCGGCCGACGACCCGGCCTCGGCGTTCCCGGTCAAGGTCGAGCTGCCCGGTCAGCCGCCCGTGACGGTCGCGCAGCAGCCGAAGCGGATCATCTCGCTGTCCCCCACCGCCACCGAGACGCTGTACGCGATCGGCGCCGGCGACCAGGTCATCGCGGTGGACCAGTACTCCAACTTCCCGGCGGAGGCGCCGCGCACCGACCTCTCCGGCTTCACCGTGGACGCCGCCGCCGTCGGCGCGCACACCCCGGACCTGGTCATCGCGCCGGACAGCGCCGCGAAGCTGGCGGACGGCCTGAAGGTGGTCAACGTGCCGACGCTGCTCACGCCGTCGCCGGCCACGCTGGACGACGCCTACAAGCAGATCGAGGTGCTCGGGCAGGCCACCGGGCACACCAAGCAGGCCGCCGAGTTGGTCGACCGGATGCGCTCGGAGATCGACGAGATCGTCCGCACCACCCCGCGCCCGGCGCAGCCGCTGAACTACTTCCACGAGGTCAGCCCGGACTACTACACCGCGACCTCGCAGAGCTTCGTCGGCAACGTCTACAACCTGTTCGGCCTGCACAACATCGCGGACCCGGCGGGCGGGAACTTCCCGCAGCTGTCCGAGGAGCACATCGTGCAGGCCAACCCGAACCTGATCTTCCTGTCCGACGTCAAGTGCTGCCAGGTCAACGCGGCGGCGGTCGCGGCCCGGCCGGGCTGGAACACCCTGGACGCCGTGCAGCACGGCCGCGTCGTCGAACTCGACGACGACATCGCGAGCCGGTGGGGCCCGCGGGTGGTCGAGCTGGTGCGGGCGATCGGCGGCGGCGTCGCCAAGGCCCAGAACGGGTGACGAAGGCGCTCGGCGGGGCCCTGAAGCAGACCAAGCTCCGCCCGCACCACCTGCTCGTCGGGGTGGCGGTGCTGCTGGCGAGCATCCTGCTGTCGGTACTGCTCGGGGCCGCCGAGCTCGGCTGGCAGCGGGTGCTCGCCGAGATCGGCGCGCAGCTGACCGGCGGCGTCTCGCCGCTGTCCGAGCGGGAGGCGGCGATCCTGTGGCAGCTGCGGGTGCCCCGGGTCGTGCTCGGCGTGCTGGTCGGGGCGGCGCTGGCGGTGTCCGGCGCCGCGTTCCAGGGCGTGTTCCGCAACCCGCTGGCCGACCCGTACCTGCTGGGCGCGGCGGCGGGCGCCGGCCTGGCCGCCACGCTGGTGATCACCGCGGCCCCGGCGGGCGGGCCGTCGGTCCCGGTGCAGCTCGCGGCGTTCGTCGGCGCGCTCGGCGGGGTGGGCCTGACCTGGCTGGTCGGCCGCTCGGCGGGCCGGGACACGGCGACGCTGGTGCTGGCCGGCGTCGCGGTCGGCGCGTTCCTCACGGCCGGTCAGACGTTCGTGCAGCAGCTCCGCGTGGAGTCGTTGCAGCAGGTCTACATGTGGATCCTGGGGCGGCTGACCACCACCGGCTGGCGGGAAGTGCTGATCGTGCTGCCGTACCTGGCGATCGCCGCGGTCGTGCTCTGCACCTGCGCCCGCCTGCTGGACCTGCTGGGCACCGGCGACGAGGAGGCCGCGGCGCTCGGTGTGCACCCGGGGCGGGTGCGGCTGCTGGTGCTCATCGCGGCCTCGCTGGCCACCGCCGCGGCGGTGTCGGTGGCCGGGCTGATCGGTTTCGTCGGCCTCGTGGTGCCGCACCTGGTGCGGCTGGCGATCGGCGGCAGCTTCCGGATCATCGTGCCGCTCTCGCTGCTGTTCGGCGGGGTCTTCCTGGTTCTCGCCGACATGCTCGCCCGCACCCTGCTGGCGCCCGCCGAGATCCCGATCGGCGTGATCACCGCGTTCACCGGCGCGCCGTTCTTCGCGGTCCTGCTGCACCGGAGGCGCGCATGAGCACACTCGAAGTGCACGGCCTGTCGGCCGGATATCGGCGCAGCACGGTGATTTCCGATGTTTCGACCACTGTGGACACCGGTGGCTGGCTGGGCGTCATCGGACCGAACGGGTCGGGCAAGTCGACGCTGCTGAAGGCCGTCGCGGGCCTGGTGCGGCACGACGGCCGGGTGCTGGTCGACGGCCGGCCGCTGGCGTCGCTGCGCCGCCGCGAACGGGCCCGGGCGATCGGCTACGCGCCGCAGATCCCGCAGCTGCCGATCGGCCTCACGGTCACCGACTACGTGCTGCTCGGCCGCACCCCGCACCTCGGCGTGCTGGGCCGGGAGGGCCCCACCGACCTGGACGTGGTCCGCGCCCTGCTGGAGCGGCTGGACCTGACGCGACTCGCGGACCGGGCCCTTTCGACGCTGTCCGGGGGCGAACGCCAACGCGCCGTGCTGGCCCGCGCCCTCGCCCAGCGAGCGGGCGTGCTGCTGCTCGACGAACCGACCACCGGCCTGGACGTCGGGCATGCCCAGGCCCTGCTCGACCTGGTCGACGAACTGCGCCGGGAACTGGGCACCACGGTGGTCATGACGCTGCACGACCTGACCCTCGCCGCCCAGTACGCCGAACGCCTGCTCCTCCTCGACGAAGGCCGCGTCGCGGCCGAAGGAAGCCCGGTGGAGGTCCTGACCCCGGAGGTGCTGGCGAAGCGCTACACGGCCCGCGTCACGGTCCTGCACACTCCCGACGGCGCCCCGGTCATCGCCCCCGTCCGGGGCTGACCGGCCGCTCCCTCGCCCGCCGCCCACGTCACTCGAACTGATCATGTTCGGGATATAGCATCGACGCGTTATCGCGTGCGCGCTATGTTCGGAGCATGTCCCGCGAACCCGGAGGCGGACAATGGAACATCGTTGTGTCGCACGAAGTCGAGCGCTGGTACTGCAGCCTCAAGAATCGGGACCGCGCCATCGCGGACCGGATGTTCGACCTGCTCTCGGAATTCGGACCGCTCCTGGGCATGCCGCACAGCAAGCATCTCGGCGGTGGTCTGCGCGAACTCAGATTTCATTGCGAAGGAGTCGAGCGCCGGGTGACCTACGTTCTCGACCCAGCACGCCTCGCGATCACCCTGACCACGTTCCGGAAGCAACGATCGAACGAACGGCGCGAGGTCGCTCGCGCCCGCACAGCCATGCGGCACGACCGGAGGCCATGAGATGACCTGGAAGAAGCTCGATCAGATCCGGCGTGAGAACCCGATCACCGACCAGGAAGAGTACGACAAGTCGTACGCGGAAGCCTCGCTGGCGTTCGAGCTGGCGCGGCTGGTGTACGGGCTGCGCACGGACGCGGGGCTGACCCAGACCGAGCTCGCGAAGCGGATGGGCACTACGCAGTCCTCGGTCGCGCGCTGGGAGAGCGGCGGCAGCCTACCGACCATCGACCTGCTCGACCGGCTCGGGCAGGCCGTCGGCGTCCGGCTGGAGCTGGTGGCATCGCAGCACGACCCCACCGGCTCCAAGGACTCGCCGAGCGGCGCGGTGGCCTTCGGCGCCCGGTAGGCGCACCGGGCGCGCCGAAGGTCAGTCCTTCGCGTCCTTGCCGTTGCCGTCGGCGCTGCGCGCCTCCGCACGTTCGTCTCCGGAGTCGTCCGAGCCCTTCGGCTCGTCCTTGCCCCCGTCCGGGTCCGCGTCGGCGGTCGTCGCCTTCGGCTCCTCGGCGGGCCGCTCCGGCGTCGCGGCCGTGTCGTCGTCGCCGGGCATCGGCTTGCCGCGCAGCAGCTCGGGGTCCTCGCGCTTGCCGCGCACGTACAGCAGGTACAGGACCGCGCCGGCGAAGACGATCAGGGAGGTGAAGACGTTGATGCGGATGCCGAGGACGTGCGTGGCGTCGTCGGTGCGCATCATCTCGATCCACACCCGCCCGGCCGTGTAGCCGGCGACGTAGAGCGCGAACACCCGGCCGTGGCCCATCCGGAACTTGCGGTCCGCCCAGATGATCAGGAGGAAGACACCGAGATTCCACAGCAGCTCATACAGGAACGTCGGGTGCACGATCTTGTCCGGCACGCTGTCCATCGCGACGCCCGTGATGGGGTCGGCGAGCCCGGTCGCCGGGTCGATGCGCCGGTAGATCTCCAGGCCCCAGGGCAGGTCCGTCGGCGCACCGTAGAGCTCCTGGTTGAACCAGTTGCCGAGGCGGCCGATGGCCTGCGCGAGGATGATGCCGGGCGCGACCGCGTCGGCGAACGCGGCCAGCGGCACGCCCCGGCGGCGGCAGCCGATCCAGGCGCCAACCGCGCCGAGCGCCACTGCGCCCCAGATGCCCAGGCCGCCTTCCCACACCTTGAGGGCGTCCAGCGGGTTGCGGTCCGGTCCGAAGTACTTGTACCAGTCGGTGGCGACGTGGTAGAGCCGACCGCCGACCAGCCCGAACGGCACCGCGAACACCGCGATGTCGATGACCGTGCCCTCGCGTCCGCCGCGCGCCACCCAGCGGCGGCTGCCGATCCAGACCGCCGCGATGATGCCGGCGATGATGCACAGCGCGTAGGCGCGCAGCGGGATCGGGCCGATGAACCAAACCCCTTGCGGCGGGCTGGGGATGGTGGCCAGGAACGGACTCGCCAAGGCGGCAACCGGGGCACTCACGCCGCTAACCGTATCGGTCGCTCCACGAATGGTGAGCACCACCCGGTCCCTGGCGGAACGAACGGCCCGTTCGCCTCGTTAGGAGGAGCGAACGGGCCGTTCGCAGCAGATCAGCGGGACCGGACGCCCCGGGCGAGTTCCGCGGTGAGCTCGCGGACGCCGGCGGGGCCGTCCTGCTCGGCGCGGGTGACGAAGGCGGAGCCGACGATGACGCCGTCGGCGAAGCCGGCCACCTCGGCGGCCTGCTCGCCGTTGCGCACGCCCAGGCCGACGCCGATCGGCAGGTCGGTGTGCGCGCGGGTGCGCTGCACGAGCCCGGCCGCGGCCGAGCCGACGCTCTCGCGCGCCCCGGTCACGCCCATCACCGAGGTGGCGTAGACGAAGCCGCTGGTGGCCTTGGCGGTCAGCGCCAGCCGCTCCTCCGTCGACGACGGGGCGACCAGGAAGATCCGGTCCAGGCCGTGCGCGTCGGTCGCGGCGATCCAGTCCTCGCCCTCGTCCGGGATCAGGTCCGGGGTGATCACGCCGAGCCCGCCGGCCGCCTTGAGGTCGCGGGCGAACGCGTCCGGGCCGTAGTGGTGCACCGGGTTCCAGTAGGTCATCACCACGGCGTGGCCACCGGCGTCGGCGATCGAGGACACCACGTCGAAGACGTCGCGCAGCCGGAACCCGGCGCGCAGCGCCTTGTCGCTGGCGGCCTGGATGGTGGGGCCGTCCATCACCGGGTCGGAGAACGGGATGCCGACCTCGACGATGTCGCAGCCGGTCGAGCCGTCGGTGCCGGTCAGCATCGCGCTGAACAGCTCCTTGGACTCCTCGACGGTCGGGAACCCGGCGGGCAGGTAGCCGATCAGGGCGGCCCGCTGCTCTTCCCGGCAGTTCTGGAAGACCTCGCGCAGGTTCACCGCGACTCCTCAGTGTTTTGCGGGACACCCGCACCCGGTCGGCTTACATGAGCGGAGAGCGTGCAAGTGTCGCTCATGACGCCTCCGTGTTCTCGTCAGTGTTCTCGTCGACGAGCCCGAAGTACTTCGCCGCGGTGTCCATGTCCTTGTCACCCCGGCCGGAGAGGTTCACCAGGATGATCGCCTCCGGGCCGAGCTCCTGGCCGAGCTTGATCGCGCCGGCCAGCGCGTGCGCCGACTCGATGGCCGGAATGATGCCCTCGGTGCGGGACAGCAGCCGGAAGGCGTGCATGGCCTCGTCGTCGGTGACCGAGCGGTACTCGGCGCGCCCGATGTCCTTCAGGTACGAGTGCTCGGGCCCCACGCCCGGGTAGTCGAGCCCGGCGGAGATCGAGTAGGCCTCGATGACCTGGCCGTCGTCGTCCTGCAGCAGGTACGAGCGGGCCCCGTGCAGCGTGCCGGGCGTGCCCTCGCAGAGGGTGGCACCGTGCTCGCCGGAGGCGATGCCGTGCCCGCCCGGTTCGAGGCCGACCAGCCGCACGTCCGGGTCGTCGATGAAGCCGTGGAAGATGCCGATGGCGTTGGAGCCACCGCCGACGCAGGCCGCGACGACGTCGGGCAGCCGGCCCGTCATCTCGAGCACCTGCCGACGCGCCTCGTCGCCGATGACCTTGTGGAAGTTGCGCACCATCATCGGGAACGGGTGCGACCCGGCCGCGGTGCCCAGCAGGTAGTGGGTGTGGTCGACGTTGGCGACCCAGTCGCGCAGCGCCTCGTTGATGGCGTCCTTGAGGGTCGCCGAGCCGCTGCTGACCGGGATGACCTCGGCGCCGAGCAGCCGCATCCGGGCGACGTTGAGCGCCTGCCGCTCGGTGTCCACCTTGCCCATGTAGATCACGCACTCGAGGCCCAGCAACGCGCAGGCGGTCGCGGTGGCGACGCCGTGCTGCCCGGCCCCGGTCTCGGCGATGACCCGGCGCTTGCCCATCCGCTTGACCAGCAGCGCCTGCCCCAGCACGTTGTTGATCTTGTGGGATCCGGTGTGGTTGAGGTCCTCCCGCTTGAGCAGGATCCGGGCGCCGCCGGCGTGCTCGGCGAACCGCTTCGCCTCGGTCAGCAGCGACGGCCGCCCGGCGTAGTTGCGCAGCAGGTCGTCGAGCTCGGCGAGGTACTGCGGGTCGCTCTGCGCCTTGGCGTACTCGGCGGCGAGCTCGTCCTGGGCGGCGATCAGCGCCTCCGGCATGAACCGGCCGCCGTAGACCCCGAAGTGCCCGCGCTCGTCCGGGTCATGTCCCTCCGGCACGGGCTTGCCCGGTCGGTGGGCGCGCGCGGTCTCTGCGCCTACGGTCATTGCCTTACCTCCTGTGCCTTGCGCCGAACCCTCGAACTCGCGGAACCGGTCCGGCTACCGGCTCGGCCGCGGGCACGCGGGGTGCGACCCGGCGGTCACCAGCTGGGTGACTGCGGTCTTGGGATTGTCGCTGGTCACCAGGCCCTCACCGACCAGCACGGCGTCCGCACCGGATCCCGCGTAGGCCATCAGGTCACTCGGACCGCGGACCCCCGACTCGGCGATCTTGAGGACCTCCTGCGGCAACCCCGGCGCGATCCGCCCGAACACGTCGCGGTCCACCTCGAGCGTATGCAGGTTGCGCGCGTTGATGCCAATTACTTTCGCACCGGCCTCCAACGCGCGGTCGGCCTCTTCGGCGGTGTGAACCTCGATGAGAGCGGTCATGCCCAGCGATTCGACCCGGTCCAGGAGCGCTTCGAGCGCGTTCTGCTCCAGGGCCGCGACGATGAGCAGCACCATGTCCGCGCCGTGCGCCCGGGCTTCGTGCACCTGGTACGGGCTGATGATGAAGTCCTTGCGCAGCAGGGGCGTGTTGACCCTGGCGCGGACCGCGTCGAAGTCGGCCAGCGAGCCGCCGAAGCGGCGCTGCTCGGTGAGCACGCTGATGACCCGCGCCCCGGCGGAGGCGTAGTCGGCGGCGAGATCGGCCGGCTCGCCGATCTCGGCCAGCTCGCCCTTGGACGGGCTGCGCCGCTTGACCTCCGCGATCACGCCCACGCCCGGCGCCCGCAGCGCGGCGAGCACGTCGCGCGGGGGTGCCGCCGCGGCGGATAGTTGTTTGATCTCGTCGAAGGGAATCGCGGATTCGCGAACTGCCAGATCTTCGCGAACGCCTTCGATGATTGATTCCAGAACGGTCACGCGAACACCTCGCCGGCCGTGTCCCGCACACTCGCCTTCAGGTCGGTCCGCAAGTAACCAGATGCGCAGATGAACTCATTGCGCTCGATCACGACACTCCCCTTCCCGCCGTGCCGTCGCATGGCCGATGCTAAACCTCACCGGCCACCGGTCCCACCAAGGGGTAGCCCAACGTCCCTGCGCAACAAGGACCTTCGGCCCTGGCGACGCGTCCGGTCACCGGCTCGGGGCCGCGCCGAACTGGGTTTTCCACCCTTCGGTGAATTTGAAAGATTTTCAGCGATCCTGCTCATCCGTTGGATCGCGGCCGGCGTCCAAGTCGTTCCACATCTGCCGGTCCGGATCGTGGGATTTCTGCTTCGCGGCACCCGGAGCCGAATATTTCGCGCCCATCGCGGGCATCCGACCGGCCCGGAACGCCACCAGAGCACCGGCGACGAACAGCAGCAGGGCGCCCGCAGCCATCAGCAGCAGCCCGAACGGCCGGCTGGCCATCTCGCCGATCGGCGTGCTGCCCGGCGGCACGTCACCGGCCGTCCCGGTCGCGAACCAGCCGAAGCTGAACTGCTGGAACACCCGCCAGCCCAGCACGGCACCCGCGACCGCGATGAGGGCGCCGACCACGCGCCGCAGCCACCCGCCGGTGGCCAGCACCGCGGCGACGGCGGCCAGGCCCGCCAGCGCCATCGGCACCAGCTCCGGGCGGATGTCCCCGCCGGTGATCCCGGCGGAGACCTCGGTGCCGAAGGGCGTGCGGAACCGCTGCTCCACCCAGACGAGCGCGCTCGCGCCCCAGAGCACGCCGGCGGCGACCAGCACCAGCAGCACCACCGACCACAGCAGACCCTTCGACCGCGCGGGCCGGGGGCTCGGCTCAGATCCCGGCTCGGTGGTCAACCCGCTCTCCCGTCGCCCGTTCGGTCGCCGGCCGCGACAGCGTCTCGGCCGTCGCCACCGCGTTGAGCACCGCGCGCGCCTTGTTCAGGCATTCCTGGTCCTCGGCGACCGGGTCGGAGTCGGCCACGATGCCGCCGCCGGCCTGCACGTACGCGGTGCCGTCACGCACCAGCGCGGTGCGGATCGCGATCGCCGTGTCCGCGTCGCCGGCGAAGTCCAGGTAGCCCACCACGCCGCCGTACTGGGCTCGCCGGGTCGGCTCCAGCTCCTCGATCAGCTCCAGCGCTCGCGGCTTCGGCGCGCCGGAGAGCGTGCCCGCGGGGAAGCAGGCGGCGATCGCGTCGAACGCCGTCCGGCCTTCGGCCAGCTGACCGGTCACCGTGGACACGATGTGCATGACGTGGCTGTAGCGCTCGATGCGGAAGAAGTCGACGACGTGCACCGAACCCGGCTTGCAGACCCGCCCCAGGTCGTTGCGGCCGAGGTCGACGAGCATCAGGTGCTCGGCGCGCTCCTTGTCGTCGTTGATGAGCTCCTTCTCCAGCAGCGCGTCCTCGTCCTCGTCGGCGCCCCGCCAGCGGGTCCCGGCGATCGGGTGCGTGGTCGCCTGCCCGTCGCGCACCGTGACCAGCGATTCGGGGCTGGAGCCGACGATGTCGAACGGCGTGCCGCCGTCCGGCGCGTCCAGCCGCAGCAGGTACATGTACGGGCTCGGGTTGGTGGTGCGCAGGACCCGGTAGATGTCCAGGGCGTCAGCGCTGGTCTCGATCTCGAACCGCTGCGACACCACGACCTGGAACGCCTCGCCGGCCCGGATCGCCTCCTTGGCCTTCTCGACCGCCGCGTAGTGCTCGTCGGGCTGGCGGCGCCGGACGAACTGCGGGGCGGGCCGGGAGAACGCGGCGACCGTGGGCGCGGCCGGGGTGCACAGCGCCTCGGTCATCTCGTCCAGGCGGCGCACCGCGTCGTCGTAGGCCGCGTCGACGCGCTCCGGGCTGTCGTCCCAGTTCACCGCGTTGGCGATGAGCGTGATGGTGCCCTCGTGGTGATCCAGCGCGGCGAGGTCGGTGGCCAGCAGCATCACCATCTCGGGGATCTGCAGGTCGTCCTCGGTCAGGTTCGGCAGCCGCTCCAGCCTGCGGACCGCGTCGTAGCCGAGGTAGCCGACCATGCCGCCGGTCAGCGGCGGCAGCCCGGGGAGCGGGTCGGTCTGCAGCAACCGGACGGTCTCGCGCAGCGCCTGCAGCGGGTCGCCGCTGTCCGGCAGACCCACCGGCGGCTTGCCCGTCCAGTGCGCTTGGCCGTCGCGAACGGTCAGCGCGGCCGCGCTGCGGGCGCCCACGAAGGACCATCGCGACCAGGAGCGACCGTTCTCGGCGGACTCGAAGAGGAACGTTCCGGGGCGGTCCCCGGCGAGCTTGCGGTACACCCCGAGCGGGGTCTCGTCGTCCGCGAGCAACCGCCGCACCACCGGGATCACCCGGCGGTCCGCCGCCAGGCTGCGGAACTCCTCGCGTCCTGGGCTGATAGTGCCGATATCACCGTCGCCGACCATGTCGTCATTGTGCCGTCCACCCGATCCCGGCTGCGCGGGACCTCCGCACCGCTTTGCCCTCCCGCTGCCGGGGCGGCGAGGATGGGTGGGTGAGCAGTGGCATCGACCAGAGCGGAACAGAGCCGAAGCGCCGCGGGCGGCGGCGCAGCGGGGCCGACACCAAGGCCGCGTTGCTGGCCGCGGCGCGCGAGGTGTTCACCGAGCAGGGCTACGACGCGGCCACGGTGCGCGCCATCGCGGGCCGGGCCGGGGTCGATCCGGCGATGGTCAACCACTGGTTCGGCGGCAAGGAGGGGCTGTTCACCGCGGCGGTGCACATCCCGATCAACCCGGCCGAGGTGGTGCCGCAGCTGCTGGTGGGCGATCGGGAGCAGCTCGCCGAGCGGTTGCTGCGGCGGTTCCTGACGGTGTGGGACAACGCGGAGGGCGGCCAGTTCGCGGCCCTGGTCCGCAGCGTCGCGGCGAACGAGAACGCGGTGGGGATGCTGCGGGAGTTCATCCAGAACGTGCTGTTCAAACGGCTGGTCAAGACGCTGGGCATGGACCGGGCTGAGCTGCGCACGGCGCTGTGCGGGTCGCAGATCGTCGGGCTGGGGATGGCCCGCTACGTGATCCACCTTGAGCCGCTGGCGTCGGCCGACCACGACACCGTGGTGGCCGCGATCGCGCCGAACCTCCAGCGCTACCTGACCGGCGACATCTCCGGAGCCACCGGCCCCTGACCACCGGGTGCCCCGGCCGGTGGAACCGCGGTCAGCCGAGCAGGACGTCGGCGTCGAAGCAGGTGTGGTCGCCGGTGTGGCAGGCCGCGCCTTCCTGGTCGACCACCAGCAGGATCGTGTCGCCGTCGCAGTCCAGGCGGACCTCGTGCACCTGCTGGGTGTGGCCGGAGGTTTCGCCCTTGACCCAGTACTGCCCGCGGCTGCGGGAGTAGTAGGTGCCGCGGCGGGTGGTGAGGGTGCGGTGCAGCGCCTCGTCGTCCATCCACGCCATCATCAGCACCTCGCCGGTGCCGCGCTGCTGCGCGATCGCCGCGACGAGCCCCTCCGCGTTGCGCTTGAGCCGGGCCGCGATCGCCGGGTCCAGACCGCTCATCGAACAGTGATCCCTTCCGCCCGCATGGCGTCCTTGACCTCGCCGATCTTCAACTGTCCGAAGTGGAACACGCTGGCGGCCAGCACCGCGTCGGCGCCGGCGCGCACCGCGGGCGCGAAGTGCTCGACCGCGCCGGCGCCGCCGCTGGCGATCAGCGGCACGTCGACGACGTCGCGGACCGCGCGGATCATCTCCAGGTCGAAACCGGCCTTGGTGCCGTCGGCGTCCATCGAGTTCAGCAGGATCTCGCCGACGCCGAGCTGCTGGCCCTTCGCGGCCCACTCAACGGCGCAGATGCCGGTGCCGCGCCGGCCGCCGTGCGTGGTGACCTCGAAGCCGGACGCCGTCGGCTGACCGCCTTCCGGCACGCGCCGGGCGTCCACGGACAGCACCACGCACTGCGCGCCGAAGCGCTGCGACGCCTCGCTGAGCAGCTCGGGCCGGGCGATGGCGGCGGTGTTCAGGCTGACCTTGTCCGCCCCGGCGCGCAGGAGCCGGTTGATGTCGTCGGTGCTGCGCACGCCGCCGCCGACGGTCAGCGGGATGAAGACCTGCTCGGCCGTGCGCCGCACCACGTCGAAGGTGGTCTCGCGGTCCGACGAGGACGCCGTGACGTCGAGGAAGGTCAGCTCGTCGGCGCCCTCCGCGTCGTAGGCACGGGCGAGCTCCACGGGGTCGCCGGCATCCCGGAGGTTGGTGAAGTTGACACCCTTGACGACCCGCCCCTGATCGACGTCCAGGCAGGGGATCACACGCACCGCAACGGCCATGTCCCCAGGGTAGAGACACGGCCGCGCGGCGCGGTGGATGGGGCGTTCTACTCTGCGCGCACCCGCACTTGCGAGGGCGTCAGCGCACCGCGGCGAGGGCCTCTTCGAGGGTGAAGTTCTGGGCGTAGAGGGCCTTTCCGACGATCGAGCCCTCCAGGCCGACCGGCGCGAGCTTCGACAGCTCCACCAGGTCGTCCACACTGGACACGCCGCCGGAGGCGATCACCGGCGCCTCGGTGCGGGCGCAGACCTCGCGCAGCAGCGCGATGTTCGGCCCCTGCAGGGTGCCGTCCTTGCTGACGTCGGTGACCACGTAGCGGCGGCAGCCGGCGGCGTCCAACCGGGCCAGCACCTCCCACAGGTCGCCGCCGTCCTTGGTCCAGCCGCGCGCGGCCAGCCGGTGGCCCTGCTCGGTGATCCGCACGTCCAGGCCGACCGCGACCCGCTCGCCGTACTCGGCGACCACCCGGTCCGCCCACGCCGGGTTCTCCAGCGCGGCGGTGCCCAGGTTGACCCGCGCGCAGCCGGTGGCCAGCGCCGCCTCCAGCGAGGCGTCGTCGCGGATGCCGCCGGAGAGCTCCACCTGCACGTCGAGCTTGCCGGTCACCTCGGCCAGCAGCGCCCGGTTCGAGCCGCGGCCGAACGCGGCGTCCAGGTCGACCAGGTGGATCCACTCGGCTCCCGCGCGCTGCCAGGTCAGCGCGGCCTCCAACGGGTCACCGTAGGAGGTCTCGGTACCGGCGGCGCCCTGCACGAGGCGGACCGCCTGACCGTCGGCAACATCAACAGCGGGAAGCAGCGTGAAAGTCACGCCCCAACCCTACTGCCAGCGCTTCGGCCCCTTCACCGGCGGCTGCGCTCGGAGCGGACGACGGCGACGACGGGCACCGCGAGGACGATCAGCACGAGCATCAGGACCGCCCACAGCGGCACCCCGGCCTGCAGCAGGTAGGGCGCGCCGATCCCGGCGATCATCCCGAGCGCGAGCACCAGCGCGATCACCCGCACCGCCGTCGGCCCCAGCAGGCCGCCCCGGCGGGTCACAGGCTGCCCAGCCAGTTCCGCAGCAGCCGTGCGCCCGCCTCCCCGGACTTCTCCGGGTGGAACTGGGTCGCCGTCAGCGGCCCGTTCTCCACCGCGGCGACGAACGGTTCGCCGTGTTCGGCCCAGGTCACCAGCGGCGGCGCGATCGTCTCCGACGCGGGCAGCTGCCACTTGCGGACGCCGTAGGAGTGCACGAAGTAGAACCGGGTGCCCGGCTCGATACCGGCGAACAGGGTGCTGCCCTCCGGCGGCTGCACGTCGTTCCAGCCCATGTGCGGGAGGACGTCGGCGTGCAGCCGCTCGACGGTGCCCGGCCACTGGCCGCAGCCGTTGGCCTGCATGCCGTGCTCGACGCCCTCGTCGAAGAGCACCTGCATGCCCACGCAGATCCCGAGGACCGGGCGGTCGCCAGCCAGCCGGTGATCGATGATCTTGTCGCCGCCGACGTGGAGCAGGCCCTCCATGCACGCGGCGAAGGCCCCGACGCCGGGCACGACCAGGCCGTCGGCCTCGGTCGCGGCACGATGGTCGGCGGTCACCTCGACGTCGGCCCCGGCGCGCTCGAGCGCGCGTTCGGCGGAGCGGAGGTTGCCTGATCCGTAGTCCAAGATGACGACTCGTGCCACGCGCCCAGGCTACCGCCCGGACGCATCAGCCCACGTCGCGGGCGGCCGCCGCGCAGGTCATCCGCCCAGGAACGACCGCACCGCCGTGCCGATACCGGCCGGGCCGAGGCCGTGCGCCGCTTCGTGCTCCTCGGCGGTGCCGTAGGCCCGCAGTTCCAGGTCGCGGCGAACGCCCAGCGCGAGCACCCGGTGCGGAGTGTCGGCCAGCGCGTCGTTGACCTCGTGCGTCGACGTGCCGCGCAGGTAGGGCTCCACCAGCACCACGTCGGCGGTCGCCGCCCGCACCGCTTCCCGCAGCCCGCCGGCGTCGAACGGCCGGATGGTGGCGGTGTAGAGCACGGTCACGTCGAGCGTCGCCGTCGCCGCGAGGACCGGTCCGAGCATCGGGCCGACGGCGAGCGCGACGCCCCGGCTGCCGCGCCGGACGGTGTGCCAGCCAGGCCCCGTCACCAGCGGATCGGCGTTGACCTGCTCGGAGAGCCTCAGGTAGACGAGGTCGTCGGTGTGCATCGCCGATCGCAGCAGCGCCGAGACCTCGGCCGGGTGGCCGGGCACGTGCACGGTCCAGCCGGGCAGCGTGTCGATCAGTGCGACGTCGCCGGGCGCCATGTGCGTGCGGCCCGCGGTCGGGTAGTCGTAGGAGGCGCCGGTGCTGACCACGACGGCACCGACGCCCTGGTGGTTGAGGTCGAGCTTGAGCTGCTCGAACGGCCGCTCCACGAGGAACGGCGTGATCGAGTGCAGCACCGGCCGCAGCCCGGTCAGCGCTAGCCCGCCGGCCACGCTCACCAGCGCCTGTTCCCGGATGCCGACGTTGAGCACCCGCCTCGGGTGGCGGGCGGCGGCGTCCACGAAGCGATCGGCGGAGATCTCGGCCAGCACCAGGGCGACCCGTGGATCGGTGTCGAGCGCTTCGGTGACGGTGTCGACGAACGCTTCCCGCATCGTCGGCGCGGCCGTTTCGGTGGTCGGTGCGGTCATCACAGCTCCTTGGGTTCGACCTGGGCGACCACCGCGAGCGGGCGGTCCTGGTGGATGTCGGCCAGCGCGTCGCGGAGTTCGGCGTGGTCGCGGCCGTCGACGGTGTGCGCGGCCCAGCCCTCGCGGGCGAAGCGGTCGGCGCTGCCGCCCGGCCAGCCGGTGCTGGAGGAGCTGTTGTCCACCACGACGGTGGTCAGGCGCCCGAGCCCCCAGCGGCCGGCGACCTGGATCGCCTCGTGGTTGCTGCCCTCGTCGAGTTCGGCGTCGCCGACGAGGACCACGACGCGCGGCCCGGTGCGGCCCTGGGCGCGCAGGCCGAGCGCCACGCCGAGCCCGAGCGGCAGGCCGTGGCCGAGCGAGCCGCTGCCGATCTCGACGCCGGGCGCCAGGACGCGGTCCGGGTGGAAGCCGAGCCTGGAGTCGAACTCGCCGAAGCGGGCCAGTTCCGCCGGGTCGAGGAAGCCCTTGGCCGTCAGCACGGCGTAGAAGGCCATCGGGCCGTGGCCCTTGGAGAGCAGGAAGCGGTCGCGGTCCGGGTCGTCGGGACGTCGCGGGTCGACCGACAGGATCTGGTCGTAGAGCACCCACAGCACGTCCAGCGTCGAGGTGGCGGCGGCGGAATGCTTCTCGTCGCCGGTCATTTCGCTCATCAGCGGGCGGAGATCGGCGTATCCGAACCCGGCCCTCGGTGCGGTGATCGTCATGCGACCAGGGTGGGACTTCAAGCGCACTCGAAGTCAAGCGAAAAAACCTGCACTTTGGTCTAGGTTTTCGGTAGCCTGGCGGACGTGTCGAAGCTACCGAAACTACTGACCATCGGAGAGGTGGCCCACCGCAGCGGTGTCGCCCAGACCGCATTGCGCTTCTACGAGCAGAAAGGGCTGATCGCCACCACCCGCACCTCCGGGAACCAGCGCCGCTACGACCGTTCGGTGCTGCGCCGGCTGGCGTTCATCCGCTCCGCGCAGCGCGTCGGCCTGAGCCTGGAGCAGATTTCCGAGGCACTCGAGACGCTGCCGGACGACCACGCCCCGACCAAGGCGGACTGGGCGCGGCTGTCGCGACGGTGGCGCGACGAGCTGGACGCGCGCATCGACGGCCTGCAACGGCTGCGCGACCGCCTCACCGGCTGCATCGGCTGCGGCTGCCTGTCGCTGCGCCTCTGCGCGCTGCACAACGCCGACGACAAGCTCGCCGAATTCGGCCCCGGCGCGCCGCTCCTGCGCCCGGCGGCCGACCGCACCTGACCGCCCCCGCGCCGCGTTTTGCCGCAATTTCAATGGAAATCGAAGGTCCAATTTCCATTGAAATTGCGGAAGTTGTCCACAGACACCCGAGGTTGTCCACATCCTTCGGCGTGTCGGGGGTGCGATGCACCGGCGGTCCGCAATTTCAATGGAAATTGCGGCGTCAGGACGGTCTCCGGGTTCCATCGCCCGTACCCACGCACCGGGCCGGGCTGGGGCCTGGGCCTCCGGTCAAGCTTCGCCGATCCAGCGGTACGCCATCTCCGGTCGGCCGACCGCGCCGTACAGCGGGCGGCGGTCGGCCATGCCGTTGTTGACCAGGTATTCGAGGTACCTGCGGGCCGTCACCCTGGACACCCCCGCGGCTTCGCCCACGGCTCCCGCCGGGGCGCCGTCGGGGTTGGCGCGCAGCGCCGAGACGACCGCCGCGAGCGTCTCCTCGCCCATGCCCTTCGGCAGCTCTGCGCGGTCGACGCCGCGCAGCGCGGAAAACGCCCGGTCGATCTCGGCCTGGCTGCTGACTTCCCGGTCGTCGCCGAGGCTGGCCCGGAACCGCGCGTAGTGCTCCAGCTTCTCCCGCATCGCCGCGAAGGTGAACGGCTTCAGCAGGTACTGCACCACTCCGCTGGACACCGCCGCGCGGACGACCTTGAGGTCGCGGGCCGAGGTCACCGCGATCACGTCGGCGTTGCTGCCCGCGGTGCGCAGCGCCCGCGCGACCTGCAGGCCGTCCATGTCGGGCAACCGCAGATCCAGCAGCACCAGGTCGACCGCGGTGCGCTCGACGAACCGCAGGGCCGCCTGGCCGGTGCGGACCCGGCCCGCGACCGCGAACCCGTCGAGCCGGTTCACATAGGCCTCGTGCGCCTCGCCGACCAGCGGATCATCCTCGACGACCAAGACCGAGATCACCGCGCCACGTCCGTCCCCGAGCGGCCGGGCAACCGGACGGTGAACACCGCGCCGCCGTCGTTGTGCACCTCGATGGTGCCCCGGTGGCGGCGCACGCTCTGCCCGACCAGCGCGAGCCCGAGCCCGCGGCCGTCCTCCTTCGTCGACCAGCCGCGCTGGAAGACCCGCTGGGCGCTGTCCGGGTCGACGCCCGGCCCGTTGTCGGCGACCCGGATCAGCACACCGTCCGATGTGGACCGGATGGTCACCTCGACGCTCGGGCGCGAGCCCTCCAGCGTCGCCTCCACGGCGTTGTCGATCAGGTTGCCCAGGATGGTCACCAGGTCGCGGGAATCGATGTGCTCCAGGTCGACGTCGTCGATCTCGGTGCCCGCGCCGAGCACGACCTCCACGCCGCGCTCCCCCGCCTCGGCGCTCTTGCCCAGCAGCACCGCCGCCAGCACCGGTTCGCCGACCGCGCCGACGACGCGATCGGTGAGCTGCTGGGCGAGCCGGAGCTCGTCGGTGGCGAACGCGACGGCCTCCTCCGCGCGGCCCAGCTCGATCAGCGAGACCACGGTGTGCAGCCGGTTCGCCGACTCGTGGGCCTGGGAGCGCAGCGATTCGGCGAAGCCGCGCATCGAGTCGAGTTCGCCGCTGAGGGCCTGCAGCTCCGTGTGGTCCCGCAGCGTGACGACGGTGCCCAGGTCGCGATCACCGCTGCGGATCTGCGAGACGTTGACCAGCAGCACGCGGTCGTCGGTCAGGTGGACCTCGTCGCGCACCGCCCGCCCCGCCCCGAGGGTGTCCACAAGGGACACCGGCAGGCCGAGCTCGGACACGTGCCTGCCTTCGGTTTCGACGGGATCCAGCGAGAGCAACACAGCGGCCCCATCGTTGCACAGGGTGATCAGCCCGGAGGGCGCCACCAGCAGCAGTCCCTCGCGCACCGCGTGCAGGATCGCGTCGTGGTACTCGTACATGCGGCTGAGCTCGGCGGGCCGCAGCCCGTGGGTGTGGCGCCGCATCCGGGCGCTGACCAGGTAGGTCAGCAGCCCGCCGACCAGCAGCGCGGCCGCCGCGACCACGACCAGCGCCGTGACCCGCTCGCTGAGCTCGGCGGTGAGCATCCGCACCGTGATGCCGTCCGACACCAGGCCCACCAGCCGGTGCCCGTCGTCGTAGACCGGCACCACGGCGCGCACCGACGGGCCGAGGGTGCCGGTGTAGGTCTCGGTGAACACCTCTCCGGCGAGGGCCTGCTCGATGTGCCCGAGGAACCGCTGCCCGATCTGCGCCGGGTCGGGGTGCGTGTAGCGGATGCCCGCCGGGGACATGATCGTGATGAAGTCGACCCCGGTCTCCGCCCGGACGCGTTCGGCCAGCGGCTGCAACGTGGCGGTCGGGTTCGGCGCGGTCAGGCCGTCCCGGACGGCGGGCTGCGCGGCGAGCGTGCGGGCCACCGCGACGACCTTCTCGGTGGCCGCGTCGTCGTTGCGCTGTCGCGCGTCGTACCAGGCCAGCACGGCACCGGCGAGGACGACGACGGCGACCACGACCACCTGCAGCACGAAGAGCTGGCGGGCCAGGCTCCAGCTGGGCCGGACGCGGCCGAACCAGTTCCGGTCATCGGCGGTGGGCATCACGGATCCGTGTCGGAGATGTGAACACAATGAACAGAAGCGTGACGCTGACGATACCCGGCACAGATAGTCTCTCCCGGCCGGACCGTGACCTGGGACACGGCCGGTACGAGTGTGACCCGGTAGCCCAGTAGGAGTGCAACAGTGGCAAGCAAAGACGCTGCGCAGACACGCCGTCGGGATCGAACGCATTACCTGTACATCGCGGTGATCGTCGCGGTGCTGGCCGGCATCGCGGTCGGCTTCCTCGCGCCCGACCTCGGCAAGGCTCTGAAGCCGCTGGGCACCGGGTTCGTCAACCTGATCAAGATGATGATCTCGCCGGTCATCTTCTGCACCATCGTGCTCGGCGTGGGAGGCGTCCGGAAAGCCGCCAAGGTCGGCAAGGTCGGCGGCCTCGCGCTGGCGTACTTCATGATCATGTCCGTGGTGGCGCTGATCATCGGGCTGCTGGTGGGCAACGTGCTGCACCCCGGCGAGGGCCTGCACATCACCGAATCGCTGCGCGGCCAGGGCGTGCAGCAGGCCGGTGAGGGCGCCGAGAGCACCACGGACTTCCTGCTCGGGATCATCCCGCACACCCTGGTGTCCTCGTTGACCGAGGGACAGGTGCTGCAGACGCTGCTGGTGGCGCTGCTGGCCGGTTTCGCGCTGCAGGCGATGGGCGACAAGGGCACCCCGATCCTGCGCGGCATCGAGCACATCCAGCGGCTGGTGTTCAAGATGCTGGCGATGGTCATGTGGGCGGCGCCGGTGGGCGCGTTCGGCGCGATCGCCGCGGTCGTCGGCGCGACCGGCGTGCAGGCCCTCAAGGGCCTGGCCGTGATCATGCTCGGGTTCTACATCACGTGCGTGCTGTTCGTGTTCCTGGTGCTGGGCCCGGTGCTGTGGCTGTTCGCGCGGGTCAACATCCTCTCGCTGCTGCGCTACCTGGGCCGCGAGTTCCTGCTGATCGTGTCCACCTCGTCGTCGGAGGCCGCGCTGCCGCGGCTGATCGCGAAGATGGAGCACCTCGGCGTGAGCAAGCCGGTCGTGGGCATCACGGTGCCGACCGGCTACTCGTTCAACCTGGACGGCACCATGATCTACCTGACCATGGCGTCGCTGTTCATCGCGAGCGCGATGGGCGACCCGCTGTCGCTGGGCGAGCAGATCGGGCTGCTGCTGTTCATGATGATCGCCTCGAAGGGCGCGGCGGGCGTCAGCGGCGCCGGGCTGGCGACCCTGGCGGGCGGCCTGCAGTCGCACCGGCCGGAGCTGCTGGACGGCGTGGGCCTGATCGTGGGCATCGACCGGTTCATGTCGGAGGCGCGGGCGCTGACGAACTTCGCGGGCAACGCGGTGGCGACGGTCCTCATCGGCGCGTGGACGAAGGAGATCGACCGCGGCCAGATGCAGCAGGTGTTCTCGGGACGGAGCCCGTTCAACGAGCAGTCCTTCGTCGACGAGGGCCACGGCGGCGCGACCAGCGAGGGCGACGAGCCCGAGAAGGAAACCGTCGCGGCGAAGAGCTGACGCTCCACAGCAGAAGGGCGCCTCCGATTCGTTCGGAGGCGCCCTTCGCGCGTTCAGGCTCAGCCGTAGATCATCCAGCCGATGCCGCCGACGATGGCCATCAGCGCGGCGACCGCGAGCACCACGGCGAAGAACCGGGCGGTCTTCCACGTCGCGTAGACGCCGCCGATCAGGAAACCCGCGACGGCCAGCAGGATGATCGGCAGGTAGCTCTGCATCACCACTCCCCTCAACCCGGCCAGCGTACCGAGGGGCGCGGGCTCAGCCGGTGACGCCCGGGGCTCCGTTCTCGACGCGGCCGGTGGCCCGGCGCCGGAACGACCGGTCCTGCGCTGCCGTCACCTCGACGTCGTACCAGCCCTGGTCCGTCGGCCACGTCACGGACTCCGCGCCGCCCGCGGCGAGCCGGACCTCGCGCTGCTCGCCGGGCGCGTAGCCCAGGGAGCGCAGGCGCACCGTGATCGGCTCGGCGCCGCTGTTGCGCAGTTCCAGCGACAGGCCGCCGGTGCGGGCGTCGGGGTTCGTCCGCACGTCGAGGCCCGCGGCCTTGCCGTCGCGGGAGCCGCTCAGCTCGAACCAGAAGCGGTTCGGCCCCTGCACCGCGAGCCGGTACTCCTCCTTCGCCGGCACGTTCACCACCTTCTCGCCACGAACGTCCACATGGGACGGTCCGGGCAGCTCGCCCGCGTACGCGTAGATCGCGAAGTGCGCCGATCCGGCGCCGGCGTTGCCCAGCCGCAGCGCCACCGCTTCCCCGTTCAGCGCGGCGGAGACCTGCGGCTGGTACGGCAGGGCCCGCGCCGGGCTGCGGCCCTGCTCCTGCAGCGGGAGCGCCTGCTCCGCCGGCGGCTTGGGGTGCCAGCGCTTGATCGGCTCCGGCACCGGGCCCGGCTCGGCGGGCTTCGGCGGCTTCGCCGCGTTCTCGAAGTCGAACACCGAGGTCAGGTCGCCGCACGCGGTGCGCCGCCAGGAGCTGATGTTCGGCTCCTGCACGCCCGTCCAGCGCTCCAGCAGGCGCAGCACCGACGTGTGGTCGAAGACCTCGGAGTTGACGAAGCCGCCGATCGTCCACGGCGACACCACGGTCATCGGCACCCGCGGGCCGAGGCCGATCGGCCGGCCCTCGAAGTGGTCGTCGCCCTCGCCGGATTCGGGCTTCGGCGGCACCGGCGGCGGCACGTGGTCGAAGAAGCCGTCGTTCTCGTCGAAGTTGAGCAGCAGCGCGGTCTTCGACCAGATCTTCGGGTCGGCGATCGCGTCCAGCACCTCGTAGATCAGGTTGGCGCTGCCGACCGGCGTGGAGCTGCCCGGGTGTTCGGAGTCCACAGCGGACGGAACCAGCCACACCACCTTCGGCAGCCGGTCCGCCTCGATGTCGGCTCGGAGCCGCTCGACGAGGGTGCCCGGCCTGCTGCGGTACATCGCGCGGTCGAACAGGCTGCGCTCGACGTCGGTCAGCGCATCCCGGCCCGCCTCCAGCTGCTTGAGCAGCCGCTGCTGCTCCTGGGCCGGCTTGTCGAACAGGGCGGTGTAGAACTCCTCGGTGGTGCGGAACTCGCCGTCCACCGCGGCGAGCATCTTGCGGCCGATCGCCTTGAACGTCTTGAAGTACTCGACGGAGTTGTCGGTGAAGTTGTCCCACTCCTGGTAGATCTGCCAGGGCACCCCGGCCTTCTCCAGCCGCTCCGGGTACGTCGTCCACTCGTAGCCGGCGTGGTCGTAGCTGTAGGCGGCGTTGGTGACGGCCCGCTTGGTGGTGCCCGGCTCGTAGCCGGTGGTGCCGGAGAACAGGTAGTTCCGGTTCGGGTTGGTGGAGCCGAAGACCGAGCAGTGGTAGGCGTCGCAGATGGTGAAGGTGTCGGCCAGCTCGTACTGCAGCGGGATGTCCTGCCGCTCGTAGTAGGTCATGGTGGCGGAGGTCTTCGCGGCGACCCAGTCGTTGTTCCAGCCGCCCGCCCAGGCCTTGCCGCTGCCGCCCCAGCTGTGGTCGAGGTCGCCGAGGTACTGGATGTCGGAAACCGGCCGCCCCTCCCGCTCGGCGCCCTGCCGCAGCGAGAACGGCAGCACCTCGCCGCCGATGGCGGGCTGCTGGAAGACGGACCGCCCATCGGGCTGCTGCAACGGCAACCGGTCGCCGTAGCCGCGAACCCCGCGCAGCGTGCCGTAGTAGTGGTCGAAGGAGCGGTTCTCCTGCATGAGCACGATGACGTGCTCGACAGCATCCAGCCCGCCCTGGGGAACCTGCTTCGCCATGGCCTGGTGCAGCGAGGGCGGCAGCAGCGAAGCGGCGGCAACGCCACCGGCCACACCGGCGGCACCGGCCAACACCCGACGTCGAGAAACCTCAGTCACGAGCGGACATCGTCACCGAAGAAAGCCAAGCGGCGTAAGACCCGCAGTGACGCAACGGTGAACCACCGGCGTCAGCCAAACGGCGCAACGGTAGGCATTCCTAACACCACGTTCCGTGGTTATCAGGCCAGACCGAAGCGGACGCGCTCCTGATCGGTGAGCCGCCGCACGCCGCGCTCATCCGCCTCGCGGAGCAGGGCCTCGGCGTCGGTCTCCACCGTCCAGGTCAGGGCCAAGCGATCCTCACCGGCGCTGACCAGCCGGCCGCCGTCGAGCCAACCAAGCGCGACGATCCGCTCGTCATGCGCTGGCACGGTTGCGACGACATTCCCCGTTTCCAGGTCCCACAAGCGGATTCGGCCTTCTCGGTCAGCGCTGGCCAGGGGCATCCCCGGAGACCAACCCAGCCGGGAGATCTCCACCTCATCGCCGATGACGACCACCTGACCAGTGGTGGTATCCCACACCAGCAGCCCATCGGCACCGCCCGTGACCAGCCGGTCATCGGCAATCCAGAGCAGGGCGTGCACCGGGGCGGTGTGCCGGCGGAGCTCGCGCGGCCTCATGTTGCCCGGCTCCCAGAGGCGGACGACAAAGTCGGGTCCACCGGTTGCAAGCACGCCGCGACTGCTCCAGGCCATGGCATCGATCTGGCTCGTACGGGACCACGCCGTCGCGCTCCCGGTGTCCGGGGCCCAGATCTCGATTTCCTGCTCACCTGATTTGACGTACGCCAAGCGCCCGTCCGCGGCCCACGCCAGAGCCGCCACTTGTTGCCCGGTCCGAAGCACGACCTGGGACGAACCCGTCTCCTCGTTCCAGAGCCGGATCTCTCCGTCGTATCCGCCTGTGGCGATCTTTCGACTGCCGCTGATCGCGATGGACCCGGCCGGCCCGCCGTGGTGCCGCACCTCGCGGTGCTGCTCGAAGTCAGGCTTCCAGATCCGGATCCGCGCGTCGCCGTCCGCTGTGGTCAATTCTCCCTGCGGGGACCACGCGACCGCCAGAGATCGCTGCGCACTCTTCAGCCCTCGCACGGTGTCCGAACTGGAGTCCCACACGAACACCTCGTCGTCGCCGCTGGTGCTCGCGAGAACACCTCCACGCGACCAGACGAGCGAAGAGACGGAGTCAGGATGCCGATGCAGTGCATGAGATTCGCTGCGACCGCCGACGTCCCCTCGGAACAGACGGACTTCCCCGTTCTCCCAGCCACTGGCGAGCTCTCCCTGCGGGGACCACGCCAGGAATCGAACGTCGTGTTCTGCGACCTCTACGGGGAGGCTTTGCGAACGCCCCCAGATGCTGACGACCTTGTCGCACCCGCAGGCGAGCGACCCCTTGTCGGACCAGGCGAGCGACCGAACCCACCCGGGCTGCCGGAGCACGACGTGCGCGGTATCGGTTGCGGGATCCCACAGCTGCACCACGCCGTCGTCGCCCCCGCTGGCCAGCAACCCGTCCGGCGACCAAGCGATCGCGCGCACCCAGTCGGAGTGCGTCAAGACCACCCGGGTGGCCCCCGTCCGGAGATCCCAGATCCGGACCTTCCCGTCGTGCGACCCGCTGGCCAGTACTCCGCTCGGCGACCAGGCAACGGCGGAGATCGCCCTGGCAGATTCATGAACTACCCGGGTGACACCTGCATCGTGATCCGACACCCGCACGACCTGATCATCGCCACCACTGGCGAGCAGCTTTCCATCTGCGGACCAGGCGATCGAATTGATGGGCTGGTCGTGCGTGTGCACCCTTCTGGATTCCTGCGTGCGCGGGTCCCAGATCCGCAACGCGTTGTCCCCGGAGATTGCAGACGCGCTGGCCAAAATCCCGTTCGACGACCAAGCCAGCTGGTCGGCGTCGCCGAAGTGCTTCTCAGTTCCGATAACCGCCGCGCGGCCGGATGCCGAAGCGCGTCGAAGATGCCCGTCTCGCGCCAACGTGAACAACGCCGTGCTGCTTGCGGCTCCAGCTGTGACCTCGCTCGGCTGCCAAGCCTGAGACATGTTCGTATGGTGGTCGTCCGGACTGAGCACGGCCAGCGCTCCGTTGCGCTGAGCCACGGTCAAGCCCTTCCCCTGCTGCCAGGACATCAACACCACGTCCGGGCCTGGACGGTACCGAAGCACCGCTGAACTTCTTTTCCTCCGGTTCCACAGGGAGAGCACGCAGCCGGAGAACGTCGACCGCGCGATGGCCAGGCGCCCGTCAGAAGACCAAGCCAGGCCCTGCACGACGGGATAGCCCGTGTATTCGCGAATCACCTCCGCGCTGCCGCTGCGGACATCGCAAACCTTGACGGTGCTGCTCTCTCCTCCACTGGCCAGCCAGCCGTCGGCCGACCACGCGAGACATGTCGCTTGACCGAGGTGCGCGTGGAGGATCCGCGACTCGCCCGTGCGCGAATCCCACAACTGCACTGCTCCGTCCTCGGAACAGCTGGCGAGCAAGGTGCCGTCCGGTGACCAGGCAACGGCCGTCACCGTTTCCGAATGCTCGTGGACCGGGCGAGGCCCCGAGCCGCCCGAATCGTGGACGAGAACCACCTTGTCCTGGCCACCACTAGCGATCCAGTTCCGCGATGAGAGCGAAACCGACCGGACTGCCTTGTCATGCTGGTAGTGGAGGATGCCGCCATCCGAGTCCAGGTCCCAGGTGCCGACGTCCCCGTTCGACGTGCCGTACACGAGCCTCGCACTGTCCGACCACGCCGCAGCCGAGAATCCCCGCGCGCCGAGAAAGCGTCTCGTCATCACGGGATCAACGCTGTTCAAGTCGTGAACCATGGCCATGCCGTTGCGATCCACTGCGTGGAGGCGGCCGCTGTCATCCCACCAGACGTCCAGCACATCACTCGCGTGCCGATGCGCGCTCCACACCAGAGGATCACGCAACCGCGCCCACAGGCTCAAAGCCGTAGACCGGTCCGAGCTGAGCTCCACCGCCTCCCGCGCCAGAATCAGGCCGGTTTGCGGACTCGATTCCCGCAGCTGATCCGACGTGGCCGCCAGGTTGATCGCCCGCTGGCGAAGCGCTCTGCTCCTGGCTTCGCTCGACGCGGCGCAATACTCGCCCAACAGCTTCGAGCACTCGACCTTCGTTTCCACCGCCAGCGCGGCGTCGACCTGGCTCTCCGGGAGCAGCAGGTCCGCTTCCCGACCCGACTGCTCCCACTCCAGGGCTCGCTGTTCGAAAACGGTGCGCTGCCGCAGCAGCGGCCGTTGTTCCTCCACCCGTTCGCGAAGAGGTTCCCATTGCCGCAGCAGGGCTTCGTGCGCGATGTCGCGTTCACCTTCGGCGCCGTCGACCAGTAGCCGTTCTTCCAGGAACTCTTGGACGATGTGCTGTTCGTCGGCGTCGAGGTCGTCCACGCGGACCCGGTTCCGCGTGGGGTCTTCGGCGTGCGACGCCCAGGACACGAACCGCAGCAGGGTCCGCATCACCTTCTCCTCGTCGTACTGCCTCGACAACCTCGCCAGCACCTTGTCCGCGGTGGAGGAGATCGCCTTCTCCACCCGGCCGGATTCCTCGTACTCCTGCAGCGTGATCCGGCCGTCGCCGCCGAAGTCCTCGTACAGGTTGTGCAGCAGGTGGGCCAGCAGCGGCAGGACGTCGGCACCGGCCTCGGTCGCGTCGTCGACCATCGCGTCCACCGCGTCCCGCTCGATCTCCACTCCGGCCTTGCGGGCCGGGACGGTGATGATCTGGCGAAGTTCCGCGCGGTTCAGGCGGGTCACGAAGTACGGATTCCGCAGCAGGGCACCACTGGGTTCCGGCAGGAAGTCCGCGATGAACTCCGCGCGCATCGTCGCCACCACGTGCAGCCGCCGGTTGTCCGCCAGCGCCGCATGCAGCAGCGCCATGAACTCCTGGCGGGTTTGGGCGTCGACCTGCGTCACCAGTTCCTCGGCCTGGTCGATCAGGAGCGCCGCCGGGCGGTTCGTGTTCAGCATGCGGCGCAGCAGCGAGTCGAGCACCTCCGGCCGCTCCGAACGCGGATCGTCCGTGCTCCGCAACCGTTCCAGCGCGCGCCGAGCCTCGGCACGCAGGCCGCGGATCAGCACGTCGCCCTCGGCCCGCGACAGCTCGCCCTGCAGGACGTGCACCAATTCGCCGAAAGGATCCCGACCCGGCTTGAGGGGAGAGCTGAACGACCAGTGCCGCCGCCGCAACAGGCTCGCCAGTCCGGCGTTGACCAGCGACGACTTGCCCGACCCCGAAGAGCCCGCGACCAGCAGGAACCGGTCTTCCGGGCCGCCGCCCGGCACACCCAGCTTCTCGTACAACTCCTGCTTGGCCCGGTCGCGGCCGAAGAAGACCTTCTCGTGCTCCGGGCCGAAGGACTGCAGGCCCGGGTACGGGTTGCCCTGCTTGCCGGCGTCCCACTCGTGCGCGGTGCTCAGTTTCCGCTGACGCCACACGTAATACGCCGCCGGCACCACCACGCCCGCGCCCAGCAGGTACTCGGAATGGTCGCGGATCAGGTTGAACGGCGGCCCCCATCCCTCCGCGCTGTTGGTCGCCAGGTTCGTCAGGAACCCGAGCCCTGCGCCGTACAGCAGCAGCGTGAAGTCGCGAAGCGGACGTTCCTGACGCGCCACCGGCAGATCCCCTCGATCCAGTGCGAACCTTCCGCACTGTCATACCAAAGGGAAAACGAGAAGGGGCATCATCGACCGATTCGGCTGGTCGAAGACGCCCCTCGCTCGAAAACCAGCCCCTACAGGGCGCCCTTCGTCGACGGGACCACGCCCGTGAAGCGGGGGTCGGGTTCGACCGCCGCGCGGAGGGCTCGGGCGATCGCCTTGTACTCGGCTTCCGCGATGTGGTGCGGGTCGCGGCCGTGGATGACCCTGGTGTGCAGGTTGATCTGGGCGTGGAACGCCAGGGATTCGAAGACGTGGCGGTTCAGGACGAACGGGTAGTTCCCGCCGATCGTGAAGCTGTTGTACTGCTCCGGTTCGCCCGTCATCACGCAGTACGAGCGGCCCGAGACGTCCACCGCCGCGTGCGCGAGGGTTTCGTCCATCGGGATCCAGGCGTCGCCGAAGCGGCGGATGCCCTTCTTGTCGCCGAGCGCCTGGCGAAGCGCCTGGCCGAGCACGATCGCGGTGTCCTCCACCGTGTGGTGCGCGTCGATGTGGGTGTCGCCGGTCGACTTCACCTTGAGGTCGAAGGCCGCGTGGGTGCCCAGCGCCGTGAGCATGTGGTCGTAGAACGGCACCGTGGTGTCGATGTCGACCTGCCCCGTGCCGTCGAGGTCGAGTTCGACCAGCACCGAGGATTCCCTGGTGGTGCGTTCGACCCGCCCGATGCGGGTCCCGGGCTGGAATGTCACTTGCTGATCTCCTCGCTCACGACCTTGCTCGCCGCCAGGAAGGCGTCGTTCTCCTCCGGCGTGCCGATGGTGACCCGCAGGTGGCCGGGGATGCCGACGTCGCGGATCAGCACGTCGGCGTCCAGGTAGCGCTGCCAGGCGCGGTGCGCGTCCGCGAACCGTCCGAAGAGGACGAAGTTGGCGTCGCTGGGCACCGGCGAGAAACCCTGTTCCCGCAACGCTTCCACGACCCGCTCGCGCTCGTCGATGAGCGCCTGCACCGAGCCGAGGGTGGCCTTGGCGTGCCGCAGTGCGGCCCGCGCGGCGGCCTGGGTGACGACCGACAGGTGGTACGGCAGGCGCACCAGCAGCAGGGCGTCGATCATCGCCGGGGCGGCCGCCAGGTAGCCGAGCCGGCCACCGGCGAACGCGAACGCCTTGCTCATGGTGCGGCTGACGATCACCTTCGCCGGGTACTCGCGGATCAGCTCGATCGCGCTGGGCCGGGCGGAGAACTCGGCGTAGGCCTCGTCCACCACGACCACGCCGGGCGCGGCGTCGAGGACGGCGCGCAGGTCGTCCTGCGACACCGACTGCCCGGTGGGGTTGTTCGGGCTGGTCACGAACACCACGCCGGGCTGCTTCTCGGCGACGATGCGGGCGGCCTGCGCGCCGTCCAGGCTGAAGTCGTCGCGGCGCGGCGCCGGCACCCAGTCGGTGCGGGTGCCCGCCGACAGGATCGGGTGCATCGAGTACGACGGTTCGAAGCCGAGCGCGGTGCGCCCCGGCCCGCCGAAGGCCTGCAGGATCTGCTGCAGGACCTCGTTGGAGCCGTTGGCCGCCCACACGTTCTCGGTCGCCAGCGCGACACCGGTGGCCTTGGTCAGGTAGGCGGCGAGATCGGCGCGCAGCGCCTTGGCGTCGCGGTCCGGGTAGCGGTGCAGCGCCGTGGCGGCCTCCTGCACCGCGGCGGTCACGTCGTCGACGAGCTCCTGCGGCGGCGGGTAGGGGTTCTCGTTGGTGTTGAGCCGGACCGAGACGTCCAGCTGCGGCGCGCCGTAGGGGCTGCGGCCGCGCAGATCGTCCCGCAACGGCAGGTCGGCCAGCGTCGTGTCGGCGCCGGGCACGTCACTCATGGGTTCTACCTTCGGTTGTTCCGGGCGCTCAGCGGGGAAAGCGGGCGGTGACCGCCTGACCGTGCGCGGGCAGGTCCTCGGCGTTGGCCAGCGCCACCACCTGGTCCGCGACGTCGCGGAGCGCCTGCTCGCTGTAGGCGATCACGTGGATGCCGCGCAGGAAGCTCTGCACGCTCAGGCCGGACGAGTGCCGCGCGCAGCCGCCGGTGGGCAGCACGTGGTTGGAGCCCGCGCAGTAGTCGCCCAGCGACACCGGCGCGTACGGGCCGACGAAGATCGCGCCCGCGTTGCGCACCCGCGCGGCCACCGCTTCGGCGTCCGCGGTCTGGATCTCCAGGTGCTCGGCGGCGTACGCGTCCACCACCCGGATCCCGTCCTCCACAGTGGACACCAGGATGCAGCCGGACTGCACGCCGGCCAGCGCGGTGCCGATCCGCTCGACGTGCTTGGTCTGCGCCACCTGGCGCTCCAGCTCGGCGTCGACCGCGTCGGCCAGCTCTTCCGAGGTGGTCACCAGCACGCTCGCCGCGAGCGTGTCGTGCTCGGCCTGGCTGATCAGGTCGGCGGCCACGTGCACCGGGTCGGCGGTGGCGTCGCCGAGCACCGCGATCTCGGTCGGCCCGGCCTCCGAGTCGATGCCGATCAGGCTGCGCAGGTGCCGCTTCGCGGCGGTCACGTACACGTTGCCCGGCCCGGTCACCATGTCCACCGGCTCCAGCTCGGCGCCGTCGGTGTCGTGCCCGCCGTAGGCCAGCAGCGCCACCGCCTGCGCGCCGCCGACCGCCCAGACCTCTTCGACGCCGAGCAGCTGCGCGGCGGCCAGGATCGTCGGGTGCGGCAGGCCGCCGAACTCCGCCTGCGGCGGGCTGCACACCACCAGCGACTCCACCCCGGCGGCCTGCGCCGGGACGACGTTCATCACCACGCTGGACGGGTAGACCGCCAGGCCACCCGGCGCGTACAGGCCGACGCGCGCGACCGGCACCCAGCGCTCGGTGACCGTGCCGCCGGGCACGACCTGCGTGGTCGTGTCGGTGCGCCGCTGGTCGTCGTGGACCTTGCGGGCGCGGGCGATCGACTCCTCCAGCGCCGCGCGCACCGCCGGGTCGAGCTCGTCGAGGGCGCGCCGCAGCTCGTCGGCCGCCACCCTCACCCGTTCCGGTCGAACCGCGTCGAACTTCTCGGTGAACTCCAGGACGGCCGCCACCCCGCGGTCGCGGACCGCCTCGATCACCGGCCGGACCCGATGCAGCACGTGCTCGACGTCCATCTCGGCGCGCGGCAGCGTCGCGCGCAGCTCGACGGTGGACGGAACGCGACCGCGCAGGTCGGTACGGGTGAGCATGTGCGTCCTTCCAATACCCGGGGGCTACACCGACCAGGGTAATCGCCGCCGGGCCCCGCCGTCCCCGAACCCGGTCGCAGGTCACCCGGGGCACGCGCGGAATGGGAAAACGTCAACGGCAGACCATTGTTCGCCAGTGGCTTGCCAACATCGGGCGGCTCCTAGAACCTGCCAACATCACCACCAGTGATCGATCGGAGACCCGATGTTCAGCTCACGGCGCAAGGCAGTGACCGTGGCGGCAGCCGCGTGCCTGGTCCTGCTGGCCCCGATCCAGGCCGGCGTGTCCGCGGAGCCGACCGGGGCGACCGCCGCCCAGGACTTGGCCACCTACACCGTTCCCAACACCGACAGCAAGACGCGAACCGAGATCAACCGCACCGGCGCCCAGGTCATCGCGGTGTCCGGCGCGGTGGCCACCGTGGAGGCCACACCTGCGCAGGCCGAGCAGCTGCGGGCGGCCGGTTTCGCGCTCAACGACGAGACCAAGGTCGCCGACGCGCTCAAGCGCATCAACCCGGCGCAGGCGCAGCAGGTGCCCGGCGACTTCCCGCCCGGCTACGAGGGCTACCACAACCTCGACGAGATGAACGCCGAGCTCGACACCGTGGTCAAGGACCACCCGGACATCGCGTCGAAGTCCAGCATCGGCAAGTCCTTCGAGGGCCGCGACATCCCGGTGCTGAAGATCAGCGACAACGTCGGCCAGGACGAGGACGAGCCGGAGGTGCTGTTCAACTGCAACCAGCACGCCCGCGAGCACCTCACCACCGAGATGTGCCTGCGCATCGCCAACCGGTTCACCGACGAGTACGCGAACGACCAGGCCGTGAAGGACGCCGTCGACAACCGGGAGATCTGGATCATCCCGGTGGTCAACCCGGACGGCTCGTCCTACGACGTGGAGTCCGGCCAGTTCCAGGGCTGGCGCAAGAACCGGCAGGACGCCGGCACCGACCTCAACCGCAACTGGGGTTACAAGTGGGGCTGCTGCGGCGGCTCCGATGACGACCCGAACGGCGAGACCTACCGGGGCACGGCCGAGTGGTCGGCGCCGGAGACCGCGGCGATGCGCGACTTCATCGACTCGCGGGTGGTCGGCGGCGCCCAGCAGATCAAGGCCGCCATCGACTGGCACACCTACTCCGAGCTCGTGCTGTGGCCCATGGGGCACACCTCCGACGACGTCACCGAGGACATGACGCAGGAGGAGTACGACCGGTTCGCGCGGGTCGGCGGCGAGATGGCCCAGACCAACGGCTACACCCCGCAGCAGTCCAGCGACCTCTACGTCACCGACGGCGACAGCCTGGACTGGATGTGGGGCCAGCACAAGATCCTGGCCTACACCTTCGAGATGTACCCGGCCAACGGCGGCGGCATCGACGGGTTCTACCCGCCCGACGACGTGATCGCGAAGGAGACCGCCCGCAACGACGCGGCGGTGGACATCCTGATCCGCGAGGCAGGCGCCTGATCCGGGGAGAGGGGAAAAGGGCCCGGGGTGCCACGGCACCCCGGGCCCTTCCTCCTACCGGGCGGCTCCCAGCCGAGGCCGATTTGGCCTTCGTTTTGAAGCGGCGAAGCCGCTTAGCCCACCCTCGCAGCCTGCACCGCTGCGGGTTCTCAGAGGTCTTCTCGCGAGGACAGCCCCGACGCCGCGTATTGGACATACATAAGTCGGGGATCCCGGAGCCGAGAAGGCCGCAGCAACTCCCGCAGGGGGGCCGCCACCCGCACCGCCACGTAGGACGAGCCTGGAAACAGCCATTTGGATAATGGCGGTATGGCCGCCGAACCTGCCACCACCGTGGCCGAGCACCGCTTCATCCGGCACGGCACCTGGCTCATCTGCCCGTTGCTGGGCGCGCTGCTGATCTGGCTGCTGCGGGTGGCGGCTGGCTGGGTCGCCGGGCTGCCGTGGGCGCCGTTCCAGGGCGTTTTCGAGCTCGCCGCGTCCGTGCCCGATCCGTGGGGCACCGTCGGCGCCGTCGCCATCGGCTTGATCATCGGGCTCGGCTTCGCCGGGCTGATGGCGCAGGAGCGGTTGACCGTCACCGTCGAGCCCGAGCGGGTGACGCTGGCCGTCGGCAGCTCGACGCAGCACATCGCGCGCGACGAGATCGGCTCCGTGTTCCTCGACCGCAAACACCTGGTGGTGCTGGACGAATCCGGCGCCGAGCAGGCCCGGCAACCGTCCGATTTGGACTGGACGAAGCTGCGCCGGGCGTTCGTCGAGCACGGCTACCCGTGGCGGGAGAACGACCCGTTCGCCGGCCACTACGCCCGGTGGGAGGAGGACACCCCGGAACTGCCGCTGCGGATCAACGCGCTGATGGCGGCCCGCGACCGCGCGCTGCGCAAGCGCGACCGCAAGGAAGCGGCGCTGCTGCGCACCGAGCTCGCCCACCACGGAATCCTGGTGCGCGACGAGAAGAAGCACCAGTTCTGGCGCGCCACCGGCTGACCGGTTCTCCCCGGCTCGCGTCCGCCGCGGGTGGAACAATCGGAAGATGGACGGTGTCGTCTGGAACCTCGCGCTGGTGCTGCTGTTCGTGCTGTTCGGCGGCTACTTCGCGGCCGCCGAGATCGCACTGGTGTCGCTGCGCGAGAGCCAGGTCCGCAAGCTCGCCGAACGCGACCGGCGCGGCGCCCGGGTGGCCAAGCTGCGCGCCGACTCCAACCGGTTCCTCTCCGCCGTGCAGATCGGCGTCACCTTCGCCGGGTTCTTCGCCTCCAGCTACGGCGGCGCGACGATCGCGGTGCGCCTGGAGCCGATGCTGGCCGGGTGGGGCCTGCCGATCGGCCTCGCCGCGTCAGTGGCCCTGGTGCTGGTGACGCTGTTCGTCTCGTACCTGTCGCTGGTGCTCGGCGAGCTCGCGCCCAAGCGGCTGGCGCTGCAGATGTCCGAAAACGTCGCGCTGGTCACCGCCGGCGTGCTGGACCGGCTCGCGACGCTGTTCCGGCCGCTGATCTGGTTCCTGTCGAAGTCCACCAACGCGGTGGTGCGGCTGATGGGCATCGATCCGCGCGCCGACGCGGACAAGGTCAGCGAGGAAGAACTGCGCGACATGGTGCGCACCAACGAGCAGCTGACCCTCGAGGAGCGGCGGCTGCTCAGCGACGCGTTCAAGGCCACCGACCGGGTGCTCGGCGAGGTGATGGTGCCGCGCACCGAGGTCGACTTCCTGGACCGCACCACGCCACTGGTGGAGGCGATCGCCGAGGTGGCCGGCAAGCCGCACTCGCGGTACCCGGTCATCCGGGACACCGCCGACGACGTCGTCGGGTTCATCCACGTCCGGGACATGCTCGCCACGACCCACGGCGGCCACGAGGCGCGCACGGTCGGCGACCTGACCCGGCCGGTGACGGCGCTGCCGGCCAGCAAGCCGGTGCTGGCCGCGCTGTCGCAGATGCGGCGGCACGGCGGGCACCTGGCCGTGGTGATCGACGAGTACGGCGGGACCGCGGGCATCGTCACCGTCGAGGACCTCGTGGAGGAGGTCGTCGGGGAGATCTGGGACGAGTACGACCCCAGCTCCGCGCCGGTGCGGCCCAAGCGCGACGGGAGCTTCGAGACCGACGGCCTGCTGCACCGCGCCGATTTCGAGCAGCAGACCGGGATCGAGCTGCCCGACGGCCCCTACGACACGGTGGCGGGTTTCGTGGTCAGCCGCCTGGGCCGCGTCCCGGCCGAGGGCGACTCCCTGGAGGCCCTGGGCCACCGCTTCACGGTCCGCACGATGGACGGCCACCGCGTCTCCCGCCTACTGGTCACCAAGCTCCCCGAGGAGCAGTGATCCCGTGCCGGGGCTCGCAGTTTCAATTGAAACTGCGGACCTCCGGCGAGTCGGACCACGACACGCCGGAGGCTGTGGACAACTTCCGCAATTTCAATGGAAATCGGACCTCTGATTTCCATTGAAATTGCGGACATCCGGGTCAGGACAGCAGCAGGAAGAGGGATCCCACGACGATCCCGATGACCACCACGACCGCCGCGGTGATCATGAGCGCCCGCATCTTGGGGCGGTCGTCGCGGACCTCGGTCTGGGCCCGTTCCCGCCACTGCATGAAGGTCGTGCCTTCGCCCTCGCTCAACGTCGACTCCTAGGGTCCGTCGTCACTTGCCGAGCGGTCCCCCGCGACCGCGTTCGCCCCACCATGTCATATCGTCCCGCCGCCGAGGCGAACCACGTGCACCGCCCAATGCCCCAGCAGGTCCTCGTCGTGGCTGATCGCGAGCACCCCGGCGCCGTGCTCCTCGACGCGCCGGTTCACCACCCGCACCAGCGCCGCCGTGGTCGACGCGTCCAGCATCGCGGTCATCTCGTCGCAGATCAGGTACTTGGGCCGCAGCGCCAGCGCCCGCGCCAGGCAGGCCCGCTGCAGTTGGCCGTCGCTCACCTCGTGCGGTCGCCGCGACAGCAGCTCCGCGGTCAGCCCCACCTCGTCGGCCAGCTCGCCGACGTCGCCGCCGGCGCCGGTGGCGCGCAGCGGTTCGGCGATGATCTCGCGCAGCGTGAAGCGCGGATCCACGGCGGGCCGCGGATGCTGGAACACGATGCCGATCGCGGTCCGCTGCGCCCGCGGCGTCGCGTGCCGGAAGCCGGTGACCGGTTCGCCGTCGAGCGCCACCCGCCCGGACCACGGCTCGTGCAGCAGCCCGAGAACCCTGGCCAGCGTGGACTTCCCGCACCCGCTCGGCCCGGCCAGCCCGACCACCGCACCGGCCGGGACGTCCAGGTCGACGCCGTCGAGCACCGGTTCGCCGCGCCGGTAGCCGGCGACCAGGCCGGTCGCGCTCAGCACGGCGGGTGCGCGGCGACCCACCGGTCGCCGAGTTCGAGCAGTTCCGGATCTCCCGTGCAGGGCCCGAATCCGGGCACGTCCGGACAGCGTTGGCAGAACACGCAACCCCATTCCTGTTCGAGGCGGGCCAGTTCGGTGAGGGCCGGCGGATGGCCCGGGATCGGCTGGAAGCCGCCGTCGGGCAGCGCGCCGAGCAGCCCCGCGGTGTACGGGTGCCAGGGCTCGGCGAGCACCTGCTCCGCGGGTCCCGCCTCGACGATCCGGCTGGCGTACATCACCGCGACGTCGGTGGCGACCCGGCGGGCGGCCGCGAGGTCGTGGGTGATCAGCAGCACCGCGCGGTCCTCGGCGGCGGCCTCGGCGAGCAGGTCCACGGTGCGGTGCACCAGCGGCCGGTCCAGCCCGGTCGTCGGCTCGTCGGCGAGGATGAGCCGCGGGTCGCCGGCCAGCGCCACCGCCACCGCGACCCGCTGCGCCATCCCGCCGGAGAGCTCGTGCGGGTACCGGTCCAGGTCGGCGGGGTCCAGCCCGACGCGCTCGGCGAGCTCGTCCGGCCCGGCCGCGCCGTCCAGCGCGCGGATCGCCTCGACGAGCTGGCTGCGCGCGGTCCGCACCGGGGTCAGGTGGGTGCCCGCGGACTGCGGCACCAGGCCGACCTGCCGGCCGCGGACCTGCCCGGCCAGCACCGCTTCCGGCGCGGCCAGCAGCTCGATGCCGCCGGCGAGCACGGCCTCGCCGCGCACCTGCGCGTTGCCGGGCAGCAGGCCGAGCAGCGCGGAGGCCAGCACCGACTTGCCGCAGCCGGACTCCCCGACCAGCGCGAGCACCCGGCCCGGGCGCAGCCGCAGCGTCGCGTCGGTCACGGCCCGCACCTCGGTCCCGCGGCCCAGCAGGAACCGCACCGAGAGCCGGTCCAGTTCGAGCAGCGGTTCGCTCACAGCGCCAACTCCGATCGCCGTCGCGGCACGACCCGGTCGCGCCAGGTGGCGGCCAGCCCGGACACCGCCAGCGTCGTGAGCACCAGCAGCACCGACGGGAACAGCACGATCCACCACGCGCCGAGCAGCACCGCTTCCCGGCCGTCGCCGAGGATGTTGCCGATGCTGGCCAGGTGCGGCGGCAGGCCGAGGCCGAGGAAGCTCAGCGCGGTTTCGTGCCACACCGCGTGCGGCACGAGCAGCACCGCCGACAGCGCGGCCTGCGGCACGATCGCGGGCAGCAGGTGCCGCCGCAGGATCCGCCACCGCGACGAGCCGCCCGCGATCGCCGCGTCGATGTGCGGCCGCTGCCGCAGCGACAGCACCTCCGAGCGCACGATGCGCGCCACCGTCGTCCAGTGCGTGAGGGCGATGGACAGGATCACCGCCACCAGGCTGCCCCGGTACAGCGCGACGATCACGATGCCCAGCAGCAGGTGCGGCACCGAGTTGACGGTGTCGACCAGGCGCATCAGCAGCCGGTCCGGCCAGCCGCCGGCGCTGCCCGCGATCGCGCCCACCAGCGACCCGAGCACTGTGGACACGACGGCGCTGATCCCGGCCACCAGCAAGGAGATCCGCAGCCCGGCCAGCGACTGCACGAACAGGTCCCGGCCCCCGGAGTCGGTGCCGAACGGGTGCGCGGGGCTCGGCGCGAGCCGGATCGAGTCGTAGCGCACCGATTCGCTGCCGAACACCGCGGGCACCGCGATCGCGGCCAGCACCAGCAGCGCGAGGCCGCCCAGCGACACCCACAGCCGGGCCCGGGGCCGGGCGCGGGACGTCCCGGCGCGGCCGCGCCCCGCGGCGCGCCACGGACCGGCCGATGTGGACCCATCGGATGTCTCTAATAAGCGGCGAAGCCGCTTGCGGTGAGGCACGCAACTTGCACCGCCGCGGGTTCTCAGACGTCGCCTCGCGAGGACAGCCCCGATGCCGCGTATTGGACATACACAAGTCGGGGATCCCGCAGTCGAGGCGGCGTCTGTAACTCCCGCAGGGGGGCCGCCACCGGCACCGCTACGCAAATCACGTTGCGTATCTTTTTCAGCCATCGGCGGCCACCCTCGGGTCTAGCACGATCGCGGCGATGTCGGCGAGCAGCGAGCCCAGGAGCACCGCCGCCGTGGCCACCAGCGTCAGGATCGCCAGCAGCTGGTAGTCGACGGCGGTCGCGGCGGTGACGACGGCCGCGGCCAGGCCCGGCCAGGAGAAGACCTCCTCGACCAGCACCGCCCCGGTGACCAGCTCCGGAACCCGCGCCCCGATCAGCGTGACGAACGGCAGCAGCGCGGTCGGCAGCGCGTGCCGCAGCACGACGACGCGTTCCGCGAGGCCGCGCGCCCGCGCCCCGGTCACGTGGTCCTCGGACAGCGACGTCAGCATCGACTGCCGGACGTGCAGCACCAGCCACGGCGACTGCGAGATGCCCAGCACCAGCGCGGGCAGCGCCAGGTGCTTCGCGACCTGCCCGAACGACACCGCGGTGCCCGCGTCGGTCAGGCCCGCCACCGGCAGCCAGCCCAGGCCCAGCGAGAACACCGCGATCGACAGCAGCGCCAGCACGAACGGCGGCACGCCTTCGAGCGCGTGGCCGATGGCGGTGACGAACCGGTCGATCCAGCCGCCCTGCCGCCACGCCGCCACGGTGCCCAGCACCAGCGCGATCACCACGGCCAGCGCGAGCCCGGTCGCGGCCAGCAGGATCGTCCACGGCAGCCGTTCCGCGACGACCTGCGCGACCGGCTGCCGGAACGACCGCGACACGCCGAGATCGCCGCCGAAGACGCCGGTGGCCCACTGCCAGAACTGCACCAGCACGGGCTCGTCGAGCCCCAGCCGGGCCCGCACCGCGGCGACGTCGGCGGCGGACGCGCCGAAGATCTCCACGCCGTAGTACTGGTGGATCGGGTCGAACGGGGATGCCGCGGCGAGCAGGAAGATCCCGAACGCGACGATCACCAGCACCGGTACGGCGAACCCGATCCGCCGCAGCACCAGGCGGCCGATCGCGCGGCTCATGCCTGCGGTTTCCAAGCCTCGATGTTCCACCACGGGCCCCAGGTGGTCCCGTGCACGTGCGGCTCGACGGGCGGCTGGTAGCCGGACCACTTGCCGTCGCGCATCACGTAGCTGTGGTCGATGAACGCCAGGTACACCAGGCCCGGGTCGGCGACGTAGGCGCGCTGCGCCTGCTTGTAGAACTCCGCCCGCTTGGCCGGATCGAGTTCCTGCCGACCGCCGTCGAGCGCGGCGTCCACCTCGGCGTTGCGGTACTTGCCGGGGTTGTTGTACGTGCCGGTGCCGATGACCGAGGAGTGCAGGCTGGCGTAGGCCTGCGGGTCGGGGTCCATCGGGTTCCCGCCGCCGAGCACGATCCCGTCGGTGGCCAGCCGTCCGGCCACCGCCGAGCGGTCCACCCCGGCGAGCTCGACCTGGATGCCGACCGCCTTGGCGTCCGAGGCGAACGCGCGGGCCAGGTCCTTGCGCAGGCTGTCGTCGGCGAAGTACATCACCGTGAACTCGGCGCGGACCCCGCCCCGCTCCCGGATGCCGTCGCCGCCGACGCGCCAGCCGGCGTCGTCGAGCACCTTCGCGGCGCGCTGCGGATCGAAGTCGAACCGGGCGGCGGGCTCGTAGTTCGCGCCCATCGACTCCGGGATCGGGGCGTAGGCGGGCTTCCCGTGCCCGCCCAGCAAGGCCTGGATCATGCCTTCGCGGTTGACCGCGAGGTTCAGCGCCTGCCGGACGGCGCGATCACCGGCGACCGGGTGCTCGTTGGGCAGCGCGATGCTGCGGTAGTCGGCGGTGCTGTGGTGCACCGTCCGGTAGCCGTCGCGGCCGACGCTCTCGGCCAGCACCGGCGGCAGCACGGTGCCGTCGAACTCGCCGGAGGACAGGCGCTGGGCGCGGGTGTTGTCGTCCTTGGCGAAGACGACGGTGACCTTGCCGATCGCGGGCGCGCCGCCCCAGTAGCCGGCGTTGGCCTCCCAGGTCATCTGGTCGCCCTGGCGCCATTCGACGAGCTTGTAGGGGCCGGTGCCGACCGGCTTGGTGTTCAGCGCCGAGTCCTCCTGCGGCTTCGGCTCGGCGAGCTGCTCGTTCGGCACGATGCCGAGCACCAGCTTCGACGGCCAGGCGGCGTAGGGGATCTTCAGGTCGAACTGCACGGTGTGCGGGTCGAGCGCGCGGACGCCGGCGAGCATGTCGAAGTCCGACGAGACCGTCGAGGCGTAGGCCGGGTCGATCGCGGCCCGGTAGGTGGCGACGACGTCGTCCGCGTCGAAGGGCGTGCCGTCGTGGAAGCGGACGCCGTCGCGGAGCTTGACCGTCCAGGTCTTGGCGTCCGGCGTGGACTGCGGCACCTCGCTGGCCAGCGCGGGGCGCAGCGCGGCCTGGCCGTCGAAGGCCAGCAGCCCGTCGTAGAACTTCGCGGCGCCTTCCACGCCGTAGCCCAGCAGCGGGTTCAGGCTCTCCGGCTCGAAGCCGTCGGCGAGCAGCATCGATCCGGGATCGCCGGTGCCCGGCGCGGAGGGTGCGGCGCAACCGGCCCCGAGCAGGCCCAGGGCGACCGGAACGGCGACGAAGAAGGCACGACGATTCAGCACTCCCGAACAATAGGTGCTGTTGCAAGTATTTCTCAATAACCTGAGATCTTGCTCGCCAGGGCGCCCCGCCGGCGCAGACCCGTGAGCACTTTCCGATGCTCTAGCGACAGAACGTACTCACGGGCCCCGACCAGCCGAAACACTCCACCGGCCGGAGTCACTCCACCGGCTCGGGCATCCGGCTGACCCGGTACTCGCAGGCGATGACGTCGCCGGTCTTCGGGTCGCCGAGCTCGACCCGCCAGGAGCCGGCGAACTGGTCGACGGCGGCGTCCATCGGGATGGTGCCCGACAGCAGCACGGTGCCCGGCTTCAGCAGGCCGCGCTCGCGCAGGTCGTCGAGCCAGAACTGGGGCGTGAGCAGCTCCGCCAGGGTGCCCCGCTGGATCACCTCGCCGTCGGCCCACGCGGTCAGCGTCAGCTCGTCGAGCCGGTCGGCGACGTCGACCAGGCGCCAGGCCTTGCGGCCCAGCACGTCCGGACCGGCCTGCTTGCTCCACGCGACGCCGTGCACCTCCAGCGCCCGGTCGGTGTGGTCGCAGGCCACGGTCAGCAGCACGTCCCGCTCCTCGGGCCCGGCGACGACCAGCGCCCACTCCGCCTCGCCGGAGGTCCGCTCGTGCTGCGCGGGCACCTCGTCGGCCTGCATCGCCAGGTAGGGCGCGACCGGGTAGAGGCACGGCGTCTTCGTCGGCGCGGGCACACCGAGTTCGGCCAGCTCGGCGACGTGCGCCGCGACGTCCTCCTGGCTGCGCCCGGCGTAGCCGCCGTTGAGCAGGGCCGTCACCGACACCTCGACGACCTCGCCGTTGACATCGAAACTCAGTGGAAACAAGATGTCCTCCAACGTCCGCATACTGGTTGTATACATTTGGTGTATCACAGTACCCCGGTGGTCGGCATCCACGAGCCGAACGACCCCCGGAAGCCCTGCACAGGAAATGGACCCCGATGACCCAAGCGCTATCCACGCCGGCCCGGCCGGCCCGCAAGGACCTGATCAAGGCCTTCGTCGCGAGCCTCAGCGGCACCTCCCTGGAGTGGTACGACTTCGCCGCGTACTCGGTGGCGTCGGCGCTGGTGTTCGGCCAGCTGTTCTTCCCCAGCCACGACCCGCTGTCCGGCACGCTGCTGGCGTTCTCCACCTACGCCGTCGGCTACGTCTCCCGGCCGCTGGGCGGCTTCGTGTTCGGCCGGCTCGGCGACGTGCTGGGACGCAAGCAGGTGCTGGTCATCACCCTGCTCATCACCGGCATCTCCACCGTCTTCATCGGACTGCTGCCGACGCACAGCCAGGTCGGCGCGCTCGGCGCCGTGCTGCTGGTGGTGCTGCGCTTCGCGCAGGGCGTGGGCATCGGCGGCGAATGGGGCGGCGCGGTCCTGCTGTCCAGCGAGTTCGGCAGCGAGAAGCACCGCGGCTTCTGGGCGTCGGCCGCCCAGATCGGCCCGCCCGCGGGCAACCTGCTGGCCAACGGCGTCCTGGCGGCGCTCGCGGCGCTGCTCACCCAGGAGCAGTTCATGTCCTGGGGCTGGCGGGTCGCGTTCTTGCTCTCCGCCGTGCTGGTGCTGTTCGGCCTGTGGATCCGGGTGAAGCTGGAGGAGACCCCGGTCTTCAAGGAGCTGCAGGAGAAGGGCGAGCAGGCCGGGGCGCCGGTGCGGGACGTCTTCACCCGCGAACCCCGCGCGCTGGTGTCGGCGATCCTCTCCCGCGTCGGCCCGGACGTGCTCTACGCGTTGTTCACCGTGTTCGTGCTCACCTACGCCACCCAGCAGCTGAACATGCCGAAGAGCTGGGCGGTCACCGGGGTCATGCTCGGCTCGACGCTGCAGCTCGTGCTGATGCCGCTGGCCGGCGCGCTGTCGGACCGGTGGGGGCGGCGGAAGGTCTACGCGGTGGGCGCGATCGGCGCCGGCGTGTGGCCGTTCGTGTTCTTCCCGATGGTCGGCGGCGGCTCCGCGGGGCTGCTGATCTTCGGCGTGGTCATCGGCCTGGTCTGGCACGCGCTCATGTACGGGCCGCAGGCGGCGTTCGTGTCCGAGCAGTTCAGCCCGGCGCTGCGCGCCACCGGATCGTCGCTGGCGTACACGCTGGCCGGCGTCATCGGCGGCGCACTGGCCCCGCTGCTGTTCACCTACCTGTTCGCGTCGTTCGGCACCTGGTTCGCCCCGGCGTGCTACCTCACGGCGACCTGCGTGGTGACCCTGATCGGCCTGTCCCTGGGCCGCCGGAACGCGCAGTGACCTGCCCGATTTTGCCTAAAATTGGAAACCCCGCCCGCCGGGAGGCCCGAGGGTGGGGTTTCCGATTTTGCCTAAAATCGGGCGCTTCCCAGCCAGGAAGCCCGGGTGATGCGGGAATAGGGTTCCCAATTTCGCCTAAAATCGGGAGCCGCTCGTCAGCCCGCCAGGACGACCTGCTGCGTCGCCGTCAGGTGCTCGGTGATCGCCTTCGTCGCGGCCTCCGCGTCACCCGCGGCGAGCGCCGCGAGGATCGCCTCGTGCTCCGCGAGCACCGCCTTGCGCCGTCCGCTGACGCTGAACAGCGCCACGATGCCCGCGCGGATCTGGCGGGCCCGCAGCGCGTCGTAGGTCTTGCTGAGCATGTCGTTGCCGACCGCGCACACCAGCGCGGCGTGGAACCCGTGGTCGCGGTCGATGAACGCGCGCGCCTGGTCGTCGCCGCCGAGCTCGCGCTGGGCGTCCAGCTCGGCGCGCATCTGCTCCAGCGGCACCGCGTCCAGCTCGACGGCGCGGCGGGCCGCGTAGCACTCGATCATCGCGCGGATCTCGAACAGCTCGCGGATCTCCCGGCCGCCGACCGGCGCGATGTAGGCGCCGCGCTTGGGCACGAGCTGCACCAGCTCCTCGGCGGCGAGCAGCAGCAGGGCCTCGCGGATCGGCGTGCGGGACACCCCGATCTCGTCGGCGAGCGCCTGTTCGTTGACGAACTGCCCCTGCATCGACGGGTCGCTGAGGACCGTGTCCTTGAGATGGTCGTAAGCCAGTTCGCGTCCCGACGGCAACGAAGACCCCCTGTGTGAAATCTAGCTGCATGCATATCGCTGGTATACAAACATCGTAACGGGTGAGCGAAGGATGGTTGTGGTTATGCGGATTGCTCTCTGCCAGATCGTTTCCGGCCCGGACCCCAAGGCGAACCTGGAGCTGGTCGCCGACTACGTGCGGCGGGCCGCCGACGCCGGCGCCGACCTCGCGGTCTTCCCGGAGGCGACGATGGCCTGCTTCGGGATCAAGCTCGGGCCGCTGGCCGAGCCGCTCGACGGGCCGTGGGCCACCGAGGTGCGGCGGCTGGCCGAGGAGGCGGGCATCGCCGTCGCGGCGGGCATGTTCACACCCACCGAGGACGGCAGGGTGACCAACACGCTGCTGATCACCGGCCGCGGCGTGGACACCTCCTACGACAAGATCCACCTGTTCGACGCCTTCGGCTTCGCCGAGTCGGACACCGTCGCGCCGGGCGAGCAGCCCGTGGTGGTGGACTTCGGCGGCACCAAGGTCGGCTTCACGACCTGCTACGACGTGCGTTTCCCCGGCCTGTTCACGGCGCTGGCCGACCAGGGCGCGTCGGCGATCGTCACCTCGGCGTCCTGGGGTTCCGGCGAGGGCAAGCGCGAGCAGTGGGAGCTGCTGGTGCGCGCCCGCGCGCTGGATTCCACGTCGTGGGTGGTGGCCTGCGACCAGGCCGACCCGCGCAGCGTCGGCCGGGAGCCGAGCGGCAAGGCCCCGACGGGCATCGGCTACAGCCTCGCGGCGACCCCACTCGGCCAGGTGCACGCGCAGCTCGCCGACTCTCCCGACATCCTCGTCGTGGACATCGATCCGGCCGCGGTCGAGCAGGCCCGCCAAGCCATCCCGGTCCTCGCCAATCGCCGCTTCTGAAGTCCCGCCGCGAGGGGCGCCTTCTGGTTCGGAAGGCGCCCTTCACCCGGCCTGGGAGCGGGCGAGCTTCCGGCGGTAGGCGAGCGCGGCGAGCACCGCCGCGACGGCCAGGACCGCGGTGGTGAGCAGGCTTCCTTCGATGCCGAACCCGCCGCCGGTGAGCAGGGGCGCGCTGCCCGGCGAGCCGCCGATCTCCAGCACGGTCGTCTGGATGTCCATTCCGGACACTTCGATGCCGTACACGTTGCCCTGCCACCAGTTCCACACCGCGTGGAACGCGCACACGCCCCACAGGCCGCCCTCCGCCAGCGCCCAGAACGCCAGCACCACGGCGATCAGCAGGATGTTGACCAGGGCGATCACGCTGACGCCTGCGTTGACGCCGTGCAGCGCGGCGAACACCAGCGCCTGGAAGGCGATCGCGGCGACCAGGCCCCACTTCCGGTAGGTGACCTGCATCAGGTAGCCGCGGGTGAGGATCTCCTCGGTGCCGGCCTGCACGGCGAACCCGATCAGCGCCACGAGCGCGCCGCCGATCTGCGCGGCGCGCACCAGGCCGATCTCGAACTGCCCGCTGAGCACGTTGATGCCGACCGGCACGGACAGCAGCACCACCGCCACCGCGGTCCCGAGCGCCAGGTGCGCGCCGATGCGCGACGCGGGGAAGAACCCGACGGAGCCGAAGGGCCGCCGCTCCTTGACCCGGATCCACAGCGCCAGCAGGCCGGCGGCCCCGGCGAAGCTGAGCATCAGCGCCAGCTGGGTGGTCAGCCCCAGCTCGCCGCCGACCAGAGCGCTCATCGGCAACCCGAACGCCGCGACCAGCACCACCCCGGCGACGGCCTGCCCGACGAGCAGGCAGAACAGCACGACGAGCAACCCGACCACGGGCCCGGTCGGCCGCCGGGCCCGGTAGATCCCGCCCAACAGCGGAGAAGGCAGAACCCGCTCGGGCTGCACAGTGCTCACCAGTACCCCACCCCGATCAACTGAGCCATGACGAAATCATGCCCGACATCCACGAGCTCGAACACGGTCGGTAGCATTCGATCACTCCACGTGAATTAATCGTCGTGCAAGATGCCCGGCGACGAAGCGCTACAGCTGCGCTGGTCCGGTACCCGTAGGGAGAGGGGCTCGACAATGACCGCACTTCCTGACTGGATGGCGCTACCGCCGGAGGGGCTGAGCGCTGCGGAGTACGAGGCGCTGCCCGAGGAAGTGTGCCGCCGCATCGAGATTGTCGATGGAGCCATCGTCGTGACTCCTGCCCTTCGCCGCTCGCACCAGAGGATCGTTCGCCGCCTTGCGGAGGAACTGGATCTTGCCGCTGGCCCCGGACTCACTGTCGACTTCGATGTCGACCTTCGGCTACGGGACGTGCCCCTGCTCAACCGCCGGCCGAACATCGTCGTCTACGACTCAGCTCTGCCGGACGAGGCTGTGCTTCGCCCGCAGCACTGCCTGCTGGTCGTCGAGGTGATGTCACCGGGCTCGGTCACCGCCGACCAAACCGACAAGCCCGCCGAGTACGCCACTGCGGGTATCGAACACTTCTGGCGTATCGAACGCGAACACCAAGACAACGGGCGGCTGGCCGCATTCCGCTACCGGCTGGATCCGACAACACGGCTCTACGCCCCGGCCGGGGTGGACACCGGCAAGCTCGCGGTGTCCGACCCCGTCGAGCTCCGCATCGACTTCGAATCGCTGCTGTGACAGAGCACGACACGCACCACTCCGAGTCTGGTCCCGACGACACGCTTCAGCGCTGCTTCGCGCACAACGATTGGCATCGCACTCATCGGGCGCTCGTCGAGCAGTGGGACGCGGACCTGTTCACCGAGCCCTTCGCCACCGACTAGCTACATGTCCAGGCCGAGGTCCAGGGCCGGGGAGGAGTGCGTCAGGCCTCCCACCGACAGGTACTGGACTCCCGTCTCCGCGTAGGCCCTCGCCACCTCCAGCGTCAGGCCGCCCGATGCCTCCAGCTCCGTTCGCGGCGCCGCCGCGCGGACCCGGCGCACCGCTTCCGCGCACTGCTGCGGGGTGAAGTTGTCCAGCAGGACCAGCGCCACGTCTTCCGCCAGCACCTCGTCGAGTTCGTCCAGCGTGGACACCTCGACCTCCATCGGCAGGTCCGGCGCGTGCTCCCGGCAGGCCCGCACCGCCGCCACCGCCGAGCCCGCAGCGACCACGTGGTTGTCCTTGATCAGCACCGCGTCACCGAGGCCCATCCGGTGGTTGACGCCGCCGCCGCAGCGCACCGCGTACTTCTGCAGGACCCGCAGGCCCGGCAGCGTCTTGCGGCTGTCCCGGATCCGGCAGCCCGTGCCCTCGACCGCCTCGACCCACGCGGCCGTCGCGGTCGCGATGCCCGAGAGGTGGCACAGCAGGTTCAGCGCCGTGCGCTCCGCCGTGAGCAGGCCGCGGACCGGCGCTTTCACCCGCAGCACGCAGTCGCCGGGCTCCAGCACGTCGCCGTCGGCCCGCTCGGAGAGCACCGCGTAGGCGTCCGCGCCCAGCACCTCGTCGAGCACCAGCCGCACCAGCGGCAGGCCCGCGACCACGCCGGCCTTGCGGGTGTTGAACCCCGCCTCGGCGACCGCGCCGGCCGGAACCGTCGCCGCGGTCGTCGCGTCCGGCCCGTAGCGCAGGTCCTCCGCCAGCGCCGTGCGCACCACTTCGCGCGCGTCGTCCAGATCGATGGTCATGCCGTCCTCGCAATCCCGCCCGCGGTGTGGATGAGGCACCCCGAGGCGTCCAACCGGAGCACCGTGCTGCGCCGCCAGCGCAGGTCGTCGGTGTCCGGGAAATCCGTTCGGCGGTGGCAGCCGCGCGACTCCGCGCGTTGCCTGGCCGCCGCCAGCAGTGCCTGCGCGGTCAGCGCCAGCGAGGAGTCCTCGACCGCCTGCCGATTACTAAGTGGACGGACGATGGCCGCCCGGTCCAGCTCCTTCGTCGCGGTCGCCAGGCCCTCGTCGTCGCGCTCGATGCCGGCGTACCGGCTCATGGTGCGCTGCAGCAGATCCCGGTCGACCACCGCCATCGCGGACTGCAGGGCCGCGCCGGCGGGCTTGCGGTTGAGCAGCCCGCAACACAGGTCCTTGGCCACCGCCTCGGCCGCGCGCCCGCCGACCACGAGGCCTTCCAGCAGGCTGTTGGACGCCAGCCGGTTCGCGCCGTGCAGCCCGGTGCACGCGACCTCACCGGCGACGTAGAGCCCGGTCACGGCGGTGCGACCATCCACACTGGACACCACGCCGCCGCAGGAGAAGTGCGCGACGCTGGCCACCGGGATCGGCTCGCGGACCGGGTCGATCCCGGCCGCCCGGCACGCCGCGTGGACCGTCGGGAACCGCTCGGGGAACCCGGCCCCGATGCTCGTGGCGTCGAGGAACACGTGCTCGGCGCCGGTTTCGGCGGCCCGCCGGTTGATCGCCGCCGACACGACGTCGCGCGGCGCGAGGTCGGCGAGCGGGTGCTCGCCCTCCATCACGCGCCGCCCGTGCACGTCGACGAGCACCGCGCCTTCGCCGCGCACCGCCTCGGTGATCAGCGGCCGCCGCCCCCGCGGCCCGCCCGGCGTGTAGAGCACCGTCGGGTGGAACTGCACGAACTCCAGGTCCGCGACGGAGGCACCGGCCCGGAGCGCGAGCGCGATTCCGTCCGCAGTGGACACTTCGGGGTTGGTGGTGGCGGCGTAGAGCTGGCCGAGCCCGCCGGTCGCCAGCAGCACCGCCGGGGCGCGCAGCACACCCGGCCTGTTCTCGGCGTCCATCGCGACCGCACCGACCACGGCGCCGCTGTCACCGCGCAGCAGCTCGACGATGCAATGCTGCTCCAGCATCGGAATCCCGCCGCCGCGCACGGCTTCAGACAGCGCGCGCTGCACCTCCGCGCCGGTCGCGTCGCCGCCGGAGTGGATCACGCGGAACGCGCTGTGCCCGCCCTCGCGGGTGCGCGCCAGCTCGCCGTCCGGGCCCGCGTCGAACCGGGCACCGGCCGCCCGCAGCCGCGCGATCGCCGCCGCGCCGTCGGCGAGGATGTCCCGCACCGCCGGGCGCGAGCACAGTCCGACCCCTGCGGTCAGCGTGTCCTCGACGTGCTCGCGCAGGCTGTCGCCCAGGTCGAGCTCGTCGGGCCGGACCACGGCTATGCCGCCCTGCGCCCAGCTCGTGTTGCCCGCCGTCGCGGAGTCCTTGCTGACCACGAGCACCCGCAGGCCCAGCTCACGGGCCCGCAGCGCCGCCGTCAGGCCCGCGACGCCGGTGCCGACGACGAGTAAGTCCGCGCCCGCTTCCCAGCTCATTCGCCGCCTCCCGGCTTGCCGATCGCGATCATCCGCTCGACCGAGGCCCGCGCGCGGTCGGCGACGTCCACCGGCACGTGCACCTCGTCGGCGCCTTCCCGCAGGCAGCGCAGCAGCGCCGCGGGGGTGATCATCTTCATGTAGCGGCAGGACGCCCGGTCGTTGACCGCGCGGAAGTCGATCTCGGGGGCGGCGCGGCGCAGCTGGTGCAGCATGCCGATCTCGGTGGCCACCAGCACAGAGCGCGCGCCGGTCTCCTTCGCCGCGGTCAGCATGTCGCCGGTGGACAGGATCTTCACCCGCTCCTTGGCGACGGTGCCCTCGCCGGCCAGGTAGAGCGCCGAGGTGGCGCAGCCGCACTCGGGGTGGATGAACAGGTCCGCGTCCGGGTTCGCCGCCGCGCGGTCGGCGAGCTCGGGCCCGTTGATCCCGGCGTGCACGTGGCACTCCCCGGCCCAGATGTGCAGGTTCTCACGGCCGGTCTCGCGCTTGACGTGCGCGCCCAGGAACTGGTCCGGGCAGAACAGCACGTCGCGGTCGGCCGGGATCGAGCGCACCACGTCCACCGCGTTCGACGACGTGCAGCAGATGTCGGTCTCCGCCTTCACCTCTGCGGTGGTGTTCACATAGGACACCACGACCGCGCCGGGATGTTCGGCCTTCCAGGCGCGCAGCTCGTCCGCGGTGATCGAGTCGGCCAGCGAACAGCCCGCCCGGGCATCCGGGATGAGCACCGTCTTCTCCGGGCCGAGGATCTTCGCGGTCTCGGCCATGAAGTGCACGCCGCAGAAGACGATCGTGCTCGCGGAGCTGTTCGCCGCGATGCGGCTGAGGGCCAGCGAGTCGCCGGTGTGGTGGGCGACGTCCTGGATCTCCGGCAACTGGTAGTTGTGCGCCAGCAGCACCGCGTCCCGCTCGTGCGCCAGCCGGCGCACCTCGCGCGCCCAGTCCGCGGTGGGCTCCACCCCGGTATAACCGGCGTCGGTCCGCTCCCAGGTTGCAGTCGCGGCCATGTAGTCCTCCTCGCCGGACCCTCCGGGGCGACCCGCCCGGAAGCTCCGCTAGCACCCCGGATCAAGCGCTCCGAGGTTTTCGCCTTAGAATCGAAAACGTGCCATATCCTAACACCGCAAGTTGTGCGGACAAGGGCGACGCTGGTCACGAAGTGCTCGCCGGAGTCCTCCAGATCCGCGACGACGGGCTGCGGGTGCTGCTCTGGCAACGCGCCCAGGAACCGGACGTGCACCGCTGGTCACTGCCCGGTGGGCGGCTCGCGGCGACCGAGGACGTCGAGACCTCCATCCGCCGCCAGCTGGCCGAGAAGGTCGACGTGCACAAGCTGTCCCACGTCGAGCAGCTCTCGGTGTTCAGCAACCCGGACCGGGTGCCCGGCCGCCGGGTGGTCGCCACCGCGTTCCTCGGCCTGGTGCCCTCCGACATCGATCCCGAGGTGCCCGCCGACACCGCCTGGCACCCGGTCGACGCCCTGCCGCCGACGGCCTTCGACCACGAGCTGATCGTGCTCGCCGCGCAGGACCGGCTGCGCGCGAAGCTGTCCTACACCAACATCGGCTTCGCGCTGGCCCCGGCCGAGTTCACCGTCTCGGAGCTGCGCCGGATCTACTCCGCCGCGCTCGGTTACCAGGTCGCGGCGACGAACCTGCAGCGCGTGCTGTCGCGGCGGGGCGTGCTGGAACCCACCGGCCGGACGGTGCCCGCGGGCCCGGCCGGCGGCCGCCCGCCCGCGCTGTTCCAGTTCACCTGCCGGGACCTGCAAGTCACGGACCCCTTCGCAGTGTTCCGCCCGCCGGCGTAAAGGAGTATTTCCAGACTCGTCCTGCGTGGCGGTGCGGGTAGCGGCCCCCCTGCGGGAGTTACTGCGGCCTTCTCGACTCCGGGATCCCCGGCTTGCGTATGACCAATACGCGGCATCGGGGCTGTCCTCGCGAGAAGACGTCTGAGAACCCGCGGCGGTGCCGGTTGCGAGGGTGGGCTAAGCGGCTTCGCCGCTTCAAAGACAGAGACCAAACCGGGCCTGAGGCCAGCGCCGAGAATCACTCTGGTGCCATCGGGTGATTTGGCACGTAGGTTTGGGGCGTGACTGACGTGCTGCCGTTGTTCCCGCTGGGCTCCGCGCTGCTGCCGGGCGGCCACCTGCCGCTGCACATCTTCGAGCCGCGCTACCGGCAGCTGGTCACCGACCTGGTCGGCGAGGAGCTGCCCGACCGCCGCTTCGGCGTGGTGGGCATCCGCCAGGGCTGGGAGGTCGGCGAGGACAACGTCGACTCGATGTACGACGTCGGCTGCTCGGCGCTGCTGGACCAGGTGCGGCAGCTGCCCGGCGGGCGCTACGACATCAGCGCCGCTGGCGAGCGGCGGTTCCGGCTGCTGCAGATCGACCGGACCGCGGCGCCGTACCTGATGGCCGAGGTCGAGTGGCTGCCGGACACCGCCCCGGAGCACGACTCGCCGGCCCGCCGCGAGCACCTGATCACCGCCGCCCGCTCGGCCCACCAGCGCTACCACGACACCGGGCTGCGCGGCGGGCGGCGCGACGTGCCCGGCGAGGACGCCGATGCCGCGGCGCTCTCCTACCTGCTGGCCGACGATTGCGTGCTGACCGTCGAGGACCGGCAGGAGCTGCTGGCCGAGACCGATCCGCTGGAGCGGCTGCGCAGCATCCGGCGGTTGCTGCTGCGGGAGGCCGAGTTCCTCCGCGAGCTCCGCGCGGTTCCGGCGCCGCTGACCGAATTCGCGCAACACGCCAGCGTCAACTGAGGTACTCGCGCGCCTCGCTAGGATCGCCGCATGTCATCACCTGGCAACTGGGGCTCCAACGAGTACGGGCAGTACGACCCGATCACCGGCCAGCCCATCGCGGGCAATCCCAGCGGATCGGCGCCGCAACTCGGCGCGCAGTACCAGGGGTTCGGCACGTTCTCGCAACCCCAGCAGCCGCCGCAACACCCCCAGCAGCCGCCGCAACAGCAGCAGCCGGTCCATCCGGGCATGGCCGGCGGCTACCCGGTGCAACCGGCTCCGCCGGGCAAGAGCCGCGGGCCGCTGATCGCGGCGATCGCGCTCGCCTCGGTGGCCGTGATCGCCATCGTCACGACGATCGTCGTGCTCAGCACCTCCGGCGGCCCGTCGGTGGCGTCGCCGCCGCCCCCGGCTCGCACCAGCTCGCCCACCAAGCCGACCACCAGCACGCCCCCGCCCACGTCGGGAGTGGCCAACCCGAACCTGACTCCGGTGGTGGACGGCTGGCAGGTGGCGACCGTGCCGAAGCGGGGCGCGGTCTACGACCTGCCGGCCGGCGGGGGCTGGAAACTCGACCCCAACCCGGAGAACGTCCACGCCTTCGGCCCGCCCGACGACCCGGTGACGATGACCGGCGTCGCCGACTACATGGAGGGCTTCTGCTCCGGCGACGCCGGCAGCTTCCGGGCGACCACGGGCGTGAGCGCGCGCAAGGGCCCGGACGACACGACGGTGGCCAACGAGACGGCGCAGAAGCTGGCCGAACTCGCTTACGTGCGCGATGGCAACAAGCCCCTGGTCGTCCTCGGCCCGCCGGAGCAGGTGCAGCTCCCCGGCGGCATCCCGGCCGTCCGGGTCACCGCCCGCGTCACGCTGATGGCGCCCGGGCCGTGCGACTCCAAGAACGCCGCGGTCAGCGTGCTCTCCACCAACAGCGACGGGCAGAGCTCGATGGTGTTCCTCGCCGTCGCCGATCAGGACGTGCCGGACGCGGTCCCGATCGACACGCTGAACAAGATCACCCAGTCCCTGCGCTCGATGCCGAAGTGATCGCTCAGCGCAGGCGGCGGCCGAGGTCGTCGAGGCCGTTCCAGGAGGCCGCGAGGCCGTAGCCGAGCGCGACGCCCAGCGGCTGGAGCAGCAGCACCCAGCCGCTGGCGACCTGCGGGGCCACCGTGATCAGGTCGCCCAGCTTCGCGTTCGGCGGCATCGCGTGGAGGCCCGCGGCGAACGAGGTGCCCATCTGCACGCCCAGCCACGACGCGATCAGCGCGCCGAGCACACCCGCGATGAGCAGCACCGGGCCGCGGCGCCCGCGCAGCAGCCACAGCACCGCGGCGGTCAGCAGCCCGGCGGCGAAGGCGAGCAGGGCGAAGATCGCGATCGCGTCGAAGTCGTGGTAGCCCTCCACCAGCAGCGGGGTCAGCCTTCCCCGCTCGCCGAGCACGCTCTCCTGCGGCGGCGCCAGCCGCGACCACACCCAGCCGATCGGCAGGCCCAGCAGCGCGATCAGGGACACCGCGCTCACCGCGGGCAGCAGGTCGGCCTTGACCACCACGTGCGGGGCCGGCGGGGACAGTCGCGGCACCGGCACTTCCGCCGCGGCACCGGCCCTGGGCTCGATCCGCTCCGGGGCGGCGCGCGTGCCGCCGGGCTCCACCGGGCTGTCCGCCACCGGCCGACCTCCTCCTGCGGCTATCACGACCGTTCTGCTGCGTCACCCTAGCGTTCCGCCGCGCCCTGCCAGCATCACCCGATGGCGGGGCGCAGGGCGCACATCAACTATTCTGCGCGAGCCCCCATGTCAGCTACGCCGAAGGACGCGCGAAGTGGCGGGAATCCTGCCGAGTCCGCTGTTGACCGGACCGAGCCCGATCGACGAACCTCGCCGAAATTCGGCCGTCCGGCTGCCGCTGCGCAGCACCGTCGCCGAGCTGCTGCTGGGCGCGTTCGTGGCGGCGGTGGTGAGCCTGGTGCTGCAGTTCGCCATCGCCAGGTTGAGCATCAGCGAACCCAGCTTCGCGCCGGAGGCCCTCGCGGCCGTCAGCAGCGCGCTGGTGCTGGCGGTGCTGTTCCTGCTGCTGGCGTTCGGGCATCGCCGTTCGCCGCGGTGGGCGCGGGTTTTCGGCACCTGGGTGGCGCTGAGCGCGTTCAGCACGTTCGCGCTCGCGATCCCGTTGCAGGCCACCAGGTTCTACTACGGCGGGTCCTCCGTGGACAACGGGTTCCGCCTGCAGTACATGACCCGCATGGCCACCACCCCGGGCCTGGCCGACCTCAACTACGCCGACACCTCGCCCTACTACCCGGGCGGCTGGTTCTGGCTGGGCGGCCGGTTCGCCAACCTCATCGGCTGGGAGGGCTGGGCGGCGTACAAGCCCTACGCGCTGACCTGGGTGGCGGTGACCACCGTCGTCGCCTTCACACTGTGGAGCGTCGTGGTGCGCCGTCGGCTCGCACTGCTCGCGGCGGTGGTGACGGCGCTCGCCGGCATGCTGCACGGCATCGAGGAGCCCTACGCGTGGCCGTCGGCGGCGTGGCTGGCGCCGGTCGCAGTGCTGGCCTGGCACGCGCTGCGCCGCCAGGAGCACGCTCCGCGGTGGGCGCTCGTCTGCATCGGCGGCTACGTCGGTTTCGCGGCGATCACCTACACCCTGCACTTCGCGTTCGCGGTGCTGATGGTCGTGCTGATGGCGGTGCTCATCGGCGCGTTCCGGGTGCACCAGGGGCAGCGGCTGTGGCCGACGGTGCGGCAGCTGTTCCTGCGGCTGCTGCCGATCGGCATCGTCAGCCTCGTCATCGCGCTGCTGGTCTGGTTGCCGTACCTGCTGTCCACGAACTTCCTGCTGGCCAACCCGCGCAGCGCGGCGCAGCACTACCTGCCCGAGGACGGCGCGTTCCTGCCGGTGCCGATGCTGGAGGGCACCGCGTTCGGGATGCTGTGCCTGGCCGGGCTGGTGTGGCTGCTGCTGCGGTGCCGCCGCAGCGAGGTCGCCGCCGCGATGCTGACCACCGTCCTCGCCGTCTACGGCTGGTTCGTGCTGTCGACGGTGGCGCTGATCGCCAAGACCACGCTGCTGGCGTTCCGGCTCAACGTGATCCTGGACGTGACGCTGGCCGTCGCGGGCGTCTTCGGCCTGCTGGAACTCATCGGCTACCTGCGGCACAAGCTGGACGCCCGGTACGCGCTGCGGATCAGCATGGTCGCCACCGCGCTCGGGCTGCTCGGCGCGATCACCATCAACCAGGGCGCGATCGGGCTGGCGCTGCAGCCGTCCGTCGAACGCGCCTACGCGGACTACTACCCCGCCGGCGACAACGCGATGGGGCAGCGCGATCCGCAGAAGCCCGGCTCGTGGACCGCCGCCGAGATCGCCGCGATCGCCGAGCTGACCGGCCGCGAGCCGGAGCACAACGTGCTGCTCACGACCGACTACAAGCTGATGTCCTTCAAGCCCTACTGGGGTTTCCAGCAGGAGACGCCGCACTACGCCAACCCGCTGGCGGACTACCAGGAGCGGGCCGCCGAGATCCGCCGGTGGACGACCGCGAAGACCGCCGACGAGTTCCTCGGCATGCTGCGCGACAGCCGGTTCAAGACGCCCAACGTCTTCGTCCTGACCAACCCGGCGAGCCCGTACTCCACAGTGGAGCTCCCGGATGACGAGGCGGGCAAGCTGGTGCTGCAGCTGAAGGACGACGCCTTCCCGCAGCTGCCGAACGTCCGGGACTACGACGTCTACTTCGACCCGGCGGTGTTCGACTCGCCCGCCTTCGCCAAGCGCGAGGTCGGCCCCTACACCATCATCGCGCTGCGCTGACCGGTGCTGCGGCGGATGCGGTAGTTCACCGCCGCCAGCACGAGAGCGACCGACCACAGCGGCCACAGGTACATCGGTATCACGATCAGCACGTCGCCCCAGCCCAGCTCGGACTTCGCGAAGGCCGGCGCCAAGAGCGTCTTGGACGCCGCCACCACCAGCAAGGACACCGCCAGCGGGGGCGCCGCGGCGAGGTCGATCGGGACCCGCCGCCCCGCCGCCCACGGGATCCAGCGGGGGAAGCGCTCGCCCCACGGGCGGATCAGCCCCCAGGTGAGCACCGCACCTCCGGTCGCCGCCAGGGCGAGCCCGAGCGGGGCGAGGATTCCGATGGGGTCGTCAGGCGGCACTTCGAAACCGGGCACCTGCAATGCCATCAGGAACCGCGAAAGCGCGTACGCCAGCGGTGCAGCCATGGCGATCACGGTCCACCGCCGGGTCCGCACCCGGGCGCGCTCGTGCGCTGCTGCCGGGTCCTTCCCGGCGGCGTTCTCCGTCGCCCGAACCACCTGCATCCACAGCAGACTCCCGGCAGCGGCGGCGATGCCGAACTGGACCAGCAGCGATGTGGACAGGAGCACGCTCAGGCGCTCGGCATGCCCCGTCAGGAGCGAGATGATCGTGAACGGCACATACCCGAGCGCGGCCAGCACGCCCGCGTCCAGCACGAGGACCAACGCGCCGGTCGCGGTCACCCCGACGACTCGAGCCGCTCTCCCGTCGCGCCGCGCGCAAATCGCGGCGGCAACGGTGAGCACGCCGACCGCGGCCACGACCAGGTGCGCGGCGGTTTGCGGCAGGAACAGCAGCGAGCGTCCGAAGTTGTCATCCGCCACGGCGAGCGGGTTGGGACTTCCGGTCGCCCAGCACAGCAGCGAGATCGCGATCAGGGCCAGTCCGGTGATTCCGGCCAGGTAGACCGGAAAATTGCGTCTCTTGGTTGTCATGCCCCGATACTGGCCGGGGACACCGGTGTCGGACCTCCTCCGCGGCGGACCCGCTTCCTCCTCCTCGAGGAGGAGGCGCGGTCACACCACGCCGTTCTCGTAGGCCCAGATCACCGCGTGCAGGCGGTCGCGGACCGCGAGCTTGCGCAGGATCGCGCCGACGTGGGTCTTCACCGTCGTCTCCGCCAGGTGCAGCTCGGCGCCGATCTCGGCGTTGGACGAGCCGCGCGCCAGCGAGACGAGCACATCGCGTTCCCGCCCGGTCAGCGCCTCCCACTCCGGCCGGTGCCGGGGCGCCGCGCGGCGGGCGAGTTCCAGCAGGCTCCCGGTCGCGCGGGGCGAGACGATCGAATGTCCCTTGTGGACCGTCCGGACCGCTTCGACGACGTCCTCGCCCGGCGTGTCCTTGGTGAGGAAGCCGCTGGCGCCGGCCCGCAGCACGGCGAACAGGTTCTCGTCGAGGTCGAACGTGGTCAGGACCAGCACGCGGGTGCCGGGCACCCCACCGGTGATCAGCCCGGTCGCGGCGATGCCGTCCAGGCCGGGCATCCGGATGTCCATCAGCACCACGTCCACCCGGTGGGCCCGGCACGCCTCGACGGCCTCCCGGCCCGTCGACGCCTCGGCCACGCACTCCAGGTCGTCGTGCAGGCCGATCACGGTGGTCAGCGCGGACCGGATGAGCTGCTGGTCGTCGGCGACGACGACTCGGATCGTCATCGCGCGGAATACCCGAACTCGGCCCGGACCTCGGTCCCGGCACCGGGCTCGCTGCGCACCACGAAATCGCCTCCGATCTGCCGCATCCGCTCGGCCATGCCGACGATGCCATAGCCACCGCGCGCGGTGAGATCGGCCGCGGTCCCCGGCCCGTCGTCCGACACCGCCACCACGAGCCGGTCCGCGCCCCAGTCCAGGGCGACCCGGCAGGAGACCCCGGATCCGACGTGCTTGAGGGCGTTGGTGACCGATTCCTGGACGATCCGGTAGACGGCGTGGCGCTGCGCGGTGCTGATCTCGCGCGGGGTGCCGGTGCCGACCAGCTCGACGTCGGCGCCCGTGCCGCGGAACTTCTCGACCAGCTCGGCGATGTCGCCGCCGGTCTCGATGCTCTCGTCGCCGGCGCGCAGCACGCCGAGCATGCTGCGCATCTCCCCCATCGCCTCCCGGCCGACCTCCACCGCCGTACCGATCATCGCCCGCGCCTTCTCCGGATCGCGGTCGAAGACCAGTCGCGCGGTGTCGGCCTGGGCGAGCACGACGGCCAGCGAATGCGCGGCCACGTCGTGGATCTCCCGGGCGATCAGCCGGCGCTCGGCGGCGATGGCGTCGCGCACCTGCTGCTCGCGCAGCTGCTCCGCCTGCGCCGCGCGCTCCTCCAGCGAGCGCACGTAAGCGACCCTGATCCGCCGGTACCGGCCGAGCGCCCAGGCCGCGAGCACCGAGCCGACCGCCCCGGCCCCCAGGCCGACGACCGCGGGCCAGTCGATCGCGGGTTCCGGGTAGTCGAAAAGCACCCGCGCCACGACGATCGCGGCGCCGAGCAAGCCGCACAGCACCGGCAGCGCGGACCGCTCGGCGTACGCGACGACCGAGTACAGCAGCACCGGGTAGATCAGTGAGAACGGCAGCAGCACCGGCGAGACGTCGCCGGGGATGTCCGGCAGCGCGACCAGCACCAGCATCGCGATCGAGCCCGCGACGAACGCCCCGGTCGGCCGCACCCGGCGGAAGGCCAGGCTCGCGGAGAGCCAGACCGAAACCGCGAGGAGCGCCACCCACAGCAGCGGATCGGCGCCCCGCACGGCGGTCAGCGACGTGCCGCCGCCCAACGCGAGGACGAGCACCGCCACCACGCCGTCGGCCACCAGCGGCCGGCCCGGCCACGAGATCCGCATCGGACCAAAGTAGCCGCGCCACCCGGCCCGGAACCTCCTCCTCGAGGAGGAGATCGTCCCGCCGCAATTTCCATTGAAATCGAAGGTTCGATTTCAATGGAAATTGCGGACCGCCCACCCCGGGTCAGTGCGTCCCGGGGTGGACCGGGAGGCTGCGGAGGCCGTGGATCAGGCTGCTGAAGCGCCACTGGGCGTCCTCCACCGAGCCGACCGGCCGGAGGTTCGGGAAGCGCTCGACGAGGTGCCGGATCGCGATCTGCGCCTCCAGGCGGGCCAGCTGCGCGCCGAGGCAGAAGTGGATGCCGTGGCCGAAGGCCAGGTGGCCGTGCGCGTCGCGCTCGATGTCGAAGCGCTCCGGCTCGGCGAAGCGCTCCGGGTCGTTGTTCGCCGAGGCCAGCCCCACCCAGACGATCTCGCCCGCCGGGATCTCCACGCCGCCGACCTCGACCGCCTCGGCGGTGTGCCGGAACGTCCCGTGGATCACCGGGCCGTCGAAGCGCAGCATCTCCTCGACGGCGGCGGGCACCAGCCCCGGATCCGCCACCAGCGCCGCCCACTGATCGGGGTTGCGCAGCAGCGCCAGCACGCCGTTGCCGATCAGGTTCACCGTCGTCTCGTGCCCGGCGAGCAGCAGCAGGAACACCATCGAGATCAGTTCATGCTTGCTGAGCCGGTCCTCGTCCTCGGTGGCCTCGATGAGCCCGGTGAGCAGGTCGTCGGCCGGTTCGCGGCGCTTGATCTCGATGAGCTCGATCAGGTACTTGGCCATCGCCTCGGCGGCCTGCTTGGCCGACGCGTGGTCCGAGGCGTCCACCAGGGTGTTGGTCCAGGCCCGGAAGTCGTCCCGGCGGGTCTCATCCACTCCGAGCAGCTCGGAGATCACCTGCATCGGCAGCGGGAACGCGAACGCGTCCAGCAGGTCCACTTCGGACTCATCGGCCATCGCGTCCAGCAGTCCCGCGCTGATCTCCTCGACGCGCGGGCGCATGGCCTCCACCCGGCGCGCGGTGAACGCCTTGACCACCAGCTTGCGCAGCCGGGTGTGGTCCGGCGGGTCCATGTTGAGCATGTGCTCGGCCATTTCGCTGGCGAACTCCCGGCGGGCTGCCTCCGGCGGCAGCTTCTCGTTGATCACCAGCTTGAGCCGGGTGACGTCCTTGCTGAGCCGGGGGTCCGCCAACGCGGCGCGCGCGTCGTCGTAGCGGGTGATCACCCAGACCTCCAAGCCGTCCCTGGTGACCATCCGCTGCACCGGGGTGGTGGCCCGCAGCTTGTCGTACCGGGCGTGCAGGTTCTGCACGAACTCGTGGTCGAAGACGGGAAGATCGGTGTGCGCCTCGGTGGTGGACATCGGATTCCTTCGCGCTAGGCAGCGTTGACCCTGAATCCAGTGAACTCCTTTCACGTCCGGCTGTCACACCGATCTGAGAGCCCGCTCAGCTATGCGCGTTCGGCCGCGCGCGCCGCCGCCGAACGGCGCAACACGCGTGACGGAAAGCGTTTTTCGGCCGATTCGTCACCTCGCCGCTTCGCTGCGGATTGCGTCGGTGACGTGCTCCCGGAACCGCCGCGCGGCCGCGGAGAGGTAGGCGTCCCGGCGCCACGCGAACGACAGGGTGCGGTGGCAATCGGGCGAATCGACGCGCAGCAGCGCCAGCGGAGCCACGTCGTGGTGGCCGGCCATCTGCGGGACGAAGCCGACACCGAGCCCCATGCTGATCAGGAACGCCGTCGCCCCCGGCTCGTTGCCCTCGCAGGCGATCGACAGCTGCTGCCCCGCAGCGGCGAACAACCGCTCCGCCAGCACTCGCGGCCAGTAGCCGTGGTCGGTGGTGATGAACGGCTCGCCCACGAGTTCCTCGATGCCGACGCTCTCCCGGGACCCCAAGCGGTGTCCGGCCGGGACCGCGAGCAGCACCTCTTCGCGCAGCACCTCGGTCACCTCCAGCGCCGGGTCGTCCACCGGCTGCGACGACAGGCAGAGGTCCACCTCGCCGTGGCGCAGCCGTTGCAGCATCACCTCCGCAGGCGCCTGGTAGAGCCGCACGTCGACGCCCGGGTGCTCGGCGCGGAAGCCGACCATCGCGGAGACGACCGTGTACATCGTTTCGGAGGCGACCACGATGCTGCCGTGCGCCAGCCCGGCCGCGTCGGCGAGCTCCTGCCGGCCGTCGTCGAGCTCCCCCAGCACCCGGTCGACCCTCCGCAGGAACGCCGCGCCGAAGCGGTTCAGCCGGATGTTGCGCCCCTGCCGGTCGAACAGCGGGACGCCGAGCTCGGTCTCCAGCCGCGCGATGGTGCGGCTCAGTGACGGCTGGGAGACCCGCAGATCCGCCGCGGCCCGGCTGATGTGCTCGTGGCGCGCGACGGCCTGGAAGTAGCGCAGCGGCAGCAGGTCCATCAGACCATCATGCCTCACAAGGCATGAGTACATAGCGAAATTGGCCTTGGAAGGCATCGAAGAACGCCATTAACGTCGCAATCGATCCGAGAATCCCGACCATTCAGGAAGAACCGCGATGGGACCGTCCACTTCGGCCGAACCGGCCGCACCTGCCCGAGCCCGGACCCGTCCGGCGTTGTTCGCGCTCCGCCTCGTCGCGGCGGCCCACGCGGTCGCCATCTTCGGGCAACCGGTGTTCGCGGGCGTTTTCCTCAGCGGCGACTACGAAATGCTGCACAACCACGCCGTCGGCGCCGACGTCGTCTTCTACCTCGCCCTGGTGCAGCTCGTCGCCGCGATCGTGCTGTGGGCGCTGCGCGGCGCCCGCTGGCCGAGCGCGGTGGCCCTGCTGATCGTCCTCGGCGAAACGGTCCAGTACTTCGCCGGCCTGAACGGCGCGCTCGACCTGCACTTCCCGCTGGGCGTCGCGCTGATCGTCCTGACCGTCACCTCGCTGATCGCGCTCCTGCGGCCGAGCACCCTGGGCCTCCCGGAGGTGACCCGATGAGCGGCCGGCTGGGACGCCGCCGGTTCCTCGGCCTCACCGGCGGCGCCGGGCTGGTGCTGGCCGCCGGGCTGGGCGGCCCCCAGCTGCTGGCGCAGCGCACCTCGACCGGCGCGATCCTGCGCAGCGCCATCCGGCCGCCCGCCCCGTTCCAGCTGCCGCTGCGCCTGCCGCCGGTGCTCGAACCCGTTGCGCGGGACGGGAAAGCCGATCACTACGAGATCACCGCCCGGGAGGCGGCGGCGGAGATCCTGCCCGGCGTGCGCACGCCGATCTGGGGCTACGAAGGCATTTTCCCCGGCCCGACCATCGAATCGCGGCGCGGCCGCCCCGCGATCGTCCGGCACCGCAACGACCTTCCGGTGCCGACCGTCGTGCACCTGCACGGCGGGCACACCCCGCCGGAGTCCGACGGCTACCCCACCGACCTGGTCCTGCCCGCCCGGGGCTGGTCCGGAGGCCACCACTCGATGCACGACCCGGCGGCCGTGATCACCGAAGGCACACGCGACTACACGTTCCCGCTCGACCAGCGCGCGGCGCTGCTCTGGTACCACGACCACCGGATGGACTTCACCGGCCCGGCGGTGTACCGCGGGCTGGCCGGGTTGCACATCGTGCGCGACGACGAGGAGGACACCCTCCCGCTGCCGCGCGGCGAGCGCGAGATCCCGCTGCTGATCACTGACCGCGCGTTCGCCGCGGACGGCTCCTTCGACTACCCGTCGCTCGACCCGTCGCTGACCCGGGTGCCCGGCGTGACCGACCCCTACCTGGCCGGCGTGCTCGGCGACGTCATCCTGGTCAACGGCGTGCCGTGGCCGGTCCACGAGGTATCGGCGACGCGACACCGGCTGCGCCTGCTCAACGCTTCCAACGCCCGCCGCTACGAGCTCGCGCTGGACCCGCCGCCCCCGGACGGCCCGGCGTTCGTGCAGATCGGATCCGACGGCGGCCTGCTCGAATCCCCGCGCGAGCACGGCAGCATCACGCTCGCGTCCGCCGAACGCGTCGACGCGATCGTCGACTTCGGGCGCTACCCGGTCGGCACCGAGGTCACCCTCGTCAACCGGCTGGGCGCCGGCTCGACGGCGCAGGTGATGCGGTTCCGCGTGGCGCGGCGGGAACACGACGACACCGCCATCCCGGCGAGACTGTCCGAAGTAGAGCCGCTGCGCCGCGAACAGGCCGTGGTGACGAGGGATTTCTCCTTCCGCAGCGGGCGGCACGGCGACCGGCACGGCTGGCTGATCGGCGGCCGCCCGTTCGACACGGGCTACGTGGCGGCCCGGCCGCGGCTCGGCGACGTGGAGATCTGGCGCTTCGTCACCGACCTGCACCACCCGATCCACCTGCACCTGGTGAACTTCCAGGTCCTCTCCCGCGGCGGCCGCGCGCCCGGCCCGCTGGACGGCGGCTGGAAGGACACCGTCGACCTGGGCCCGGGCGAGGCGGTGGAAGTCATCGCCCGCTTCGACGGCTACCGGGGCCGCTACGTCTTCCACTGCCACAACGCGGAGCACGAGGACATGGGCATGATGGCGACCTTCGAAACCGTGTGACCGAATGACCCCGTGCGCACTTTGTGCTGCCATAGCGGCACAAAGTGCACACGGGCCTAGACGCGACGGCACCCCCGATCGGCGGCCCGCGCCGCCCGGGAGGTCAGCCGTCGGTGGGCAGGCGGGCCTCGCCGAGGCGGTTGCGGTCCCGGCCGATCCAGTAGCGGCGCAGGACGTCCAGGACGACCGAGACCTCGACGGACCGGATGCCCCGCAGTTGCGCCAGGTCGCCGGAGAGGAAGTCCGCCAGGTGCTCCTCGTCCCGGAAGACGCCCTGGTGGATCACCGTCGCGTTGCCCGCGACCATCGACACGTAGCGGGCGGAGGGATGGCTCCCCAAGGCCCGCCCGACCTCGTCGGTGGAGCCCGGTTCGGTGGTCAGCGAGAGCACGACCTCCAGGTGGAAGCCCAGCAGGGCGGGCTCCACCTCGACGCGCGGCCGGACGACCTGCCGCTCCAGCAACCCGGCGATCAGCCGGTGCGCGGTGGACTGGCTGACGCCCAGGTCGCGCGCCAGCTCGCTGGACGTCAGCCGCGCGTCGGCGTGCAGCAACCGGGCCGCCCGGCGCTCGTGCTCGGAAAACCCTTGGGCCGCAGGCTCTTCGGGCTGCTCGATGCAGTGCGGGGCGAGCACCGCGCGCTGGTCGTCGTCGAGCTGGCGCACCCGCCACGCGTCGGCCCTCCCGAAGGCCCGCAGCACCAGGTCCGACTGCGTGGCGACCACCCCGGCCAGGCCCGGGATGCGCCGCGTCAGCAGGTCCTTCACCGCGTCCCGGCGCGCCGGGTGGACCGTGCAGTACACGTCCGCGCGCCCGGTCGTCATGGCGACGTACTGCGCTTCGGGGAGTTCGGCGACGCGGTAGGCGACGTTCTGCAGCTGCCCGGCCTCGGTGGTGATCCAGACGTGCCGGGGATGGGTGTCGGAGAACAGCCGCCAGTCGAGCTGCCCGATCACGCACAACAGGCGGTCGCCGTGCAGGCGCTGCAGCCGCCGCCCGACGGTGCTGGGGGAACTGCCCAGCGCCTCGGCCAGCGCGTTGATGGGCGCCCGCGGCGCCTCCTGCAGCGCGGCGACCAGGTTCAGATCGAGCTCGTCCAGCACGGCATCTCCGCCCACATCTTCGATACTAAACCCACATGTTCCCGTTGGATGAATAGATGCACCATCCCGATCGCCGCTATTGACAGTTCACGTCATGTCCGATTTGAATGTCGCCCTATCGGAGCAACGACGTGATCGACCGCACCGGGTTAGGAGCTGCAAGGTGACCACCACCGGGGACGCGCGGAGCACGCGCTCGATGTCCTTGCTGCTGCGCTTCCTGCAAGGCGTCGAACGTCTGGGGAACAAGCTGCCGCACCCGTTCTGGCTGTTCACCATGATGGCCGGCCTCGTCATCGCGCTCAGCGCGGTGCTCAGCGCCATCGGCGTCTCCGCAGTGTCCCCCGTGGACGGCAAGACGATCCAGGTGAAGAGCCTGCTGTCGGCCGAAGGCGTGCAGGCGATCATCGGCGACGCGGTCGACAACTTCGCGGCCTTCCCGCCGCTGGCGCTGATCATCGTGGTGATGCTGGGCGTTTCCGTTGCCGAGCACAGCGGCCTGCTCAGCGCGATGCTGCGCGGCAGCGTCACCCGCGTCCCGGCCAAGTACCTGACCTTCGTCGTGGCGCTGGTCGGGATCAGCGGCAGCGTGGCCTCCGACGCCGCGTACGTGGTGCTGATCCCGCTGGGCGCGATGGTGTTCAAGGCCGTCGGCCGGAGCCCGGTCCTCGGCCTGGTGGTGGCGTTCGGTTCGATCTCGGCCGGCTACAACGCCTCGCTGCTGCTGACCCCCACCGACGCGATCCTGGCCGGGCTGACCACCACCGCCGCCCACCTCATCGACCCGAACTACACTGTCACGCCGCTGGCCAACTACTACTTCTCGATCGGCTCGGCGATCTTCCTCGCGTTCGTGATCACCCTGATCACCGAGCTCGTGCTCACCAAGCGCACCGCCGGGATGGCCACCGACAGCGACGGCGGCCCGGACCAGCAGCTCGGCGAGATGCGGCTGACCGCCGCCGAGCGCCGGGGCCTGCGCAACGCCGGGCTGACCCTGCTGGCCCTCGTCGCCGTGCTGGTGGCGGTGCTGGTGCCCAGCGGCTCGCCGTTCCGCGGCGAGGACGGCGACGTCCTCGGCTCGCCGATCATCACCGGCGTCGCCTACGTCCTGGGCTTCGCCTTCCTGATCACCGGCGCGGTCTACGGCCGCAGCACCGGATCGATCGGCCGCGCCGCGGAGATCCCCGGCGCGATGGCCAAGGGCGTGGTCGACCTGGCGCCCGTGGTGGTGCTGTTCTTCGCCGCCTCCCAGTTCCTGGCCTACTTCAAGTGGACGCACATCGGCGAGATCATCGCCATCCACGGCGCGGCGATGCTGCAGGCCGCGAACGTGCACCCGCTCGTGCTGTTCCTCGGCGTGATCGCGCTCGTCACCTGCATCAACCTGGTGATCACCAGCGGCTCGGCGCAGTGGGCGCTGGTCGGCCCGATCCTGGTGCCGATGTTCATGCTGCTCAGCGTGTCGCCGGAGACGACGCAGGCGGTGTTCCGGATCGCGGACTCGGCGACGAACCTGATCAGCCCGATGAGCCCGTACTTCGCGATGGCGCTCGGCCTCCTGCAGCGGTACCGCAAGGAGGCCGGGATCGGCACGCTCATGTCGCTGACCATCCCGATCTCCTTCGCGGTGCTGGTCAGCTGGACCCTGTTCTTCATCGCGTGGTGGGCGCTCGGCGTGCCACTGGGCCCGGGTGCCCCGGTGCGATGAACACGCAAGCACGAGCAGAGAGGTGACGACGAGTGAGCAGTGCGACGGCATTGACCGGTGCGGCCGAGCGCGACCTTCCCGAGGTGATCGCCGACCTTCGTCGGCTGGTCGAGCACGAGACCCCCAGCAACGACAAGGCCGCGCTGGACGCCGGGCTCGCCGACATCGCGGACTGGCTCGCCGAGCGGCTGGGCGAGCCGACCGCGCGAGCCCGGCACGACTGCGGCGACCGCGGTGACGTCCTCGACATCACCTTCCCGGGCACCGCGGCCGGAACCGCCCTGCTGCTGTGCCACTACGACACGGTGTGGCCGATCGGGACCCTGGCGGACTGGCCGTTCACCGTCGAGGGCGACCGGATCACCGCGCCGGGTTGCCTGGACATGAAGCTCGGCATCGTCCACGGCGTGTGGGCGCTGCGCCTGCTGCGCGAGCTGGAGATCCCGCACCCGGCGGTGCGGTTCCTGCTCACCGGAGACGAGGAGATCGGCAGCATCGCGTCCCGCCCGTACATCGAGCGGGCCTGCGCCGAGGCCACCGCGACCCTGGTGCTGGAGCCCAGCCGGGAGGGCATGGCCAAGGTCCGCCGCAAGGGCCTGGGCATGTTCGACCTGACGGTCTCCGGCGTCGAAGCGCACGCCGGGCTCGATCCGACGGCCGGCGCGAGCGCGATCCACGCCATCACCGAGCTCGTCCCGCAGATCACCGCCCTGGCGGCGCCGGAGCGCGGCACCACCATCAACATCGGCCTGATCACCGGCGGCACCGGCCGCAACGTGGTGGCCGGCCGGGCGACCTGCGAGATCGACATCCGCATCCAGGACCCGGCCGAGACGGCCCGGATCGACGCGGGTTTCGCCGCGCTGGCGGTCACCGACGACCGGATCAAGTTCGACATCACCGGCGACTGGAACCGGCCGCCGATGAACCCGAACCCGCCGTCGGAGCGGCTGTTCGACGCCGCCCGCGCCGCCGCGCAGGACATCGGCCGGGACCTGGAGGGCACCGCAGTGGGCGGGGTGAGCGACGCGAACTTCGTGTCGGCGCTGGGAAAGCCGGTCCTCGACGGGCTCGGCGCGGTCGGCGCCGGGCCGCACTCCCGCGACGAGCACGTGCTCCCGGGCGAGTCGCCCGGCCAGATCGCCATGCTCGCGGGCCTGATCAGCCGCCTCCGCAACAGCTGAGCACCGGCCCCGTGCGTTGTGAGGTGCGGTAGGGCGGGTTGTTGTCTTCAGCCGCTTAGCCCGCCCACGCAACTCGCGCCGCCGCGGGTTCTCAGACTGTGCCCGCCCGAAGGGGCTCTCGGCGAGGCCAGTCCCCGACGTGGTGAATTGGCATTCATGATGTCGGGGATCCCACAACGAGAAGACGACCGTAATTCCCGCAGGGGGGCCGCCACCCGCACCGCCACGCAAAACGAGCCTGGAATCAGGTTCTACGCATCAGTACGCCTCGAAGCAGCCCGCGCCGAGCAGGCCCTTCAGCTCGCCCTGCAGACCGTTCTCGGTGGACACGAAGTAGTCGCTGGACAACGCCAGGCGGGTCGTGCCGCGCGGGCTCTGCAGCTTCAGCTGCACCGGCGTGGTGCCCGAGTGCGCCTGCAGCGTCCGCTTCAGCTCCGCCACCAGCGACTGGTCGACCCGCCCCACCGGCACCTTGATCACGAACGCCGGGTCGGTGCCCGGGTCGGTCTCCGCCGCCGAGATGTCCACCGGCACCGCATCCGAGGCGAACACGCTGATCGTGCCCTCCCGCTCGTTGATGCGGCCCTTGACCGCCAGCGCGGTGTCCTCCACCAGGCAGTCGGAGAACATCTCGTAGGACTTCGGGAAGAACAGCACCTCCACGCTGGCGTCCAGGTCCTCCAGCGTGACGATCGCCCACGGGTGCCCGTTCTTGTTGATGCGGCGTTGGATGCCCGAGATCATGCCGGCGATCTTGAGCTGCTCCTTGCCGCCGCCGAACTCCCGCTCGCCGCCGACCAGGTCGGCGATCCCGGTGTCCTGGTAGGGCGCGAGCAGCCGCTCCGCCCCGTCCAGCGGGTGCGCCGAGACGTACAGGCCCAGCATCTCCCGCTCGTAGGACAGCAGCTGCTTGCGCGGCCACTCCTCCGGGGTGAACACCAGGTGCGCCAGCGGCGAGGCGTCCGCGCTGTCCTCCGAGGAGTCCGCGCCGAACAGGTCGAACTGGCCCATCGCCTGCTGCCGCTTCAGCCCGATCACCGCGTCCACCGCGGCCTCGTGGTGCTGCACCAACGACATCCGGCTGTGCCCCAGCGAGTCGAACGCGCCCGCCTTGATCAGCGACTCGATGACCCGCTTGTTGCAGGCCAGGATCTCCGACTTGTCCAGGAAGTCGGTGAACGACGTGTAGCGGCCCTTCTCCTCGCGGGACTTGACGATCGACGCCACCACGTTGGACCCGACGTTGCGGATCGCGCTCATCCCGAAGCGGATGTCGGAGCCGACCGCGGCAAAGGTGTCCTTCGAGTCGTTGACGTCCGGCGACAGGACCTTGACGCCCATCCGGCGGCATTCGGCGAGGTAGATCGCCATCTTGTCCTTGTTGTCGCCGTTGGAGGTCAGCAGCCCGGCCATGTACTCGGCCGGGTAGTTGGCCTTCAGGTACGCCGTCCAGTACGCCACCAGGGCGTAACCGGCCGCGTGCGACTTGTTGAACGCGTAGCCGGCGAAGGGCAGCACCGTCTCCCAGAGCTTGGTGATGGCCTCGTCGCGGTAGCCGTTCGCCTGCATGCCGGCCTGGAAACCCTCGAATTCCTGGTCCAGGACCGACTTCTTCTTCTTGCCCATCGCGCGGCGCAGGATGTCCGCTCGGCCGAGGCTGTAGCCCGCCACCTTCTGCGCGATCGCCATGATCTGCTCTTGGTAGACGATCAGGCCGTAGGTCTCGTCGAGGATGTCGCGCAGGTCCTCTTCGAGATCGGGGTGGATCGGCTCGATCTCCTTGCGGCCGTTCTTGCGGTCCGCGTAGTCGAGGTGCGCGTTGACGTCCATCGGGCCCGGCCGGTACAGCGCGTTGGCCGCCACCAGGTCGCCGAACTCGGTCGGCTGCAGGCGTTTGAGCAGCTCCCGCATGCCGCCACCTTCGAACTGGAACACTCCCAGGCTTTCCCCGCGGGCGAGCATCTCGTAGGTGGTCTTGTCGTCCAGCCCCAGGTTGGACAGGTCGATGTCGCGGTCGTGGTTCTCCTTCACCATCCGCAGCGAGTCACCGAGGATCGTGAGGTTCGACAGGCCCAGGAAGTCCATCTTCAGCAGGCCGATGGCCTCGCACGACGGGTAGTCCCAGCCGGTGATGATCGAGCCGTCGTCGCGCGCCCACAGCGGCACCGTGCCCAGCAGCGGCTGCGAGGAGAGGATCACCGCGCAGGCGTGCACGCCGGCGTTGCGGATCAGGCCCTCCAGGCCGCGCGCGGTGTCGAAGATCTGCGACACCGCCGGATCGGTCTCGATCAGGCTGCGGACCTCGGCGGCCTCGGCGTAGCGCTCGTGCTGCGGGTCGACGATGCCCGACAGCGGGATGTCCTTGGCCGCGATCGGCGGCGGCAGCGCCTTGGAGATCTTGTCCGCGATGGCGAACCCGGGCTGGCCGTGGTGCACCCGCGCGGAGTCCTTGATCGCCGCCTTCGTCTTGATCTTGCCGAAGGTGATGACCTGCGCCACCTTGTCGCGGCCGTACTTGTTGATCGCGTACTGCAGCACCTCGTCGCGACGGCGGTCGTCGAAGTCGAGGTCGATGTCCGGCGGGGAGTCGCGCTCCGGGTTCAGGAACCGCTCGAAGATCAGCCCGTGCTCCAGCGGGTCCAGGTTCGTGATGTGCAGGATGTAGGCCAGCAGCGAACCGGCCGCCGAGCCACGGCCCGGCCCGACGTGGATGCCCTGCGACTTGGCCCACCGCGTGAGGTCGCCCACGACCAGGAAGTATGCGCAGTAGCCCTTGGTGTCGAGCACGTCCAGCTCGACCTTGATCCGGTCCAGGCACTCCTGCGTCGGCCCGTCCGGGTAACGCGTCGGCAGGTACTGCTCGACCTCGGCCTCCAGCAGCTCGCGCTCGCTCCGGCCGGTGCCGTCGGTGACGCGCGGCATCCGGTCCTGGAAGGACCAGACGTCCTCGTAGGACTCGACCATCTCCGCGATCAGCAGCGTGCTGTCCGCCGCGCCCGGGACCTCCTTGTCCCAGTACTCCCGCATCTCGGCCGCGGACTTCAGGTAGTAGCCGTCGCCGTCGAACTTGAACCGCGACTCATCACTGAGCGTCTTGCCCGACTGCACGCACAGCAACGCGCCGTGCGACTCGGCCTGGTCGACCGTGACGTAGTGGCTGTCGTTGGTCGCCAGCGGCGGGATGCCCAGCTTCTTGGAGATCTCCAGCAGACCCTGGCGCACCGACCGCTCGATCGGCAGCCCGTGGTCCATCAGCTCCAGGAAGAAGTAGTCCTTGCCGAAGATCTCCTGGTACTCCGCCGCCGCCCGCAGCGCCTCGTCGAACTGCCGCAGCCGCAGCCGGGTCTGCACCTCGCCGGACGGGCAACCCGTCGTGGCGATGATGCCCTCGGAGAACTCCGAGATCAGCTCCTTGTCCATCCGCGGCTTGCGGTACATGCCCTCGAAGCTCGCGCGGCTGGACAGCGTGAACAGGTTGCGCAAGCCGGTCGCGTTGCGCGCCACCATCGTCATGTGCGTGTAGGCACCCGCACCCGAGACGTCACCGCCCTCACCGAACTCGTCGGTGCCGCGCTGCTTGGCCTCGCCCCAGAACACCGGCTTCTTGTGGAACCGGCTGCCGGGCGCGAGGTACGCCTCGATCCCGATGATCGGCTTGATGCCGGTCTTGCGCGCCTGCTGGTAGAACTCGTCCGCGCCGAACATGTTGCCGTGGTCGGTCATCCCCACCGCAGGCATGCCCAACCGTTCGGCTTCGGCGAACAACGCCCCCACCTTCGCCGCACCGTCGAGCATCGAGTACTCGGTGTGCACATGGAGGTGAACGAAGGGGTCGACAGGCACGGGAAAGTCCTCCTTCGGCGGGCTTCGGGGAGAGGTGTCAGCCTAACTCCCGGCCCCGACTCGGCCGGAGATTCCCCCGGCGTTGCGCGGTGTTTCCACGCGGGCGGGGTGTGAGCCGCCCCGCTGCCCGGCCGCCCGGTCGCGAAGTCCGGATCAAAAGCACATGCCGTTTACGCTTGGGTCGGGGCGAGCGGGTAGCGTGGCACGACGTGGCTGGCCCTGATCCCGTGGACGTGCGTCTGCTGAGCGTCGTCGCCGAGATGGGCCGTGCGGCGGTTCCCGAGATCGCCGGTCGGCTCGGCATGGACGTGCGCGACGTCGCCGCACGCCTTGCTGCCCTCTCCACGACCGGCCTGCCGCTGATCGTCGGCGTCGAGTGCGACCCCCAGGCCATCCGCAACGCGGTCGCGGCCGCCCAGCACTGGGCCGCGCAGCAGAACATGGCCAGCGGGCCGTACCAGGTGCAGGGGCAGGCCAGCGGCGGCCACCAGGTGCAGCCGTCCGGCTCCTACCCGCAGCCCACCGGCGGCTACCCGATGCCCACCGGCGGCTACCCGGCGCCGTACGGCGGCCCGAGCGGACCGCAGCCGTTCGTCCCGGCCGGCCCGCCGGCGACGTCCTTCCAGCAGCAGCCCGCGCCGCCGAACCCGATGAACGTGTGGGGGCCGCCGGGATCGGCCGCCTGGGCCCGCGGCGACCAGCAGTGGCCGAGCGCCCAGCCCGCGCCGCAGCAGCCGGTGCGCACCGGCAAGGTCGGCAGCAAGCTCGACGTCGAGGGCCTGGAGGGCGAGCGGATCACGATCCTGCTCGTGGAGGTCGTCGACCCGGCCGACTTCCTGTTCACCGCGGCGGGCTACGAGCTGCAGGACGGCGAGCGCGCGGTCGTCGTGCACACCGAGCTGACCAACCGCGGGGCGACGCCGTTCGCCTCGCTGCCCGACCTGTACCTGGAGCTGATCACCGAGGACGGCGGGGCGGTGCCGAAGGCGCCGGTGTCGCTGTCCTCCCGCCCACCGCACCGCATCGGCGTGCAGCCGGGCGAAACCGCGGGCGGCCACACGGTGTACGTGCTGCCGGAGAACACGGAGCTCACCAAGGTCCGCTGGACGCCCCGCCCCGGCGACGAACAGCGCACCCTCCTGTGGGACATCACCGACCTCTGAGCGCCTTGCCGCATTCCCGGTCGGCGGGGCCGCAACTCCGGTGAAATGCCAGAACTCCCCACTTCCAGTACGTCTGTCCTGGTGATCTCCCGGGGCCGAACGGGCGGGTGGTCTTGCGGTTTGCGCCGCGGTGTGGAGAGCTGGAGTCATGACCTCTCCGGAGAGCGGTCGCACCAGCGTCGGTGTGCCGCGCGAGACGGTGACCGGTGAACGCCGGGTCGCGCTCGTCCCGGGCGTGGTGGAGCGGTTGTGCGCGCAGGGCCTCGCCGTCGTGGTCGAGGCCGGTGCCGGGCAGGCCGCGCTGATCCCGGACGAGGCGTTCGCCAAGGCAGGCGCGAGCATCGGCGATCCGTGGTCCGCCGACGTCGTGGTCAAGGTCAACGCACCGACCGAGGCGGAGATCGCCCGGCTGTCGCCCGGGTCGGCGCTGGTCGGGTTCCTGGCGCCGCTGGCCGATCCGGGCATCGCCGACCGGCTGCGGGCCGCCGGGGTGCGGGGCTTCGCGCTGGAGTCGGTGCCGCGCATCTCCCGGGCCCAGTCGATGGACGCGCTGTCCTCGCAGGCCAACGTCGCGGGCTACCGGGCGGTGCTGCTGGCGGCGAGCGAATGCACCCGGTTCTTCCCGATGCTGACCACCGCGGCGGGCACCGTGAAGCCCGCGTCGGTGCTGGTGCTCGGCGTCGGGGTGGCCGGTCTGCAGGCGCTGGCGACCGCGAAGCGGCTCGGCGCCCGCACCACCGGCTACGACGTGCGACCGGAGGTCGCCGACCAGGTGCGCTCGGTGGGCGCCAAGTGGCTGGACCTGGGTGTTTCGGCGGTCGGCGAGGGCGGCTACGCCCGGGAGCTGACCGACGACGAGCGCGCCGAGCAGACCCACCGGCTCAACTCGGCCATCGCCGGTTTCGACGCGGTGATCACCACCGCCCTGGTGCCGGGCCGGCCGGCCCCGAAGCTGGTCCCGGCGGAGGCGGTGCGCCGGATGCGGCCGGGCAGCGTGATCGTCGACCTGGCGGGCGCGACGGGCGGCAACTGCGAGCTCAGCGAGCCGGGGCGAACCGTGGTCGGCCACGAGATCACCATCGCGGCGCCGCTGAACCTCCCGGCGACCATGCCGGAGCACGCCAGCGAGCTCTACGCCCGCAACGTCCAGGCGCTCCTGGAGCTGATGCTCGTCGACGGCCGCCTCGCGCCCGACCTCACCGACGAGGTCCTCGCCGCCGCCTGCATCACCTGTCCGGACCCGGCATGAGCGTCAACGAGCTTCCTTAGGCGAACGGGAGGAGGGGCGATGTTCCTGGCCGATCTCGCGGTCCTGGTACTGGCGGGGTTCGTCGGCTTCGCGGTGATCTCGAAGGTGCCGAACACGCTGCACACCCCGCTGATGTCCGGCACCAACGCCATCCACGGCATCGTGCTGCTCGGCGGCGTGCTCGTGCTGGGGTCCGGGGTGGAGGACCTCGGTTCGCAGCTGCTGGCGCTGGTGGCCATCGTGTTCGGCACCATCAACGTCGTCGGCGGATTCCTGGTCACCGACCGGATGCTGGGCATGTTCAAGCGGAAGCCGGAGGCGACGCGGAAGGGTGCCGACAAGTGATCACCCTGCGCTCGGTGCTCTACATCCTGGCGTTCGCGCTGTTCATCTACGGCCTGATGGGGCTGACCGGCCCGCGCACCGCGGTCCGCGGCAACGCGATCGCGGCGGCGGGCATGGCGGTCGCCGTCGTCGCCACGCTGCTCACCCCGGGCCTGGGCAACTGGTGGCTGATCGTGCTGGGACTGGTGCTCGGCACGGTCATCGGCGTGCCCGCCGCGCGGCTGGTGAAGATGACCGCGATGCCGCAGATGGTCGCGCTGTTCAACGGCGTCGGCGGCGGCGCGGTGGCGCTCACCGCGTGGGTGGAGTTCCGGGAGACCACCGGGTTCCAGGGCGAGCCGGCGAACGTGGCGATCGCGACGCTGTTCGCGGCGATCGTCGGCTCGATCTCGTTCTGGGGCTCGCTTGTCGCCTTCGGCAAGCTGCAGGAGATCGTGCCGGGCCGCCCGATCACCGTCGGCCGGCTGCAGATGCCGCTGAACGTGCTGCTGCTGGCCGGGGCGGTCGGCTGCGCCGTGGCGATCGGCCTCGGCGGCACCGCCGAACTGCTGATCGTGGCCGTGCTGGTGCTGGCCGGGCTGGCCGGGATCGCGGTGGTGCTACCGATCGGCGGGGCAGACATGCCGGTGGTGGTGTCGCTGCTCAACGCGTTCACCGGGCTGTCGGCGGCCGCGGCCGGGCTGGCGCTGGGCAACACCGCGATGATCGTGGCGGGCATGCTGGTCGGCGCGTCCGGCTCGATCCTCACCGACCAGATGGCCAAGGCGATGAACCGGTCGATCCCGTCCATCGTGGCCGGCGGTTTCGGCGGCGGCGCGGCCGCGGCCCTGGCGACCACCGACGCCACGGTGCGCTCCGTCAGCGCGGCCGACGTGGCGATCCAGCTGGCCTACGCCGGGCAGGTGATAGTCGTGCCCGGTTACGGCATGGCGGTCGCGCAGGCCCAGCACGCGGTGCAGGACATGGCGAAGTTGTTGGCGGAAAAGGGAGTTGCCGTCGACTACGCGATCCACCCGGTGGCGGGCCGGATGCCCGGCCACATGAACGTGCTGCTCGCCGAGGCCGACGTACCCTACGAGCAGCTCAAGGAGATGGACGAGATCAACGACGAGTTCGCCCGCGCCGACGTCGCGCTGGTGATCGGCGCCAACGACGTCACCAACCCGGCGGCCCGCACCGACCCGAACTCGCCGATCTACGGCATGCCGATCCTCAACGTCGACCAGGCGAAGGCGACCGTCGTCCTGAAGCGCTCGATGCGGGCGGGCTTCGCGGGCGTGGACAACCCGCTCTACACCGACCCGAAGACGACGATGCTCTTCGGCGACGCCAAGGCCTCGGTGCGAGAAGTGATCGAAGAGCTCAAGGCGCTGTGAGGCCGTGCGTACTTTGTGTCGCTACAGCAGCACGAAGTACGCACGGCTTTTCTCACGACTCCTTGCCTCGGCGGAAGACGTTCAGCGGGTTGTTGCGCTTGGGGCGCTCCGGCTTGTTGCGGCTGCGGTACTCCAGCGTCGGCCAGTCCCCCGCTTCGCCCCCCGCCTGGTTCGGTTCCGGCGCACCGAGCACCGACGGCGCCGCCTTCCCCACGTCCTCCGCGCTGATCACGTCGCCGAGGCTGGTGAAACCGGCCGGCGGCGTGTCCGCGTCGGCTCCGGCGTCGAACACCGGCATGCCGCTGGGCGGCGTCGGTGCATCCGACCCATCGAACGACCTCGACTGTGCCATCAAGCCCCCTTGCTCGTTCACAGGCTTGTCCGCCACCGTACCCGGCTCAGCCGTCCTGACCGCGGAGCTCGTCCAGCGCATGCTGCAGGTCGGCGGGGTAATCGCTTTCGAACGTGACCCAGCCGCCAGACGGGTGCTCGAAGGAGAGGCTGCGCGCGTGCAGCCACTGCCTGGTAATAGCGAGTCGCCGGGCCAGCACGGGGTCCGCGCCGTAGGTCAGGTCGCCGACGCAGGGGTGCTTGATCGCCGAGAAGTGCACCCGGATCTGATGCGTGCGCCCGGTTTCCAGCTTCACGTCCACCAGCGACGCCGCGCGGAACGCCTCCACCGTCTCGTAGTGGGTGACGCTGGGCTTGCCGCCGGTGACGACCGCGAACTTGTAGTCGTGGCGCGGGTGCCGGTCGATCGGCGCGTCGATGGTGCCGCGGCTCGGGTCCGGATGCCCCTGCACCACGGCGTGGTACCGCTTGTCCACGGTGCGTTCCTTGAACGCGCGCTTGAGCACCGAGTACGCGTGCTCGCTCTTGGAAACGACCATCACACCCGTGGTGCCCGCGTCGAGGCGGTGCACGACGCCCTGCCGCTCGGAGGCCCCGGAGGTCGCGATGCGCACGCCCGCGGCGGCGAGCCCGCCGACCACGGTCGGCCCCTCCCAGCCCGGGCTCGGGTGCACGGCGACGCCGATCGGCTTGTCGACCACGACGATGTCGTCGTCCTGGTGCAGGATCCTGAGCCCGTCCACCGGCACCGCGACGACCTGCAGCGGCTGCTGCGCCGGCGGCAGCGTCACCTCCAGCCAGGCCCCGGCGACCAGCCGGTCCGACTTGCCCGCCGGGTTGCCGTCGACCAGCACGTCACCGGACTCGGCCAGCGAGGCGACGGCGCTGCGGGACAGGCCGAGCAGCTTCGACAGGCCCGCGTCGACCCGCATGCCGTCCAGCCCGTCGGGAACCGGCAGCGTTCGAAGATCGCTCACGACTGCGCTGCCTTCTTCTTGCGGTGCACCGTGCCGTCGTAGTCGCGGCCCAGCAGCGACATCAGCACGACCAGGATGCCGCCGCAGACGATGCAGGAGTCGGCGACGTTGAACACCGGCCACACCGCGCCGCCCGGCGCGAACACCGACAGGAAGTCCACCACGTGCCCCTGCAGCGGTCCGGGGGCGCGGAAGAACCGGTCGACCAGGTTGCCGCAGGCGCCGCCGAGCACCAGGCCGAGCCCCACCGCCCAGCCCGGCGAACGCAGCTTCGGCGCCAGCCAGATGATCACGCCGACGACCGCGGTGGCGAGCAGCGCGAGCAGCCAGGTCATGCCGGTGGCCAGCGAGAACGCGGCACCGGGGTTGCGCAGCACGTCGAGGTAGAGCAGGCCGCCGAACAACTCGACCGGCTGCTTGCCCTCCAGGTTGGCGACCACGGCGACCTTGGTGAGGATGTCGATGGCCAGGGCCACCACTGCGACCCCGCCCAGCAACCCGAGCAGCTTCCCGGAGGCGCGCTTGGGCGGCTCCGCCGCCTCGGCTTGCGTCTCGGGTGCCTGTTCCGCGGCGGTCGGCTCGGTGCCCGCCTGCTCTGCTGAGGACTCCCTCGGGGAGGACTGCTCGGTGCTCACGCCAGCCATTGTCCCTGAACCTGGACGGGCGCATCACGGCAGTACCGAATCGCTGAACCCCGACGCGGGGAACCGCCCAATTTTAGGCAAAATCGGAATCCCCAATCGGTGCGCCCCGCCACGAAGATTCCCAATTTTAGGCAAAATCGGGAGACCCGGCCCAGCACGGGAAGCTCCCGATTTTAGGCAAAATCGGGACGCATGGAAGTCCGGTTCCGCGGTGCGGAGCAGTCAGCCGAGGAAGTCCGGCAGCGGGCGCGGGTCGTTGACCGGCGCCCAGCGGCCGTCGACCTGCTCGTAGCGCCAGACCGGATCCACTGCCACCAGCCGCCGCAGCGCGTTTACCAGGCGGTCGATGTGCTCCGCCGTCGTGCCCAGCCCGACGCTGACGCGCACCGCGCGGTCGGCGTCCGAGCCCGCCCGCGAGAGCAGCCGCCGCGTGGCCACGTGCGCGCAGAACAGGCCGTCGCGGACGCCGATGCCGTGCTCCGCGGAAAGCGCCGCGGCCAGCAGGCCGGGGTCCTGCCCGTCGATGGTGAAGCTCACCACGCCGACCCGGTCGTGATCGGCGTCGAACAACCGCAGCTCGCGCAGCCCCGGCACGCCGCGCAGCCCGGCCCGCAGCCGGCGCAGCAGCGTCTCCTCGTGCTCGACGACGTCCGCCCAGTTGGCCGCGAGGGTCTCGCAGGCCTTGGCCAGCGCATGCACGCCGACGGTGTTCGGCGAACCGGCCTCGTGCCGCTCCGGCCCGGTCGTCCAGCTGACCGACCGCTCCTGCACCAGCCGGGTCGCGCCACCGCCCGCCAGGTACGGCTCGGCGGCGTTGAGCCAGTCCGCGCGGCCGATCAGCGCGCCCGCGCCGAACGGCGCGTAGAGCTTGTGCCCGGAGATCGCGACGTAGTCGACGTCGACCTCACCGATCCGCACTGGCCGGTGCGGCGCGAGCTGCGCGGCGTCCAGCACGGTGCGCGCCCCGCGCCGCCGCGCTGCCTTCGCCAGCTCGGCGACCGGCCACACCTCGCCGGTGACGTTGGACGCGCCCGTGATCACCGCCAGCCGCGGCCCCTCCGGGCATTCGGCCAGCGCAGCGTCGAGCGCGGCGACCGCGTCCGCCGGGGTCTCCGGCGCGGGCAGGCGGCGCACCCGCGGGCCGGACCAGGGCAGCAGCGCGGCGTGGTGCTCGGTGTCGAAGACGACGACGGAGGTGCCGCGCGGCAGCGCCCGCCCCAGCAGGTTCAGGGCGTCGGTGGTGTTGCGCGTGAAGATCACCGAGTCGGTGCGCCGGGCACCGACGAAGGTCCGGAGCTTGTCCCGGGCGCCCTCGTAGACCCGGGTGCACACCTGGGAGGCGAACCCGGCGCCGCGGTGCACGCTCGCGTACCAGGGCAGCAGCTCGTTCACCGCCGACTGCACCGGCTCCAGACAAGGCGCGCTCGCCCCGTGATCGAGGTTCGCGTATCCGATGTGCTCGCCGGTGACCAGCGGGACACGCAGCGAGCGGCCGACGACAGCGGGGATCCGGTAGTCCACATCGGACTGCTTCGGGATGTCGATGACGGCAGAAGACATGACGGCCTCCTCGGGGGCCTCATCGGACCCGCCCAGGAGGGGTCCGCGCTTGCCGGATCGCCCTGCACGACCGGCCAGGTCCTCACCCGGGGCACCCCACCGCGGTTGGAGGGTTGCCGGCCAGCAAGCCGGGGCTTGACGCTGGCACTCATGACCTTCGACTACGGACCTTAGAAAACCGCCGCGGCACCCGACAACAGCAATCCCGGATCGTGGGAGCGGCCTTGGTCACACCGACCCCGGAAGCGCGAAGGGCGCTTCCTGCCGGGAAATCCGGCGGGAAGCGCCCTTGACCTCGCGGGGTCAGGCCTTGGTGACGCCGATCTTGATATCGGTGCCGTCACCGACGGCACCGATGAAGCCGTCCGCCACGTCGCCGGACTCGACCGCGTTCGCCAGCGTTTCGGCGGCGATGAACTCGCGGTGCTCGGCGACGGCCGACAGGACCTCGGCCGGGGCCGAGATCGCCACCGCGATCCGGTCGGAGACCTGGAAGTCCGCCTCCTTGCGGGCCTGCTGGACGACGCGGACCACGTCGCGGGCCAGGCCCTCGGCCGCCAGCTCCGGGGTCACGTCGGTGTCCAGCACCACCAGGCCCTTGCCGCCGGGCAGCGCCGAGGCCGCGCCGGGGTCGGTGGAGACCAGCCGCTCGTCGAACTCGTTCTCCTGCAGCTCGATGCCGGCCGCGACCACGGTGCCGCCGGTGCGCTGCCACTCGCCCGACTTCACCGCCTTGATCACCTTCTGCACGTCGCGGCCCAGCCGCGGGCCGGCAGCCCGCGCGTTCACCGCGATCTCGAAGTGACCGTGCGCGGCGACGTCGGTGCTCAGCTCCAGGTCCTTGACGTTGACCTCGTCGCGGATCAGGTCCGCGAAGGGCCGCAGCGCCTCCGCGTCCGGGGTCGCGACCACGAGCTTGGCCAGCGGCAACCGCACCCGGAGGTTGTTGGACTTGCGCAGCCTCGACACCGACGAGCACACCTGGCGCACCTCGTCCATCGCGGTCACCAGCGCGGCGTCCGCGGGCAGCTCGTCGACCAGCGGCCAGTCCGCCAGGTGCACCGAGCGGCCGCCGGTCAGCCCGCGCCAGACCGCCTCCGCGGTCAGCGGCAGCATCGGCGCCACCACCCGGCAGGTCACCTCCAGCACGGTGTGCAGCGTGTTGATCGCGTCCCGGTCACCCGCCCAGAAGCGGTCGCGGGAACGGCGCACGTACCAGTTGGTCAGCACCTCCAGGAAGTCCCGCACGTCCGAGCAGGCGCCCGCGAGGTCGAACGAGTCCATTGCGGACTGCACGTCGCCGACCAGCTCGTGCGTCTTGGCCAGGATGTACCGGTCCAGCACGTGCTTGCTGTCCACCTTGGACTCACCGGAGACGCCCTCGGCGTTGGCGTACAGCGCCAGGAAGTACCAGGAGTTCCACAGCGGCAGCACCGCCTGGCGCACCGCGTCCCGGATGCCGCGCTCGGTGACCACCAGGTCGCCGCCGCGCAGGATCGGGCTGGCCATCAGGAACCAGCGCATCGCGTCGGAGCCGTCGCGGTCGAAGACCTCGTTGACGTCGGGGTAGTTGCGCTTGGACTTCGACATCTTCTGGCCGTCGTCGCCGAGCACGATGCCGTGCGCCAGCACGTTGGTGAACGCCGGCCGGTCGAACAGCGCCGTCGCCAGCACGTGCAGCAGGTAGAACCAGCCGCGGGTCTGGCCGTTGTACTCGACGATGAAGTCGCCCGGGTAGTGGTGCTCGAACCACTCCGAGTTCTCGAACGGGTAGTGCACCTGGGCGAACGGCATCGAGCCGGACTCGAACCAGCAGTCCAGCACCTCCGGCACCCGGCGCATCGTCGACTTCCCGGTCGGGTCGTCCGGGTTCGGCCGGGTCAGGTCGTCGATCTCCGGGCGGTGCAGGTTCGCCGGCCGCACCCCGAAGTCGCGCTCCAGCTCGTCCAGCGAGCCGTAGACGTCGGTGCGCGGGTAGGCCGGGTCGTCGGAGACCCACACCGGGATCGGCGAACCCCAGTACCGGTTCCGGGAGATGTTCCAGTCGCGGGCGTTCTCCAGCCACTTGCCGAACTGGCCGTCCCGGATGTGCCCCGGCACCCAGTTGATCTGCCGGTTCAGCTCGACCATCCGGTCCTTGAACTGGCTGACCGCCACGAACCAGGACGACACCGCCCGCTGGATCAGCGCGTTGTCGCAGCGCCAGCAGTGCGGGTACGGGTGGTCGTAGGTCTCGTGCCGCAGCAGCAGACCCTTTTCCTTGAGGTCGCGGATGATCTGCTTGTTGGCCTCGAAGACCTGCAGACCCTCGTACGGCGGGACCTCGCCGGTGAACTTGCCGTGCGCGTCGACCGGGACCACCGGCTCGATGTTCGCGGCGTCGGTGACGACCTTGTCCTCTTCACCGAAGGCCGGAGCGATGTGCACCAGCCCGGTGCCGTCCTCGGTCGTGACGTAGTCGGCCGCCAGCACCTGGTGCGCGTTCTCCCGGCCGACGAAGAAGTCGAACGGCGGCGCGTACTTCGTGCCCAGCAGCTCGGTGCCCTTGAACCGCGCCACGACGTGCTCGGCGACGTCCTCGCCCAGCTCCCGCGTGTACGCGCCGAGCCGCGCCTCGGCCAGCACGTACCGCTCGGTGCCGCCGCCCGGCGCGACGACCACGTAGTCGACCTCGGGGTGCACCGCGGCGGCCAGGTTCGACGGCAGCGTCCACGGCGTCGTCGTCCACGCCAGCGCCAGCGCGCCGTCGAAGGGCTTGCCGGGCGCGTCGAGCCGCAGGCCCACGGTCACCGCCGGGTCCTGCCGCTGGCGGTAGGTGTCGTCCATCCGGGTCTCGGTGTTGGACAGCGGCGTCTCGCACCGCCAGCAGTACCAGAGCACCCGGAAGCCCTCGTAGACCAGACCCTTGTCCCACAGGGTCTTGAAGGCCCACATGACGCTTTCCATGTAGTCCAGGTCGAGCGTCTTGTAGTCGTTGTCGAAGTCCACCCACCGTGCCTGCCGGGTGACGTAGTCCTCCCACTCGGCGGTGTAGCGCAGCACCGAGGCCTGGCACGCGTCGTTGAACGCGGCGACGCCCATCTGCTCGATCTCGGACTTCGACGAGATGCCGAGCTGCTTCTCCGCCTCCACCTCGGCGGGCAGCCCGTGGCAGTCCCAGCCGAACCGGCGCTCCACCCGGCGGCCGCGCATGGTCTGGTAGCGCGGCACCACGTCCTTGACGTAGCCGGTCAGCAGGTGCCCGTAGTGCGGCAGCCCGTTGGCGAACGGCGGCCCGTCGTAGAAGACGAACTCGTTGGCGCCGTTGGCGCCGGCCTCGCGGTCCTGCACCGAGGCCCGGAAGGTCTTGTCGTCGGCCCAGAAATCCAGCACCTGGCGCTCGATCTCGGGGAACACGGGCTGGGCCGCCACGCCGCGCTCACCGGCGTCGCCGAACTGAACCTTGGGATAAGCCATCGCGGTTGTGCTCCTCGCGGTGTGTCGTTTCCGCCGCACGGTCACCGAAACTTCGGTGCCCACGCGGGGACGACACCTCGTGCGCATGCCCGCACGAGATCCGCGGTACCACCCCGCTTGCCGCCGGACGACGCCGACGACCACTCGTTGCCAGCTGTGACGGGCTGGACCCGTCCGGTTCTACTGAGGCGCCCAGGCCGGGCACCCGTTCTTCCGGAGGCTCCCCGGTGATGGCCGGATCATTGCCTGGTCAGTCCAGGGTACCGGGCGCCCGCCACCGGTTTTCACCGGTGCGCGGTTTCACCCGAAACCGCATCCAGGGGCCCGGAGCCCGGAACCGCACTACACGCGGCGGACCTCGGCGGCCAGCGTCGCGTTCGGCGCGCAGCGGGCGCACGGCGTGAAGCCGAGCTCCCGGGCTTCGCGCAGCGGCAGTGCGATCGTCTTCCGATCGCCGAGCCACTCGCAGGTGCGCACGTGGTAGCGCGGCCGCTCGTCGAGCACCAGCACCTCGGCGCCCGGATCCGCCGCTTCCGCGGCGTTGCTGCGCTCCTCGCCCGGCTCCTTGCCGTCGACCGGCGCGGGCTCCGCCGGCGGCCGCTCGCGCGGCCCGGTCCGGCGCCGCCGCCGATCGGCGACCAGCAGCGCCACGCCGACGACGCTGATCAGCACCGACAGCCACGCCAGATCCGGTTCGCCCGCGGCGACCGCCCCGGCCAGAACACCGCCGGCCACCAGGACCAGCAGCAGCACGACCAACAGCACGCGACCTCACGTCCCTCGCCGAACGCCCCCGATGCACGTCAGCGGCGACGGGCGGTTCAGCCCGTCGCCGCCGATGCGGACGAACTCGCTCAGCCGGCTTCGGCTGCGCGCGCCCCGAAGCTGTAGCTGGCCTGCTGACCGGACGACCGGCTGCCGCTGCTGTCCGCGGGCGCGGCCGAGCCCCGGTCTTGCAGTTCGCGCAGCTGCGACTCCAGGTAGGTCTGCAGTCGAGTGCGGTACTCGCGCTCGAACGTGCGCAGGGTCTCGATCTTCTTCTCGAGGGCGTTCTTCTCCGACGTGATGTTGCCCATCACCTCGGCGTGCTTGCGCTGCGCGTCGCGCTCCAGGCTCGCCGCCTTGTCGCGGGCTTGCCGCTCCAGCGTCTCGGCCCGCGTGCGGGCGTCGTTGAGCATCGTCTCGGCACGGGTCCGGGACTCGTTGACCATGCTGTCGGACTTCGAGCGCGCTTCGGACAGCAGCTGCTCGGACTTCGTCCGCGCCTCGGACAACATGCCGTCGGCCTCGGCCTTGGCCTCACCGGTCAGCCGGTCGGCCATCTCCTGTGCGAGGCCCAGCACCTTGGCGGCCTGCACGTGGTGGTCACCGCCCGGGGACGTCTGCTCGGCGGCGGTCGGCGCCGGGACCGGGGTAAGCCGGCGCGGTTCCTCCGGTGGGGCGGCCGGGGTCGAGGGAACCGACGCGGCCTGGCTGCGCGCGTCGTCCAACTCGACCTGCGCGGTCTGCAGCTGGGACTCCAGCTGCTCCACCTGGCTGCGCAGGTCGTTGTTCTCCTCCACCAGCCGGGCAAGCTCGGCTTCAACCAGGTCGAGGAATGCATCCACCTCGTCCTCGTTGTAGCCCCGCTTACCGATCGGAGGTTTGCTAAACGCGACGTTATGCACGTCGGCGGGGGTCAGGCCCACAAGATCACCTCACGCACTCCTCGGCTGCGGGTAGCCCGGGTTCCCCGTCACCCGGGCTGCACCAGTCGCATCAGTATGAACACGACCAGCAGCAGCACCATAATCGATAGGTCCAGTCCGACGCCGCCGATCCGGACCGTCGGAATCACCCGACGCACCAACTTTACGGGTGGGTCGGTCACTGTGTAGATGCTCTCCAACGCGATTGCAACCCCTCCGACGGGCCGCCAATCGCGAGCGAACACTCGAACGAGTTCGATCACGATACGGGCCGTGAGCAGCAGCCAGAAGAAGAACAGAACGTAAAACAGGACGATCTGCACCGGGTTCACGCTTCAACTGTGCCACCACTCACCCGTAGTTGAAAAAGGCACCCTCGGCCAGCCGCCGCTTGTCCTCCGCCGCGACGTCCACATTCGGCGGTGAGAGCAAGAACACGCGGTTGGTGACCTTCTCGATCGAGCCCCGCAACGCGAACGCCAGACCTGCGGCGAAGTCGACCAGGCGCTTGGCGTCTGCCTCCTCCATCTCGGTCAGGTTCATGATCACCGGCGTGCCGTCGCGGTACTGCTCGCCGATCGTGCGGGCCTCGCTGTAGCTGCGCGGGTGCAGCGTTGTGATCTTGCTCAAGTTGAACTGGGTGCCCGTGTCGGTGACCGCCCGCAGCCGGGAGACGGACTCCCGTGGCGGGTCGACCGGTGTCACGCTGCGCACCGGCGCTTCCGGTGCCCACTGCCGCCGGGGTCGCGCCGCGGGCTCGCGGTACTCCTCGACGAAGCCGTCCGCTTCCGCCTCGGCCTCTGCCTGGTAGCCGCCGCGGGTGCCGACCCGGCGACGCGCGCCGACCCGTTCCGACGGGCCGTCGTAGGCATCGCGATCGGCGTCGGAGTACCGATCGCGATAGCCGGGCTCGTCGTCGTAGTCGTCCACCTCGTCGGCCGGGACCATGCCGAAGTAGGCCTTCAACTTGTGCAAAGCGCTCATCGGCATGCCCTTCCTCTGCGACTCCTTAGCACCGAGCACGAGGCGGCCGGCCCTCGACCCCCCTGTTCACGGCTATGGCGAGGTTAACCGCCGCCCACCGAGCAGCGCGGTTCCGACACGCACCCGGGTCGAGCCGTGGGCAACGGCACTTTCCAGGTCGCCGGACATCCCCGCCGACACTTCGCCAGCTTCGGGGTGATCACGGCGCAAGCGCTCGGAGATCTTGGAAAGTGTGGCAAAAGCCACAGCGGGTTCGCCACCCAACGGGGCGACGGCCATCACGCCGCGCAGCCTAAGTCCACTCGTACGCGTGATCATATCGGCCAGCGCCGGCACGTCCTCCGGACGGCAGCCGCCGCGCCCGGTCGCCTCGTCCAGACCCACCTGCACGAGGACGTCCAGCGGACGCTCCCGCTCCCCCGCGTCCAGGGCGTTCGCGGCGGCCCGGCCCAGCGCCTCGACGAGCCGCTCGCTGTCCACCGACTCGACCACGTCGGCCCAGCGGACCACGGCCCGGGCCTTGTTCCGCTGCAGCTGCCCGACCATGTGCCAGTGCGCCTCCGCCGCCGGCCGCAGCGCGGCGAACTCGGCGACCTTCCCGCGTGCCTCCTGCTCCCGGTTCTCGGCGAACTCGGTCAGCCCGAGATCGGCCAGCAGCGCCACGTCCGATGCTGGGAAGGTCTTCGTCACCGCGAGCAGCCCGACCTCGTCGGGCTCGCGCCCCGCCGCTCGGCAGGCGCGGTCGACCCGGTCGCGGACCTCCCGCAGCGACTCCGCCAGCTCGGCCCGCCGCAACTCCTCGCTCACTCGGTCTCCTCCGGCTCGGCCCAGATCACCGCGGCGAACCGGCCGGTGCGGCCGTTGTCGCGGCGATGGCTGTAGAGCTCCGGGGATTCCATGGTGCAGCGCGGATCGACGCCGATCTTGGCGATCCCGGCCGCGGCCAGCTGCTCCCAGAGCCCCGCGCGAAGGTCGAGCCCGGCGGTGCCCTTGCGGGTCTTGCACGCGCTCCCCGGCAGGTGCTTCTCGACGTCGGCCTGCATCTCGGCGGGCACCTCGTAGCACTCGCCGCAGGCCGCCGGGCCGAGCAGCGCCTCGATCCGGTCCAGTCGCGCGCCCGCCTCCTGCATCGCCTTCAGCGCCGCGACGAGCACTCCCACGCGCGCGCCGACCCGGCCGGCGTGCACCGCCGAGACCACGCCGGTCTCCGGGTCGCCGAGCAGCACCGGCACGCAGTCCGCGGTGAGGGCGATCAGCGCCAGCTTCGGCTCGGCGGTCACCAGCGCATCGGTCGCCTCCACCGGCGCCGGCTGCGGCCCGTCGACGATGGTCGCGGTGCGCCCGTGGATCTGCTCCATCCACACCAGACGCTCTTCGGGCAGACCGATGCCGTCGGCCAGCTTGCGCTGGTTCGCCGCCAGGGCCGCGGGGTCGTCACCGACCCGGCCGCCCAGGTTGAAGGAGTCGAAGGGCGGCCGGGAACTCCCGCCCTCCCGCGTGGTGATCACGCGCCGAATCCGCACTGCTGCTCAGCCTCCCGAACACAAGTCGACACCGGAAACGCGGTGTTTCCGGTGTCGATTCTCGCTCATGCGCCGTTGCCTGAGAGGTACGACCTGGTTAGCCGCGCAGTTGCCGCAGGCAAGCAGCGAAGCCGCTTCCAACTACGTACGCAAAATGACCACCGCACCCTCCTTGCGCTTCAGCGACGCATGAAGGGCGGTATGTCGACGTCGTCGTCGGTGTCGTCGGTAACCGGGACGCCGCGGTTGGACAGCGCACCGGGGCGGCCCGTGGCGGAGGTACCGCTGTGCGTCGGGTAGCCGCCGGTGGGGCGGGTGGGCACCGAGACGTTCTGCTGCCCGGTCGAGAAGCCGTCGCTGCCGAACAGCCCGGACCGCTGGCCGAGGTTCGGCCGCTGCTGCGGTTCCGGCGCGGGCTCCGGCTGCGCCGGAACCGGCTGGGCCGCCGGCTGTTCCGCCTGCGGGGCGGGCTGCGGCGGGGTGGGCGGCACGGGCTGCGGCGCCGGGGTCGACTGCTGCTGCGGCGTCGGCGGCGCTGGCTGCTGCGGCGGCGCTGGCTCGCTCGCCACCGGCTGCGGCGCGGGCTTCTCCGGGACCGGAGCGGGCTCGGGCTCCTCGGTGCGCGCGCCGACCTTCGTCGGTTCGAGCTTCTTGTGGGTGGGCGTGCCGGAGTCGAACCCGGCCGCGATCACGGTCACCCGCACCTCGTCGCCGAGCGAGTCGTCGATGACCGTACCGAAGATGATGTTGGCCTCGGGGTGCGCGGATTCCTGCACCAGCGACGCCGACTCGTTGATCTCGAACAGCCCAAGGTCGGAACCGCCCGCTATCGCCAGCAGCACTCCGTGCGCGCCCTCCATGGACGCCTCGAGCAGCGGCGAGTTGATCGCCTTCTGCGCGGCCTGCACCGCCCGGCCCTCGCCGCGCGCCGAGCCGATGCCCATCAGCGCGCTGCCCGCGCCGGACATGACGCTCTTGACGTCGGCGAAGTCGAGGTTGATCAGACCCGGGGTGGTGATCAGGTCGGTGATGCCCTGGACACCGGAGAGCAGCACCTCGTCCGCGGACCGGAAGGCGTCCATCAGGCTCACCCCGATGTCGCCGAGCTGCAGCAGCCGGTCGTTCGGGATGACGATGAGCGTGTCGCAGCAGTCGCGCAGCTCCTTGATGCCCTGTTCGGCCTGGGCCGCGCGGCGCTTGCCCTCGAAGGAGAACGGCCGGGTGACCACGCCGATGGTCAGCGCGCCGAGCTTGCGCGCGATCGACGCCACGACGGGCGCGCCGCCGGTGCCGGTGCCGCCGCCCTCGCCGGCGGTCACGAACACCATGTCGGCGCCCTTGAGGACCTCTTCGATCTCTTCCTTGTGGTCTTCGGCGGCCTTGTGGCCGACCTCCGGAGCCGCGCCGGCTCCGAGGCCGCGGGTCAGCTCGCGGCCGATGTCGAGCTTCACGTCGGCATCCGACATCAGCAGGGCCTGCGCGTCGGTGTTCACCGCGATGAACTCGACACCTTTGAGCCCGACCTCGATCATGCGGTTCACGGCGTTGACGCCGCCGCCGCCGATGCCGACGACCTTGATCACCGCGAGATAGTTGTGCGGGGGCGTCATCGGATCCGCCTTCCTGATCGTGGCTCTGTGCTCTCTGCGTCGACCGCCGGGGCGGCCGCGGTACCGGTCGTCGCCGACGCGGGTTCCCCCGGTCGCTGTCGGTGCGGGTTGCGAGCTTCGGCCGTTCCCGTGCCCGGTCCGGACGGTAGGCAAGCAACCGCCCCCGCGTCCAGCAGCCACGCCGGGAGTTTCAGCAGGTGTGTTGTGCCGCGCACCTCGTCGCTTCCGTCCCGACCGCTTTCACCGCCGCCCGGCGGGTCCGTCCGCCGCAGCGAGCCCAGTCTTGTTCCTCCCCTTGGTGGTGATCGCGTCGCGGACGTGATCACCACCAATACCGTACCCCGAGTACCGCTCACCCGGTCGAGGCAGGCAGAAGAGCAGGTGCGTGAACTCCTTTCGCGTGGCGGAGCTGCGACGAGCGATCCGGAATCCGGCGGGGAATCCTGACCGCAGGTGTCCGGATTCGCTGGCAGGTTCGCTTCCGAACCGTTCGGGAAGAGGAGGAATCGCAGACATGAGTGGACAACTGCACGGCAAGGTCGCGCTGGTGGCCGGGGCGACCCGCGGTGCGGGCCGCGGCATCGCGGTGGAGCTGGGGGCGGCCGGGGCGACGGTCTACGGGACCGGGCGCAGCACCCGGGCGCAGCGCTCGGACTACGACCGGCCGGAGACCATTGAGGACACTGCCGAGCTGGTGACCCGGGTCGGCGGAAACGGCATCGCGGTCCAGGTCGACCACACCGACCCGGACCAGGTCCGCGAGCTGGTCCGGCGGATCGAGGCGGAACAGGGCAGGCTGGACATCCTGATCAACGACCTCGGCGGCGAGAACCTGATGCATTGGCACAAGCCGATCTGGGAGCAGGACCTGGCGAAGGGCCTGCAGCGGCTGCGGGTCGGCATCGAGGCGCACATGATCACCAGCCACTTCGCGCTGGCGCTGCTGAGCAAGCGCCCGGGCGGGCTGGTCGTGGAGCTCACCGACGGCACCGCGGAGGTCCACGAGCAGTACTACCGCAGCGAGGGCGGCGCGTTCTTCGACATCGTCAAGGTCGCCGCGCACCGCCTCGCCCGGGCCCAGGGCGAGGAACTGGAGAAGCACGGCGGCACGGCGGTTTCGCTGACCCCGGGCTGGCTGCGGTCCGAGATGATGCTCGAACTCTTCGGCGTGACCGAGGAGAACTGGCGGGAGTCCACGACGGCGCCGGAGGGTTTCGGCATCTCCGAGTCGCCGCAGTTCGTCGGCCGCGCGGTGGTCGCGCTGGCAACGGACCCGGAGGTGGCCCGCTGGAACAAGGAGTCGCTGTCCAGCGGCCATCTCGCGAAGGCCTACGGCTTCACGGACGCGGACGGCTCCCAGCCGGACGCCTGGCGCTACATCCTCGAGGTCGAATGGCCCGGCAACCCAGGCAGCCCGGCCGACTACCGCTGACCGCCGGGCGTCAGCCGAGGTCGTAGAGGGCGGCGAAGCGGGTGGCCGCTTCGGTCAGGCGGGTGCGGAGGTCCGGCGGGGTCAGGACCTCCGCCTCCGGGCCCAGCGCGAGGATCTGGTCGTAGGCCACTTCCAGGGATTCCACCGGGAACGTGGTGGTCACCCAGCCTTGCGCGTCGGGTTCGCCCGCGGCCGCTTCCGCTTCGCGGGCCGCGGCGCCGTCGGTCGTCGCGTGCAGTTTCCGCAGGCCAGCAGGGCTGATCCGGATCTCGACGCGTTCGGTCAGCAGGGAGCGGGAGAACTCGTCGGACTTCTCCTCCCAGAAGGCCGGGAGGTCGAAGGTCTCGTCGCGGGCGAACTCGTCGTCGACGACCTCCACCTCGCGGAAGCGGTCGACGCGGTAGGTCAGGAACCGCCGGCCGCTGCGGGCCGCCAGGTACCAGACGCCCGCCTTGAGCACGAGCCCGTACGGCTCCAGCTCGCGCCGCACCTCCTCGTCGCCGCGCCGGTAGCGGGCGACGACCTTGCGGTCGCGCCACACCGCCCGGCTCAGTTCCGGCAGCACCGCCGGGGTTTCGGCCTCGCGGAACCAGCGGGGCGCGTCGAGGTGGAACCGCTGCCCCACCCGTTGCGGCGCATCGCGGAACGGCGGCGCCAGCGCGGCCGACGCCTTCAGCCTCGCGGCGGCGACGGCTTCGCCGAGGCCCATGTCGCTCGCCGGGCCCGGCACGCCGGCGAGGAACAGCGCCTCCGCTTCGGCCTGGTGGAGCCCGTTGAGCTTCGCCCGGTAGCCGCCGAGCAACCGGTATCCGCCGGCCCGCCCGCGCTCGGCGTACACCGGCACCCCGGCCGCCGCCAGCGCGAGCACGTCGCGGGCCACCGTCCGCTCGGAGACCTCCAGCTCGCGGGCGAGCTCCGGCCCGGTCATGACCTCCCGCACCTGCAACAAGCACAGCAACGAAACCAACCGCGACGCACGCACTCCGGGCAAACTACGCCACCGCACCGACAGCCCGCCGGGCGCGATCCGCGCGACTCCCGATTGATCCGCTTTGCCCCATCTGCCAGGGTTCAGGACGTGTCAGTTCCCGCGTCCCAGGCGGCGATTTCGCGCGAAATCGCCGCCCGCCAGGCGTGCTGGTTGGCGGTTTCGCGCGAAAACGGCGTCCGGTCAGCGGAGGCCGGATGTCTTGAGGGAGGCGACCAGCCACCGCTGGCCGAGGAGGAAGACCAGGATCGTCGGCAGTGCCGCGAGCATCGCCGCCGCCAGCACGTAGTGCTGCTTCGAGGCGTACTGGCCTTGCAGGGACGCGATCCCGACCTGGACCACCCGCAGCGACTCGTCCTGCGCCACCGCCAGCGGCCACAGGAACGAGTTCCAGTTGGCCAGGAAGAACAGCACCGCCAGCGCCGCCAGCATCGGGCGGCTCAGCGGCAGGACGACGTGCCAGTAGATCCGCCAGTGGCCGCAGCCGTCGAGGTGCGCCGCCTCCTCCAGCTCCCGCGGCACCCCGAGGTAGAACTGGCGGAGCAGGAAAATGCCGAACGCGTTGAACAGGCCCGGCACGATCAGGCCCGCGTAGGTGTCGACCATGCCCAGCCCGCGGACCACGATGAACAGCGGCACCAGGATCACCGGCAGCGAGATCAGCAGCGTCGCCACCACCGAGGCGAACGCGAATCCCCTGCCCCGGAAGGACAACCGGGCCAGCGCGTAGGCCGCCATCGAGTGCAGGAACAGCGCGATCACGGTGACCGAGACGGCCACGAGCGCGCTGTTCGCGAGGTAGCGCAGGAACGGCACCTCGGTCAGCACGTAGGCCACATTGGACAGTGTCAGCTCGCGGGGCCAGCCGAGGTCGTACAGCTGCGATTCCGGGCGGAAGGCGCTGAGCAGCAACCAGAGCAGCGGCGCGACGGTCACCAGCGCGACCAGGTAGGCGAGCACCGCCCTGCCGGAGGTCCTACGCATCGAAACGGCCTCCCCTCGTCAGGGCGAACATGGCGCCGGTGACAGCGCCGAGGGCGAGCACGAGCAGCGCGCAGATCGCCGCCGCGTAGCCGAACCGGCCGAACTGGAAGGCCTGCTGGTAGGCGTAGTAGACGACGGTCGTGGTGGCGTTGGCCGGGCCGCCGGATGTGGTGACGAAGACCAGGTCGAACACCTGCATGCCGGTGACCGCGTTGATCGTCGAGGTGACCAGCACGAAGAAGCTCGTCGGGCGCAGCATCGGCCAGGTCACGTGGCGGAACCGCTGCCACGGGCCGCTGCCGTCGATGACGGCCGCGTCGTACAGCTCGCGCGGGATGTCCTGCAGGCCGCCGAGGAAGATGAGCATCTGGTAGCCCATCAGGAACCACACGCTGATCAGCACCAGGGTGATCAGCGCCAGGTTCGGGTCGCCGAGCCAGGAAACGCCGTCCAGGCCGGTCAGCCGGCTGACCGCGCCGGTCTTGTCGGCGAGCAGGAACTGCCACAGCAGGCCGATGACCACGAGGCTCACCGCGTTCGGCAGGAACAGCGCGGCGCGCACCATCCCGACGCCCGGGAAGTGGTCCTTGACCAGCAGCGCGAGCCCGAGCGCGGCGGCGAACGCCAGCGGCACGAACAGCACCGCGTAGGTGGCGGTGATGCCGAAGCTGCGCCACAGCAGGCCGTCACCGGCCATCAGCCGGAAGTTGTCCAGCCCGGCCCAGGCGACGTTGCCGAAGCCGTCGACGTCGAACAGGCCCACCACCAGCGCCAGGGCCGTGGGGATCGCGACGAACAGCAGCAGTCCGATCCCGTCCGGGGCGAGGAAGGCGAACGCCGCGGCGGCGTCGGATCTGCGGTCTCCGCTTCGTCGGGTGCTCAATGGATCGGCGCTCCGTCGTAGGTGGACAGGAACGTGTCGATCTGCTCGGCGGCGGCGCCGGCGGCCTCGACCGGATCGGCGCCGTCGAGGTGGCAGGCCTGTAACGCGTCGGAGACCGCTCGGTAGACCTCCGGCGGATATCTCGGCTCGGGCCGGGCCTCGGCCATCACCTGCTCGGCGAACACCCGCATCGGGCCGTGCTCGAACGCGCCGTGCTCCTCGGCGGCGCGCTGCACCGAGTAGCGGGGCGGCAGGTTCGTCTTGGCGACGGTGTTCCACAGCCGCATCCGCTCGATGCACGCCGGATCGGCGGAACCCAGCGCCCACACCACGAACTCGGCGGCGGCCTCCGGGTTGGCGCCCTTGGCGTTGGCGACCAGTGCCCAGCTGCCCAGCGACGTGGTGTAGGTGCCGCCGGGCGGGGCGGGCATCGGCGCGACGCCGTAGCGGAAATCCGGTGCCTGCTCGGCGATTTCGGCGATGCCCCAGATCCCGAGCTGCTGCATCGCGCAGTACCCGTCGGCGATGTTGGAGATCGTGTCGTTGGCGCCCGCGCCCCGCACCCGGCGCGGCGCGACCCCGGCCCGCACGGTGTCCTGCCAGAACCGCAGGGCGGCGTGCACGCCCGGCCCGTCGAAGGCGGAACGGCGCTGGTCGGGCGCGAACACCTCGCCGCCTGCCATCCACATCGATTGGTACCAGGTGAAGTTCTGGTAGTAGCCGGGATTCGTCTCGAACAACATCCCGAAGCGGTCGGGCGTGGTCAGCCGCTCCGCCACCGCGATCAGGTCGTCCCAGGTGCGCGGCAGGTCGCCCTCCGAAAGCCCGGCCTGCTCGAAGGCCTCCTCGCCGTAGTAGAGCGCGAGCGGCTCCATCTCCATCGGCAGGCCGTAGACGCGGTCGTCGACCAGCCGGGTCTGCAGGACCTGCGGCAGGAAGTCGGCCCGCACCGCGGGATCCAGGTGCGGGGTGAGGTCGGCGAGCACGCCGCCGTTGTAGTAGCGCAGGAAATCACCGGGACTGAGCATGAAGACGTCCGGCCCGGCGCCCGCGCTGAACGACGTCTGCAGCGTCGGCCCGGAGGTGTAGTCCTTGGTCGGCACATAGCGCAGCCGGACCTTGACGTCGTGGGTGGCGTTCCACTCGGCGGCCAGCCGCACGACCCAGTCGCTGCGCGCCTTCGGTTCGCCGCCGGGCCCCAGGAAGTTCCAGAAGGTGATCTCGCGGGGGTTCCGCGCCGGGGCGCAGCCGATCAGCGCGGGAGCGGCGAGAGCGGCGGCGCCGACGCCGCGCAGGAACCCGCGGCGGCTCACGTTCCCCTCCGGACGAGCCACGCCGATCACCCCCGGTAAGCCACCCCAGAAAACGATTGCTGACGCTATTGATCACCCACCAGGTGAGTCAATGCGCCATTCGTGGCGGGCCGCCGATCGGCTCACCCCACCACCCGAGTGATCAAGGCTCCGGTGGACCGCAATTTCAATGGAAATCGAACCTCTGATTTCCATTGAAATTGCGGGAACCCAGCGCGACGGGGTGACGTTCTCGGCGCGCAGAACGAGTTCCCGGACGGCCCCTGCGGCGGCCCGGAGCCGTCGCGGTCAGGCCAGCTCGTCGGCCCATCGCCGGGACCACTCGACCACCGGCCCCATCGCTTCGACCAGTTCTTCGCCGAGCTCGGTGAGGCGGTAGCCGCCTTCGACCAGCCTGGCCGAGGTGAGCTCGTTCAACCTGGTGGCGAGGACGCTGCTGGACATCCCGTCGCACCGGGCCTGCAGGCCGCGGAAGCCGTCCGGCCGCTGGTGGAGTTCCCACAGGATCCGCAGCGTCCACCGCCGGCCGAGCAGGTCCAGCGCTGCCATGACCGGGCGCCCCGACTCCGAACCCCGCACCGGCCGGCCGGGCAGCGGGTCCGCTCCCGAATCCTTGCGCTTCGACAATCGAACCACCTACGCTTCGTTTTTCGAAGCACGAGGCTACCACCGGAGGCCGCCGTGAGCCGCATCCCCGCGCCCGCCGAAAACCCAGCGGAACTGGCCAAATGGCACCCGCCGGACTTCCCGCACGTTCCCCTGCTGCTGTTCCGGGTGCTCCAGGTCCACCCGGAGCTCGCCTCCCGGATGCGGGTCCTGGGAAGCGGGCTGCTCGCCCACGGACAGCTTCCGGAGCGCGACCGGGAGATCGTCATCGACCGGATCACCGCGAGGAACGGCGCCCGCTACGAATGGGGCGTGCACGCCGTGCACTACGGCCCGCAGGTGGGGCTGAGCGCCGAGCAGCTCGCGGACACCACCGAGCCGCGGCCGAGCGCCGAGACCTGGAGCGAAGCGGATCTCGCGCTGCTCGCGGCCGTCGACGAACTCGACGCGACCGCGAGCCTGGACGACGCGACGTGGGCGCGGCTGCGCGACCGGTACAGCGACCCGCAGTTGGTGGAGCTGATCGTCCTGACCGGCTGGTACCGGACGATCGGCTACCTGTGCAACGCCCTCGACCTGGAACCCGAGCCCTGGGCAACGCCCTGGCCCACCGGCTGATCCTCAGGCCCTACCGGCGCGGTCCCGGGGCGAAGCGGGGCGGGCCGCCTTCGAGGGCCCGGCGGGTCGCGTCGTCGTCGAGGAGGAAGTCCGGGCGCTGCGGGTCTTCGTCGTAGTAGCGGTGGAAGACCGGGGTCTGCGAGCCCGACATCGGCGGCACGATCCAGGACCAGTCCACCGGGCACTTGCGGCCCGCCGCCTCCTCCTTGGCCAGGTGCGTCAGGAAGCGCTTCGACTCGGTGTGGTGATCGGTGATGGTCACCCCGGCCTGCTGGTAGGAGTGCAGCACCGCGCGGTTGAGCTCCACCAGCGCGCGATCCCGCCACAGCGTGTCCTCGCGCGAGGTGTCCAGCCCGAGCTTCTCGGCCACCACCGGAACGAGGTCGTAGCGGTCGGTGTCGCCGAAGTTCCGGGCGCCGATCTCGGTGCCCATGTACCAGCCGTTGAACGGCGCCGCCGGGTACGACACCCCGCCGATGCGCAGCCGCATGTTGCTGATCACCGGGACGGCGTGCCAGCGCAGCCCGAGCTCGGCGAACCAGGGCAGCTCGGGGTGGCTCAGCGGGACCTCCTTGACCAGCTCCGCGGGCAGGGCGAACATGTGCGGCCCCTCCTCGGCGGTCTCCACCACCAGCGGCAGCACGTCGAACGCGGACCGCTGGGCCGGCGGGCGCCAGCCGAAGCCGATCAGCGCGTCGGTGAAGCGCGCGTACCGCGGATCGCCCAGCACCGAGCCGACCTGGCGCCGGTAGCCGGCGTAGCGGATCAGCTGTTCGTTCCAGATCCGCGGCGCCGGGCGCTGCGGGATCTCCGGCGGGAACACGCTGATCACCGGGCGGATCTTGCCGTTGTTGGTGGCCATCCGCAGGTGTTGCACGCAGTGCGCCGCGACGGCGGACACGTCGTGCACGTCGCGCAGGTCACGCACCTTCAGGCTCCGCCAGTACAACCGCCCGATGCAGCGGGCGTTGTTGCGCCACGCCACCTGCGCACCGAAGGTCAGCTCCTGCGGGGTGTGCCGGTAGCTGCCGACGGTCTCGACCTCGTACCGCATCCGGTCCAGCCGCTGCTGCAGCGACCCGGAATCCCGGTTCTCGGCGTGGAAGAGCCGGAGGAACTCCTCGGCCTCGGCGATGTCCACCGGCGGCGCGGGGCGGGCCGGCGCCGCGCGAACCGAGTGCAGCCGCCTGGTCCGCTGAGCCTGTCCCGAGAAGACCGACTCCGGTGCGTCGCCACTAACCCTGAACACGACCACACGTTAGCGTGACGAAGACGATCTTGATCAGCGTCCCGCACACCCTGCGCGATCAGGCACCGCGCAGCGACCGCGCCACAGCGGCGAAGCCGTAGTCGAGCATCTCCGCCTCGTACTCGTGGACCGCGTCGAGCAGGGATCCGCGCCGCTCGACGATGCGGCGGCAGAGCAAGGCCGCATCGCGCATCGCGACGGCCGCGCTGTTCCCGGTAGGCACCATGGTGTGAATGGCGTCGCCCATCACGGTGACCGGGACGCTCCGCCAGGGCGGCACGGGTTCCGCGGTCCGGACCGTCGTCGAGTGCACGCTCCGCGGATCGCCGAGCCGGACGAGCTCGCCGAGCGCGGCGGGCCAGTCCGCGATCAGCTTGGCCGCCGCCTCCTGCAACCCGCGTCCGTCCACAGCGGACTCCACGGCCGACCGGAGCGAGCCGGGGGCACCGACGACCCACATCAGGTAGTCCTCGACGCCCGTGCCGGTGCGGGACTCGAAGGCGGCCAACGGCATGTACCGGCCGTCCGGCCCGTTCACGATGGAGAACCCGTCCAGCGCGGCGGCAGGCGCCAGCTCCCGCACCCGCGGGATCAACGGCGTCTTCCCGTAGATCAGGAACTGGCCGGTCTCGACGACCTCGGCGTCGGGCAGCAGCTGGGCCCGGATCCGCGAGTGCGTTCCGTCCGCGGCCACCAGCAGGTCCGCGTCGGCGACCTCGCCGCCGGCGAAGAACACCCGCACGCGCCCGTCGTCGAGCAGTTCGTAGCGCTCGAACGGCGAGCCGTGACGCACGTCCAGGCCGGTCAGGAGGATCCGGCGGAGGGTGACCCGGTCGACCACCAGGTGCTGCCCCGCGGAGTCGGCGGAGTCCGGCGGAACCTCCAGGCGGTGGACGACCTGCAGCTGCGGGTCGAGGAAGGACACCCCCGACCCGAGCACGCCCGAAGTCGCCACCGCCCGCTCGTAGAGCTCGGGCGGCAGGCAGGCGCGCAAGGCGAGATCGCCCTCCTGCCCGACGTGGATGCGGTAGCCCTGAGTGCGCTGGTCGACGGCGGCTTCCCGCTCGTAGACCGCGACGCGCAAGCCGGCTCGGACCAGACCCTGGGCGAGCAGGGGCCCGCGAGGCCCGCTCCTACGACGATGATGTCCACCGAACAGAGATTATCTGAATTCAGATGATTTGTCATCGGGCATAATGTGCACGTGGACAAGCCCGGCGAACATCTCGAGCTGCTGATCGGCGGCGACCTGTACCTGGCCCACCGCTACGCCCGCGCCGCGACCAACCGCGCCCTGCGCGCGCACCGGCTCGACCTGCGCCACTTCGCCGTGCTCGGCCACCTCGCCGAGGCGGGCCCGACCCCGCAGAGCGCGCTGGTGGGCCAGCTGCAGATGGACAAGTCCTCGATGGTCTACGTGCTCGACGAGCTGGAACGGCAGGACCTGGTCAACCGCCGCAAGGACGAGCACGACCGCCGCCGGTACGCCGTCCACCTCACCGACGAAGGCCGCGCCCGCCTGGCCGAAGTCACCCGGATAGCGGCGCAGACAATGAGCAAACTGCTGGCGCCCCTGTCCGAATCCGACCAGCACCGCCTGCACGCCCTGCTGACCCGCTTCATCGACCACGCAGCCAACGAAACCTGAAACTCCGCTCAGGCCACCGTCGGCAGCGCCGGGGTCGTCACGTCGTAGACGTTGCCCGGGCGGGTCAGCAGCGGCGGGAGGATCGCCGCCTTCCTCGGGGTCTCCTCCAGCGTTCCCCAGTGGACCTCGCGGTCGCCCTTGAGCGTCAGGCGGATGTCGTTCGGGTTCTCCGCGATCACCGCCGTCACGTCCGCGCGCACCGGCTGCGAGAGGGCCATCAGCACCGTCATCGCCGCGCGGGTCGCCGCGTCGTTCTGGGACGCCTCGCGCACCCGGAGCTCCGGCAGGTCGGCCGGGCGGTCCGGGACCGCCTCGAACGGCACACCGCCGGCGTCGACGAGCTGAATCCCGTTGCGGGCCACCAGGAACGCCACCGGCGCCCGCTCCGTCACCTGGACCTGCACCGTCGACGGCCAGCTCAGCGACACCTGCACCGCGGCGATCTTCGGCACCACCTGCAGCCGCTCGTGGATCTGGTCGACGTCGACCTGCAGCATCGGCGTGCCCAGCTCGATGCCCGCCGCCTGCACCACCTGGTCCTGGCCCAGCGTCGCGTTGCCGACGACCTGCACCGACCGGACGCCCAGCAGCGGCGTGAAGTACAGCACGAGCGCTATCGCGGTCACCGCGGCCAGCACCGCGGGGAGCACCCAGCGCCGCCACTTCGGCGGCGCCGTCGCGCCGCCCCGCACCGGACGACCCCGGGTGCTGCGCATCCCGGGACGTTCCGCTGCACGGCGGCGCGTCGGGGTCACCCCTGGTCCTCCGCGGTGTCGCGGTCGATCTCGCGGAGGATTTCCGGGCCCAGCATCGTCACGTCGCCGGCCCCCATCGTCAGCACCAGGTCGCCCGGCCGGGCCAGGCCCGCGACCAGCGGCGCCGCCGCCGTGAACGACGGCTCGTAGTGCGCCTTCCCCTGCGGCAGCGGCACCTCGTCGGCGATCAGCTTGCCGGTGACGCCGGGCTGCGGGTCTTCCCGCGCGCCGTAGACGTCCAGCACGACGACCTCGTCGGCCAGGCCCAGCGCCGTCGCGAACTCGCCGGCGAACGCCGCCGTGCGGGAGAACAGGTGCGGCTGGAACACCACGATCAGCCGGCCGTCGCCGACCACCGGCCGCGCCGCGCGCAGCTGCGCGTCGACCTCGGTGGGGTGGTGGGCGTAGTCGTCGTAGACGCGGACGCCGTCGGCGCGGCCCTTGAACTCGAAGCGCCGCCGGACGCCGCCGAACGCGGCGAGCCCGTCGAGCAGGCCGCCGAGCGGCGCGCCGAGCTCCAGCCCAGCCAGCAGCGCGGCGACCGCGTTGCCCGCCATGTGCTCGCCCGGCACCGCCACCTGCACGTCCACGCGCTCGCCGCCGAGCTCCACGGTCGCCACCCCGGAGCCGTGTTCGGCCCGGTAGCCGACCAGCCGGGCATCGCCCTCGCCGGTCACCGACTTCCCGTAGCGCCGCACGCGGATCCCGAGCGCCGCCGCCTTGTCGGCCAGCGCGGCCGAGCCCGCGTCGTCGGCGCAGGCGATCAGCACGCCGCCCGGCTCGATCCGCCGGACGAACTCGTCGAAGACCGAGATGTAGGCCTCGGCGGTGCCGTGGTGGTCCAGGTGGTCCGGTTCGACGTTGGTCACCACCGCGACCGACGGCGAGAACACCAGGAACGAGCCGTCGCTCTCGTCCGCCTCGGCGACGAAGATGCTGCCGTCGCCGTGGTGCGCGTTCGCGCCCGACTCGTTGAGGTCGCCGCCGATGGCGAAGGACGGGTCGAAGCGGCAGTGCTGCAGGGCCACGGTCAGCATCGACGTCGTCGACGTCTTGCCGTGGGTGCCTGCCACGCACGCCACCCGGTGCCCTGCCATCAGCGCGGCCAGCGCCTCGGCGCGGCGCAGCACCGTGACTCCCCGGCGCTGCGCCTCGACCAGCTCCGCGTTGTCCTGCTTGATCGCCGTGGACACCACGACCGCCGTCGGGTCCGCGTCGAACTGGTCCAGGTTCTCGGCCCGGTGGCCGATGCCGATGTGCGCGCCCTGGGCGCGCAGCGCCAGCACCGTGCGCGAGTCGCGGGCGTCCGAGCCGGACACCTCCTGCCCGCGGGCCAGCAGGATGCGGGCGATGCCGCTCATCCCGGCGCCGCCGATGCCGACCAGGTGCACCCGGGCCAGCACGGCTTCCAGATCCGTTAGGTCCACGGTGTTGAAGTTCGAGGGGGATGGTCCGGTCACTGTCCGGCCACCTCCAGCACGATCTGCGCGAGCACCCGGTCCGCCTCTCTGTGGCCGCTGCCCAGCGTCGCCCGGCTCATCCCCTGCAGCCGCTGGGCGTCGAGCGCCAGCGGCAGCACCTCGTCGATGACGCGCTGCGTGGTCAGGTCCGCGTCCGCCACCAGCCGCGCGCCGCCCGCGGCGACCACCGGCTGCGCGTTGAGCGCCTGCTCGCCGTTGCCGTGCGGCAGCGGCACGAACACCGCGGGCAGCCCGACGGCCGAGACCTCGGCGACGGTCATCGCCCCGGACCGGCACACCACCAGGTCCGCCGCCGCGTACGCCAGGTCCATCCGCTCCAGGTAGGGCACCGCCGCGTACGCGGGCGCGCCCGGAACCTGCTGCACCGCGATGGTGTTCTTCGGGCCGTGCGCGTGCAGCACGCCGACCCCGGCGCGCCCCAGCGCTTCCGCCGCGCCGGAGAACGCGGTGTTCAGGGTGCGGGCGCCCTGCGAGCCGCCGAACACCAGGATCGTCGGGGCGTGCGGGTGCAGCCCGAAGTGCTGGCGGGCCTGCATCCGCAACGCCCACCGGTCCAGCTGCGTGATCGACTCGCGCAGCGGGATGCCGATGGTCTGCGCCCCGGCCAGGCCGCTGTCCGGGGTCGCCGACAGCACGCGTTCCGCGAACTTCGCGCCGACCTTGTTCGCCAGCCCCGCGCGCGCGTTCGCCTCGTGCACCACGATCGGCACCCGTCCGCGCGCAGCCAGGTAGGCGGGCAGCGACACGTAGCCGCCGAAGCCGATCACCACGTCCGCGCCGACGCGCTCCAGCACCTCGCGGGTCTGCTTCACCGATTCCCGCACCTTCAGCGGCAGCTTCAGCAGGTCGGCGTTGGGCTTGCGCGGCATCGGCACCGGCGGGATGAGCTCCAGCGGGTAGCCGCGGGCCGGCACCAGCCGGTTCTCCAGGCCCCGCTCGGTGCCCAGCGCGGTCACCCGGGCGTCCGGCCGCAGCCGGCGCACCGCGTCGGCCAGCGCCAGCGCGGGCTCGATGTGCCCGGCGGTGCCGCCGCCGGCGACCACCACCGACAGCGGCCGCCTGCCCATGGCGGCGCCCCGCGGGTCGGCCACAGCACCGTGGTCGATGCGGACCGTCTGCTCCCCGCTCAACGGTGTCCTCCTCGTGTCTGCGCCCGGGATCCGGGTCCGCTGCGCGTACCACGCGCGCGCGTGTCCCCGCTTCCCCGGCGAGTTGCCGCCGCCCCGGAGCTCTTCGCGCTGGGCCGGCTTCGTGGGGTCGGTCGTGCCGGCCGCCGCTTCGCCGGTGGCCGGTACGGCGCCGGGGTGGGCAGCCGCAGCAGCTTGCCTACCCGACCCGGTCCCAAAGACCGTAGCGCGGCGATCGCCTCGGGTTCGTGCCGGGCGAAGTTCGCCAGCAGGCCGAACACCAGCATCGTCGTGACCACAGACGATCCGCCCGAGGAGATCAGCGGCAGCGGCAGCCCGGTGGTGGGCAGCAGGCCCACCACGTAGCCGACGTTGATGATCGCCTGCCCCACCAGCCACATCGTCAACGTCGCCGAAACCAGCCGGATGAACGGGTCGGTGTTGCGGAACGCGATGCGCATGCCCACATAAGCGGTGGTGCCGAAGAGCACCAGCACCATCGCGCAGCCGACGAACCCGAGCTCCTCACCGATCACCGCGAAGATGAAGTCGTTGTGCACGTTGGGCAGGTACTGCCACTTCGACCAGCCCTGCCCGAGCCCACGCCCGAACAGCCCGCCGTCGGCCAGCGCGAACAGCGCCTGCGAGGCCTGGTAGCCGTTGCCGGCCGGGTCGGCGAGCGGATCCAGGAAGCTGGTCAGCCGAGCCATCCGGTAGTCAGCGACCATCGCCAGCACCACGCCCGCGGTCACCGCGCCCAGCAGCATCACCAGGAACAGCCGCAGCGGCGCACCGGCGAACCACAGCAGCGCCAGCAGCACGATGAACAGCGTGATCGTGGAACCGAGGTCGGGCTGCATCATGACCAGCGCGAACATCAGCAGCGCCGCGGGCACCACCGGCACCAGCAGGTGCCGGTACTGCGTCATCAGGCCGCGCTTGGTGACGAGCACGTGCGCGCCCCACAGCGCGAATGAAATCTTGGCGAACTCGACCGGCTGGAAAGACACACCGGCGACCATGAACCAGCTCTGCGCCCCGTTCAGCTTGGTGCCCAGCGGCGTCAGCACCGCCACCAGCAGCCCGAGGCAGACCGTCAGCAGGATCAGGCTGTGCCGGCGCATCAGCCGCACCGGCACCCGCATCGCGGCGTAGAACACGAGCAGTCCGGCGAGGCAGTACAACACCTGCTTGCTGAACACGCTGTAGGACGAGCCGTCCTTGTTGAACGAGTCGACGCTGGAGGCCGAGAGCACCATCACCAGGCCGAAGATGGTCAGCAGACCGAAGACGGCCAGCAGCAGGTGGAACGACGCCAGCGGCCGGGTCAGCCAAGCGGTCAGCGGGGACAGCACGCTCCGGGTGGCGCGCTTCTTCGGGCTGCGCGCGGCCGCGGGCTTGGTCATCGTGGTCACGGCGGATCACCCGCCGTGCGCCGCCGGGGCGTCGGACAGCACCGCGCGCACCGCGTCGGCGAAAGCCCGGCCCCGGTGGGCGTAGTCGGTGAACATGTCCATCGACGCGGCGGCCGGGGCGAGCAGGACCACCGAGCCCGGTCGCGCGAACTCGTCGGCCGCGCGAACAGCTTCCAGCATGCCCGCATCGTCCCCTGCGGCGACCTCTCGGACCGGCACATCCGGCGCGTGTCGGGCCAGTGCGGCGGCGAACCGGCCCCGATCGCGGCCGATGAGCACCACGGCGGTCAGCCGATCGGCGTTGGCCGCGACCAGTTCGTCGACCTCGGCGCCCTTCAGCAGCCCGCCCGCGATCCACACCACCTGGGGGTGCGCGCGCAGCGCCGCGTCCGCCGCGTGCGGGTTCGTCGCCTTGGAATCGTCCACATAGGACACACCGGCGGCCGCCGCGACGACCACCGACCGGTGCGCGCCCGGCTGGAACGCCCGCAGCCCGTCGGCCACCGTCGCCGGGTCGACGCCGTAGGCCCGCGCCAGCGCCGCCGCGGCCAGCGCGTTCGCCACGTTGTGCGGGCCCACCGGATGCACGTCCGCGAGCTCCGCGAGCACCACGCCGTCGCCGAAGGCCCGGTCCACCAGCGAACCGCCCTCGACACCCAGCTGTCCCTCCGCCGGAGCGCCCAGGGTGAAGGAGACCCGCCGGGCATCCGCGGCGGCAGCGGCGGACAACCGGGTCGACCACTCGTCGTCGGCATTGGCGACGACGACGGAGTTGCCTGCGTACACCTTCGCCTTGGCGTCGCCGTAGGCGGCGAGGGAACCGTGCCAGTCCAGGTGGTCGGCGGCGAGGTTGAGGACGACGGCGGCGAACGCCGCGACGGAGTCCGACCAGTGCAGCTGGAAGCTGGACAGCTCCACGGCGAGCACCTCGTGCCCGGCGCGGACCGCGTCGACCACCGGCAGCCCGACGTTCCCGCAGGCCACCACGTCGACGCCCGCCGCCCGCAGGACCGACTCCAGCATGCTGACCGTCGTCGTCTTGCCGTTGGTGCCGGTGACCGCCAGCCACCTGGCCGGCACCTCTTTCTCCTGGTCCAGTCGCCAGGCCAGCTCGACCTCGCCGATCACCTCGACGCCGGCCGCCACGGCCGCCGCCAGCAGCGGCGCGTCCGGCCGCCAGCCGGGGCTGGTCACGACCAGGTCGGTACCCGTGGGCGGCTCGACCAGCCCGGCGACCAGCTCCGCGCCCTGCGCCTGCAGCGACGCCAGCGCGACCAGCCGGTCGGCGGAGGCGTCGGTGACGGTGACCGCCGCCCCCGCCGCCAGCAGCGCCTCGGCGGCCGAGCGGCCGGACACCCCGGCGCCGGCCACCAGCACGTTCCGCCCCTCGAACCGCCCTGCCACCGGTTCGCCTCCCTAACGCGTCTCGCAGCGTGGTCGTGAGTGCGCAACCGGGCTCGAGCCCGGTTGCGCACTCACGACACCCGCACCGTCACTTGAGGATCATGGCCTTCTCGAGCCAGTCCGCGTAGAACAGGCCGACGCCGAACATGCAGCTGATCCCGGCCAGCACCCAGAACCGGATGATCACCGTGGTTTCCGCCCACCCGGCGAGCTCGAAGTGGTGGTGGAACGGCGCCATCCGGAACAGCCGTCGCCGGGTGCTGCGGAACACCACGATCTGCAGCACCACCGACAGCGCCTCGACCACGAACACGCCGCCGATGACGATCATCAGCAGCTCGGTGCGGGTGACCATGGACAGCCCGGCCAGCAGGCCGCCCAGCGCCAGCGAACCGGTGTCGCCCATGAAGATCTTCGCGGGCGCGGCGTTCCACCACAGGAACCCGACGCAGGCCGCCATCGCCGCCGCGGCGACCACCGCGATGTCCAGCGGGTCCCGCACCGTGTAGCAGCCCGGCATCGGACCCGACGGCGCGAAGCAGTCGTTGCGCAGCTGCCAGAACGAGATCAGCACGTAGGTGGCCAGCACCATCGCCGCGGTGCCGCCGGCCAGGCCGTCCATGCCGTCGGTGAAGTTGACGGCGTTCGACCAGCCGCTGATCGCGACGTAGGCGAAGATCACGAACCCGATCGCGCCGAACGAGATCACCGTGATGTCGCGCAGGAACGACAGTTCCACCGACGCCGGGGTGACGCCGTTCTGGTTGGCGAACCGGATCGCCAGGATCGCGAACAGCACCGAGGCGATCAGCTGGCCGACCAGCTTCGCGGTCTTGTTCAACCCGAGGTTGCGCTGCTTGCGGATCTTGATGAAGTCGTCCAGGAACCCGACGATGCCCAGCGCCGTGGTCAGGCCCAGCACCAGCAGCCCGGACGCGGTCATCGGGTCGCCGCCCATCAGGTGGCTCACCAGGTAGCCGACCCACATGGCCACCAGGATCGCCACGCCACCCATGGTCGGGGTGCCGCGCTTGGCGGCGTGCTGGCTCTGCACCTCTTCCCGGATCTCCTGGCCGAAGCCCTGCTTGGAGAACACCCGGATCAGGTAGGGCGTGAACAGGATCGAAACGACGAGCGACACGGCGGCCGCCACGAGGATCGGCTTCACGGCTGCTGCCTCCCCGCATCCCCTTCGGCCAGCAGGGCCTCGGCGACCCGCCACAGCCCGGCGGAATTCGATGCCTTGGTCAGCACCACATCACCGGAACGCAGCTCGGCGCGCAGCAGCGCGACGGCCGCATCGACGTCCGGCACCAGAACCGACTCCTCTCCCCACGACCCCTCCAGCGATGCCGCCTGGTGCATCACCTGGGCCTGCTCGCCGACCACCACCAGCCGGTCGATGTTCAGCCGGACGGCCAGCCGCCCGATCTCGTCGTGCGCTTCGGCATCCGACTCGCCGAGTTCGGCCATCGGTCCCAGCACCGCCCACGCCCGGCCCGGACGCCCGCGGGTCATCGCGGCCAGCGTCTTCAGCGCCGCCCGGACCGACTCCGGGTTGGCGTTGTAGGCGTCGTTGACGACCGTGATGCCACCCGGCGCCTCGCTGACCTCCATGCGCCGCGCGGACACCCGGCGCACCGAGCCGAGCCGCTCGGCCACCTGCTCGACCGTCGCGCCGAGCTCCAGCGCCACGGCGGCCGCGGTCAGCGCGTTGCCCACGTGGTGCTCGCCGAACAGCGGCAGCGTCACCCGGGCCTCGCCCTGCGCGGTGACCAGCGTGAAAGTCGGTCGCGCCAGCTCGTCGACGTCGACGTCCACTGCGCGCACGTGCGCGTCGGGGTGCTCGCCGACGAACACGACGCGGGCCTTCGTGCGCTCGGCCATCGCCGCGACCAGCGGATCGTCGGCGTTGAGCACCGCCACGCCGTCCGCGGGCAGCGCCTCGACCAGTTCGCCCTTGGCCTGCGCCACCGCCTCCTGCGAGCCGAACTCGCCGAGGTGCGCGTGGCCGACGTTGAGCACCGCGCCGATGCGCGGCGGCGCCACCTCGCAGAGGTGCGCGATGTGCCCGACGCCGCGCGCGGACAGCTCCAGCACCAGGTGCCGGGTGCTCTCGTCGGCGCGCAGCACGGTCCATGGGTGGCCGAGCTCGTTGTTGAACGAGCCGGGCGGCGCGACCGTCGAGCCCATCGGCTCCAGCAGCTGCGCGATCAGGTCCTTGGTGGACGTCTTGCCCGACGAGCCGGTCACGCCCACCACGGTGAGCTGCGGCAGCCGGTCGACCACGTGGCGGGCCAGCTTCGCCAGCCCGGCCAGCACCGCGGCACCGGAAGCGTCCACGTCGCCGGCCAGCGCCAGCGCGCCGAGCCTGTCGTCCACCGGCGGCACGATCACTGCCGGGGCGTCGACCTCCCGCGCGGCGAGCACGCCCGCCGCACCGTCCGCGATCGCCTGCGCGGCGAAGTCGTGCCCGTCGACCCGTTCCCCGGGCACGGCCACGAACAGCCCGCCGGGTTCGATCTTGCGGGAGTCGAACTCGACACCCGCGCTGACGATCTCCGGGCCTTCCGCACGATGAAGCCTGCCGTCCACCGCTTCCGCGATGTCAGCGAGGCTGAGCCGGATCAACTTGCCTCCTCGTCGCCCTGCCCCCGACGAACATCGGTTTCCCTTGGGGCCCCGAGCCTATGGCGCAGGGCTGCGGCGAGTTCCTCCCGGTCGGAGAAGGGGTGCACGACGCCTGCCACCTCCTGCCCTGTCTCGTGGCCCTTGCCCGCGACGACGACGATGTCGCCCGGTTCGGCTCGCTCGACCGCCGCGGCGATGGCCGCGCGCCGGTCGCCGATCTCGATCACGTCCCCGCGCTGGTCGGCGGGCACCTCCTGCGCACCGGCCAGCATGGCCGCCCGGATGTCCGCCGGGTCCTCGCTGCGCGGGTTGTCGTCGGTGACGATCAGCAGCTCGGACCGGCGGGCGGCCGCCTCGCCCATCAACGGCCGCTTCGCGACGTCCCGGTCGCCTCCGCAGCCGAGCACGACGATCACCTTGCCGTCGACCTGCGCGCGGGCCGCGTCGAGCACCGCGGCGACCGCGCCGGGCTTGTGCGAGTAGTCCACCACAGCGGTGAAGTCCTGCCCGAGCGCGACACGCTCCATGCGGCCGGGCACGTCGACCTCCGCGAGGCCGCGCTCGATGGCCCAGATGGGCACGCCGGCGGCGTGCAGGACGCCGATCGCGAGCAGCGCGTTGGCGACGTTGAACGGGCCGGGCAGCCGCAGCCGGATGTGCAGCTCCAGGCCGTCGGGGCCGTGCGCGGTGAAGGTCTGCTCCCCGGTGGGGAACGCCTGCACGTCGGTGGCGGACCAGGATGCGTCCGTGGCGGTGGACACCGTGATGGTGTCCGGCTTGACCAGCCGCTTGCCCCAGTCGGTGTCGATGCAGACGACCTCGTGCTCGGCGCGGCCGTCGAACAGCAGCGCCTTGGCCTGGAAGTAGTCCTCGAGGTCGCGGTGGAAGTCCAGGTGGTCCTGGGAGAGGTTGGTGAAGGCGCCGACGGCGAACCGGGTGCCGGAGACGCGGCCCATGGCCAGCGCGTGGCTGGAGACCTCCATCGGCACGTAGGTCACCCGGTGCTCGACCATCACGGCCAGCAGCGCCTGCAGGTCCGGCGCCTCGGGGGTGGTGAACGCGCTGTCCAGCCGGTCGCCCGCGATGCGGGTCTCGACGGTGCCGACCAGCCCGGTGCCGAACCCGGCGGCCTGCAGCGCGGACTCCAGCAGGTAGGTCGTGGTGGTCTTGCCGGAGGTGCCGGTCACGCCGAGCACCTTCAGCTTCTGCGACGGATCGCCGTAGATCAGCGCCGAGGCCGCGCCGAGCACGCCGCGCGGATCGTCGTGCACGAGCAGCGCGACCTTGCCCTCGCGGACGGCGGGATGCTCGGCGAGGGTGACCCGCTCGATCCCGGCCTGGTCGGTGAGCACGGCAACGGCGCCGGAATCCAGCGCTTGCTCGGCGAAGTCGGCGCCGTGCACGCGAGTGCCCGGCAGCGCGGCGAACAGATCGCCGGGACGAACGTGCTGAGCACGCAGGGTCGCCCCGGTCACCGGCGCTGCGGCAGCGCTGTGACCAGGGACGCGAAGTACACGCGCGCCGATGAAATCGGCGAGCTTCTCGATCTCCACCGGCTCGACGTGAGACGGGCGAGGCGGAGCTGTCGCGACCGCGGAAGGCACGTCGCGACAGGCTACCGGTACCACCCGAGGAGGCATCCCCATGGTCGGTCACCTGTTCGGCCGGGCACAGGCTGAGCCGTCCGGCCCAGTCCCGATTCGCCCGCGCCGCCGCGCCCCGGAGGTGCCGTAGAACTCCCCTGACTCGAATTTTCGGGGCCAAGGGGACGAGGTTGCAAACCTAGCCAGCGGAAAGATTGAACGAGGAACCCATGAGCGACCTCGGGGTATCTTGTTTGCGCACCTTGCAAGATGCACCTCACACTTGGGAAACCCGTCCTCAAAGAAGATGAAAGCGTCAATTACTATCACCTGGGCCCGAGGAACAACCCGCGCAATCCCACACAGACATTGCTGAACGAATCGCCCTGGAAGTTTCTCGCAGATCACACCGGACATCCACTGGTCATCAGGTTCGATTACGAAGCCGACATGGAGGAAGTCGAGGAAGACGGCACCGAGATCGGCGGGGAGACCGTCGACGACGATATTCCATTCGAGCGATACCTGTTGAACTGGGACGGACTGAACAGGTCCAACTTTGACAGCTTCACGCTTGAGAGCCTCCGCCGGCCGGCAGTGCAAGTCGAGCCGTTCAACTCCAATATCGAACCCACTGCGACCGCCATTCACGTCGACTTGCCCGAATCCGCGCTGAAGCGGTGGCGAAATGAGCGGCACGAACATCCGATTCGTGCGATCGGTGTGAGCGGCACGAGCCGATCGTCCTCGCTGGTGCGGAACCTGGGCCTGCCGAGTCCCCACCTGCTCGACCAGATCGGCGACATCGCCGCCTCACGAGGCGTGCTCGCGCACTTCGAACAACTGTGGACGGAGAATCGGCCGGTAGCGATCGAGCTGCTGCACTCGCTTCCCCGAACGCTCGCCAAGGCACGGAAAACGGGTCGCGTCCTCGCCCAGCACTTCGACCCGCGCATCCGGATCGAGTGCTCCTCCGGGGAGCCGAAGCGAGTCATCCGCGCCGGGGAGTAGCGCGTGGTCCGTCACTGCTGCGGGGGCGACTGTCATCGGCTGTTCAGGTGTTCTTGATGGTGTTCGGCTGCGGAGATCGCTAGCGTCCTTCCCGTTCGTTGGAGATTTTTGCGCTCCGGGAGGACTTCGTGAACAAGAACCGCCTCGTTCGATTAACCAGCGCCTGCGGTGTTGCCGCAGCACTCGTGCTCGCTCCGCTCGCCGCGCCGAGCGTGATCGCCGAACCCGCATCGCGGGCCATACAGATGAGTCCCGGCGACGGCACCGCACAGGGCGCCGTCGAGTGGTTCCAGAAGCACCAGGGCGACACCTCCTACCAGGGGCCTCTGCGAGAAGGCCGTGGAGAACGCCTGGGGCACGACGGGCGTCTGGCCGTCCGCGATCGCGCACTGGCAGGGCGCGGTGCGCGTGGGCAAGGCGCACACCGACGGCTCCACCCCGCCCAAGGGCGCGTTCGTGTACTGGAACATCAGCCAGTACGGGCACGTCGGCATCGCCGACGGCAACGGCGGCATCTACGCGAGCAGCATCGGCGGCAAGATCGGCCATGCCGACAGCGTCTCCTACTTCAAGAACTACCTGGGCTGGAGCGACCCGCAGGTGCCGCGCGGCTGACCACAGTGGACATTCCTGGCCGGTCGCGGGTCTTCCAGGACGCCCCGGAAGACCCGCGACCGCCGTCAATGGCCGTCGCGGGGCACGTAGCTGCCGGACTTGCCGACCAGGAAGTCCAGATCCGCGCCGTCGGACGCCTGCAGCACGTGGTCGTAGTACAGCCGCTGGTAGCCGCGCGGGTACGGGTTGTCGGGATCCTTCCACTCCGCCCGGCGGCGGTTCAGCTCCTCCGCCGGCACCTCCAGGTCGAGGCGGCGGTTCGGCACGTCGATGCTGACGATGTCGCCGGTGCGCACGAATGCCAGCGGGCCGCCCGCGGCAGCCTCCGGCGTGACGTGCAGGATCACCGTGCCGTAGGCCGTGCCGCTCATCCGGCCGTCGGAAATCCGCACGATGTCGTCGAATCCGCGGTCCTGCACCTTCTTCGGCACCGGGACGTTGGCCACCTCCGGCATGCCCGGATAGCCCTTCGGTCCCGCGTTGCGGACGATCAGCACCGTGTTCTCGTCGACGTCGAGATCGTCGTCCTTGCACACCGCGTAGTAGTCGTCGACGTCCTCGAAGACCATTGCCGGGCCGCGGTGCTGCAGCAGCCGGGGCGACGCCGCGGACTGCTTGATCACCGCACCGTCCGGCGCCAGCGAACCGCGCAGCACCGCTGTTCCGGTGCCGACGGCCTGGAACGGCTCGTCGAACGCGGTGATCACCTCTCGGTTGTGCACTTCCGCGCCGGCGATGTTCTCGCCCATCGAGCGGCCGGTGACCGTCACCGCCGAGCGCTCGACCAGGTCGCCGAGTTCCTTCAGCACCGCGGGCAGCCCGCCCGCATAGCAGAAGTCCTCCATCAGGAACTTGCCACTGGGCTGCAGGTTCACCAGCGTCGGCACGTCGCGGGTGTCGGTGTCGAAGTCGTCGACGGTCAGCTCGACGCCGACGCGCTTGGCGATGGCGATCAGGTGCACGACGGCGTTGGTGGAACCGCCGATCGCGGCGTTGGCCCGGATCGCGTTGCGGAACGCGTCGCGGGTGAGCACGTCGGAGGGCTTGAGGTCTTCCTCGACCATCTCGACGATGCGCTGCCCGGTTTGCTGGGCGGCGGCGTAGCGGCGCGCGTCGACGGCCGGCCAGGACGCCGCGTACGGCAGCTGCATGCCGAGCGCCTCGACGATGCAGGCCATCGTGGACGCGGTGCCCATCGTCATGCAGTGCCCGTTGGAGCGGGACATGCAGCCCTCGATGAAGTAGCACTCGTCCTGCGTGATCTTGCCCGCCACGAGGTCGGCCTCGGCCTGCCAGACAGCCGTGCCGGAGCCGATGTCGGTGCCCCTGTACTTGCCGTTGAGCATCGGCCCGCCGGTGAGCATCGCGGTGGGCAGGTCGACGCTGGCCGCCGCCATCAGCAGGCCGGGTGTCGTCTTGTCGCACCCGGACAGCAGCACGACGGCGTCCAGCGGGTTGGCGCGGATGGTCTCCTCGGCCTGCATCGCGAGGAGGTTGCGGTAGAGCATGGTGGTCGGGCGCATGAGTGTCTCGCCCAGCGCCATGTTCGGGAACTCCAGCGGGAAACCGCCCGCCTGCCACACCCCGCGCTTGACCGCCTCGGCGATCCGCTGCTGGTGGGCGTTGCACGGCGCCAGCTCGGACCAGGTGGTGCCGATGCCGATCACCGGGCGGCCGTCGAACACCTCGTCGCTGTAGCCCTGGTTCTTGACCCAGGATCGGGCGGTCATCCCGGCCCGGCCGTGGGCCCCGAACCAACTCGCACTGCGCCGTGGCGTGCTCATGCGTCCTCCTCGTCGAGACCATGGTCTGACCACTGCGACGTAACCAGCTCGCTCGGCCGGGCGCAATAGCCCGGCCCCGACCATCCGCAATCTCGAACAATGGTTGCGATACCGGACGCGCCATTGACGGCCCCGACCAGCAGCCCTACGCTCGTGACCCAAATCACGAACGAAGTTCGATATTTCGAACGCTCACCACCTCAGCGGGGAGGCATGGTGCACACCGGCGAGCGAGCGCCCGACGAGGCGCTCACGACCGCGATCCGGCGGGTCATGGTGCGGCTGCTGCCGTTCCTGTTCTTCATGTACGTGATCGCGTTCCTGGATCGCGTCAACATCGGGTTCGCCAAGCAGGAATTCCAGGCGCACGCGGGGATCTCGGAGGCGGCCTACGCGCTCGGGGCCGGGCTGTTCTTCATCGGGTACGCGCTGTTCGAGGTGCCGAGCAACCTCATCATGACGCGGGTCGGCGCGCGCTGGTGGATGTGCCGGATCATGGTGACCTGGGGCCTGATCTCGGCCGCGATGGCCCTGGTGAACAGCGAGTTCCTGTTCTACCTGCTGCGCTTCCTGCTGGGCGTCGCCGAAGCGGGCTTCTTCCCCGGCGTCATCCTGTACATCACCTACTGGGTGCCACATGCGTACCGGGCGCGCTGCAACGCGCTGTTCTACTTCGGCATCCCGCTCGCCTCGGTGCTCGGCGGCCCGCTCTCCGGGCTGCTGCTGGAACTCGACGGCGCGGCGGGAATCCTGGGCTGGCAGTGGATGTTCGCGGTCGAAGGCCTGATCGCGTGCGTGGTCGGCGTGTGGGCGTACTTCTACCTGGACAACAAGCCGGCCGACGCCAAGTGGCTCTCGCCCTACCAGCGCACCGCCCTGCAGACCGCGGTCGACCGCGAGGCCGAGGCCAAGAAGGCGCACGGCCCGCACCGGATGTGGTCGACCCTGGTGGACCGGCGGGTGCTGTTCTTCTGCCTGATCTACTTCCTGATCCAGTGCAGCGTCTACGGCATGACGTTCTACCTGCCGACGCAGGTGGCCGCCGCCGTGGGCAGCAAGGTCGGCCTGCTGGTCGGTCTGGTGACGGCGATCCCGTGGACCGTGGCGCTGCTGGTGAACATCGCGGTGTCCACCGGCGCGGACCGGCTCGCCCAGCCCAAGAAGCGGTTCGTCGCCGCGGCCTGCGTCGCCACCGGATCCGTCGGCATCGCGGCGTCGGCGTACTTCAGCAGCCCGGTGCTGGCGATCGCGGGCCTGTCGGTGGCCGCCGCCGGGTACATCTCGGTGCAGCCGGTGTTCTGGACGTTCCCGGCGGCGTACCTGACCGGCACGGCTGCGGCGGCCGGCATCGGCCTGATCAACTCGCTGGGCAACCTGGGCGGATTCGTGGCCCCGATCGCGAAGACCTGGATCGAGACCTCCTTCCACTCCCAGACGGCGGGCCTGTACCTGCTGGCGTTCTGCGGCTTCGCGGCGGCGGCGCTGTTCCTGACGCTGTCCCGCTTCAAAGCCCCCGCCGAGGAGATCCAGACCTCACCGAGCAAGACCGGAGGAGCCGCCTGAGGGCGGTCGGTCGAACGACCGTGGTGCGGTAGGCCGCTTGATATACATGGCTTGCCGCATCACGACGTTCAGGGGGACCGTGCATGACCGAGGCGTGGATCCACAACGCCGACCCGGCGGAGCTGTGGAACCTGGGACCGCGCTTGGACATCGACCGGGCCTGGGCGCCGCGCTCGGCGGAGGACCTCTACCGGATCCCGATCGGCGTGGACGAGGCGGGCACCCCGGTGGAGCTCGACTTCAAGGAAGCGGCCCGCGGTGGGATGGGTCCGCACGGCCTGATCATCGGCGGTAGCGGCTCCGGCAGGGGGAGCCTCCTGCGCTCGATCGTGACCGGCCTGATGGCGACGCATTCGCCGGCCGACGTCAACTTCGTGCTTGCCGAGTACATCGCCAGCCCAGCGTTCGGCGACCTCGAGGACGCGCCGCACGTTTCGGCCTTCGCTCCCGACTTGGAGTCCGATGCGGATCTGCTCCGGCGGCTGCGGGACTCGCTGGAAGTCGAGTTGAGCCGCCGCATGGAATTGCTGAGAGCCGTCGGGGCGAAGAACTTCTGGGAATACCGCCAGATGCAGGAGTCCGGCGATCAGCGTTGCCAGGAACCGCTGCCTGCCCTCTTCGTGGTCATGGATGAATTCCTCAGAGTGCTGGAGAAACAGCCGGACTTCGTCGAGATCTTGGTGCGGGTCGGTCGTTTGGGACGTTCTCTGGGCACCCACATGTTGCTGGCCTCGCACCGGCTGGAGCAGGGAGATCTGCGATCTCTCGAACCGTTCCTGCCCTTCCGCGTCGCGCTGAGGACTTTCAACGCCGACGAGTCGCGCATGGTGATCGGAATCCCCGACGCCGGCGAAATACCGAGCGGCACCGGCCGCGGATATCTGCGCACCCCGGACAGCATCGAGCAGTTCAAGACCGCGACTGTGCCCCAAAGCGATTCCGAGAACGAGCTGCTCGCAACCATCCTGGCAGCGATGCGCGACAAAGCCCCTTCGGCGCGACAGATCCTGCCGCCCGAGGCACCGCCGAACCTGGCCGCCGGCCTGTTGAACCTAGGACCGGGCTTCGACGTCGACCGAGCGTGGGCGCCGCGCCCGATCGAGGACCTCTACCGGATCCCGATCGGCGTGGACGAAGCCGGGAATCCGTTCGAGCTCGACCTCAAAGAAGCCGAGCTCGGCGGGATCGGGCCGCACGGCATGATCATCGGCGCGACCGGCTCCGGCAAGTCGGAGCTCCTGCGCACCATCGTCCTCGGCCTGATGGCCACGCATCCGCCGACCGACGTCAACTTCGTGCTCGCAGAGCACATGGGCGCCGCTACTTTCCACGTTTTTGATAACGCACCGCATGTTTCTGCGATCATCCCCAATTTGGCTTTCGATTTCGAGCTACCCAGCAGACTGCAGGACTCGCTGGACGGCGAGTTGAGCCGGCGCGCGGGAGTGCTGGGAGGCGCTGGAGCGAAGGACTTCCGGGAATACCGCCAGATGCGCGAATCCGGCGACCAGCGCTGTCAAGAACCTTTTCCGACGCTGTTCGTGGTGCTGGACGAATTCAGTGAAATGATGTCGCAGCATGCCGATTTCGCCGATCTGCTGCTGCGGATCTGCCGTCTTGGCCCGCCACTGGGCGTCCGTCTGCTGCTGACATCGCAAAGACTTGAAGAAAAAAGGGTTCGCCACCTCGAAGCGTTCCTGTCCTACCGCATCGCGCTGAGGACCTTCAACGCCGCCGAATCTCGCGCAGTGATCGGAGTGCCCGACGCCTGCGACCTGCCGCGTGAGCCGGGCGTCGGATACCTGCGCACTTCCGACGGCATCAGGCAGTTCAAAACGGCATACGTGTCCCGCGGCAAGCCCGAAACCAGCCTCGCCGAAACCACGCTGGCCGAAATGCGCGGCAAGGCCCAGTCGGCGTACCAAATCTGGTTGCCGCCGCTGGACACGCCGCCCACTTTGGACGCTCTGCTTCCCCCGTTTCAGCAAAACGAAGTCCGGGGCTACACGGCGGTTCGCCGCCCAGGAGACCGGCCGCTGCAGGTGCCGATGGGGCTGCTCGACGACCCGTACTTGTGCCGGCAGGACCCGATGGTGCTGGACCTGGACACCCACGGCGCGATCGTGGGCCGGGACGGTTCGGGCAAGTCCACCGCGATGTGCACGCTGATCGCATCGCTGGCGCTGACGCACACGCCACGCGAGGTGCAGTTCTACTGCGTCGACCGCGGCGGAGGTTCGCTGGCGGCGTTCCGGGACCTGCCGCACGTGAGGTCCGTCGTAACCGGACTCGACATCGATGCGGCGCGGCGCGTCACGCTCGAGATGGACGCGCTGCTGGCCCGGCGACAGCGGCTCTTCCAGCAGCTGGGCATCGAGAACATGGCGGAGCTCCGCGAACGCAGGCTGCGCGGTGAGCCCGACCCCGACCCGCACGGCGACGTGTTCCTGCTGATCGACGGATGGAGAACTTTCTACGAAGAATCCGTTCATGTCCCGGCCAATGTGCACCACCTGGCCGAAAGGGGCCTGGCATACGGCATCCACGTGTTCGTCACGGCGAAGCGGTGGTCCGAAATCCGCTCCGGGATGCGGAATCTGCTGGAGACCCGCATCGAGCTGCGGCTCTTCGAATCGGACCGATCGGAGATCGATCCCGAGAGGGCCGCACATGTGCCGCACTCCCAACCAGGCCGCGGCATGCACCCGAGCAAGCAGCACTTCCGCACCGCGCTACCCCGGGTGGACCGCGCGAAGCGGGGCGCTCTGGTGGAAGCCGCCCGGGAAAAGGGGCGGTGGCCCCGTCCGGTGCAGGAGGTCTACCGCGACAGCCACGCCGACGCCGTCGCGGACCTGGTCGACCGCGTGCGGTCCGGCTGGCGCGGATACCCGGCCCCGCCGGTGCACCAGCTGCCGACGGAGCTGCCGTACCGGTTCCCGCCGGCGCACGCCCCGAAGCTGATCCCGCTGGGCATCGGCGAGAAGGCCCTGCAACCGGTGCACCTGGACTTCCGCCGGGAGCCGCACTTCTACGCGATCGGCGAACGCGGATCCGGCCGGACCACGTTGCTGCGGACCATCATCCGCGGCATCACCGAGCGGTACGCGCCGCAGGAAGCGCTGATCCTGCTGGTCGACTACCGGCGCACGCTGCTCGGGTTCCTCACCACCGAGCACCTGGCCGCGTACGTGATCACCCCCGGCCAGCTCAGGAGCCATGTCGAGGACGTGATCCCGGCGCTGCGGAAGCGGATGCCGGGACCGCACGTGACGCAGGAACAGGTACGGAACCGCTCCTGGTGGTCGGGCCCCGACCTGTTCATCGTCGTCGACGACTACGAACTCGTGGCGTCCGGCGGCGAGAACCCGCTCGCGCCGCTGGCGGAGTTCCTGCCGATGGCCGCCAATCTCGGCCTGCACGTCGTGCTGACCCGCGACTCCGCCGGAGCGGGACGCGCGCTGTACGAGCGCTTCATCGCGACACTGCGCGAAACCAACCCGCCGGGGCTGGCGATGAGCGCGAACGCCGATGAAGGCAAGCTGATGGGCACCACGCCCTCCCGCCCGCTCCCGCCGGGCCGGGGAACCCTCGTCAGCCGCCTCGACGGGTACCAGCTGATCCAGACGCCCCTCGTCCCCTGACGTCCGCCGTCAGGGGACCTGGAGGGTCTGGATCGGCGCCTGCTCCTTGGACGGCGGGATCTGGTAGCGCTGGGTGAGGAACGACGCGACTTCGTTGAACAGCGGCGCCGCCGACGAACCGTCCTGCGTCCCGTACGCCGGCTGGTCCAGCATCAGCCCCACCACGAAGCGCGGGTTGTCCGCGGGCACCATCCCGGCGAAGGTGATCCAGTACTTCGACTGGCTGTAGCAGCGGCAAGCCGGGTCGACCTGCTGCGCCGTCCCGGTCTTGCCGGAGACCTGGAAGCCCGGCAGGGCCGCGCCCGGCCCGGTGCCGTCCTGCTCGCGCCCCGGCCCGTTCTGCACCACCGAGCGCAGCATGTCCCGAACCGTGTGCGCCGTCTCAGGGCTGACCACTCGAACGCCCTCCGGGCGCGGTCGCTCCACTCGCGTGCCGTCCGGCCCGGTCTCCGCCGCGATGATCCGCGGCGGCACCCGCACCCCGTCGTTCGCGATCGCCTGGTACATGCCCGCCATCTGCAGCACCGTCATCGAAAGGCCCTGGCCGATCGGCAGGTTCGCGAACGTCGACCCGGACCAGGACTGGCGCGGCGGCAGGCTGCCCGCGCTCTCCCCCGGCAGGCCGCTGCCGGTCACCTGGCCCAGCCCGAACTTCTTGGCCAGGTCGTAGAACCGGTCCTCGCCGAGCTGCTGCGCGACCATCAGGGTGCCGACGTTGGAGGACTTGCCCAGCACGCCGGTGAAGGTCAGCGGCAGCGTGCCGTGCGGCCAGGCGTCGCCGACGGTCCGGTCGGCGACCTTGATGGAGCCCGGCACCTGCAGCACGGTGTCCGGCTTGACGATGCCGTCCTCGATCGCTCCGGCCGCGGTGATCACCTTGCCCACCGAGCCCGGCTCGTAGGGGGTGGTCACCGCCGGATTGCTGTCCGGGCTCTCGCCCCACGACTTGGCGCTCGGGTCGAAGGACTTGTCGTTGGCCAGCGCGTAGATCTCGCCGGTCTTGGCGTCCAGCACCACCGCGCTGGCACTCCTTGCCTGGGCGGTGCGCGCGTAGTCGGCGAGCTGGCGCTGGAGCATGAACTGCAGGTCCGAGTCGATCGTCAGCTGCACGTCGGAGCCCGGGATCGCCGCCTTCAGCTCCCGCTCGGTGCCGGGGATGACCAGGTTCGAATCCCTCGCCGTGTCGGCGATCTTCTCCCCGGCGGTGCCGGCCAGCAGCGAATCCATCGAGGCTTCCAGGCCCATCTGGCCCTGGACCTTCCGCTCATCCGGTCGCCAGTTCGCCGCGCCGATGATGTTCGAGCCCACGTCGCGCGCCGGGTACTCGCGGGTCGCCCGGTACTCGGCCCCGATGTGCGGGTACTTCTCGGTGATCAGGCGCGCCTGGCTCGGATCGATCGGCGGGCCGAAGTAGGTGAACCCGGCGTCCTTGAACAGCGCGTCGAGCACTTCCTGCTCGCTGATCACCCCCGGCAGCACCTGCGCGATGTAGCGGGCGATCTCCCGCTTGTACTGCTCGGAAGTGGGTTTCGCGGGGTTCTTCGCGTGTTCCTCGTCGAAGGTCTTGGTCAGCAGGTTCGGGTTGGCGTAGAGCTGCCGCGATTCACCGCTGAACGCGAGCACGTTCCCGCTGCGGTCCGTGAAGGATCCGCGCTCGGCCGGGATGATCTGCTTGGCCGCCCGCTGCGACTGCGCCTTCTCGGACAGCGCGCTGGCCTCGAACCCCTGCACCTGGATCAGCTTGCCGCCGGTGAGCACCAGAGCGATCACCAGCAGCAACCGGCCGACGAGCAGCCGCCGGTTGCTGCCGGCCACGTTCGTGCGCGCGGTGCGCCGCCGGATGCCGCTGGTCGACCCTCGGGCCATCAGTGGCCCGCCTGCGCGACCTGCTGGTCCGCAGGAGGCTGTTGCGACACCTGGCCTTCCGCCGCCGGAGGCTGCCCGGCCTGCGGCTGCTCCGCCGGGGGCTGCCCGGCCGGCGGCTGCGGCGGAGCGGGCGGCGGCGCGGCGGTGACCTTCTTCGGCTCACCGATGACGGTCACCGAGCCGTCCGGCTGCTGGACGAGGCGGGCGGGCGAAGGCGCCTGCCGCAGACCCGCTTCCTCTGCTCGACGCTGGATCTCCGGCGTCGAGCTCATCGAGCTGACCTCGCTCAGCAACTGCTCCTTGCGCTCGCTCAGCGCGTTGATCTGGTCCTCGCCCTGCTGCAGCCGGTAGCTGCCGCTGACCGCGGCGATGGACAGCCACAACGTCGCGGCCAGCCCGGTGGCCAGCACCGCCATCACCACGACCACCAGCGGCAACCGCGCGAGCGAAACCCGCTCGTGCAGCTGCTTCGCCTTCGCCTTGGGCTTCGGCTTCGCCGCGGGGCGCCGCTCCTCCACGCCCTGCCGCAGCTGGCGCGGCCGCCGGTCGGCGGGCTCCCGCGCCGACCGGTCCCGCCGCTCCTCGCGACGCGCGTAGGCGCGCTCGGCCGCGGCGGACCGCGTCCGCGGCTTCTCGCTCGTCTTCTGCCCCGACTTCTGGGCGGGCTTCTGCCCGGACTTCTTCTGGCTGCTCTTCTGCGCAGTCTTCTGGGCGGCCTGCTGCGTTCGCTCGGCGGAACCCGCCCGCGAAGCGGCTTTGCCGGCACGCGTAGGTGCAGTCATCTCGCCTCCCTCGCCTTGCCGCTCATGCGTTCCCCCGGCCGACCCGCTCCGCGGCCCGCAGCCGCACCGATGCGGCCCTGGGGTTGGCCTCGATCTCCTGCTCACCGGCGAGCTCGGCGCCCCTGGTGAGCAACCGGAATTCCGGTCCGTGGCCCGGCAGTTCCACCGGCAGGTCGACCGGGGTGCGCGACTTCGTCCGGTCGGCGAAGGCCCGCTTGACCATCCGGTCCTCCAGCGAGTGGTAGGACATCACCGCGATCCGACCGCCCACGGCCAGCGAGTCCAGCGCCGCCGGGAGCGCGCGGTCCAGCACGTCGAGCTCGGCGTTGACCTCGATGCGCAGCGCCTGGAAGGTGCGCTTGGCCGGATGCCCGCCGGTGCGCCGGCTCGCCGCCGGCACGGTGTCGTAGAGCAGCTGGACCAGCCGCGCGCTGTTGGTGAACGGCTCCTTCTGGCGTTCCCGGACGATCGCCGCGGCGATCTTGCCCGCGAACTTCTCCTCGCCGTAGGTCCGCAGCACCCGCGCCAGCTCGTCCGCGCTGTAGGTGTTGAGCACGTCCGCGGCGGTGCGCGGCGCGCCCGGGTCCATCCGCATGTCCAGCGGTGCGTCGTGCGCGTAGGCGAAGCCGCGGGCGGTTTCGTCCAGCTGCAGCGAGGAAACCCCGAGGTCGAACAGCGCACCGTCCACTTCGGGCAGTCCGAGGTCGGCGAGCACGTCGGCCCACTCGTCGTACACCGCGTGCACCAGGTGGATCCGGGAGGAGTAGGGCGCGAGCCGCTCACCGGCGAGCCGCAGCGCGTCCGTGTCGCGGTCCAGCCCGACCAGCGTCAGCCCGGGGTGCGCGGCGAGCATCGCCTCGGAGTGCCCGCCCATGCCGAGCGTGGCGTCGACGACCACCGCCCCCTCGCGGGACAACGCGGGCGCGAGCAGCTCCAGCGTCCGTTCGAGCAGCACGGGAACGTGCTTGTCGCGGGCGGATCCACCCTGATCATGCCGCTGTTCGGCCACGGCGGTCCCTCCCTTCCCGCGTGCCCCGTTCCGGTTCGACACCGCGGTCGAATACCGCCGATCGCCACGCGCGAACGGCGCGTGGCGATCTTCGGTAAAGCCCCCTGGTTTTCCGGATCCCGTCAGGTCCCCGCCCGCCCGTCGCGTCCTGGTGCCGGGGAAGATGCACCAGGCATGCGATAGCCGAGCGGACCGAGGCCTCACGAAACCCGGGTCCCTTGCCGTCAACTCCCGCCCCGCCGGTCGGCGGAACGCTCAGAAAACGCCGGGCAACACCTCCTCCTGAGCCTTCGCATAGCCCTCCTCGTGCTCGTCGAGGTAGCTCTGCCACCTCTCCGAGTGCCAGATCTCCAGGCGGTTGATCGCGCCGATGACCACGCACTCCTTGGCCAGCCCGGCATAGCGCCGCAGCTCCGCCGCGATCTTGATCCGGCCCTGCCCGTCCGGCTGCTGCTCGTCGGTGCCGGCGAACAGGTACCGCTGGTAGGCGCGGACCGCCTCGTTGGTGAACGGCGCCTCGGCGACCTTGCGCGCCATCTGCTCGAACTCGTCGCGCGGGAAGACGTAGAGGCAGTGGTCCTGTCCCTTGGTGACCATCAACCCCCCCGCCAATGCTTCCCGGTACTTGGCCGGCAGCGTCAAACGCCCCTTGTCGTCGAGCTTCGGGTGGTGGGTGCCGAGGAACATCCCGGTCCACCTCCCCGCCCAGGCCGCCCGCACGACGGCCCCGGACC
>NZ_SMKW01000179.1 GCF_004348985.1 Saccharopolyspora elongata | reverse complement strand
GGAGTGGGCATAGCGGGCGGGTGTTGGTGATGCCTCGATGGGGCCGGTGTTCGTTGTAGAATCTCTCGAACTCACGTAGGGCGGGAGTTCCGTTCGGGTGCCGGGTCGATTCCCATCCTTGAGGATTCCCACACGGGCGAGGCGGCGACTGTTACGTTCAGGGTGAGCAGTTCGCCGTGAAGGCGGCGGTATCGCCAGTTTGGGTTCTCTTTTGCCAGGCGCAGCGCTTTTGGTTTGGAAAGGGCAGCGTGGCGGCGTGCGATGAGGTCGTGGTGCCAGCGCAGCACGGTGTCGGGGCGTACCAGCAGCCGCAGCCTGCGCTGCACGTTCCGTGGCAGCGAGTGCGGTAGCGCTGGCAGAAACGCTCGATCAGCTGGGGCGAAGTGCACTCTCTCTTGACCGAGCTGACGCTCTAGCGCCGTGATCTGATGGCGCAACGCGAGGATCTCGATGTCCTTGTCTCGGTCGCTCATTGGCAGCATGCGCCGCATGGCGAACGTATTTGTCACAGCCAGGTAGGCCAGTCGCAACCGCACAGTCGATCATCCTGCCGTGGTGCTCGACAGCAGCGAAAGCGTTCGCTCAAAGCGACTACGGTCGACCTACCCGGACACCGCCTCGCACCAGGGCGGATGAGGTTATAGGCAAGGGCAGCGTCGCACGGCGTGCCGCGGCCCGCCCGCCGACTACTCGCGCTGAGCACGGCGGAGCATCTCGTCGCTGGCGAGTTCGGTAAGGCGGACACGCCTCCTGATCGGCTGGTCGGAGGTCGGCCCTGGCCTCTTGCGGGCGATCGGTGCCACGAGTCGTGCGCCGATCGCACGCGACGTCGAGCGGCCGGAGCCAGCCTTCGATGCGAACTGAGTGACGGTGACCCTGGGTCGGGTTTTCCCGTACTGACCACCTCGGCCAGCACTGCAGCGGGGGCCGAAGACCTCCGGGAGGACGAGCATGTCGTCCCCGGCCGGGATCTCCTCGTACAAACGGCACGGACTGCCCGGCTCCTGCGAGGCAACAACCTGATCATCGTCAAGTCAGGCTCGGTCGTGACATCCGACCGAGCCTGACCAGCGACAAGACCCCTTACCATGGGGTAATTGAGTGTCCGAGGGGTGACTTGCACGCTGACTACACGCCTCCTGCTTCCTGAAATCGGTTGAGGCAGGGCTTATTGCTGTCCCGAGGAGGTCACTTCCGGGGCTCCTCGGCGGGACAGGCGGTTTTGCTTTGTGACTGCAGAATCGGGCATTGCCCCAAGCCTGGGACGGGGCCGGCGAGGCCGGTCCCGCAGACCGACGGTGGGAGGCGGTCGTGGTGCTGGTGTCCGGCCAGGTCCAGGCGGTCCAGTACGTCACCTCGTTGCTCGAGTCAGCTCCGACTACGTGTGCGATGTGATCCACGCGTTCAACGAGCGGAGTTCGACGCGCTGGCCTCACGATGGAACGGGGCCGACCGAAGACGATCGGTGAGGCGATCCGCGAACGGATCTGCCTGATCGTCGGGGGCTGCTGACTGTGCCATCACTGCGGCTTGGTGGGCACCTTCCGGACGAACCGCTCCTCCGGCCAGAAGGTGTCTCCCAGCATGAGCTGATCGAAAAGCACGCAGACGGTTCCGGGTGTGTCCTCGGAATCCCAGACGGCCGACACGTTCCGGCCGCGCTCGTTCCCGTGTCGGCTCAGCCAGTAGATCCTGTCGCCCGGTCTGAGCTCGAAAGCCAGTACCAGCTCCCGGTGCGATGACATGCGCGTACTCGGTCGTCCGACCCGTGCGTTGAAACCGTATTCCGCGGTCGGCCGGGGGCATCGCCAGACGATCCGGAACTGCTCGTCGATCGGCAGCGCAGGCGAACCCACGTGTACTTCTTTGACCAGGTAGAACGTGACGATCCGACGCGCCTTGTCCGACATCTCGCGCCACGGTTTCGAGAGCACTTCGGCATATGCCTCGGCATCCGATTCCAACTCCGTGGCGATGGTAGCCAGATCGTGGTCGGTCGCGGTTTGGGTGCGGAGCTTCTGAATCGACCGGGTCAACGTGTCGGGTTCGATCCGAAGACGGTGTTCAACTCGCCTGGCCACGTAGTTGTCCCGTGCGTCGATGTTGGTGTGAAGCGGCGGATCGTCGACGGCAGGTTTGCGCGCCCACTGGGTCGCATCGAAGCAGGCCGCCAGCCACTGTGCCTCGGCCATGCTCATTATCTTCTCCACCACCACGGGTATGCCGGGAAGCAGACCTGGTCGACCGGCGGGATGGAAATGCTCAGGGCCGATGTGCTCCGGATGCCAGTCGAGGTCGCTGTGGAGCAGGGTTGCGAATCCCTCGCCCCGGCGCTGCCAGAAGATCAGATCCTCGCCGAACACGTTCACATGGTGCTGCACGATGTCCGACGGCCCGAACTCGACGCCCGCCATCTCGCCCAACTGGGCCTGGATGATCCGGTTGCCCCGATAGCGGCCCAGGTAGTTTCTGACCTCGGCGACGAAATCCGCGATGGATTCGGCGTCCAACTTTTGGTCCGGGCTGATGATAGTTTTGGGCATCTCGCCGTTACGCCGCGCCGACAGCAGTTGCTTGGTGGCATTGGCCCAGTAGAGGCAGCTGGTGTCCGGGTCATGCACAACGCAAAGCACCGGAATGGTGCCATCGGCCCATGTGCCACCGTGATCACCGATCGGCACGGCGTACCCGTCGGCCCTGCGCCACGACCGGCCGCCCTTGACCTGGATCTTGACCAGGTCGCCGGTGACCTCACCGTCCTCGGTGAACGTGACGTGCAGGTCCTCGCCGAAGTCGTTCTGGCCGTCCACCTCCTGAACGATGTGATTGTGTCGCTCCAGAAGCATCCGCAGCGCGTTGACCGCATCACGGCTGGGTCTGCGAGCGTCAGGCACCTTCGGCAAACGGACCCTCCAGATCATGGTGCGCGGCGACCGGACAGTTGGTCCGCGACTGGCTGAGCACGTTCGGAGAATAGCGGCTAGTGGCTCATTTCAATACGTCGACCCAACGTGTTCGTCCAGGTGCGGATGGGTGAGTCGGTGGCGAATCCGGTCTTGGCTAAACCCACGGATTCAGCTATATGAGTAAGGTTTGAGTTGGTGGAGGGTTTGGTGTCCGGCCTGGCCCATCGGGGATTCGTTCGGGACACCACAGCGGGACAGGTGTAGTTCTCTTGTGCGCTGCGGAAGTGCTGGGTGGCGAGTGGTGGAGGACAAGGTGTTGACCGGTGTCCCCGAGTGAGCCCAGATACCCTGTGCCGCATCCGGCGAGCAGTAGAAACCGGTGACGGGCTAGTTGTCCCTGGCCGAGGAAATCGATCGCCATCGATTGCTCGCTGCAGTACTCGACAACGAGAGGGCGAAGTAGCACTGGCACGAGGGACTTGCGGACGAGGCCGCCCCGACGTGTTGCGCCAGCTGCTTCATCGACAGGTGCGGACCGATCTGATCGAATCCCCATGCGAAGCCAGCGCATCGAGCCCCGATCTCCGACTGCTGCCTGAGCAAGATCAAGCCTCGAGCGTGTCGTTCCAGATCTGCCGCATGTGCTGGCGGTGGGTGTTCGGCGCTGGCTCTCGTTCGAACTCCAGGGGCCCGGTGCGGCTCTGGCACGGTTTCCGTGATGGACCCGGGCGCCGTCCATCCGCCACATAGTTGATCATGTGCTCGGTGCGCTGATCTTGGAGTGCTCGAAGCCCTGTTCCCGCATCTTGCCCAGTTACGAGTAGACGGTGTGCATGCTGCGGGACCGGTGGTGCGGATCGAGGCGAGCACGCGGGCCGGGCACGTGGCGTGTCCTGGCTGCGGAACGCTGTCTGATCGGGTGCACAGCCGCTACCAACGGCGGTTGTCCGACACCGCGATCTCCAGCCGCGAGGTGCTGATTCGCCTACGAGTCCGCCGGTTGTTTTGCGATAACACCTAGTGCGCCAAGAAGACCTTCGCCGAAGCCGTGCCTGAGTTGGCGGCGCGCTATGGCCGGCGCACTACGGTGCTGGAGCGGGTGTTGTGCGCGGTCGCGCTGGCGCTGGGTGGTCGCCCCGGCGCGCGGCTGACACAGCGCCTGGCGGCCGCGGTCAGCCGGATGACGTTATTGCGCATGGTTCGCGCCCTGCCCGACCCTGAACAGTCGACTCCTCGGGTGCTCGCGACGACACCCTGCTTGACCGGCTAGAGGAGAAGGCCGCCGACGCCGCCTGGTCGCCAAGAAGTGGACCTACCCGCACCGATCCGGACGTCCGCCCATCAACAAGGCGATCGCCGCGCTGATCGAGCGGATGGCAACGGAGAACGAGACCTGGGGATATCAACGAATCCAGAGCGAACTCCTCAAACTCAGCCACCGCGTTGGCGCTTCGACGATCTGCAGGCTCCTCAGGCGACAGCAGATACCGCCAGCGCCGAAACGCCGACACGACCTGGCGGCAGTTTCTGCGCACGCAGGCCTCGGCCATGCTGGCAGTCGATTTCTTCCATGTGGACTGCGCAGTCACACTGAAGCCGGCGGGCAGCTGGATACCATTGGCTTCAGCGGCCTGCAGTGCGCCGTAGGGGCTGGGCCCGGTCTTGGCGGGGTAGGCGATCGACTCCCGGGTCACGCTGAATTCCAAAGTGACCACGCTGCCGCCGACCACGGAGGAACTTGCGACGGTCCACGGGCTTCTCCTTCGCTGCGACGCGAGAACCGGCTGACGCTGGCGAGAATTCGCCAAGCTGCGTGACCATAGAGGCGGGATCGGTGTCGGATCAGTGCCGCAACCATGAACACTCCACGACCGATCAGTGAGCGGGAGAAGACCGCTCTTTGCTGGGATGTCCGACTTGTTAGGATCAACTTCCCTGGAGTAAAGGCCTTTGGGGGCTTCGTTCCGGAGGAATGCTTGAGACCTGTGGATCGGCTGGGAAGGGGCGTACCTTCCCAGTGATCGGATGCAAGGTTCCAAGCATGGCCAGCGCTGCAACGCTGGCTGGGAAGGTACGACCCGATGCTCAGCGTAG
>NZ_SMKW01000178.1:0-2500 GCF_004348985.1 Saccharopolyspora elongata | reverse complement strand
TTGAAAACCTGGGGGATGAGTTGTGGGTAGGGGTGAAAGGCCAATCAAACTCCGTGATAGCTGGTTCTCCCCGAAATGCATTTAGGTGCAGCGTTGCGTGGTTGCTTGGGTGGGGTAGAGCACTGGTTGGTTGATGGGCCTTCGCGGGTTACTGAGATCAGCCAAACTCCGAATACGCCTGAGTTTGAGCGTGGCAGTGAGACGGCGGGGGAGAAGCTTCGTCGTCGAGAGGGAAACAGCCCAGAGCATCGGCTAAGGCCCCTAAGTGTGCGCTTAGTGGGAAAGGATGTGGGATCGCCGAGACAACCAGGAGGTTGGCTTAGAAGCAGCCATCCTTGAAAGAGTGCGTAATAGCTCACTGGTCAAGTGGTCCTGCGCCGACAATGTAGCGGGGCTGAAGCGCACCGCCGAAGCCATGCCAGCGACACTGTTTGGTGTTGTTGGGTAGGGGAGCGTCCTGCATGCGGTGAAGCGCCGGAGTGATCCTGGTGTGGAGTGTGTGGGAGTGAGAATGCAGGCATGAGTAGCGAGTGAAGAGTGAGAATCTCTTCCGCCGGATGACCAAGGGTTCCTGGGGAAGGTTCGTCCGCCCAGGGTGAGTCGGGGCCTAAGGCGAGGCCGACAGGCGTAGTCGATGGATAACGGGTTGATATTCCCGTACCCGTGTGGACGCGTCCATAGCGAAACGGTTGATACTAATTACCCGCTGCTGTTTAACGCCTTCGGGTGTGGATGGTGGGTGCGTAAGACCTGATTCCGCGGTAGTTAAGTGATGGGGTGACGCAGGAGGGTAGCTCTGCCAGTGAGTGGTTGTACTGGTGTAAGCCTGTAGCCCGGTGTGTAGGTAAATCCGCACGCCATTAAGGGTGAGGGGTGATGCGTAGCCGTTGTGGTGATGTGAGTGATCCCATGCTGTCGAGAAAAGCCTCTAGCGAGTGTCTTCACGGCCCGTACCCGAAACCGACACAGGTGGTCAGGTAGAGAATACCGAGGCGGTCGGGTGAACTGTGGTTAAGGAATTCGGCAAATTGCCCCCGTAACTTTGGGAGAAGGGGGGCCATTGCTGGTGAACACCCTTGCGGTGGGAGCTGGTGGTGGTCGCAGAGGCCAGGGAGAAGCGACTGTTTACTAAAAACACAGGTCCATGCGAAGCCGTAAGGCGATGTATATGGACTGACGCCTGCCCGGTGCTGGAACGTTAAGAGGACCCGTGAACCTGTAAGGGTGTAGCGGAGAATTTAAGCGCCAGTAAACGGCGGTGGTAACTATAACCATCCTAAGGTAGCGAAATTCCTTGTCGGGTAAGTTCCGACCTGCACGAATGGCGTAACGACTTCTCCGCTGTCTCGACCACAGGCCCGGTGAAATTGCAGTACGAGTAAAGATGCTCGTTTCGCGCGGCAGGACGGAAAGACCCCGGGACCTTTACTATAGCTTGGTATTGGTGTTTGGTTCGGCTTGTGTAGGATAGGTGGGAGACTGTGAAGCATTCACGCTAGTGGGTGTGGAGTCGTTGGTGAAATACCACTCTGGTCGTTCCGGGCATCTAACTCGGGTCCGTGATCCGGATCGGGGACAGTGCCTGGTGGGTAGTTTAACTGGGGCGGTTGCCTCCTAAAGGGTAACGGAGGCGCCCAAAGGTTCCCTCAGCCTGGTTGGCAATCAGGTGTTGAGTGTAAGTGTATAAGGGAGCTTGACTGTGAGACTGACGGGTCGAGCAGGTGCGAAAGCAGGGACTAGTGATCCGGCACTGGCTGGTGGAAGCGGTGTCGCTCAACGGATAAAAGGTACCCCGGGGATAACAGGCTGATCTTGCCCAAGAGTCCATATCGACGGCATGGTTTGGCACCTCGATGTCGGCTCGTCGCATCCTGGGGCTGGAGTTGGTCCCAAGGGTTGGGCTGTTCGCCCATTAAAGCGGCACGCGAGCTGGGTTTAGAACGTCGTGAGACAGTTCGGTCCCTATCCGCCGCGCGCGTAGGAGACTTGCGGAAGGCTGTCCCTAGTACGAGAGGACCGGGACGGACGAACCTCTGGTGTGCCAGTCGTTCTGCCAAGGGCGTGGCTGGTTGGCTATGTTCGGGAGGGATAACCGCTGAAAGCATCTAAGCGGGAAGCCTGTTCCTAGATGAGGTCTCCCACCCCGTTTGTGGGTTAAGGCCCCCAAGAGATGATTGGGTTGACAGGCCAGATATGGAAGCACTGTAAGGTGTGGAGTTGACTGGTGCTGATAGGCCGAGGACTTGCTCACAAAGATTGCTACGCACCCACTATACGGTATCTGAGACAACAACTGGGCCACGGTTGTTGATAATTGAAGATGATCGTTTGTCGATTGTCGACGCTCGAGATTTCCTGCCCTTGTGGGTGGGGTTTGGGGTTGTCGGTGGCGATGGCGGGGAGGGTCCGCCCGGTCCCATTCCGAACCCGGTAGCTAAGCTCCCCAGCGCTGATGGTACTGCACTCGATAGGGTGTGGGAGAGTAAGACACCGCCGACAC
>NZ_SMKW01000177.1 GCF_004348985.1 Saccharopolyspora elongata | reverse complement strand
CCCCCAACTCCCCCAACGTCACACCACTATCACGCCAGCTCTCCGCCAACGCACGCGCCGCCGCCACATCAACCCGCGGAGCCTTCTGCCCCACCACCAAAACCCACAACCAATCAAACGCCGGATCAAACTCGAGATCCACCACTCAACCCCCCATCCCACACTCGACCCACCCGCAACCGACACGCAACTCCGCGCGCATCAGCGGCGATAACCCTCGCGCGTAGGATCAGAGATACCAGCCGAGTCCGGTACCCCGTTCATACTCAACGCGTTCTTCCCGAGATACTCCGCATTCTCCTCAGTCGCGACACAAAAATCCGCAAACTGACGAAGACTCTCACCCATCTGTCTGCTGCACAGCCTCCTCCAGACCAGACCGAACAACCTTCACCGACACCCCCAGCCAGACACAAGTAAAACCAAATGCGGTTACATCACCCAACACAACCAGCCCGATGCGAGTCTTAGGTGAAACCAGAACTGCCCCGCCACACCCAAGAATTAAGGTGCAGCCTGGGCCGCGGGACTGTCCGATCGATGGACGGTGCACCGTCCTGAGCAGGCGCAGGCGGTCGACGAGCTGGCAGACGTTGCCACCCATCTCGGCGATCCGGACCGCGAGCTGCCGGTCACCTGCCGTGGCGGAGATCAGGGCCAGCTCGATGGCAAGCGCCGACAGGCCCTCCGCCGGGCCATCGTGCAGCTTTCGTTCGAGCTCGTACCGGTACTCGGCGGTGCCCCGGCTGGGCGCGCGTAACCAGCCGGGCAGCAGCCTGCCCAACCCGGTGATGCGACCCATGATTTCAGGCATCATCACACGTCGAAGACACGGCGGCCGTCGACGCACCGGACAGGCGCAACAGGTTCCTGCGGGAGAACGATGATCTGGTCAGCTGCACGGAATCCTGAGTACTTCACGGACGAAGGGGTTTCCATCCCCGACCACGAAATGTGGCCGAGCGGTCAGTGTTGATCGCACCATTGTGCCAACGAGAACGGGTCAACGTGATGAATCACGCATTTCGAGCAAGTGGAAGCAGTGCGTACTGTGCGACGTCGTCGGTCCACGCAGCTGCCCCCATCCGCCGGAGCAGACCTCCTGCCCGATTCTCGACTCGAGCTTAGCTTTCCCCAAAGGCAGGCGTGTCGAATCTCCCAGCAGCGCTGGTAGCCGATTTTGCACCGTCGCCGCCGACGCCCAGGACGGGAGGACGAACCACCTCGCAACATCGATTTGTGCGGCTCCACTGAAGATCGCCGGAGACCTCTATACCCCGACGACGCCTCGGCCCGCGCCCGGCGATAGTCGTTGGCCACCCCGGCAGCAGCGCGAAGGAGCAGGCGTCCTGAGCTTCCCCCGTTTGTCCGGAGGCTTCCGAGTCTGGTCTGCTCGTGCAGACCGAGGAAGGAAGTCGTTGTGGCAGCACCCAAGAAGTACCCGGATGAGCTGCGGGAACGCGCGGTGCGGCTGTATCGGGAGTCGGACCCGAAGCCGACGATCCGGCGGCTGGCCGAGCAGTTGAACGTGCACCCGGAGGCGTTGCGGAACTGGATTCGTCAGGACGAGGCCGACTGCGGCCGGCGGCATGACCGGCCGACGACAGACATGGTCGAGGAGAACCGCCGGCTCAAGCGGGAGAACGCCGAGCTCAAGCGGGTCAACGATGTGTTGCGGGCGGCGAGCGCTTATTTTGCCGGCGAGATCGACCCGACCCGGAGGCGGTCATGAGCTTCATCGATGACCATGACTTCTCGGTCGGTCGCGCTGAATCGCCGTCGCGGCGGCAGCGCGAGGACGCGGAGTTGCTGGAGCGGATCGAGAAGATCCGGTCCTCGCACGAGTTCGCCGCGACCGATGGGTCTCCGCGAGTGTGGCTTCAGCTACGCCGCCAAGGAGTGCGGTGCTCACGTAAGCGCGTGGAGCGGATCATGCGGGCCAACGGGCTCGTCGGCGCGCACCTGCGCAAGGGCTGGAAGACTGGCTCGACGCGGCAGAATCCGGCGCACACGGCCGCGCCGGATCTGGTGGAGCGGGACTTCACCGCCGCCGCACCGAACCGGCTGTGGGTGGCCGATCTGACCCGCCTGCTCACCGGTGAGGGCGTGTTATGGCTGGCCTCGGTGCGTGATGCGTTTTCCAACCGCATCGTCGGCTGGGCCACCGCCGCCCGCGCCGACACCGAGCTGGTACTCACCACGCTGGAATACAGGCTGTGGTCCCGCGATGTACGCAGCGGTGCGCTAATTCACCATTCGGACAAGGGTTGTCAATACACCGCGCTCCGGTTCACCCAGCGGCTGGCCGACGCCGGCGTCGCCCCGTCGACCGGCTCGGTTGGCGACAGCTTCGACAACGCTCTGGCCGAGAACCTGTGGTCGACCATCAAGATCGAGCTGCTGTATTGGCCGGGCACCACGTTCGCCACCCGCGCCGAGGCTGACGCGGCGATCTTCCGCTACATCGACGGCTGGTATAACCCGCGTCGCATCCAAGCCGGACTCGGCGGACTATCCCCCGATGAGTACGAGGAGGCCTACAACACCCACCCACGCGACCAACACGACGCCGGTAGCATCCCACTGACCCAGTCGGAGCCAGATAACCAAGCCTCCGACAAAGCGGGGAAAGGCCACCAACGAGAACTCCAGCACGATCTTGGTCAGCTGCTGCATCAACCCACCCTCGCCACCGATGGACCCCATCGGCCTGGGCACGCTTGACCAGCTCGGCCACCACCTGCCGGTCCACCACCAGCGAGACCTGCAGCGACGCGTCCTTGCTCTGATCACTCATGGTGCATTATCCTCCACTGTGGACAGTTACACCTCAGAACTAGTCCCCCCTGTCCGGAAACTCCGGACAGGCCAAACACCCTTCACCACACAGTCCCGTTGGTGTGGGGACTGTTCCGCGAGCGGTGTTTTCGGCCTGACGCGCCGGGCTGGGGTCCGGCGGGATGGGCACTGTGAGTGATGACATCGGATGCTGTGAGTCCACAGAGGAACGTGAAACAGGCAGGACGGCAGCCTTCGCCGGAACAGGCGGCCGTGGCGGCGATGGTGGCCCAGGCCCGGGAGCAGGGTCTGGCCCTGACCGGGCCGGATGGGCTGCTGAAATTGTTCACCAAGAATGTGCTGGAAACCGCTCTCAACGAGGAGATGACCGAGCATCTGGGTCATGCGAGGAATCAGGCCGATCCGGATCGGGATTCGTCGAATATCCGGAACGGCTCGCGGGCGAAGACGGTGATCTCGGACGCGGTCGGCGAGGTGGAGATCGCGGTACCGCGGGACCGCGAGGGCACGTTCGAGCCGAAGATCGTGAAAAAGCGCCAGCGACGTCTGGGTGATGTGGACGAGATCGTGTTGTCGCTGTATGCGAAAGGGCTCACCACGGGCGAGATCTCCGCGCATTTCGCCGATATTTACGGTGCGTCGGTGTCGAAGGAAACGATATCGAGGATCACCGACAAGGTCGTCGGGGAAATGGAGGAATGGTCGAACCGACCGCTGGATTCGGTGTATGCGGCGGTCTTCATCGATGCTGTCCATGTGAAGGTGCGTGACGGGCAGGTGGCCAACCGGCCCGTCTACGCGGCGATCGGGGTCACTGTGGACGGCCACAAGGACGTGCTGGGGCTGACGATGGGCACCGGCGGCGGCGAGGGCGCGAAGTTCTGGATGAGCTTCTTGATCGGCCTGAAAAACCGTGGCATCAAGGATGTTTTCTTCCTCGTCTGCGACGGCCTGAAAGGCCTGCCTGACGCTGTGACCACGGTGTGGGAGAAAGCGATCGTGCAGACCTGCGTCGTCCATTTGCTGCGCAACAGCTTCCGGTATGCCTCCCGCCGGGACTGGTCGACGCTGGCCAAGGACCTCAAACCCGTCTACACCGCACCCAGCGAGCAGGCCGCTCTGGACCGGTTCGCCGAATTCTCCGACAAATGGGAGAAGAAGTACCCCGCGATCGTGCGGTTGTGGACCAGCGCGTGGGCGGGTAGCTCCGGCGCGTTGCCGCGCCGGAGCCCCCTCAGAACCGGACGTGCCCGCTTTCCGGGCATCCGGCTCAAGCAAGCCCAGAGGTGTCGCGGGCGTGCAGGAGTGCTGGGCTGCCGCGCCGGGCGTGTTGTCGGGCGCAGTCAGCGTGCACGAGATGCAACACAGCGCGATCGTCCGATTCGCCGCGTCCCATATGGACAGTGAGCGCTTTGGCGCGCACTGCTTTGCGGGTTGCGGTGATCCACTGTTCCCATTCGTCGGGGTGCTGTGGTTCGGCATTGGCGTGCAGCAGCAGGTTTCCGCAGAGCGGACAGCGGCCGCGTTGGCGCGCGATCATGTGCTGACCATCCCGGTTGAGCGGAGGTTTGCCGCTGCGACGTCGCCGCGCCGTCCAGTAGCCGGTCAGCTTCGGGTCATCGGGAGATGCGTAGCTGTCGACCATCTGGTGCCGGACGATCTTTGTCCAGGCGAACTTGGTGAGATAGGCGCCGGTATGCCGGTCGCCGAACACCCAGTTGTCCCGCCTGGCTTTGTTGAACGCGCCGAAGTAGCGGGCCTTGACCCAGTGTTTCGGTTTGTTCCGGTGGCTGCGCACGGCCCACTTGAACACCAGCCACCACACATAGGCGTCCAGTGTGGTGAACACGTGCTTGGACACCACCGTCCGGTAGTAGGCGGCCCAGCCCCGGATGACCGGGTTGAGCCGTTGCAGCACCGATGCGGCGTTGGCCCCGCGCAGGGACCGCATTTCGGTGCGCAACCTGTTCCGGATACGTTGCACCGCCGCCTTACTCGGCTTGATGATCAGTTTGCCGTTGGCATAACGGCGGACATGGAACCCGAGAAAGTCGAAACCTTCGGTGAGATGCACGATGCGTGTCTTGCTCTCGTTGAAGGCCAGCCCCCTGGGCACCAGCCATTCGGCCAGCCGATCTTTGACCTGTTCGGCCTGGTCACGGGTGTGACACAGGGCGATGAGATCGTCGGCGTATCTGACCACCACCGGGGAGCCCGGCGCAGTGTGACCGACATGCGTGCCGGTCATATAGCGGACTCCGGCGGCCTGTTCCATCCCATGCAGTGCGATGTTCAACAGCAGAGGGCTGATCAGTCGGGTAGCGACGGCGCATTGCTGCGCCGCCGCCCCCTCAGAACCGTACTGGCACGTTTCCGCGCATACGGCTCAAGCAAGCCCAAAGGCGTTCAGGTATGCAGTGCTGGACTTCCTGTCCCGTC
>NZ_SMKW01000176.1 GCF_004348985.1 Saccharopolyspora elongata | reverse complement strand
GAATTTCCTCATGATGCTTCCACCAAGCCCTTCGGCCACGCACTGGCGGCCGCGTCGGAAGGAGATGACATGGCCCGCTCCACCTGTGCGATGCGGGACGTGAAGTTGGACAGAGTTTGCCTCTCAGACAAACTCTGGACAAGCCCCAGAGGCAACAAATTTTGCCTACATGGAGATGAGCGGCCGTTCTGCAAGCGAGCCGTCGCCGAACACAAGCAGGCCCCGCACAGCGGAGGGCGAGGAGCTACCGCCGACGGGTAGCTGATCCCCTCGACACTCACCAGGTCGTACGATGGCCGCTGCCGAACTGCGTCCGGACAGCCTCATCCCACGCTTCATCACGCCATGCTTCGAACGCCGGGCACTGACGCGGAAGACTCGACCTCGACTCGCCAACCGGGCAAATGGACAAGATCCAGCCTGCGAACGCAGCCCTACGGGCTCTCCTGCTGCACATCGAGGACCGGATTTACGACGGTCCGCGGCTCGAGCCCCGCAACGCTGCTGTCACTTGTGACCGTTCCCCCTCCTTGCCGGGGAGCTAGCCGAGACGATGAAGACAGTCGCGCGCCCCCGTCCGCGATTGCAGATCCTGTGCGGGCTTTGGGCATCGAAGTGGGCGGCATCTCCAGGATCGAGATCGAAGCTCTCAGAGCCGATCTCCACACGGACTCGACCGGAGTGCACGAGCAGCCATTCTTCTCCAACGTGCTGTGCAGCCCGGCTGGTCCGAGAGCCGCCGGGAAGCTCCAGGCGGATCGCTTCCAACAGGTTCAGTCCCGTTATCCCGCTCAGCGCGGCGTACTTGTAATCCGGACCGTCGTGCAGCGGAGCCTCACGACTTCGGAAGACGTGGCAGGCCGTTTGCGGCTCTTCGCCGACGAGTTGCCCCAACGGCAAGCCGTAGGACCGGGCCAGCTGGATGAGGACACCGATGGAGGGCTGCCGCTCACCCCGTTCCAGGCGGGACAGGTGAGTCACGGACACCCCATTGGCCTCAGCGGCCTCGGCAAGCGTCCAACCTCTTCGATGCCGCGCCTCCAGCAGGCGTTGGGCGATCAGCTTCTCCGTCTGTCCCGGATCCAACACGTCCTGCATTATGCCTCTCAGTCAAAACGGCTATCCCGCGAGCGGCTGCTCCGCGGGTTGACGATTATTGCCTCATAGTCAAAACTGTTCGCCAACGAGGCGACCTCGTATCCGCGCCGGGAGCGGCCTAGCAACACGCTGGGCGACGCCCAGGAAGTGGGCGACCAAGTCGGCGGACCTGCAGACCGCGGATGCCGAGCGCGAGAAGCAGCTGACGACAGCCTTCTGATCCCACACGGTTCGGTTCCGATCGAAGGAGGAACGGTGTCCAACGAGGCAAGCCGGACAGGCGAGATGGCCGATGGGTCCCCCCGTGAAGCAGCCTGGGAGCTGCGGCCGGAGACGGTCCTGATCGAAGAGGGTCGACCGGAGAAGGACGCGGGCAACCCGATGAATCCACCCATCACGCTCGCCTCGAACTTCCGCTCCCAGAAGGGCGGCAAGCTCGGAACAGAGGAGGACGGGGACCACGGTTCCGCCACCGGAGGGGTACGTGGACCGCGGCGCTACGCGCGGACGGACGGTACAGCGACCTGGGCGGCCTTCGAGTCCGTGGTGGGGCGGTTGGAAGGCGGCTCCGCACTGGCCTTCTCCTCCGGGATGGCCGCATGCGCGGCGGTGCTCGAGACACTCCCCGCCGGGGCCACGGTGCTGCTTCCCCGTGACGTGTACATGGGGACCCGCCACCTGCTCGAGGAAGGCCACGAACTCGGCCGATGGCGCTTGGAGGCCGTAGACCTCGCGCAGCCGGATTCACTGGCCGATCACCTCGACGGCGCAGACCTCCTCTGGATCGAAACTCCGAGCAACCCCCTGCTCGAGATCTGCGACCTCCGGGCCATCACGGCTACTGCCCACGCATCGGGAGTGCAGGTGGTTGTGGACAACACCTTCGCCACACCGTTGCTGCAACAGCCGCTGAATCTCGGCGCCGACTTCGTCGTGCACAGTGCCACCAAGTTCATGGGCGGCCACTCCGACCTGCTGATGGGTATCACCGTCACCAACGACCCGGCGAAGCACGACGCGCTTGCCCGGCGCCGCTCCTTCTCGGGTGCAACCCCGGGAGCGCTGGAGTCCTACCTGGCACTGCGAGGAATCCGCACCATGGGCGTCCGCCTGGCCGCAGCCCAGACTTCGGCTCACGAGCTCGCGCATCGGCTTACCACGCATCCTGCGGTCAAGCGCGTGCACTACCCGGGATTGCCCGACGATCCTGGCCACAAGCTCGCGGCCGAGCAGATGACCGGATTCGGCGCCGTTCTCAGCTTCGAACTCGAAGACGCCACGACTGCGGACGCTGCCTGCGACGCGGTGCAGATCATCGCGTTCGCCACCAGTCTCGGCGGGGTGGAGTCCACGATCGAACGACGAGCCAAGCACCCTGGTCAAGAGCACGTTCCGGCGGGGCTGCTGCGGCTGAGCGTGGGATGTGAGCACGTCGAAGACCTGTGGCAGGACCTCCTGCAAGCCATTCCCACCACTGCGTAGCCACCTGGTCCCGCAAATACCGCTGTCGGCAACTGGCCCCGGCCAGATCGCAGCGAGGCTTCCGCCTGCGCTCTCGACACGGCGAGACATCTCCACCCCGGCTCAACGCGATGCCCCGTCGCTGGATCGCAGATTGCCTGAACTCGAAGGTGAGACATCATGAGCAGCCCAGCGCTGACCTCGCACCCGTCCGATGCTGAGCACGAAGTGCTCCGCGAAATCGAGCGCCGTGTTCTGTGGCTGTCGAGCGCGATCATCCACCACGCCAACCTCGTCCGCCCGAACCCGTCCGGTCTCAAAGTCGGTGGGCACCAGGCGTCTTCGGCCTCGATGGTGTCGATCATGACGTCGCTGTGGTTCAGACATCTGCGCGCGCAGGATCGGGTGTCGGTCAAACCGCACGCCTCGCCACTGCTCCACTCGATCAACTACCTGCTCGGTGAGCTGGATGCCTCGTACCTGCCGCGGCTTCGGGAGTTCGGCGGTTTGCAGAGCTATCCGAGTCGCCTGAAGGATCCGGATCCTGCCGACTACTCGACCGGCTCAGTGGGCATCGGCGCCACCGCGCCGATCTGGGGTGCGGTGTCGCGTCGCTACGTGGACACCGCCTTCAGCGGCGCCGGCACGGGTCGGCAGTACTCCCTGGTGGGCGACGCCGAGCTCGACGAAGGCGCGGTCTGGGAAGCCGTGCTCGATCCCGGTGTCGCAGACCTGGGAGAGGTCGTGTGGATCGTCGACCTGAACCGCCAGTCCCTGGACCGCGTCGTGCCCAACATCGCCGCTGACAAGCTGCAAGGCATGTTCGCCGCCGCGGGCTGGCAGGTCATCACGCTGAAGTACGGAAGCGTGATGGAGGGCCTGTTCGCCAGGCCCGGTGGCGCTGAACTGCGGCGGCGAATCGACGACATGGCCAACCCCGAGTACCAGCGGTTGCTGCGTTGCGACGCCGACGAGCTGCGCCACCGGTTGCCGGGCGACGGACCCGACAACACCGCGATTGCCGCACTCGTCGGAAACATCGATGACAACACGCTGGTGGAAGGCATCGCCAATCTCGGTGGCCACGACCTCGAGGCGCTGGACGGCGCCTTCGCATCGATCGACGACACCCGGCCCACGGTGATCTTCGCCTACACCGTCAAGGGATACGGGCTGGCCACGAAGGGCCACCCACAGAACCACTCGGCGCTGCTCAACGACGCCCAGATGCGGGACCTCGCCGAGCGGACAGGGGGTGACCTGGACGCCCCTTGGCGTGGATTCCCTTCGGACAGCGCAGCCCACATTCTGTGTCAGCAAACCGCCGAGCGCTTGCGTCGCCCTGAGCACGCTCCCCAGACTCCCCCGTCACTGCCGACCGACATCGGTCGCACGCCGACAGGCACAGCCACCACTCAAGCGGCGCTGGGCCGAGTCCTGCTCGACCTGACCCGCGCCGCCCCGGACGCCGCCCGCCGGGTCGTCACCGTCAGCCCGGACGTCAGCTCCACGACCAACTTGGGCGGGTGGGTCAACAAAGTCGGGGTGTGGTCGCCCAGCGAGCGCCGGGACTGGTTCGCCGACGACGCGGAGACCATCCTGCACTGGCGGGAGAGACCGACCGGTCAGCACATCGAGCTGGGCATCGCCGAAACCAACCTGGTCAGCCTCCTCGGCGAGCTCGGCGCCACCTGGAGCCGGTGGGGACAGCCGCTGCTGCCCATCGGGGTTCTCTACGACCCCTTCGTCGAGCGAGCTCTCGAACCGTGGTCCTACAGCATCTACGCGGGCGGACAATCAATCCTGGTCGGCACCCCGTCAGGCGTGTCGTTGGCACCAGAGGGCGGCGCGCACCAATCCATCAAAACCCCCTCAATCGGTCTCGAACAGCCAGGCTGCGTCACCTACGAACCCGCGTTCGCGATCGACACCGAATGGGCACTGCTGGCCAGCCTCGGCCGGCTCGGCAAGCCGGACGGCAGCTCGTCCTACCTCCGACTTTCCACCCGGCCCGTCGACCAGACCCTGGCGTCAGTTCCCGTCGACCCCGCAGCCAGGGAACGTCGGCGCCGCCAAGTCGTGGCAGGCGCCTACGCCTTGCGCCGCGCGAACAACCCGGACATCACCATCGCCGCGATGGGTGCCGTGGTGCCAGAAGCCCTACATGCAGCAGAACGGCTCGAGCAGGTCGGCATCGCTTCCGACGTCGTGTGCGTGACCAGCCCCGACCTGCTCTACCGCGCAGTTCGCGCCCGGCAGGGCCACGAGCCGGCCGATTCGTGGATCCTGGATCAGGTCTTCCCCTCGGATCGCGCCACTCCCCTCATCACCGTTCTCGATGGTCACCCGCACACCCTGAGCTTCCTGGCCACCATCAACCGCGTCGCCACCACCGCACTAGGGGTGACCCGCTTCGGCCAATCCGGATCCCTCGAGGACGTCTACCGCTACCACGGGCTGGACACCGACAGCATCGTCCGCGCCGCGCTCGACCTCTCCAGCTGAACCGCCTGGAGGCACCTCGAGGAAACCGAAACGGGCGACCGCGTCGAAATGTACAGAGATGGGCAGTGACTCCTCTGGTACGGACCGGACTCGCAAAACAGCCCCCGTCGAGAGATCCCCGGAGTTCGGAGATGGTTGGGGCCCGGCCTCGTGGCGCACCTGGCGCCATCAGCTCGCCGAGTGAGCATCGACTGATTCGACCAGCGAGTTGGCGATCTGCTGCAGGGAGTC
>NZ_SMKW01000175.1 GCF_004348985.1 Saccharopolyspora elongata | reverse complement strand
CCGCGGCGGTGAACGACAGCGTCGCCGAGCGTTCGTAGTTCAGGCCGATGGCCTTGCCCAGGGCGAACGATCCGGCCCACATCACGGCGAAGTAGACCAGCAGCGGCAGCGCGATGCGGACTACGTCAAGCGGGTTGGAGGTGATCGCGTCGCCCTGGAGGGCGAAGAGGATCACGATGGTGAACAGCAGCCCGTAGAGCGCGACCGGCCCGATCTTGGGCAGGAACTGGTCCTCATACCACTGGCGGCCCTTGGCCTTCTCGCCGAGCTTGCGGGTGAGGTAACCGGCGACGAGCGGGATGCCGAGGAAGATCAGCACATTCTTGGCGATCTCCCACGCCGAAACGTCCAGCCCGACCTGGGGCAGGCCGAGCCAGCCCGGCAGCACCGACAGGTAGAACCAGCCAAGGCCGGCGAAGGCGATGACCTGGAACACCGAGTTCAGCGCCACGAGGACGGCGGCGGCCTCCCGGTCGCCGCAGGCCAGGTCGTTCCAGATGATCACCATGGCGATGCAGCGCGCCAGGCCCACAATGATCAGGCCGGTGCGGTACTCCGGCAGGTCCGGCAGGAAGATCCAGGCCAGCGCGAACATCAGCGCCGGGCCGAGAACCCAGTTCAGCACCAACGAGGAGACCATCAGCCGCTTGTCGCCGGTGACAGTGTCCAGCCGGTCGTAGCGGACCTTGGCCAGCACCGGGTACATCATCACCAACAGTCCCAGGGCAATCGGCAGCGAGACCCCGTCAATCTGCACCGTGTCCAGCGCCGGCCCGAGCCCAGGGATCCAGCGCCCCGCGAGCAAGCCGACGACCATGGCGGCGCCGATCCACACCGGCAGCAGCCGGTCCAGAGTGGACAGTTTCGCGACCACAGCGTTCTCTGTGTCCTGGCTCATGCCGTCACCACCGCACCCGTCGCAGGGGCCAGGGAGTCCGACAGCAGCCGCAGGGTCTCGGGGCGGACGCGGTAGTAGATCCACGTGCCACGCCGGTCGCCCTCGACGATCCCGGCTTCGCGCAGAACCTTGAGGTGGTGGGAGATCGTGGGGCCGGAGAGCTCGAAGGCGTCGGTGAGGTCGCACACGCAGGCCTCGCCGCCGGCGTGGGAGGCGATCAGCGACAGCAGCCGCAGCCGCACCGGCTCGCCGATCGCCTTGAACACCTTCGCCAGCTCGGTGGCCTGCTCAGCGGTCAGCGGCTCGCGCATCACGGCGCTGGCACAGGGCTCGGCGTCGTCGCACGAGACGATCGACAGCTCTTGGTTCGACATGCGTCTAACTTGACATCCATCTAGATAAGAACGCAAGCTCGGTGGCGCCCTTCCTGCCGCGGTGTGACCGGCGACTCGCCGCGCCCCGGAAGGCCCAGTAGTCGTAAGCAGGTTGGGAGGCGTGGGGTGGCCGAGGTCCGGGATGTGGCGGTGATCGGCGGCGGTCAGGCCGGGCTGGGGCGGGGAATTTCGGGCGCCGATCAGATCGAAGTCCGCGAGGCCGTCGCCGACGTGAACTGCAGGAATTTACACAGGTGGGCGCTGAACGGGGTTGGCTTTTCTCAGGTGGGTGCGCAGGGTAGCGGCAAAGTCCTCTGCCCTGCCCAGCTGCGTCCGTAGTGTCTGTACGCGTTCGGATGCGGCCTGTTCGTACTCGTGCAGACGCTCCAGCAGGGACTCCTGCTCGGCATGGAGCACGTCGCCGGCGTCCAGGCGGTCAGTGATCTCCAGCAGGTCGCGCATCTGATCCAGGGTGAAGCCGAGTGGCTTCATGCGGCGGATCACCATGAGCCGCTCGACGTCCCGCTCGGCGTAGAGGCGGAAGCCGCCCTGGGATCGGGCCGAGGGGATGACCAGGCCGGTCTCCTCGTAGTGCCGGATGGTGCGCAAGGACAGCTCCGTGCGCGCGGCGACTTCGCCGATCTGCATGTGCTTGCTGTCCACGTGGGGGCCCTTCTGCTTCGGCGGGGCCGCACGTCGGCGCAACCCCGTAGATATCTACCCTAACGTTAGAGTAGAGTTCCGCTCTGGCGGTTGCCGGGAACGTCGGCCCGCTTGTGCCGTGTCGGGGCCGATGATGCCCCCGGCGATGTTTCGTGCATTTTGCAGGAGAGATTGTGCGCGTGTTGCTCGTGCCGGTGCCGTGATGGATCGCGGCTGACGCGGCAGCTGGCTTCGTTCGCTGCTTGCCGTGTCGGTTCCGCGTCGCCTTGAGCTCCCCGTGCTGTTCCACGTGGCGTGCTTCCTGCGTCCTGCGCGCCGTTCCCGCATGCCCCTGGGTGTGCCCGAGTACGACAGGTCTGCTTCTTTGGCTTCCTCAGCTGTGTTTTCTGCTGCGCGTCTGCGTGGCCTGCGTCCCGACTGGCTTTCCGATCCCAAGGTATGGCGCACCGAGATACTCGCCGGTCTGGTCGTCGCGCTCGCGTTGATTCCCGAGGCGATCTCGTTCTCGATCATCGCCGGTGTCGACCCGGCGATCGGCCTGTTCGCCTCGTTCACCATGGCGGTGACCATCGCGATCGTCGGTGGGCGGCCGGCGATGATCTCCGCCGCCACCGGTGCTGTTGCCTTGGTGATCGCACCGCTGAACCGTGAGCACGGCCTGGGCTACCTGATCGCCGCGGTCATTCTCGCCGGGGTGTTCCAGATCGCCCTCGGTGCGCTGGGCGCGGCGAAGCTGATGCGGTTCGTACCGCGCAGCGTGATGGTCGGCTTCGTCAACGCGCTGGCCATCCTGATCTTCATGGCGCAGGTCCCCGAGATGAGCAACGTTCCCTGGGCCGTCTACCCGCTGATCGCCGCCGGGCTAGCGTTGATGGTGCTGTTCCCGAAGGTCACCAAGGTCGTCCCAGCGCCGTTGGTGTCCATCGTGATCCTCACCGTCGTCACCGTCGCGGCCGGGATCGCGGTACCGACCGTCGGCGACAAGGGAGCTCTGCCGTCCTCGCTGCCGATGCCGGGCCTGCCGGACGTGCCGTTCACGCTGGACACCCTGACCACGATCGCTCCCTACGCCTTCGCCATGGCGCTGGTCGGGTTGATGGAGTCGCTGATGACCGCCAAGCTCGTCGACGACATCACCGACACCCGCTCCAACAAGACCCGTGAATCCATCGGCCAAGGCATCGCCAACATCGTCACCGGATTCTTCGGCGGCATGGGCGGCTGCGCCATGATCGGCCAGACCATGATCAACGTGAAGGTCTCCGGCGCCCGCACGCGCCTGTCGACCTTCCTCGCCGGTGCCTTCCTGATGGTGCTGTGCATCGCGCTCGGCCCGGTCGTCTCCGACATCCCCATGGCCGCCCTGGTCGCCGTCATGATCATGGTGTCCTTCGCGACGTTCGACTGGCATTCCATCGCCCCGAGAACGCTCAAGCGGATGCCGACCGGGGAGATCACCGTCATGGCGATCACCGTCGGGTGCGTGGTCGCTACCCACAACCTGGCTATCGGCGTCGTCGTCGGTTCGCTCACCGCCGTGGTCATCTTCGCCCGGCGAGTGGCCCACCTTGCCGAGGTCACCGCCGTCGCCGACCCGGACGGCACGAGCGTGGTCTACCGGGTGACCGGGGAACTGTTCTTCGCCTCCTCCAACGAGCTCGTCGGCCAGTTCGACTACGCAGGCGATCCCGCGAAGGTCGTCATCGACCTGTCCGCGGCGCACATCTGGGATGCCTCCTCCGTGGCCGCGTTGGACGCCATCGAGACCAAGTACGCCCAGCGCGGCAAGACCGTCGAGATCATCGGCCTGAACGAACCCAGCGCCCGCATCCATGGCAAGCTCAGCGGCGAACTCACCCCCAGCCACTAGGCGTTCCAGCAAGTGCCGCCAGCACCGCGACGGAGGACCCCTGTCTACTGCCGGGGTCCTCCGTCGCGGTGTGCGGGCAAAGCTAGGGCGGCGGCGGCAAGGATGAGAATGGCGGCGCTGCGGACCCGGGTCGTGATCAGCGCCACCGGCACGGTCGGTCCCGGCCCCGCACTCGTACTTGGGTCAGTGGGCAGGTAGCAGCCGGGGCACCGCCCGGACGTAGATCACCATGCCTACCACCTCGACCAGGGTCTGGGTGACCACCACGACCGCCGCGATGGCCAACGTGTCGGGCAAGGCCAGCGCCAGCGGGAGCACGACCAGGGAGTTGCGGGTGGCGCCGGTGAACACGATCGCCCGGCTGGCCGGGACATCCAGCCGGAACACGTGGGCAACAGCGAGTCCGGCGAAGGCCATCACGACGAGGAAGACCACGTAGAACGGCACGACACGAGCCACCTCCGCGAGACCGTCGCCCAGCTTGGGCACCTGGGAGGCCACCACCGTCAGCAGGGTCGCCGCCATCAGCGGCACCATCGTCGTCCCCAACGCGTCAGCGACTCGTCGCCCTACCGGTCGGCGCGCCGCCCAGCCTTGGGTGAGCCACGCCAACGTCAGCGGGATGACGATCAGCATGACGAATGCCTCGACGAACGGACCGGCCTCGACGACATCCGCTAGGTCCGAGCCCAGGAACAGGAAGAGGAAGCCGGGCAGCAGCAGCATCTGCGCCAGCAACAACAGCGGGGTTGCCGCGAGCAGCCGCTGACTGCTGCCGCCGGCCAATCCACTGAAGACGATCACGTAGTCCACGCACGGCGTCAGCAGGACCAGCAGCACCCCCAGACGCACAGCCTGGTTGCCAGGCAGGAAGGCGAACATCGCCGCTACCACCAACGGCACTACCACGAAGTTCACTACTAGCGCGGCAGCCAGGAACCGGCCTGCGCGCAGGGAGCGGCCCAGTTCAGCGGCAGGTACCTGCAGGAACGTCACGTACAGCAAGGCCGCCAGCACCGGGTTGATGGCGTGCCCCAGTCCCGGCCCCGCACCGGGGAAAGCCCAGCCAACCAGGGCCCCGGCTGCCAGCGCCCCGACATAGACGGCGACCTGGTGACGTTCCATGCCTGCGACCAGACCGGATGACGACGACAACGGACGTGCTCCTTGCAAGGTGGTGATGACAGACCCGCGCGGCGCTCATGGACAGCAGCCCTGCGGTCTCGTAGAACCGCAAGGTGGTGGCTGGAGTACCGGTGCGTTCGGCCAGCTGAGAGATCCGCATCGTGCTCACCTCCCGACGGTAAACCTTCAACCCGACTCGAAGGTCAAGGCCGCCCGTCCGGCTCGAAGCCAGCGACGCGAAGCCCCCGGCTAAGCACCGGGGCACGCACTTGGTCGGCCGGCTCGAGGCTTGCCTCCGCGACGACGTCTGTCGGATGAACACGACCGGCCTCGCACCGGACGTGAATTATCCTGCGACGCGAGGCCAATCGGTCTGCGGATGCGGTTGGAAGTGAAGGCCTGGATCCCCGATCTGCGTCGGGAAGAGGCCTTTCGCGTGTACGCGGGAGTCCGCTGGATCCTCCGCTCGCCGGGTTATCGGGCTC
>NZ_SMKW01000174.1 GCF_004348985.1 Saccharopolyspora elongata | reverse complement strand
AGGGCGGGCAGGGTGCGGTCGGCTACTCCTACTTCCTGGCCAAGGCGGGTTCGCCGGACTACCTGCTGGCCACCGAGACGTCGCTGCTGTCGCTGCCGTTGAGCGTCGACGTGGCGTTCTCCTACCGCAGCTTCACGCCGATCATGAAGATCGGCGATGACTACACGCTGCTGGTGGCGCTGCCGGGGTCGCCGATCACCAGTTGCGCGGACGCGGTGGCGCAAAGCCGCGGGCGGCGGGTGCTGGCCGGGATTTCCGGTGCGGTGGGCCCGGACGCGGTGGCGCAAAGCCGCGGGCGGCGGGTGCTGGCCGGGATTTCCGGTGCGGTGGGCCCGGACGCGGTGGTGTTCTCGCAGATGGAGCGGGTGGCCGGCGCTGATTTCGACACCGTGCCCTACGAGGGCGGCGGGGAGACGCTGGCGGCGGTGCTCGGCGGGCAGGTGGAGCTGGCGTCGCTGAATCCCAGCGAGGTCGTCGGCCAGCTGCGGGCCGGGCAGCTCAAGGCGCTGTGCGTGTTCGCCGACCAGCGCTACACCTATCCGGAGCTGGCGGGGATCCCGACGTCGGTGGAGCAGGGCGTGCCGGTGTCCTTCGCGCAGTTCCGCGGCATGATCGCGCCGGGCGGGCTCAACCCGCAGGCCGCCGAGTACTGGATCGGGGTGGCCCGCCGCTTCGCCGACTCCCCCGCCTACGCCGAGTACGTCGAGTCGGAGTTCCTGCAGCCGCGGGCGGCCTTCGGCGAGGAGTTCACCGCGTACTTGCGGGACAACGAGGGGCTGCTGGCGCAGGTGGTGCGGCGATGAGCGGGCAGCGGTCGCCGCAGGTGGCGGTCTTCGGCGGGCTTGCCCTGGTAGGCGCGGGTTTCGCGGTCAGCGCGGTCGGCTACGGGGTGATGCTGCCGGAGTCGCGGATCGGACCGGGATTCCTGCCGCTGGTGGCGGGCGGTCTGCTGGCGGTGTTCTCGGTGCTGCTGCTGGTCGAGCAGCTGCGCCGCCCGGCCGCCCCCGAGGGCGGCACCGACGACTTCGGGCGAACGCCCGCGCAGCGGATGTGGATCCTGCGGCGGGTGTTCGCGCTGTTGCCCGCGGCGCTGCTGGCGGTGCCGCTGGTGGGCATGGTCACCGCGTTCGGGCTGCTGGTGCTGGTGATCTCCACCTGGCTGGAGCGGCGCAAGGTGCTGCCCGCGCTGGCGCTGTCGGCGGTGTCGGCGGCGGCGATGCACGTGATCTTCGCGGTGGTGCTGCGGGTACCGCTGCCCACCGGCTTGTTCGGCTTCTGAGAAACCGGAGTCGGGGCGGGAGGCCCAGCATGCTCGACACGGATTCACCGGCTTCGAAGCAGCGTCAGCCGCTTGGCCCACCCTCGCGACTCGCGCCGCCGCGGGTTCTCAGATGTCCTCCGGCGAGGACAGCCCCGATGCCGCGGTGCTACTCGCACCGCCACGCAGAACGAGCCTGGAACACCTGTTTTCACCGGAGGCGCAAGTGATCGACAACTTGTTGCTGGGGTTATCGACTGCGTTCACGCCGACGAACCTGCTGTGGTGCTTCGTCGGCGTGGTGCTGGGGACCGTGATCGGGTTGCTGCCCGGGCTGGGTTCCAGCACGGGGGTGGCGATCCTGATCCCGCTGACGCTGACCGTGGAGCCGGTCACCGCGCTGATCATGCTGGCCGGGATCTACTACGGCTCGCAGTACGGCGGCACGATCACCTCGGTGCTGCTGTCCACGCCGGGCGAGGCGGCCAGCGTGGTGACCACTTTGGACGGCTATCGGATGGCGCGGCAGGGCCGTGCGGGCGCGGCGCTGGCGATCGCGGCGATCGGGTCGTTCGCCGCGGCGATCCTGTCGCTGGTGCTGCTGGCCGCGCTCGCGCCGCCGTTCGCGCAGTTCGCGTTGCGGTTCGGGCCGCCGGAGAACCTGGCGGTGATGGTGCTGGCGCTGGTGACGATGGTGGTGCTGTCGACCGGTTCGAAGCTGCGGGCCGCGGCGATGGCCTGCGCCGGGGTGCTGCTGGCGTGCGTGGGCATCGACGCGGGCACCGGCGAGGCCCGCTACACCTTCGGCAGCATCGAGCTGCTGTCGGGAATCCCCTACATCGAGGTGGTCATCGGATTGTTCGCCGTCGGCGAGGTGCTGTACCAGATCCGGGTGGGGGCGGCGACGCCGATCCGCGCGCGGTTCCGGGATCTGGTGATCCGCCGCCGCGACATCCGGGATTCGGCCGGCGCGATCGGCCGGGGCAGCGCGATCGGGTTCCTGCTGGGCACGCTGCCGGGTGCGGGATCGACGCTGGCGTCGTTCCTGGCCTACGGCCTGGAGAAGCGCGTTTCCCGCAACGCCGCGCAGTTCGGGCACGGCGCGATCCAGGGCGTCGCGGCGCCGGAGAGCGCCAACAACGCCGCCGCGAACGCCAACTTCATCCCGACGCTGACGCTGGGCATCCCGGGTGGTGCGACCACGGCGGTACTGCTGGGCGCGTTGACGGTTTACGGGGTGCAGCCGGGGCCGCTGCTGTTCGAGGAGCAGCCGGAGCTGGTGTGGGGTCTGCTGGTGTCGTTCTTCATCGGCAACGTGATCCTGCTGGTCCTCAACCTGCCGTTGGCGCCGCTGTTCGCGCAGCTGCTGCGCATCCCCTACGCCTACCTGTACCCATTGATCCTGTTCACCAGCTTCGTCGGGGCCTACGCCATCGACAACAACGTCTTCAGCGTGTGGCTGGTGCTGATCTTCGGGGTCATCGGCTACGGCATGAAGCGCTTCGAGTTGCCGATGGCGCCGCTGGTGGTCGGGGTGGTCATCGGGGCGTTGTTCGAGAAGGCGCTGGTGCAGTCCTCGGCGCTGCTGGACGGCAATCTGTGGCTGGTGCTGACCAAGCCGATCGCGGTGGTGACCCTGGCGCTGGCGGTAGTGCTGCTGGCCGGCCCGGCGCTCGCCCGCCGCGCCCGGGTGTTCCTCCGGCGCGCCGCGCCGGAGCAGTCCGAAGAGGAGTCGCATGTCTGACGAGTTGCTGGTGGCCCGCGAGGGAGCCGTGCTGCAGGTGACGTTCAACCGGCCGCGGCAGCGCAACGCGATGAGCTGGGAGATGTACGACGGGCTGGTCGCCGCGTGCGAGACGGCCGACGCCGATGACGGCATCCGGGTGCTGGTGCTGCGCGGCGCCGGGGACGAGGCGTTCGTCGCCGGCACCGACATCGCGCAATTCACCGGGTTCACCACCGGCGAGGACGGGGTGGCCTACGAGCAGCGGATGGAGGCGGTGCTGGAGCGGTTGGAGACCACCAGGGTGCCCACGGTCGCGGCGATCTCCGGGTACTGCGTGGGTGCGGGCATCGCGTTGGCCGCGGCGTGCGACATCCGGGTGTCGACGACGACGGGCCGGTTCGGGGTACCGGTGGCGCGGACGCTGGGCAACTGCCTGTCGATGAACACCTATTCGCTGCTGGTGTTCCACCTGGGACCGGCACGGGCGAAGGACATGTTGTTGCGGGCGCGGATGTTCAGCGCCGACGAGGCGCATGCGGCGGGATTCGTCGCGCAGTTGTGCGAGGTCGGTGAGCTGGAGGCGACCGCGGCGGGCGTGGCCGAGCGGCTGGCGCAGCACGCACCGCTGACGATGTGGGCGGGCAAGGAGGCGGTGCGCCGGTTGCGGTTGGCGAACCTGCCCGACGGCGACGACCTGGTGCGCACCGTGTTCGGCAGCGACGACTTCCGCAACGGGGTGCGCGCTTTCCTGGACAAGACCCCGCGCCGCTGGACCGGCCGCTGAGGGTCGCGGGCGGCGCCCGGGGGTATCCGGGGGTTGTCCGAGATCGAGCGAGGAGGTGGATCATGACCACCATCGTGAGAGCCCATGATGTGGCGCGAACCGAGCATGCGCACGCGGCGGAGGTGTTGCGCCCGGAGGTCGAGGCGATGCGGGCGCTGCTGGGCGAGTTGTCGGCCGAGGAGTGGCTGATGACCACCGACTGCCCACGCTGGAGCGTGCGCGACGTCGTCGCCCACGTGCTCGGCAACGCCGAGGCCACGCTCGCCCCGGATCTCATGGTGCTGCGGGCGCGGGAAGGCGCGCTGCGGTATCCGCGGCTGTACCGGCTGGATGCGATGAACGAGATGGCGGTGGACGCGTGGCGGGACCGGCAGGCCGGTGAGCTGGCGGCCGAGTTCGCGCCGTTGTGGCGGCAGGTGATCCGGGCGCTGCCGGGCATGACGGAGTCGGTGCGCGGGCAGACGTTCGACACCGGTTATCCGGGGGCGCTGCCGGTGGCGATGGGATACGTGGTGGATGTGGTGCTCGCCCGCGACATGTGGATGCACCGCGTCGACATCTGCCGCGCGACCGGGCGGGCGTTCACCGGGCACGAGCACGATCGCGGCGTGGTCGAGCAGGTCCTGCGGGATCTCGACGATTCGTGGACCGGGCCGCCGCTGGTGCTGGAGCTCACCGGTGTGGTCTCCGGTGGCTGGCAGGTCGGGGCGGATGCGCCCGTGGCGACCGTGCGCGGTGATGCCGTGGGTGTGCTGCGCATGTTCTCCGGCCGCGTCGAGCCGCAGCCGGATCTGATCGTGGAGCACGGTGACAGCGCGGTGCTGGGCGCGCTTCGCGACGCGCGGGTGCCGTTCTGAGGCGGGTCAGGTGCCGGCCAGTGGTGCGCCGATCTGAATGTCGAGGTATGTCACGTGGTCGGCACCGTCGACGGGGCCTCGGCTTGCGTCGACGATCACGACGGTCCCGTTCACGATCCCGGCGAAGCCGGTGCCGGAGCGGCGGCAATCCTCGATGCGGTCGGTGACCGCGCGGCGAACCTCCTCGGTGAGGAACGTGAGCCCGCGCGGGAACTCCGCGCTGAGCGGATGCAGTTGCCGGCTGGCCTCGATCCAGCTGCCGATGCCGAACTGGGCCGAGACGATCTGGTCGCCGCGCAGCGAGACCCGGAAGTAGCCGTTGGACTGGACGCGGTTGCAGGACTGCTGCGGCGGGTAGGCGCAGTCGTATCCGCCGGCCCGCAGGTCGTCGACGGCGGAGCTCATCGTCGTCGCGTAGTGCTCGGCACCGGAAGGCCAGCGGCGAACCGAGGTGTCGCGGGCGGTGACAACCAGCCCGTCCACGGCGGACAGCAGGTAGCCGGCGTGCTCGTCCTGCCACGCCGTCCGCGGGACCTCGGTGGGGTCACGGCGCCGCGCGCGGTCGCGTTCGAAGTCGTCGGTCTCCTGCCGGATGCGGTCACCGGCGCCGGGCCAGATCGCGGACAGCGCCGGCGCGGCGGCGGCCGTGACCGGATCATCGTCGCCGGAGGCCGTGTCGGGCAGCGGGAACCACGCCCACGCGAGCCGGTCGTCGCGGTCGAGGACGAACTGCGCCACCTGCGGGGCGACCGTGTCCGTGGCGTCGCGGTGGCCGATCCGGCACCACAGGGCGCGCCCGTCCGCGTTGGCCCGGACCTGCGCGCAGAACCAGCCGACGTCGGTCAACGGGCCTGTGACCGCTGCGGCGGTGCCGCCGGGCGCGATCGGTTCGGCCTTCGAACTCTCCCCCGCCGCGTCATGCTCGTACACCCCGGCCGGCGGTAACGCGGGCGGCTCGGCCGGCGCGGCGCACCCGGCCAACGCGACCACGACCAGCGTAAGGCCCAGCCAGGGCGCGGCGAGGGTGCGTGATCGGCTCATGGGCTCATCCAAGCAGGTGGCAGAGCCCGTCTGCGGGAATGGTCGTGCTGCCGCGCGCAGCGACTAGAGTGGTCGTCGTGCTTTGACGTGTTCGCGGCCCGCCCCGGACTCCTTCGTCCACGTGTTCACCGATGACGAAGGGGTGTTTCGACGATGTCTTCTGCCGTGGTGGTTCCGGCCGCTCTCGCGGCGACCCATCGCGCCAGCTCCTGCGGGTCCGCTTGGATCGATGGGCTTCCCGCGCTGGCCGAGCAGCGGCTGGCGGCGTGGCGGCTGCGCCCGGATGGCGCCGCCTGGCACGGCATGGTGGCGTTGGCGCTGCCGGTCGTGCGCGCCGATGGCAGTGCCGCGGTGCTGAAGTTGCAGCCGGTCACCGAGGACACCGCCGGGGAGCCGGTGGGGCTGCGGGCCTGGGG
>NZ_SMKW01000173.1 GCF_004348985.1 Saccharopolyspora elongata | reverse complement strand
TATAAGAGACAGTGCGGGGGCCGGGGGGACTGAGAGCGGAATGACGACTCGCGAGGCCTGGTCAGGTCTGGTCTCGGCGCCGGTTCGAACCAGGCCACGGTCTCCGGCGACTCGGAGATGAGCGGTGCCGGCGGGGTCGGTTCGGCCGTGGCGGACCGCTCGGCGGCCTTCCTGATGTGCCCCACGTCAGCGCCGTTCGGGAGCAGTGAGATCGGAACGAGCTGGCCTCGGGAAGCCAACTTGTACCGGGCGCAATCGCGCCACCTGTCATTGCTGTCGCAATAGGATTCGCGCCAGCCGCTCAAGCTTGCCTTCAACAACGGGAAGAGGGGGCATGATTGGGCGTGGGAGCAGCCCATATCACTCCGATCTGACCGGCTCATACCGCCTGGTCGGGGGTAGGCGATATGGCGCGATCTTGTCGTTCTTGTATTTGCACGATCCGACCAGCGATCGCAGGGCGTAGCGGAATGCAACACACCGTAGCGCGATCCCCCTCCGGGTTATTAATACGGCGGATCCCCGGGATCGTTACCCCCGTTACGCGCCTCAGCAAAAGGCGAATTTCAGTCAAAAAGGCACGATGACCAGGAGTTTCTCGAAATATTTACGATTAAATAACAAATTATCGATGGATATAGATGCCACACCGTGATACGAATGTTGCCAAATCGATGTCGGATCATGTGGAACTCGTCCTACTTTATATCGTGCGGTTATGCCTCCCTCCCACGCCGCATACAGAGAGTCGAAAGCCGGTGAAGTCACAGCTGTGACCCGCTGCCCCACATGCCACAAGTCCCCTTCACTGGCCGAATGGTGCATGTCGGACGAAGTCACGGGATTATTCGCCAGTTACTGAGGGCATGCCCAAGGAACCTCGTTTGCACTACCACAACCGGCATGTGATTGCTTCGGGCACATCAGCGACTAGATCAGCTCGGCCATCTGGTAGATGAGCCCCTCTGGTTAGTACTTCGTGAACTGCTCGCGCTTGCCGGGCTTGTTCTCGTACGCGATGCACTTGGTCCAGGCGTGTTGCGCAGCTTCGAGGTCGGTGGTCGAGCCGCCGATCACGCCGCAGCGTTCGGGGAGCGGCATCTAGATATTGGCCATGTTGCTTCGGTACAGTTCATCTTTTTGCGCGAGCAAGCACGGAGATGCTCTTATTGTTGCTCGTTCCGCCAGGTTGAAATTGGCGCACGCGCCTACTCGGCTCATCTAGGCGAACCTGATGCGCCACTCCCCACGAGGCGACTGTGATGTTGGACTCACTCGGCCTGTCAGACTTTTGCGACACACTTCATGACCGACCACATCGGACTTGCCTGCAAGAACACTGGTGCCAGCGCGAACATATGTGGCATCGCGCAATATGTACCACCAGCAGCGCGCAGAGCGAGAGACGCGAATACGTCGTCAAGCTAGGCCAAACGAGTGGATAACGATCCAAGCCCTCCTAGCCAGCCTTGATCTGGCCGGATCATTTCGGCATGATCGAAGCGCAAAGAATCAACGAGTACCCGAATCGCGCCCAATGACACGAAATAGTTATTCAACTGATCAAATAAACTGCGGGGATGGCATGCCGATCGATACATCCGACATTAAAGGAGGAGCAGATCACGTCATTCTGCCCAAGCCTCCTCGCCGCTTACCTGGCAAACCTACGAAAAAGCATGTCTTATACACGACGTTCAGCCTGTCCATCTTAGCCATTATCGCAGCGGTACTAGTTTCACCACTAGCCCTTGTTTTGTTCGAGAGCAACCAAATTGACTGGTCTCGACTCAGCAATATCGGCGAAACCTACGGTGCGGCGTCAGCAATTCTATCAAGCATAGGCATCGTCGGCATCTCTCTCTCCCTACTACTTCAGCGCCGACAAGCAAAAGTAGCAGAAGAACAAGTAATTCGAGAACACTATGTCAGGTTAGTTGAGACGTCGATCGAAGACCCAAGCCTTATGAGTTGCTGGGGAGCTTGGGCGGGCGAGGAAACCGCACCGGAACTACCTGACAGAGAACAGACACGGAGACAGATATTCGCGAGCCTCATCATAGGTTCTTTGTATTCAAGCCACCAGCTCAGGGGAGCAGATGGCTCGTACGAACGAATGCGCCTTCGCTGGTTCTTTCAAGGAGAAGTGGGGCGACGATACTGGCCGATTACGCGCGAAGGATGGATGTCACTTCGGCAAGACAGGCGGACACGCGAGTTTGTCAAAATGGCGGAAGAGGAATATCTGAAAGCCATCGCCAGCGGGCCGCCGATTATTCCAGCAATTTATCCGACCCAAGAGATCCAGCGAGAGACCGATACCAAGCCCAAGCCGCGCCGACGCTATCCCAGTGTTCTTCGCGCTAGTGCCGTCGGCCTTGTGGGCGTCGTCGGAACCATCTTGTTCCACCGCGCATTCCGCCGCACCATTGGGCGGCGTTAACCACCCTACCGTGCCGGCCGGGCTTGACCTTTTCGAGCGGGTTTCCGCCGAGACCGGCCGGCTTGTGGCGTAGCTCCGGATAGCGCGGCGTGGGCACGCCTGCCCCATATCCGCCCCACGCCGTGGACAATCGACTTCAACCCCGCCTGCCGCCGAGGCAGAGCCGTACTGCGGCATTGCGCTTCGTGGTCATCGGAGACCACCTCTCGTCCGCCGCGTCGCCAAGTAGCCAGCCGGGAGCGGCCCGACTGGTCGGCGATCAGCTGCGAACTCGGCGACGCATCATCGAGGGTCGGCGCGGCCGTCTTCCGGTAGGCACGTTCGTAGCGCCGGATCGGTGATCTCGCCGATCAGCGCCGCTGGGAGCGCGAGTTGCTCAGGCTGGCGCGATGATCAGACGATCCTCCAGTCGGACAGTGATCAGTCCCGCCGGATTCCTATTGGTACTGCGACGACGCCCTGCGGGCTGAGTCGGGGGTGTTTCCGCCGGGAGCGGAACCGCTGCCCCCGGGCGCGGGACCGGTGTCAGGATGACGGTATGGCGGACATCCTTCCCTTCCACCAGAAGCGCGCCCCCATGCCGGATCGTGAGCCGGAACCGCTGTGGCGTGAGGTGCTGGGCCGGAGCCTTCGTGCGACCAGGGAGGAGCAGGGTGGCCGCCTCGTCGACATCGCGGAGCGGGCCGGCATCTCGCCGCAGTACCTGTCCGAGATCGAACGCGGTCGCAAGGAGCCCTCGAGCGAGATGATCGCCGCGGTCACGGGTGCGCTGGGTGTCGACCTGGCCGACCTGCTCGCCGGCATCGCGGGCGACGTCCGGCAGCTCCGCGGCGCGGGCCCCGCGCGCCGTCCCGCGGGACCCGTGCTCATGGCCGCCTGAGACGCGGTCTCAGGTTCGGTGATCGAGGACGCGGTCCGCGAGCCCGTAGTCGACGGCCTCCGCCGCGTCCAACACGCGGTCCCGGTCGGTGTCGTGCCGCAGGTCCGCGACATCGCGACCGGTGTGCGCGGAGAGGATCTCCTCCAGCTGGGTGCGCACCCGCACCACCTCGTCCGCCTGGATGATGAGGTCCGGGATGGCGCCGCGGCCCTGCGCCGCGGGCTGGTGCAGCACCACCCGGGTGTGGGGCAACACGGATCGGTGCCCGGCCTCCCCCGCGGCCAGCAGCACCGCACCGGCCGCAACCGCCTGGCCCACGCACGTCGTGGCCACAGGCGCCTTGATGTAGCGCATCGTGTCGTACAGCGCGAGCATCGCGGACGGGTCACCGCCCTCGCAGTTGATGTACAGGTTGATCTCCCGTTCCGGGTTGTCCGCCTCCAGGTGCAGCAACTGGGCGATCAACGCGTTCGCCACACCGGAGTCGATCGCGGTGCCGAGGTAGACGATCCGCTCCGACAGCAGGTGCGAGTAGACGTCCATGATCCGCTCGCCGGCCACGCTGCGCGTGATGACGTTGGGAATGGTGTAGGTGCTCATTCGCCGGCTCCCGTCGCCGCGCCGAGCCCCAGTTGGTGCGTGCGCACGGGCACGAGCTGGTCGAGGCTGTCGACGATGTGGTCGATGAAGCCGTACTCGCGTGCCTGCTCGGTGGTGAACCAGCGGTCGTGCAGCGAGTCGGCGAAGATCCGTTCGATCGGCTGGCCGGTGTCCTCCGCGATGATCCCGAGCACGGTGTCCCGGGTGTGCCGCAGGTCGTCCGCCTGCACCTCCACCTCGACCGCCGATCCGCTGATCCCGGACGAACCCTGGTGCATCAGGATGCGGGCGTGCGGGAGGGCGAAGCGTTTGCCCGGTGTGCCCGACGACAGCAGGAACTGTCCCGCACTGCACGCCAGTCCCAGCGCGAGCGTGGCCACGTCGCACGGCACGAGCCGCATCACGTCACGGATGGCCAGCATCGCGGAGACCGAGCCTCCCGGTGAGTGGATCCACAACGCGATGTCCTTCCGGGGATCCTCGCTCGCGAGGGACAGCAGTTGGGTGGCGAGCACTGTCCCGTTGTCGTCGTCGAGCGGGCCATCGAGGACCAGTACCCGCTGGCTGAAGAACCGTTCTCGGAGTCGGTGGTCGAACAGTGGCTGCTTCTCGTGGTCCGTCATGCCCCGACAATGCCGCCGCCCCGGTGCACTTCTCCGGTTTCGCTGCTGTGAGCAGATCAGCCCTCAGCAGCCCGGCACCGAACTCTCCACTGTGGACATCGCCGCCAGCCGCTCTGGCGATGTACACATGGGGCGGCAGATGCCCTCGAATCTGCGCTGACGGCCACCTGACGTTTTCAGGGACGAAGCACGAGCGAGGCCCGCCGTTCTCGATTCCGTGATCACCAGTGTTTGCCGTTGCCTGCCAACACCTTTGGTTACCTGCGCGAACTCCGGCTACCGATTTCACCTTGTCTGCCGTTATTTGCGGTCGCTTGCGGGTGATTTTGGGCAATTGGTTGGCAACTTCTCCCTTGCCCCCACCGGCACGATGCGAGCTGCAGCCGCTTTGAACTGCTAAGACGTTGTACTCGACTTCTCGTCGTTATACGGCAGTTTTTGCCGTCCTGACGAACGGCTGACGAACGCCGCCGAGCAACCCGAGGGCTACCCGTGTAGCTCACATTCTGCGGCCTCACCCGACACGAAGCCATCCTTCCGGGCAGCTGGCGAGAGTCAAGGGGCGAAGCTCCGAAGGACGTGCATCCGTGGTGCTAGACGAGTAGCCTTTAAATCCATCCGAATGGGTGACCGCAGTGCACCTGCCGCTGTAGCCTCCCGCAGCATGAGTTTCACCGACGTCGTGTTTAACGCATTTCTTCTCCTTGGGCCTATCGGTGCTATTGGAGCTGTGTCCGCAGCCATTGGGGTCGTTCGGCGCCGTCGGTGGGCGCTATGGCTCAGTGTGGCGCTGACGCTGGTCGTGGCAGCCAGTTTCGTCGGGTTCTGGTTCCTGTGGGGGCAGGCGTTCGACTATGCGGACATGAACCAACCGGTGCCTGCGAGGTTGGAAACCGGCAAGTACGTGACGACGACCATGGCGGCTGTCGGCATCCTTGGACTGATCGTAACCGCCTTCACCGCGTTACTCCTTCCGCGCCGCGCGCGCTAAGTCTGGAAGGCCACGGTGGGCGAACCCTAGAAGGTGTCGCCCCCGCATCACGCCGGATCAGTGATCGCGTTCGATCACTGACCACATTGGAACTAGTCGTCCAGGTGCCCCGTGGATGCCGCCCTTGACCTTGGCGGCTGCCCGGAGACACTTCTTGACTCGTGTGAGAACAGCTCTTCATGGTGTTCTGCGACTGGACCACAAGCCGGTGAGCACCTCGAGGCCGGCCGGTTCGTGCTCGACTGGAGCGGTGAGGTGACCAGCTCGGCGACGTGCCCAGCACGGTTCTCGCAGATGTGCCCAGGCGACCGCCGCCGTGGCCGAACGATTCTGGATGTCCTTCTCGCCCGCTGGCGGTTCCTGTGGGGCCGCCCTTGATGAAGTAGAGAAAGTTTAGACACGCGGACTGCGGCCTAGCTCGGCCTAAGAGTTCCTAACAGAATGATTACTTGTGGTGTCTGGAGTTCCTTGATCGTTGATCATGATCAGGTGAGGAAGGGTGAGCAGCCGCCGTGGATCGTGCCGGACGAGCTGTGGGAGCGAATAGAGCCG
>NZ_SMKW01000172.1 GCF_004348985.1 Saccharopolyspora elongata | reverse complement strand
TCGCGGAGATCGCGCACGCGCAGGGGGCGCTCGTCTCGATCGATTCCACCTTCACCCCGCCGCCGTTCTTCCGGCCGCTCGAGCTGGGGGTCGATCTCGTCGTCCACTCGTTGACGAAGTACATCAACGGTCATGGTGACTCGATGGGTGGAGTCGTGATCGGCTCCCGCGAACTCGTCTCGCGCATCAAGTCCGAGGCGCTCGTCGATGTCGGTGGCACCATCTCGCCGTTCAACGCCTGGCTCATCATGCGCGGTTCGGTGACGCTTCCACTGCGTTTGCGCCAGCACTTCGGCTCGGCTGAGAAGGTCGCCGCCTTCCTGGAGGCTGACCCTCGAGTCGCGTACGTCTACTACCCGGGGCTTCGATCGCATCCTCAGCACGAGGTCGCTCTGCGGCAGTTCGGTGGTCGTGGGTATGGCGCCATGATGGCCTTCGCCGTGGAGGGAGATCCGGACGCGCAGAACCGGTTCGTCTCCAACCTCAAGGTCATCACCTCCGCGGTGTCCCTTGGACACGACGAGTCGCTCATCGTCCACGTCGCTGGTGAGGCACGGGGTGGCTCGGAGTACTACCCCGAGTTGTTCCAGAAGTACGGCCACCTGCGCCTTTCGGTTGGTCTGGAAGATCCGGACGACCTCATCGCCGACCTCTCGGCAGCTCTTGACGCCACGTTCGGAGCCAACTGACCCGAGAAGCCGAATAGGCAGCTCACCTTCGTTCGTGAGAAAGGAGCGTTGCTCGTGGCATGGATAGTGCTGCTGGTCGCCGGCGCCATGGAAGCCGCTTGGGCGGTAGCTTTGTCCGAATCCCGTGGCTTCAAACGACTGTGGCCGTCAGTCATCTTCCTCGTCACGTCAGTGCTGAGTCTGGCAGGTCTTTCGATCGCGATGCGCGACATCCCCACGGGAACGGCTTACGCGGTGTGGACTGGAACCGGCGCGGCGCTCACCGTTTTGTGGGCCTTCGGAACGAGGAAGGAGAAAGCAACACAGGCGAAAGCCCTGCTGTTGTCGGGGCTGGTGGCCTGCGTCATCGGATTGAAGGTGGTTGCCTGATGGCCTGGCTGATTCTCGTTGTCAGCGCCCTGTTCGAGGCCGTGTGGGCAACCGCGCTCGGCGAGTCGAACGGGTTCACCGAGCTCGGGCCGGTGGTTGTCTTCCTCATCGGTATTGTCATCAGTCTCGGCGGGCTGGCATACGCGATGAAGGCGATACCCGTCGGAGTCGCATATTCGGTGTGGGTCGGCATCGGTGCGGCGTTGACGGTCGTCCTCGCCGTGGCGCGGGGGAACGAACCGGTCTCATTGCCCAAGTTGCTGTTCATCACGGGGATCGTCGGTTGTGTCATCGGACTGAAGCTGGTGAGCTCGACCGTTCCCGATCAGCAGAACGCCCCACGATCGTCCAAGCACGATGACCCCGACCATGGACAAGATTCCACGCACGCCATGCTCTAGAAGTCGGCAGTTCCTTTTGCGAGGAAGCCGAACTACGCGGCAGTGAGCCCGCATCCCGACCAGCTCAGGCACAACGAAAAGTCTGCAGAACGGCCGTTCGTCACTTGGTCCCGCCCAGCATCCCCCGTCGCTGGGCGGGGCCATTTTGCATGCCTGGCGAGGAAAAGCGGACTTGCTGGTTCACGCCTTCAGGGACGGCCACGCGCGTACGCCGATAGCGTCGGGTGCCGTGGCTAGGAAGACGAATTGCCATCGAGCCAGTGCAGATTGGCATGCTCTTCGGCCATTGCGACATGGTCCGGATGACGTCCTTTGCAGCGAGACTTTGCGTAGTCGCACCGCGAGAGTCGCGGTGGAATGCGGAGGAGACATCACATGAGGCGATATGACCTTGCGCTCATCGGGTTCGGCGGTGTCAATCGGGCGCTCGCCGAGCTGATCGCGGAGCGTGGTGACGAGCTGGCCGACGAGCTGGGTTTCGCCCTGCGCGTTGTTGCGATCACCGATCTGCGAGCCGGGTCACTGGTCGACGTCGAGGGCATCGACCTCGCGCCATTGCTGGCGACCGGGCCTGGCGAGCTGGCTTTCGCCGGCATGGAGGGCGGTAACGCCGATCCGCGAAACGAGTGGGTTATCCGAGAGGTCCCTGCCGACATCGTTGCGGAGGCCACGTTCACCAATCCTGCTGACGGCGAGCCCGCCGTGTCGCACGTGCGCTGGGCCCTGGAAGCAGGCAAGCACGTGTGCACCACGAACAAGGGACCGGTTGCCTTGCGCGGCCGCGAACTGAAGGAACTCGCTGTCCGGCACGGCGTCAGCATCGAGTTTGAAGGCGCAGTGCTCAGCGGCACCCCGGTCCTGCGCACCGCAGAGCGCCTCCTCAGCGGTCTCCGGATCACCGGAGTCGAGGGAATCATGAATGGCACCTCGAACTTCATCCTGGGCCGGGTGGAAGACGGCGCGGACTTCGAAGCTGCCGTCAAGGAGGCCCAGGACCTGGGGTACGCCGAGGCCGACCCCACGGCCGATGTCGAAGGACATGACGTTCAGCTGAAGGTCATGATCCTCGCCAACGAGGTCCTCGGCGCGGATCTGCGCCCCGAGGATGTCTTCCGCGAAGGTATCTCCGGGATCACCGCGGAGGACATCAAGGACGCCGTCGACAAGGGACTGCGCTGGAAGCTGGTCGGCTCGGCCACGCGCCGGTCCGACGGTGGCGTCGATGCTCGGGTGGCGCCGATGGCCCTTCCCGCCGACCACCCGCTGGCCGGGATCGCCGGTCCGCTCAACGCCGTCGCCTTCCGCACCGATTTGCTCGGAACCGTCACCGTCTCCGGTCCAGGTGCCGGTCGCATCGAGACGGCCTACGCCCTGTTGTCGGACATCATCGCCATCCACCAGCGACACGCGAACGACGCTGCCGCTTCGAGTGGACACGTTGTCGAGGAGGCTCTCCATGGCTGACATCGCCCTCAAACCCGAGTGCCCAGTCGGCGACGGCATGTCCACCGTCTGCAATCCTTACACCGGCGATGTCGTCGGCTCCGTGAACACTGTGGACGCTTCCGCCATCGACAGCATCGTCGCGCGCGCCCGCAAGGGCCGCCGCAGTGCCCAGGCGATGTCACGTGCTTCGCGGGCGGCCGTGCTGGAGGGGGCGGCTCGACTTCTCGAACAGCGCGCGGAGTTCTTCGCTCTGCTGATCGTGAACGAGGCGGGCAAGACCATCACCCAGGCCCGCAAGGAAACCGCGCGGGCGGTGAACACCCTGGTGTTGTCGGCGGCAGAGGCTCGGCGCAACAGCGGCGAGGTGGTCCCCTTCGACGCCTTCCCAGGGTCGGAGAACCGAACGGGGTGGTTCACCCGGGAGCCGCTGGGCATCATCGCGGCCATCACACCGTTCAACGACCCGCTCAACCTGGTCGCGCACAAGCTCGGGCCAGCCATCGCCGGCGGCAACTCTGTCATCCTCAAACCCTCCGAGCTCACGCCGCTATCGGCGTTCCACCTGGTCGAGATGCTCATCGAGGCCGGGCTGCCCGAGGAGGTCGTGACGGTGGTCAACGGCAACGCTGAGCTGGGTGCCGCGATCGTCACCGCCCGCGAGGTGCGGATGGTGTCGTTCACGGGTGGCTTCGCGACCGGCGAGGCAATCGCCCGGTCGGCCGGGTTGAAGAAGCTCGCCATGGACCTCGGTGGGAACGCCGCTGTCGTCGTCATGGAAGACGCCGATCTGGGTACTGCGGTTGAATCGTGCGTCTCCGGCGCCTTCTGGGCCGCCGGTCAGAACTGCATCGGTACGCAGCGGATTCTGATCGCCCGCGAGGTGTACGAGGATTTCCGCGATGCATTCGTCGCCCGCACGAAGCAGTTGCGCGTCGGGGACCCGACGGATGAGCGCACCGAGGTGGGACCCATGATCACAGCGGCTGCTGCCCGCACAGCCCGGGCGAAGGTGGACACCGCCATCGCCAACGGAGCGACTCTGCTGTGCGGCAACCAGCCGGACGGTTCCCTCTACGCTCCGACGGTTCTGGAGGGTGTCCCCGCTGACTGCAGCATTTGGCAGGAGGAGGCGTTCGCTCCGGTCGTCTGCCTGCAGCCGTTCGACTCTTTCGATGATGCCCTCCAGCACGCCAACGAGGTCGACTTCAGCCTGCACGCCGGGATCTTCACTGGGAGCCTCGACCGCGCGCTGTCGGCTGCTCAACTGCTGGAGGCGAGCGGTGTCATGATCAACGATTCGTCCGACTACCGCCTCGATGCGATGCCGTTCGGTGGCTTCAAACACGGCAGCATGGGGCGTGAGGGCGTGCGCTTCGCCTACGAGGAGATGACCCAGCCGAAGGTGGTCTGCATCAACCAGAAGGACGGCGTGCGGTGACAGCATTCCGGACTGAATCCGACGCACTGGGCGACATGCTGATCCCGGCAGATGCTTACTGGGGCGTGCACACCGCCCGTGCGTTGGAGAACTTCCAGATCAGTGGAATCCCGCTCTCCGCCCATCCTGTGCTTGTGCGAGCCCTTTCCACGGTCAAACGCGCTGCCGCTCTGGCGAACACGGAGATCGGTGCTATCGAGCCGCGCAAGGCGGACGCCATCGTTGCGGCCTGCAAGGCCATCGAGGACGGTGGCCACCACGGTGAGTTCTGCGTCGACGTCATCCAGGGTGGTGCCGGCACGAGCACCAATATGAACGCCAACGAGGTCATCGCCAACCTCGCCCTGGAGTTCCTGGGCCACGGTCGGGGGCGTTATGACGTGCTCTCCCCGCTGGACGACGTCAATCGCTGCCAATCGACGAACGACGTCTATCCCACGGCGCTGAGACTCGCCACGAGCACGGCCTTGCGCGGACTGCTGTCCGAGCTCGGCCGGCTCTCGGAAGCGTTCGGTGCCAAGGGCCAAGAATTCGCCGGCGTTGTCAAGGTCGGTCGCACCCAGCTCCAGGACGCCGTGCCCATGACGCTAGGCCAGGAGTTCACCGCCATGGGCGTCACGGTGGCAGAAGACAGTGCCCGTATCGGTGAGGCGCTGCCTCTGCTGCATGAGATCAACCTCGGTGCCACCGCGATCGGCACCGGCATCACGGCCGAACCGGGATACGCCGGGGCGGTCGTGCGACATCTGCGTGCCCTGACCGGGCTCGACTTGCGGCCGGCTGCTGATCTGGTCGAGGCGACGGCCGACACCGGCGTGTTCCTCCATACATCGGGTGTGTTGAAACGGACGGCCGTGAAGCTGTCGAAGATCTGCAGCGATCTGCGGCTGCTCTCGAGCGGTCCGCAGAGCGGCTTCGCGGAGATCAACCTGCCTCCCCGCCAGGCCGGTTCCTCGATCATGCCGGGCAAGGTCAACCCGGTGATCCCCGAAGTGGTCAACCAGATCGCCTATGCGGTGGCGGGGTGCGATGTCTCGATCACGATGGCCGCCGAGAACGGCCAGCTCCAGCTCAACGCATTCGAGCCGCTGATCGGTCACCTGCTGCTGACGATGACGGAGTGGCTCACCCGCGGCTGCGCTGCGTTGCGAATTCGGTGCGTGGAGGGAATAACCGCGAACGAGGAACGGCTGGCCAGCAAGGTCGCAGGGTCGGTCGGTTCGGTGACCGCGCTGACCCCGCACATCGGTTACGAAGCCGCCGCAGCTATCGCCAAGCAGGCGCTGGCAACCGGATCCAGCGTGGCGGACCTGGTCGAGCAGGCCGGCCTGCTCAGCCGAGAGCAGGCGGTCGGACTCATGGTTCCGATTCCGCAGAGCGCTCCTTCCGCGGGCGGTTAATCACCCGAGAGAGCGCGAACCCGGTCACCGTGTTGCTTACGCCAGGCATCTGGGCGATGTCCTCCCAGATGCCGCGTATGCGTTCCAGGGACTGCGCTTCGAGCCGCACCATGAGATCGAAGTCGCCGCTGAGCACCTCGCAGATGACGACTTCTGGAATGCGCTTGAGAGCGGCCAGGACCTCCCCACCGCGCAAGCGGTCCTGCCGGTATACGAGCACCAGCGCAGACACGAAATCCCCGGTGGTGCTGTCCTCGTCGCGAACGATCGTGTAGCCGCGGATGTGTCCCTGCCGTTCCAGCCGCTCGATGCGCTGGCGCACCGCGTTGCGGGACAGCAGGACTCGATGGGCCAACTCGGCGTGGGAGATCCGGGCGTTGCGGGAGAG
>NZ_SMKW01000171.1 GCF_004348985.1 Saccharopolyspora elongata | reverse complement strand
AATCCACTCCGACGGCAGGTGAATCCGGCTGAAGAACCCTTCGCCGGGTCCCCCACCGCAATTTCAATGGAAATCGGAGCTCTGATTTCCATTGAAATTGCGGACCTCGTCACCCGTTCGGGGGCATGACGAGACGAGGGGCGTCCCCGGCCAAGTCGCCTGGCCGGGGACGCCCCTCGCTTGTAACTCGTTCGGGCTACTCCGCCGCGGTCTGCTCCGGGCGGACCGACTTGCGGAGCCGGTCGCCGATGCCCGCGATGCGGCCCAGCACGCCGTTGACGAAGCGCGGCGAGTCGTCCGTCGACAGCGCCTTGACCAGCTCCACGGCCTCGTCGATGGCCACCGCCGGCGGCACGTCGTCGCTCCACAGCAGCTCGTACAGGCCCAGCCGCAGCACCGAGCGGTCGACCGCGGGCATCCGCCCCAGCGACCAGCCCTCGGCGTGCTGCGTGAGCACCTCGTCGATCCGCTCGCGGTTCGCCGTCACGCCCTCGACCAGGGCGATCGTGTAGTCGCCGACCGGCGGGACCTCCGGCGAGCCGACGCGCTCGGCCAGCAGGGTCACCGCGTCGATGCCGCGCTGATCGGCCTCGTAGAGGAAGTCCACGGCACGCTTGCGTGCCTTGCTCCGAGAACCCACCTCACACCCTCTTTCCGGCCGGGCCGAATGCCGCGGCCGACGGGCAGGCGATCATTTGCTGCTGACGCGGCTGAGGTACCGGCCGTCGCGCGGGTCGACCTTCACCTTGTCACCGGTGTTGAGGAACAGCGGGACCTGGATCTCCGCACCGGTCTCCAGGGTGGCGGGCTTGGTGCCGCCGGTGGAGCGGTCGCCCTGCAGGCCCGGGTCGGTGTGCGAGACGACGAGCTCGACCGAGGCCGGCAGCTCGACGTACAGCGGGGCCTCGTCGTGGCGGGCCACGACGACGGCGCTGTTCTCCAGCATGTAGTTCGCGGCGTCCCCGACGACGTCGGCCGAGATGTTGACCTGGTCGTAGGTGTCGGGGTCCATGAACACGTAGTCGGTGCCGTCGTTGTAGAGGTAGGTCATCTCGCGGCGGTCGACGTTCGCGGTGTCCACCTTGACGCCGGCGTTGAAGGTCTTGTCCACGACCTTGCCGGAGAGGACGTTCTTCAGGGTGGTGCGAACGAAGGCGCCGCCCTTGCCGGGCTTGACGTGCTGGAAGTTCACGACGGTCCACAACTGGCCGTCGATGTTGAGCACCAGTCCGTTCTTCAGGTCGTTCGTGGATGCCACGGTGGGGGTCTCTCCTGTGGTGATGGCTTGGGCGTGTTGCCGACGCGAACCGGATTCCGGCGTACCGGCGCACCTCGGCGCGTCAGACTTCGACGAGCTCCTTCGTCGTCAAGGTGAGGAGCTCCGGCGTGCTGGGACGCACGACCAGCGTGTCCTCGATGCGGACCCCGCCCTGCCCTGCCAGGTAGACACCAGGCTCGACGGTGACCGCCATCCCGGCGCCGATTCTACCGTCCCCCCGCTGCGACAACGCCGGTGCCTCGTGGATCTCCAGGCCGACGCCGTGTCCGAGGCCGTGCAGGAACTGCTCGCCGTAGCCCGCGTCCTCGATCACCTTACGGGCCGCGGTGTCCACCGCCTTCACATCGGTGTCGACGGCGAGGGCGGCCCGGCCGGCGGCCTGCGAGGCGCGCACCAGCTCGTAGATCTCGCGCTGCCAGTCCGCCGCCTTGCCGAGCACCACGGTCCGGGTCATGTCCGAGTGGTAGCCGTCGACGAGGGCGCCGAAGTCCATCTTCACGAAGTCTCCGGCCGCCAGCACCGCGTCGGTGGGCCGGTGGTGCGGCACCGCGGAGTTCGCCCCGGCGGCGACGATCGTCTCGAACGACGGTCCGGCCGCGCCGTGGTCGAGCATGCGGGTCTCCAGCTCGCGGGCGACCTCCAGCTCGGTGCGGCCGGGGCGCAGCCCGCCGTGCGCGATGAGGTCGGCCAGCGCCCGGTCGGCGGCCGCGCACGCCATCCGCAGCGCGTCGATCTCGGTCTCGTCCTTGATCAGCCGCAGCTGCTCGACGAGGCCGGGCGCGCGCACCAGTTCCGCCTCGCCCGCCGCGGCGGCCAGCACGTCGCGGCCGTCGACGGTGACGTGCTGGCTTTCGAAGCCGACGCGGCGGTGCCCGGCGGCGTCGGCCCCGATCCGCTCGGCCAGCGCCAGATCGCTCGGCCGCTCGATGACCCGCTCCAGGTCCGGCACCTGCGCCCCGGCCTGGATCAGGTACCGGCCGTCGGTGCAGAACACCGTCCGCGACTCGGTCCCCGGCTCGTCCGCGGCGTGCACCACCAGCGCCGCGTTGGATCCGGTGAAGCCGGTCAGGTAGCGGATGTTGAGCAGGTCGGTCACCAACATCGCGTCCAGGTCCCGCTCGCGCAGCTGGTCGCGGAGGGCGTGGCGTCGGTGGGCGTGCGTTTCGGGCATGTTTCGGAGCCTAGCTCGCGTCGTGGCGAACGGGCCTGGTCACGCCAACGTCGGCGGGAAGCCGCCACGAGCTTGCGCGGCCCGGCTCGTCGGTGCAGGGCGCTACCCTCCCGGCATGTCGCTGACGTGGAGCGCGTTGGACAGTCCCGTCGGGGAGCTGACGGTCGTCGCAGCCGCCGACGAGGTGTGCCGGGTCGCCTTCGCCGCGCCGGACCGGGTACTCGGCGAGTTCGACGGCGTCGAGCCAAGCCGGGGCACCGGCGTGGCGGCCGAGGCCGCGCGGCAGCTCGGCGAGTACTTCTCGCGCGGGCGCCGGGAATTCGACGTGCCGATCGCGTGGGCGCCGCTGGAGGGCCTGCGGCTGCACGTGTTGCGCACGCTGCACGAGCTGGTGCCCTTCGGCGAGACGGTGAGCTACAAGGGGCTGGCGGAGCTTTCCGGGCGGCCGGAGGCCTCGCGGGCGGTCGGCACGATCATGGGCAGCAATCCGGTGCCGCTGCTGGTGCCGTGCCACCGGGTGCTGGCCAGCGGCGGCGGCCTCGGCGGGTTCGGCCCGGGCCTGGAGGCCAAGCGGCGGCTGCTGGTGCTGGAGGGCGTCCTGGAGCCCAGCCTGCTGGAGCTCGACCTGCTCTCGTGAGCGATCGTTGCGGCAAGAACGGGAACCTTCACTCACGAGCCCGGCGGCCCAGGAACAGGTGGTAGGTCGTCTCCTGCTGCCCCAGCGTCACCGGGATCGGGATCTCCTCGCAGTTCCCGAAGACCTCGCGCATGGCGGCACTGAGGTCCGGGGAGGTGTCGGCCGACCAGATCGCCACGGTGCCTTCCGGGGTGAGCTTCTCCCTGCAGCGGGCCAGGAAATCGGCTCGGTAGAGAGCGGAATTGCCGTCGTAGACGAGGAAGTCCGGACCGTTGTCCACATCGAGCAGCAGGACGTCGAAGCTGCTGGGCGGTTGCGCGTCGAGCACCTCGGCGACGTCGCCGACGCGGAACACCACCCGGTCGTCCCGGATCGCATCGGCGGTTTCGGGGACGAGCCCGCGGCGGTGCCAGTTGATCAGGTCCGGCTCGATCTCGACGACGTGCGCTTCGCGGACCCGCGGATCGGCCAGCACTTCCCGCAGCGTGAACCCCAGCCCCAGGCCGCCGACCAGCACCCGGTCGGTCCGGGCGGCAGCGCGCAGCGTGGCGCGGGCGAGCAGCCGTTCGGTCTCGGTGTGCACCGTGTCCATCACGAAAACGCCGTTGACCCGGAGCTCCAGCGCGCCGCCCCGGCGGAGCAGCACGAGTTCCCCGCGCTCGGAATCGTTGCGCGCGACTTGTTCCGTCATCGCCACCAAAGTTAGCCAACCCGGCGGCGGGTGGGCGATCCACCGCCGTTGTCCGGTTTTGACCGGTCGGATGAGCCGGTTCGGGTAGTCGGCGGAGGCGCTTCGGGGTATTGGCGGCCGAGGCGGCCGCTCCCACAATTGTTGTGACCCAAAACTTATTTCCCACCCCGAAGGGAAGCGCCGTGCTCAGCAGACGTTCCTTCCTCGGCGGAGTCTCCGCCGCCGCCCTCGCCGTACCTGTCATCGGCGGCCTCGCCGCCGCCCCGGCCTTCGCCGGCCGCCGCGCTCCCGACGTCCCGCTACCGCTGACGATCGTCAACCGCAGCGGCCAGTTCGACAACGCGTCCATCTGGGTCTACGTCGTCGGCGTGAACCTCGACTCCGGCGAGCAGTGCCGGGTCTCGCCCGACGGGCAGCTGGTGCCGGTTTCGCCGTCCGACAACGGTTCCGACGGCTTCGCCGACTACGCCATCCCGTTGCAGGGCAGCGGCGACACGACGCTGAACCTGCCGAGCATGTCCGGCCGGATCTACTTCGCGCTCGGCGAGAAGCTGAAGTTCAAGGTCGTCCCGGGCGGCGACGGCAAGCCCGCGCTGCAGTACCCGGCGGGCTGGGTCGACACCGATCCGAACCACTCGATCCTGCACGACACTGTCGAATTCACCCTCAAGCCCGACGGGATGTACTGCAACACGACGATGGTCGACATGTTCAGCGTGCCGCTGTCGATCCGGCTGCAGGGCGCGCAGGACCAGACCACGGGCACGGTGCCCGCCGGGGGCCGCGAGAAGATCCTCAGCGGTGTCACCGAGAACGCGGACTTCGCCGGGCTGCGGCAGCAGGACCTGCGGGTGATCGCGCCGGGCCACGGGCTCGACCTCGGCGCGTTCTCCGGCAGCTACTACGACTCCTACATCGACGAGGTCTGGGCCAAGTACCAGGGCAGCCAGCTGAAGGTGAACACCGGCGACGGCCGCATCTTCACGGGCCAGATCTCCGGCGACACCTTCAACTTCGACGGCGGCGTGCAGCCGATCGGACGACCGTCCACAAGGGACGTGCTGTTCTGCGACGGCGCGCTGGCCGCCCCGAACGACGGCATCACCGGTCCGGTGGCGGCCATCCTGGGCGCCGGCTTCAACCGCTCCATCCTGCTGGACCTGGCCGACCAGCCCGGCACCGATCCGGGCGCGTTCTACCAGCACCAGGTCACCAACCACTTCGCCAAGGTGATGCACGCCAACACCGAGGACGGCAAGGCCTACGGGTTCGCCTTCGACGACGTGGCCGGTTTCGCCTCCTACATCCAGGACGGGGCGCCGAAGTCGATCACCGTGACGCTGACCCCGTGGTGACCGGCTCCGGCTTCGACCGCGGGGCGACCCGGATCGACACCGAGAACGCCGTCGCCAGCAGGCAGAGCAGGCCCGCGCCGTACCAGGCGGCGGCGTAGTCGCCGAACTGGTCGCGCACCACGCCCGCGATGCTGGCGATGGCCGCCGCGCCGATCTGGTGCGAGGCGAACACCCAGCCGAACACCACCGAGGCGCGGGGCCCGAAGTGCTCCCGGCACAGCGCCATGGTCGGCGGCACGGTGGCCACCCAGTCCAGCCCGTAGAACACCACGAACAGCACCATGCTCGCCTCCACCGAGGGGCCGAGCAGCTGCGGCAGCACGAACAGTGACAGGCCGCGCAGCGTGTAGTAGGCGGCGAGCAGCAGGCGCGGGTTGACCTTGTCGGTCAGCCAGCCGGAGAGCACCGTGCCGAGCACGTCGAACACGCCGATCACCGCGAGCAGCCCGGCAGCGGTCGTGGTCGGCATGCCGTGGTCGTGCGCGGCGGGCACGAAGTGCGTGTTCACCAGCCCGTTGGTGCTCGCCCCGCAGATCGCGAATCCGCCCGCCAGCAGCCAGAAAGCGGGCTTGCGGGCCGCGTCGCGAAGGGCGCGGAGCGCGACCGCGGCCGGGTTGCCGCGGTCGCGCTCCGGCTCCGGCTCGTCGCCCGTCGCGCCGTAGGCGGTGACGCCGGCGTCGCGGGGGTGGTCGCGCATCACCAGCCACACCAGCAGGCCGACCAGCAGCGCGGTGCCCGCGATGACCAGCGAGGTGAAGCGCCAGCCGTCGCTCTCGACGAGCACGGCCGCCAGCGGCAGGAAGATCAGCTGACCGGTCGCGCTGCCCGCGGTCAGCACGCCGCTGACGAGGCCGCGACGCTGCACGAACCACCGGTCGACCACTGTGGACACAAAGGCCAGCGCCATCGACCCGGTGCCCAGGCCCACGAGGAGGCCCCAGCACACGATCAGCTGCCAGCTGGCGGTCATGAACACCGTCAGCCCGCTGCCTGCCGCGATGAGCAGCAGCGCGGCGACGGTGACCCGGCGGATGCCGAAGCGCGCCATCAGGGCCGCGGCGAACGGCGCGGTCAGGCCGTAGAGGAGCAGGTTCAGCGACACGGCGGCCGAGATGACGCTGTGCGGCCAGCCGAACTCGTCGTGCAGCGGATTCATGAACACGCCGGGCATCGACCGGAAGGCGGCGGACCCGAGCAGGGCGATGAAGGCGGCGGCCGCGACCCACCAGGCGGGGTGGACGCGTCGCGCGGTCCCAGTACTGATCACATCGAAGAGCCTCGCCGAAACGGCGGGGCGGAACCAGTGGCCGGGAAGACAATATATGAGAAGATCCGGCCATGGCCACTAAGAGTTCCTAACAGAATGATCACTTGTAGTGACTGGCATTCCCTGATGGTTGATCATGATCGTGTGAAGAAGGGTGAGCAGCCGCCATGGATCGTGTCCGACGAGCTGTGGGAGCGAATCGAGCC
>NZ_SMKW01000170.1 GCF_004348985.1 Saccharopolyspora elongata | reverse complement strand
CCCGTCGGCCCCTTCGCGGGCCCCACAGGTCCCAAGAACCCCACCAACCCCGGACCGGGCAACACGGCCCGCGCGAGCGCAGGGCCCGAAACGCCGTTGGTGGACCCGACTCGCCGAGTGGATGAGAGGCCCCGCATGAGCAGCTACTGGCCCTGGTGGGCGGGCGCGATCGGGCTCGCCCTGGTCACCATCAACTACACGCTGATCACGGATCGGTCCTTCGGGGTGTCCTCGGCGTGGGATCGCGTCCTGCACTGGCGTGCCGAACGCCGCATCGAACGGCAGGAGGCCCAGTTCGCCGACGACCGTGCCCTCGAGGAAGCGTTCGCCGCGGCGACCGCCGCGGAGTTCGGGACCCGCTCTGAAGCACCCACCTCGCCGGACGTGATGCGCGGTGACGCGCAGCCGGACGCCGGACCCGCGGCGCGCGAGCAGAGCACGACGCAGGTCGTGCGCTCGGCACCTCTGGTCACCCAGGCCGCCCTGCTCCTGTCGATCTTCGTCGGCGGATGGGTGGCCGCCGTCATCGCCGGCCGATTCGAGGTCCGCTTCGACATGGGCGAGGGTTTCCGCCAGCTCGTCACCGCCGATTCGAACGTCATGATCGGCGTGCTGTTCGTCGGAGGCATCCTCGTCGGCTTCGGCACCCGCTTGGCCGGGGGCTGCAGCTCCGGCCATGGACTCAGCGGCTGCGGGCGGTTGCGTCCGGTCAGCCTCGTTGCAACTGCCGTCTTCTTCGGCACCGCTGTTGCCGTTTCGTTCCTGCTGTGGAAGGTGATCTGATGCGTACCAGGGGCGCGGTGCTCGTCGCCAACATCATTACCGGGCTGGCTCTCGGCTTCGTCGTCACCAACATCGGGTTCGGCGACTACACCGAGCTGAACCGCATGTTCACCTTCCGGGACCCGCGCATGCTGTACGCCTTCGCCGGGGCCGTGGCGATCATCGTGGTGGTCTTCGCCGTGGTGGGTGTCCGCCGCACGGCAGGGCGGATCCACCGCGGCGTGATCCCCGGGGCGGTGCTGTTCGGCACCGGCTGGGCGATCTCGGGTGGCTGCCCGGCGATCCCGATCATCCAGGTCGCCAGCGGTTACCTGCCCGCTCTCGTCACGATCGCCGGTGTCATGGTCGGGATGTGGCTGTGCCGCTGGGCCAACGCCAGGTTCTTCCAGCTCGACCGCGGCTCCTGCGGGCTGTAGCGACCGATGAGGGGGCCTGTCCTGGACGGGCCCCCTCATCCTCTTGGCGTCACCACGCCCTTTGGGGCCTCGACCAAAGAACCCCAGGTCACAGACCTGGGGTTCTTTGCTGCCAGGGTCTTTCGGCCGTAGCGCTCTCAGCGGGGCTTGGGGAGGTTCAGTCTCTCCCGCAGCTCCTTCAGGCCTAGGGTCCTTTCCTCGTCCCGGCTGTCCTCGACGTGGGTGTAGAGCGCGAGCACCAGCCTCCGGGCTCGCTCGTACCGCTCGTCGCTCCAGGTCTCCAGGCGATCCAGGGCCGCGTTCACCGGTTCGAAATCCCCTGGGAACAGGTGCAATCCGATGTCGGCGAGTGCCGGATTGCTGATTTCCGTGAAGGTGAGGGCGGATTCGAAGGGTTCCAGCGCATGCTGCGGGTCGACCGAGGCAGAGTGGCTGCTCGGTCGACCCGCAGTTTTCCTCAGCGGCCCAGGAACTCGGCGACGCGGATGAATCCGTCCGCGCCGTAGCCCCGTCCGATGGCGCGGCGAGCCCAGCCCTCGGCGGCGCGCATCACGCTCGCATCGATGCCGTGCGCTTCGGAGGTGTGGACGATGTGGGTCATGGTCGAGGCCGTCGAGGTCATGGGGTTTGCCTCGCCGAAGTAGTTGCCGCTGTCCACTCCCTCGGCGAGCTGCTCGAAGAGCGTTGGCATCATCGAGCCGATGCCCTTGGCGAGCGGGGCCAGCTCCCGTGCGGTGACGCCCTCCGCCTTCGCCACCGCCAATGCGTGGGCGTAGCCCGCCATCGCGGTCCAGAAGATGTCGAGCAGTGCGATGTCGTACGCCGCCGCCCGGCCGATCTCCTCTCCGAGGTGGGTGTGGTTGCCGCCCAGCACGTCCAGCACGGGCCGGTGCTCGCGGTAGAGCTCCTCCGGGCCGCTGTGGATGAACACCGCGGCGGGAGTTCCGATGGTCGTGATCGGGGTCATGATGGCGCCGTCCAGGTAGCGGACGCCGTGCTCGGCAGCCCATGCCGCGGTGTCGCGGGCTCGGTCTGGCGTGTCGGCGGTCAGGTTGACCACCGTGTGGCCCTTGAGCGCGTCGGCGACCGCCTCCCGCCGCAAGATCGCGTCCACCGCGTCGTAGTTCACCACGCAGACCACGGTCAGCCCGCTTGCGGCCACGGCTTCCTCCGCGGACCGGGCGCTGACCGCGCCACGCGAGACGAGTTCCTGGTCCCTTCCTGGCGTCCGGTTCCAGATCGTGGTGCGCAGGCCGGCGTCCAGGAATGCGCCCGCCAGGGAGCGGCCCATCGGCCCCAGGCCGAGGACGGTGACGGCGGACTGGTCGGTGTGCGAGGACATAATCAACTCCGCAACGAATAGGAAATATGCGATGAATGGGGTGAAGATGACGCGCGGTCGTGCCCAGGACCCGAATGTCTGCGGGGTAACCGCCGCGATCGCGGTGATCGACGGGAAGTGGAAGCCGACTCTGCTCTGGCTGCTGGAATCCCGTCCGCACCGTCCGGGCGAGCTGCGTCGGCGGCTGCCCGGCCTCACCGAGAAGGTGTTGACTCAGGCGCTCCGCGAGATGGAGGCCGACGGACTGGTGCACCGGGAGGTGCACGACGTGCTGCCGCTGAAGACCCTGTACTCCTTGACCGCGTTCGGCCGTGAGCTCTCCGAGCTGTTGGCTCCTCTCTCCGACTGGGGACATCGCCGTTTGGAGAAGCTCACCGACGCCAAGCCGGCTTCCTGATGCATTCGCGCGGCCACTCCACCTCTCCCGGGATCTGGCGGCGCTCCGGCCGCCCTGCACGAGGATCGGCCCTTTTCCGTTCGCTGCCCAGTACCCACTAATTGGTGGCTACCGCGGGGGGCGGGGTTTCGTCCGGCGGCGCAAGGGTGTCGAATGGGATCGGCCGAACTTGCGGCGAGTGGACGCAGGTATGGCAGAACTCGTGGATCGTGCTTTCCGGGGAACACCGGGCAGGCGGCGCCGCAGCCCATGGTGATCACCACGTCCGCGGCTTCGACGGCGCCGGTGGTCAGCTTCGTGGGGATCTCGTCCGACAGGCGTCCAAGGCCGGGCCGAGGCCGGGGATCCACCGTCCGGCCAGCAATCCGGCCACCATGGCCGCGCCGATCCACACCGGCAGCAGCCGGTCCAGCGTCGACAAGCGCGCGGCCACCGGGGCCTCTGCCGCCCGGGTCATGCGGTGACCGCCTCGGCGTCGGCCGGCACCAGCACGGACGAGACGGCCCGCAGGGTTTCGGGGCGCACGCGGTAGTAGATCCAGGTCCCGCGCCGTTCGCCCTCGATCACCCCGGCCTCGCGCAGCACCTTGAGGTGGTGCGAGATCGTCGGCCCGGACAGCTCGAACGCCCCGGTCAGATCGCACACGCACGCCTCTCCGCCCGCGTGCGAGGCGATCAACGACAGCAGTCGCAGCCGCACCGGTTCGCCGATCGCCTTGAACACCCGGGCCAGCTCGGCCGACTGCTCCGCGCTCAGCGGTTCCCGCATCACCGGCGAGCAGCACTGGGTCGCATCCTCGGGGCTTGTTTCGACACTCATCTATCTTGACAGATGTCGAAGCAAGGCCCAAGCTGTGGTCGTCTACTTAGATGTACATCTAAGCAAGGGGATGCGATGTCACGCATGCAGCTCGCCCTTCGGGTCGGTGACCTCGAAGGATCGATCGCGTTCTACTCGAAGCTCTTCGGCGCCGAGCCGGCCAAGCGGCGGCCCGGCTACGCCAACTTCGCCATCGCCGAACCGCCGCTGAAGCTCGTCCTGCTGGAGGGCGAGGCGGGCCAGGACACGGTGATGGACCACCTGGGCGTCGAGGTCGACAGCACCGAGCAGGTCGACGACGCCACCGAACGGCTCAAGGCGCTCGGCCTGTTCACCGACGTCGAGGAGGACACCACCTGCTGCTACGCCCGCCAGGACAAGGTCTGGGTCCACGGTCCCGGTCGCGAGCCCTGGGAGGTCTACGTCGTCAAAGCCGATTCCCAGACCTTCGGCGCGGCCGCGGAGGCCGGGACGCCGTGCTGCGCCGGGGACAACGACGCATCGGTCACCAACGCCTGAGTGCTCAGCAGCAGTGGTGGCCGCGCCAGGCTTCTCGGCCTTCCTTCACCGCCACCGCCGCGATCACCAGGGCGACGACGGGGTCGGCCCAGGACCAGCCGAGGAGGCCGTTGAGCAGCAGTCCCAGCAGCAGAACGCCCGAAAGGTAGGTGCACAGCAGGGTTTGCTTGGAGTCGGCGACCGCGCTGGCCGAACCGAGTTCTCGGCCGGCGCGGCGTTGGGCCGCCGACAGGAACGGCATCACCAGCAGGGAAACCGCAGCCAGCGCGATACCCACCGTCGAGTGTTCGGCCGAGTCCGCGCCGAGCAGGGTTCGCACCGACTCGACCGAGACGTAGGCGGCCAGCGCGAAGAACGACACCGCGATCACCTTCAGCGCCGCCCGTTCCCGGGCTTCGGGGTCGCTGCCGGAGAACTGCCACGCCACCGCGGCCGCGGACGCGACCTCGATCACCGAGTCCAGGCCGAAGCCGATCAACGCCGTCGAGGACGCCGCCGTTCCGGCCGAGATCGCCACGACCGCTTCGATGACGTTGTAGGTGATCGTCGCGGCGACCAGCCACCGCACCCGTCGGGCCAGCACCGCTCGTCGCTGCGGGTCGGTCGTGGTGTCCGCCGCGCAGCAGTCGTCGACGCAGCGATCCTCGCTCACCGCTCCGCCTCGGGCTGGGCCTCGTTGAGGCACGGCTGATCCGTTTCCACGGCGAGCACGACCTGGACCAGTTCGCCGAGCGCGCGCGCCAGGTGGGCATCGGCCAGGGAATAGCGGACCTGGCGGCCCTCGTAGGTGGCCACGACGAGCCCGCAACCGCGCAGGCAGGCCAGGTGGTTGGAGACGTTCGAACGGCTCAGCCCCAGCTGCTCGGCGAGCACGCCCGGATAGCTCTCCCCGTCGAGCAGCGCGACCAGGATCTGGCAACGAGTCGGATCGGCCAGCGCCTTGCCCAGCCGGGCCAGCGCCGCGCCCCGCGTCTCACACGTCAGCATGAACGGAACAGTACAGCGAACAGTGATATATCAGCAAGGGCTGAACTGTTCAGCCGCCGAGTGATCGCCCGAGGATGCGGTCTTCGACCGCATCCTCACGTGCAGCGCACGAGTTGAGCCCTAGGTCTGCTCTTCTGCGCCGTGCCACTTCTGCATGTGCGTGGCGTGGGTGTGCAGGTAGGCGCCGGGTTTGAAGAAGCGATCGTAGAAGTCCAGGTCCAGGTGGTGGGCCTGGACGTAGTTCATGATGAACACCGTCGGCACCGTCCCTGGGAACTTCCCGAAGGTGTCCAGGACGTACTGCGCTTGGAGCGAGACGCACGCCTTGAACTCGTCGTCGTGCACCAGGGCGCTGCCGCGGAAGCCCGGGCTGTCGGTCCAGGCCCCCGGGGTGTCGCGGTGGAACGGCCCGCCGGGGCCGAACTTGCGTTCGGCGAACGCCTCGACCGCCGCCGCCATGTCGCGGTGCCGCGGTGGGCAGCAGGCCTCGAAGACGCCCTCCCGGCCGGTGGGGTTCGGGGTCGGCCAGCGCTCGTCCTCGTCGTAGCGGAACCCGAGGCCGGGGACGGCGGGATCGCCCGAGGCGCCGAGCATCGCGAAGCGATCGATCCCGTCGAACATCCAGCCGCCGAGCCCCATCGCCTGCAGCATCAGCACGCCCGCGTAGCAGGCGGAAGCCAGCTCCGCCGTCGCCTCGGTCAGCGCGTACTGCTCGGTGAAGGTGAGCGGGAACGGCTCCTCGACGTCGACCAGCCCGCCGAACTCCGCCAGCCCGGGGAGCTCGCGATCGTTGACGTCGTCGTAGATCGCGTAGCCGTTCTGGGCGAAGAAGCACAGGATGGCGATGAGGTGCTGGGCGATGTCCGCCACCGGGATGACCAGCAGCGAACCGGGAACGTTGACGCACCAGGTGTTGTGCCCCTCCAGGTAGGGCTCCTCCGCCGGCAGGTACAGCCGCCCGGGCGAGAGCCGGCGCAGCCGCTCGCGGTGCCGCTCGACCACCAGCTCCGGGGTGACCTCCTCGACGGCCGGGTCGACCAGCGCGCCGGCGTCGCGGGTCGGGAAGAAGTAGAGCCCGGAGTCGTCGGTGAAGAACAACTCGGCGGTGTGGATCCCGGCCGCGGACGGGAAGGTGCGGCCGGCGGCGGCGCCGGCGTAGTTCGAGACGTGCGGGGCGTAGCGGGCGTGCCGGGTGATCGAGTAGTGCCAGCCGGTCGTACCGCCCATCGCGCTCAGCACGAGCATCCGCTCCAGGTCCGTCAGGGGCACCGGCTCGTGCCTGGAGCGGTAGGCGAGCGGGCCGTCCGGGATCTCGTCGCCCAGGGCGAAACGCCGCGAGCGGCGGCCGAAAATCGCCTCCACCAGAGGGAAATCCGCAAGCTCCGCAAGCGCCGTCTCGAAGTTCACCGCAGCTTCCTCGGGCACAGCGCCAGACTGCGCCCGCGAGCGGTGCCGGACCAAGGGCTTTCTGCCCTCCGGCCTGCTCCGCGGCGGTTTCGCGCGAAAGCGTCACCTCGGACCGCGCACCGTTCCGAAACGACCGCCTAGGCCCAATGCCGGTCGTTTAGGTTGTCGCGTGGCCGGTAGCCTGCGTACTTGTGGATCTTGAGGCAGGTGCGGGCGCGGGTGTCAGCGTGGCCGATCGGGCCGCCGTCGGCGTGCTGACCCGAACGTTCCCTGTGGAATTGGTCGATCGAGTTATTGATCAGTACTGGCGTAGGGAACAGCGGACCCGCGCACTGCCCGCCCGGCTGATGTTCTACTTCACGCTGGTCTTGTGCCTGTTTCCGCACGAGT
>NZ_SMKW01000016.1 GCF_004348985.1 Saccharopolyspora elongata | reverse complement strand
GGGATCAAAGCTCCGGGGAGCATTTCCTCTTCACCGCTTTACCGGTTCGCCCACTCTACCACCCGAAGGCAGGAGCTTGGTTCGCGACCCGTGTCAGGCTCGGCCCGGTTTTCCCGGCCCGTGTCGCGCTGACTTGGATAAATTTACACACCCCCGAAACACCCCCTGCAACCACCCCCCCTTAAACATCAAAACACCAGGTCAGAGCCGATCTCGAGGCCGAAGAGGGCGGCGAGCTCGGTGGCCGTCGAATCGACGTCGCGGTGGTGGACTCCGACCATGCCCGCCTCGATCGCGCCGGCCACGTTCCGGCGGAGGTCGTCGACGAAGACGCACTGCCGCGGTTCCAGCCCCAGCCGGCGCGCGGTCAACCGGTAGATCTCGAGGCTCGGCTTTGCGACGCCGACCGCCCCGGACAGCACGACGGTGTCGAACAGCTCGGCCAGGCCCGGATCGTCGAGCCCGTTGGCATTGGACACCAGCGCGGTTCCGATCCCGGCCTGGCGGATGCGCCGCGCGACGTCCAGCAGCGGCGCAACGCCGGACGGCTCGGCGCCCGGATCGTCGAGCACCCCGGCGCAATCCAGCAGCAGTCCCTTCAGATCCACGAGCCGCACGGTAGCTCACACGATCGGTGCGTTCCGCGGCTGAAGGTGACCGGATCCGGACCGCAAGTTCCTCAGTTAAGCGGGAGCCAAGTCCGCCGACCGCCTGGAGACTCCATGACCGCAATGCTGTCGATCGAAACGACGCTGGCCGAGGCGGTGGCGGACAGCAGCGCCTCCGCCATCGCGGGGTTCATCGGCGAGCAGGTGTTCGACGCGCTCTCCGGGCGTCGGACCTTGCATCAGGTGCGCGAGCACCTCGAGCCGCATGTGGCCGGGCTGCTGCTCACCACCCGGCTGCACGCAGCGCAAGGCCCGGACTACCGGCTGCGATCCGTTCACGCCTGCCTGGTCACCGACTGCGCGGTGGAGGCCTGCATGATCGTCGGGACGCACTACCGGGTCCGGGCCCTGGTGCTGCGCTTGGAACAGGACAACGGGCACTGGGTGTGCACGCTGCTGTCCTTGGTCTGATCAGCGCTTCTTATTCTTCTTCGCGTCAGCTCGAGCGGCGGCCCGACGCTCGCGGCGGGTGCCGCTGCGGGACTCCGGCCCCTGGTCGCTGTCGCTGCTGGTCTCCACGTCGCCGGTCTCGTTCGGTCCGGAGTAGCTCAGGCCCCGCTGCGTCGGCGAGTCGAGTCCCTTGCCGCGCAGCGCGGACGGGACCTGCTCGCCGTCTGCCGCGGTGGGCAGCTGGCTCAACGCGGGGCCGGCGGATGCCGGCCGGGCGCGCCTGGGCCGCGGTTGCGGCGCGGGCTGGGCCGTCGGCTGCGGGGTCTGGGGCACGTCCGGCGTGCCGCTGCCGACCTGGCTCACCGACACCGGCATGGCCGGCGCTTCCGGTTCGGGCTGCGGCTCGGCCGCCTCGACCTGGACGTTGAACAGGAATCCGACGGACTCCTCCTTGAGCGCCTCCAGCATCGCCCCGAACATGTCGAAGCCCTCGCGGCGGTACTCGATCAGCGGGTCGCGCTGCGCCATCGCCCGCAGCCCGATGCCCTCCTTGAGGTAGTCCATCTCGTAGAGGTGCTCGCGCCACTTGCGGTCCAGGACGCTGAGCACCACGCGGCGCTCCAGCTCGCGCATCGCGCCCTGGCCGACCTTGCCGTCGACTTCGGCCTCGCGCTTGGCGTACGCGGCGCGCGCGTCCTCCAGGATGAGCTCCAGCAGGCGCTCCTTGGACATGTCCTCTTCGTCGTCGACGAGGGCTTCCCAGCTGATCGACATCGGGTAGAGGGTCTTCAGCGCGGTCCAGAGCTTCTCGAAGTCCCAGTCCTCGACGTAACCCTCGGCGGTCTCCGCGTCGACGTAGGCCGTCACCACGTCGGTGAGCATGTGCATGACCTGCTCGTGCAGGTCCTCGCCGGCCAGCACGCGGTGCCGCTCGTCGTAGATGACGGTCCGCTGCTGGTTCATGACCTCGTCGTACTTGAGGACGTTCTTGCGGATCTCCATGTTCTGCTGCTCGACCTGGGTCTGCGCGCTGCGGATGGCGCGGCTGACCATCTTGTGCTCGATCGGCACGTCGTCGGGCACCTTGAGCCGGGTCATCACGGTCTCGACCATCGCGGCGTTGAAGCGCCGCATCAGCTCGTCGCCCAGCGACAGGTAGAACCGGGACTCGCCCGGGTCGCCCTGACGGCCGGAACGACCGCGCAGCTGGTTGTCGATGCGGCGGGACTCGTGGCGCTCGGTGCCCAGCACGTAGAGGCCGCCGACCTCGCGGATCTCCTCGCTCTCGGCCTTGACCTGCGCCGTGATCTTCTCGACGACCGCGGGCCACTCTGCCTCGTACTGCTCGCGGTTCTCCACCGGGTCCAGGCCGCGGCCGCGCAGTTCGGCGTCCGCGAGGTGGTCGATGTTGCCGCCGAGCACGATGTCGGTACCGCGACCGGCCATGTTGGTGGCGACCGTGACCGCGCCCTTGCGACCCGCCTCGGCGATGATCGCGGCCTCCCGCGCGTGGTTCTTCGCGTTCAGCACGTTGTGCGGGATGCCCTTTTTGGTGAGCAGCTTCGACAGGTACTCGGAGCGCTCCACGCTGGTCGTGCCGACCAGGACCGGCTGGCCGCTCTGGTACCGCTCTTCGATGTCCTCGGCGACCGCCTCGAACTTCGCCGGCTCCGTCTTGTACACCAGGTCGGGCTGGTCGGCGCGGGCCATCGGCTTGTTCGTCGGGATCGGCACCACACCGAGCTTGTAGGTGGTGTGGAACTCGGCCGCCTCGGTCTCGGCGGTACCGGTCATGCCGGCCAGCTTGTCGTAGAGGCGGAAGTAGTTCTGCAGCGTGATCGTGGCCAGGGTCTGGTTCTCGGCCTTGATCTCGACGCCTTCCTTGGCCTCGATCGCCTGGTGCATGCCCTCGTTGTAGCGGCGCCCGGCCAGGATGCGGCCGGTGAACTCGTCGACGATCAGCACCTCGCCGTCGCGGACGATGTAGTCCTTGTCGCGCTTGTAGAGCTCCTTGGCCTTCAGCGCGTTGTTGAGGTAGCCCACCAGCGGGGTGTTGGCCGCCTCGTAGAGGTTTTCGATGCCGAGCTGGTCCTCGATGAGGGTGACGCCGTCTTCGGTGACGCCGACGGTGCGCTTGCGCTCGTCCACCTCGTAGTGCTGGTCGCGCTTGAGCATCGGCGCGAGCCTGGCGAACTCCTGGTACCAGCGGGAGGACTGGTCGGCGGGGCCGGAGATGATCAGCGGCGTCCGGGCTTCGTCGATCAGGATGGAGTCGACCTCGTCGACGACGGCGAAGTAGTGCCCGCGCTGCACGCAGTCGGCGAGGCTCCAGGCCATGTTGTCGCGCAGGTAGTCGAAGCCGAACTCGTTGTTCGTCCCGTAGGTGATGTCCGCGGCGTAGGCCTTGCGTCGCTGCTCCGGCGTCATGTCGGCCAGGATCGCGCCGACCTCCAGGCCCAGGAAGCGGTGCACGCGGCCCATCCACTCGGCGTCGCGGCGGGCCAGGTAGTCGTTGGTCGTGACGACGTGCACGCCCTTGCCGGTGAGCGCGTTGAGATAGGCGGGCAGCACGCAGGTCAGGGTCTTTCCCTCACCGGTCTTCATCTCGGAGATGTTGCCGAGGTGCAGCGACGCGCCACCCATCAGCTGCACGTCGAAGTGCCGCTGGCCCAGGGTGCGCTTGGCGCCCTCGCGGGCCACCGCGAACGCTTCGGGCAGCAGTTCGTCGAGGGACTCGCCGTCGGCGTGGCGGCGTTTGAACTCGTCGGTCTTGCCCCGCAGCTCGGCGTCGGACAGCGCGACGATGTCCTTTTCAAGCTCGTTGATGTGCGCCGCGATGTTGCGCAGACGCTTGAGCATCTTGCCCTCGCCGGCGCGGAGCAGTCGGGACAGGACCATCCGGTCGACCTCACTAGCTGATCGTGACGCGTCCGTCACGGACGCTTTGCGGTCATCGTATTAGAGCTGGTAGTGGGGACCCGCCATCCGGTGCAGGTCCGGGTGGCGGACCCCCACACGCGACTGTCCCCCGCGAACCACGGTACGCGGGGGACAGTCGTTCGGGTCGGCGTTGGCGCAGACTCGCCCTATAGCGCGTCAGCCAACCTGATCACTCCGTAGTCGAATCCCTTCCTCCGGTAGACCACGCTGGGCCTACCGCTATCCGCATCGGAGAAGAGGTAGAAGTCGTGTCCGACCAGTTCCATCTCGTAGAGGGCCTGGTCAACCGTCATCGGCTCGGCCGGGTGGTCCTTCTCGCGGACGACTCGGCCTGGTTCGTCGTACCCGTTTTCCGCGGCCATCCGCTGGCCCGGGACCTCGGCGGCGTACTCGTCGACCTCCGGCGGCGCTTCCAGTAGCGCGGTCCGGCCTTCGGCCACGGCCTGGCCCATCGCGACGGGCCGGTCCGCCATCGCTGCGGTCGCCTGTGCCACGGATGTCGGGTTGTGCTGCCCGTAGTGCACCTTTCTACGGTCGTGCATGCGCCGGAGCCTGCTCTCCAGCTTGGTCGTGGCGGCGTCGAGTGCGGCGTAGAAATCGCCTGCGCAAGCCTCGGCCCGAACGGGCGAGCCCTTGCCCATCAGCGTGATCTCGACTCGCTGGCAATTCTTGGCCTGACGGGGATTGCGCTCGTGGAACAGTTCCACGTCCGCCCGGATTGCCTTCTTGTTGTACCGCTCAAGCCGGGTCAACTTCGCATTGACGTGCTCCCGGTAGTGCGTGGGAACTTCGACGTTGCGACCCTTGACGACGATATCCATTCACGACCTCCGTTCCTTGCGTGCCGTAGGCGAGGTGTGCACGGCGGCGCCGGCTAGAAGGCGATCAGCTCACTTCCGGCGCCAGGGACATGGGGTTTCGCTCCTTCCCTCCCGCCTGGGTTGGCTGGATTGAGTGGCACGTTAGCTCGGTTTACCGATTTGTGACACCCCCCTTGTCGGGCGAAGTCAAGCGGCCACCGAGAGTGATGTCTGCCACCGTTCGAAGCAGGCAGCGGGCGCGGGCTTGCCCTGACCCAGGCGCCCCATCGGCCTCTTTTTTCACCCGATCGGTGGCTACGTGCCGTAGCTCCGCATCGGGCCGCCGGGGGGCCGGGTCCTGCCTGCTCATAACTGGAAAACGAGTGGACGGCAGGTGAAGTTCCCGCGGCTGTTCGGGTAATGGCAATCCACCCGAATGCTTCAGGCGGCCGTCGCGGTCAGGCCGAGCACCGCGGCGACCTCGATGCCTGCGGCTCCGAGGACCGCCAAGCAGCTCGCGACCGTCGCGCCGGTCGTGATGACGTCGTCGATCAGCGCGACTTGCGCCGCCTGCGGCGGAAAACGACTCGTCCGGCCGAGCACTCGGCCGGACAGGTTGCGCACTCGTTCGGCCGCATCCAGCCCGGCCGAATCCGCCGCACCGCGCGCGGTCACCAGGCAGTCCGCGACGGCCGCCGGATGCCCCGCGCCGGTCAGCCCGGCCGCGGCCCGGTGCGCGATGCGGGACATGTGCGCGCCGCCCCTTCGACGGGAGGCGATCGTCCGGGACGGCGCCGGCACCAGGTACCAGGCCTGATCGAGCCGGTGCTCGGCGGTGATCGCACGCAGGCCGATCGCGATGTGGCGGGCCAGCGGCTCGGCGAGATGGCGGCGGCCGGACTCCTTGTAGGCGAGCACCGCTCGCCGGGCGGCGCCCCGGTACCGGCCGAGCGCGTACACCGGCGGGACGGCTTCGAGCAGCGGGCGCTCGACTCGGCGCAGCCCGCCGAGCTCGCGCGCGCAGTCCCGGCACCACGCCACGCCCGCCGCGTCGCAGCCCGCGCAGCGCAGCGGCAGCATCAGGTCGACCAAGCCGGAAAGCCCCGCACCGAACCAGGAAACGCGCACCGGCCGATGGTGCCGCAGATCGGCGTCCCGACTCACCGACGCGTGTCGGGGTCGGCGGTCAGCCCGGGAAGAACGGGATCGAACCGCCGCCGATCGAGCCCTGGACCAGGGACCAGACGTCGTCGGTCTCCTTGGACTCCCAGATCCCGCTGCGGTCGCTGACGACCACCCGGCCGCGGTTGGCGACCGTGACAGCCTTCAACGGCTGCCCGAGGTTCGCGGCGGTGAACGGGACCCACTGGAACCCGTCGACCGTCACCTCGAAGACCGGCGTGGTGTTGCTGTCGCTGATCACCACCAGCGAGTCGTCCTTCAGCCAATCGACTCCGGTGACCCGAACCCCCGGCGCAGGCAGCGTGATCGGCCGCTGCAGCACCACCTGACCGTCCTGATCGGACACTCCGGCGACCACGAGGCGGCCGCCGACCACCGCCGCCACCCGCGTTCCGTCGCGGGACAACCGCAAATCGCTGATCGGCCCGTCGCTGGTCAGCTGCCCGGTGTCGACCTGGCGCGGCACCCAGCTGTTCCCGGCATCCAGCGCGCGGACCACGTTGCGACCGTCCACGACGGTCCACACCTCGGATTTCCCGCGCCAGGTGGGCCTGCTCATGTCGGCGCCCCGCACCGGGAGTTCGGGCAGCTGCGCGCCGTAGCGGCCGACCCGCAGCTCGACGCCGGTGCCACCGGCGACGCGCGTGACCGCCGCGAGATGGCTGCCGTCGAGCGACTGGCCGGCCCGGAGCACGTCGTACTCGCCCGATCCGGCCGGGCCCTGGATCGGCTGCGCGGTGTCGAGGGAGAGCAGCCGCTCGTCGACCACCACCATCCCCGGCAGATCCGGGCGGGCGGTGTTGTTGGTCTCGTAGGAGCCGAGGTCGGTCGGCCGCAGGTCCTTCCCGTCCGGCAGCAGCGGCGCACCCTCCACCTTCAGCCGGACCCGCGCGTTGTTGACGCTCTGCAAGGTGAACACCACCTGCGCGGCGATCAGCTGGCGGTCCTCCCGCGGGATGGCGCCGAGATCGCTGAGGTTCACCTCCAGCGCGCCGTCCCCGGGGTCGGCCGGGTTGGTCTTCGGGTGCACGCCGGGCGGGATGGCGGTGCGCATGGCCGACTCCAGCCCCGCGGACGGGCCGCTGGTCAGCAGGTCGATGACCTGCCTGGGCAGGGTGCTCGCCGGTTGCGACACCACGTACCGCACATCCGGGACGATGCCGGTCGAGTCGTGGTCCAGGAAGTAGATCGGGACCGCCTGGTAGACGGTGCTGAACGAGCCCTTGCTGGCGACGATCTCGGGCAGCGGCGTCGCGATGCGCCACTCCCCGTCCGCCTGCAGCTCCACCCGTACCTGGGCCTGGTACTCGCCGACTTCGGGGACGAAGGACGAGTCCGGCAGCAGCCGCCCCACCTTGTCGGCCTGCACGGTGACCATCTGCACGCCGTCGGGCAGCGGCGTGGGCTGCGTCGCCGGGATCGTGTCGACGTTGTCCACTATGAGCAGGCCCGGCGCCGGGGTCCAGCTCCGGCGCGCCGCCGGGGTGAGGTGCTGTCGCGCGGACTCGTGGTTGCTCTCCGGGGCGGCGGACGCGTTGACGAAACTACGCACCAGTGCGAGCGGGTCGGCGCCGTCCGGTGGCGGGGGCACGGGCGCGGTCGCGTTGCTCTCGTCGACCGCCCGGATCGCCCTCGGGTCCGAACTCTCCGGGATCGATGCGCACGCCGACACCGACAGCAGCACCGCCAGCAGCACCGCCACCCGACGCACGCCCATCATTCGTCCTCCCAGGTGTGTTCGGACAACCGAGCCGGCCCGCGGTCGCGGAAGTCCGGATCGCCGGCCTCGCCGTCCTTCGGCGGGTCGACGCTGGCCGCGAGCAGCGCTTCCGGTGCCGCGATCCGGCGGATGCCCGGCATCGGCAGCGGGCTGGTGTCGAACCCCTCGCCCGGCCGCCGGGGCAGGGTGAGGCGGAAGCACGAGCCCTCGCCAGGTTCGCCCCACGCGTCCAGCCCGCCGCCGTGCAGCCGAGCGTCCTCGAGGCTGATCGACAGCCCGAGGCCGGTGCCGCCGGTGCGCCGGTTCCGGGATGGGTCGGCCCGCCAGAACCGGGTGAACACCAGCTCGGCCTCGCCCGAGCGCAGGCCGACGCCGTAGTCCCGGACGGTCACCGCGACGGCCTGCTCGTTGCCGCCGAAGCGGATCTCGACCGGCCCACCCTCGGCGTGGTCGATGGCGTTGGCCACCAGGTTCCGCATGATCCGCTCCACCCGGCGGACGTCGGCGACGATGGTGAGCCCGCCCCCGGACGGGGCGATCACCCGCAGCTCGACGCCGCTTGTGTCGGCGATGGGTCGCAGCGCCTCGACGGAGCGGTCCACGATCTCGGTGAGGTCCAGCTGCTCGGCCGCCAGATCGGCGACGCCGGCGTCCAGCCGGGAGATCTCCAGCAGGTCTGCCAGCAGCAGTTCGAACCGGTCGAGCTCGTCGACGAGCAGCTCGGTCGACCGGGACAGGCCGGGCGGGAACTGCTCCCGGGAGGCGTGCAGCACGTCGGCGGCCATCCTCACGGTGGTCAGCGGGGTGCGCAGCTCGTGGGAGACGTCCGAGGTGAACCGGCGCTGCAGCTGGCCGAACTCCTCCAGCTGCGTGATCTGCTGCTTGAGGCTGCCGGCCATCTCGTTGAACGACTCCGCCAGCCGGGCCACGTCGTCCTCGCCGATCACCCGCATCCGCTTGTCCAGGTCACCTTCGGCCAGCTGCTCGGCGATCTGCGCGGCCTGCCGCACCGGGCGCACCACCTGGCGGGTCACCAGGTTCGTGATGGCGCCCACCATCACCAGCAGCACCAGCCCGCCGAGCAGCAGGGTCTGCTGCAGGACTTCGAGGGTGTTCTGCTCGGCGGTCAGCGGGAACAGCAGGTAGACCTGGAGCTGCCGGGTCGCGGTGCTCACCGGCGTCCCCACCGCCAGCATCGTGACGGAGGTGCCCTTCTCCCGGTGCGCGGTGGTGATCTTGGTGGCCAGCTGGCCGCGTTCGACGAATTGGCGCAGGTCGGACGGCACGTCGTCGATCGGGCCGGCGGCCGGCTGCTGCGACCGTTCGCCCGGTGCGCGCCCGTCGACCAGCACCGGCTCGAACGCGCCGGCCACCGTCTCGGTGGTGGACTGCCCGGAGGACGTCGTCGTCAGGCGGTTCAGCGCGGCCTGCAGCTGTTCGGTGACGTTGTCCGCGTTCGGGTCGACCGCGGTCAGCTCGCGCTCCAGGATCGGCAGGCTGACCTCGACCTGCGAAATCGCGGCGGTCTCCTTCGTGGACAGCAGCTGTGACGTGATCTGCCACTGCAGCATCATGCCCAGCGCGAAGACCACGGCCATCGACAGCGCGAGGGTGCTGACCACGACGCGCAGCTGCATCGACCGCCGCCACAGCGCTTCGAAGCGGCGCCAGCGGCTGCGGACCTCCTCGCGGACACGACTGACCAGCCGCTGCACCAAGCGGCCTCGACGCGTCCACACCCTCACGGCAACCGTCCCCCGGGCCACTCCGCCACTACGACCCGGCTAGCAACTGTGTCAAAGGCTCGGCCGACCGCCCACACCGGTGCCCCGACCGGCGCGCAGTTCCGGATCACCTCGCCCACCCGCAGTCCGGGTGCCGGCCGCGCAGTCATTTCCTCTTGTTCCACACCCGCAACTCGCGCCGCGCGCAGGCGCGAGCCGCGATCCCGGGCCGGACCCGAAGTTCCGGACCGGACGAATGGGCGCCCGCTCGCGAGCGGGCGCCCATTTCGATCAGGACATCACGGAGGGCCGGCCTTGTAACCGACGCCGCGGACCGTCAGCACCACCTCGGGGCGCTCCGGGTCGCGCTCCACCTTGGACCGCAGGCGCTGGACGTGCACATTGACCAGGCGGGTGTCGGCGGCGTGCCGGTAGCCCCACACCTGTTCCAGCAGGACCTCGCGGGTGAAGACCTGGCGCGGCTTGCGGGCCAGTGCCACCAGCAGGTCGAACTCCAGCGGCGTCAACGCGATCGGCTGGCCGTCGCGGGTCACCTCGTGGCCGGGCACGTCGATGGTCACGTCGCCGATGGTGAGCACCTCGGCCGGCTCGGCGTCGGTCCGGCGCAGCCGGGCCCGCAGCCGGGCGACCAGCTCCTTCGGCTTGAACGGCTTGACCACGTAGTCGTCGGCGCCGGACTCCAGGCCCAGCACCACGTCGACCGTGTCGCTCTTGGCGGTCAGCATCACGATCGGCACGACGGACTCGGTGCGGATGGCCTTGCAGACGTCGATGCCGTTCATCCCGGGCAGCATCAGGTCCAGCAGGACCAGGTCGGGCTTGAGCTCGCGCAAGGCAGGCAGCGCCTTGGTGCCGTCGCTGACGACGGCCGTCTCGAAGCCCTCACCTCGGAGCACGATGGTCAGCATTTCGGCCAGGGCCGGATCGTCGTCCACCACGAGCACGCGTGCCTTCATGGCCAACATGGTTGCACTTGTCGCCCCGCCGCCGTGCATCCACCCGCTGATCGTCGCCGCAGGTCGCGGCGCGACAACCGAATCGGCCCAGCGAATACCGCCGAATGGAGCATCCAGTCCGGTGGTTTCGCGCACCGACCCGGTTCGACGCCGCGTGCCGATCGACTCACGTTGCGTAGCAACGGCTTGGGCCGCCTGGACGAGTGTGCACTTCGGACAGTGCGGGCCCTCACCGCGCCGCCGGACGCTTACCGCGCGAGGACGTGCTGGTCGACGAGCGCGCCGAAGTCCACGTGGTTCACGCCGTCCACCACGACCCACGGCGACCACCAGTCCGCCGCCGCGAGCTGCTGGTAGACCTTGCCGCAACGCTGCTGCAGCGGGGCATCGGACTCGAAGTTGTCCCGCTGGCGGTCCACTTCGGTCCGCTCCCGGTGCTCGGCGCGGGCGGCCGCCACCTCCAACGGCACCTGCAGCAGGATCTGCAGATCCGGCCTCGGCAGCGCGAAGCGCGTCACCTCCAGCTCGCGGACCCAGGCGACGAAGTCGCCGTGGCTGTCCTGGTGGAGCCGGGCGGCGCCGTAGGCGGCGTTCGAGGCGACGTAGCGGTCGAGGAGGACGACGTCGTGCGCGCGGAGGTCCGCGCGCAGCGCGTCCGCCGCGGCGCGGCGGTCGAGCGCGTAGAGGACGGCCATGCCGTGGACGGAGTCGCCGAGGTCGCCGTGGCGACCGCGGAGCGCTTCCGCGAGGAGCTCGGCGTGGACGTCGTCGGCGTAGCGCGGGAACGCCGAGCGGGCCACGGAGTGGCCGCGGGCGGTCAGTTCCGCCGCGATGCCGTTGGCGAGCGTGCGCTTGCCCGCGCCGTCAAGTCCCTCGATGACGATTAGTCGACCCACGCCGTCGACGGTAGTCCAGCCGCCGCACCTCCATCCGGACGCCCTCGTCCGGATCGTCCCGGCGCGTGAATTCGCTTTCGTCGCAACCCGTTCTGCTGTATACAGCCGGTATGCCAAAGACTCACTCGTACCGCGCGACCGTGACCTGGACCGGCAACACCGGCGGCGGCACCGCCTCGTACCGCGACTACAGCCGTGAGCACGTCGTGGACATCGATGGCAAGCCGCAGCTGACCGCGTCGGCCGATCCCGCCTTCCGCGGCGATCCCGGCCTCCACAACCCCGAAGACCTCCTGGTCGCATCGCTGTCCGAGTGCCACATGCTGTGGTACCTCGCGCTGTGCAGCACCTCCGGCATCGTCGTCACCGCCTACCGCGACGACGCGAGCGGCGCCATGGTGGAAGATCCCGACACCGGCGGGCACTTCACCGAAGTCGTGCTCCGCCCGCAGGTGACGATCACCGACCCGGCCAAGCTGCCGACCGCCGAGAAGCTGCACGAAGAGGCGCACCGCAAGTGCTTCATCGCCAACTCGGTCAACTTCCCGGTCCGCCACGAACCGGAGATCCACATCGCGCAGTGACGAGCCGGCCGGCATCGGCGCAGGCCTCGGGCCGGGCGGGCGCGGGTCGGCGATCCGCAGCCCGAACGGACACCTGAGGTTCCGCCGCCCGGCACGCAGGGCTTCAGTACCGGTAGTGGTCCGGCTTGTAGGGACCTTCCACATCGACGTCGATGTACTCGGCCTGCTCCTTGGAGAGCTTCGTCAGCTCGCCGCCGAGGGCCGTCACGTGGATGCGGGCGACCTTCTCGTCGAGGATCTTGGGCAACCGGTAGACCTCGTTGTCGTACTCCTCGTGCTTGGTGAACAGCTCGATCTGGGCGATCGTCTGGTTGGCGAACGACGCGGACATCACGAAGCTCGGATGCCCGGTGGCGTTGCCCAGGTTCAGCAGGCGCCCCTCGGACAGCACGATGATCGACCTGCCGCTGTCGAACACCCACTCGTCGACCTGCGGCTTGATCCGCACCCGGCGCGCATCGGCGGCGCGGCGCAGGCCGGCCATGTCGATCTCGTCGTCGAAGTGGCCGACGTTGCCGAGGATCGCCTGGTGCTTCATCCGCCGCATGTGGTCGACGGTGACGATGTCCTTGTTCCCCGTCGTGGTGATCACGATGTCGGCCTGGTCGATGACGCTCTCCAGCCGGGCCACCTGGTACCCGTCCAGCATCGCCTGCAGCGCGTTGATCGGATCGATCTCGGTGATGATCACGCGGGCCCGCTGGCCGTGCAGCGACTCCGCCGCACCCTTGCCGACATCGCCGTAGCCGCACACCACCGCGACCTTGCCGCCCACGAGCACATCCGTGCCCCGGTTGATGCCGTCGATCAGCGAATGCCGGATTCCGTACTTGTTGTCGAACTTCGACTTGGTCACCGAGTCGTTGACGTTGATCGCCGGGAACAGCAGCTCGCCGCGCGCGGCGAGCCGGTAGAGGCGATTGACGCCGGTCGTGGTCTCCTCGGTGACCCCCCGGACTCCCGCCGCCGCGCGAGTCCACTTGGTGGGGTCGGCTGCCAGCGACGCGCGCAACTCATCCAAGATCACCTTGAGCTCGTCCGGGTCGTCGTCCGCCGGATTCGGCACCACCCCGGCCGCCTCGCACCTCGCGCCCTCGTGGACCAGCAGGGTCGCGTCGCCGCCGTCGTCCAGGATCATGTTCGGCCCCTGGTCGCCTGGCCAGGTCAGCATCCGCTCGGTGCACCACCAGTACTCCGCCGGGGTCTCGCCCTTCCACGCGAACACGGGGACACCCCCGGGTTCGTCCGGAGTCCCGTGCGGGCCGACCACCACAGCGGCGGCCGCCGCGTCGTCGGTGGAGAAGATGTTGCAGGAGGCCCAGCGCACCTCGGCACCCAGCGACACCAGGGTCTCGATCAGCACGGCGGTCTGCACCGTCATGTGCAGGGAACCCGAGATGCGCGCGCCCTTCAGCGGATGCACCTCGGCGTACTCCCGGCGCAGCGCCATCAGTCCGGGCATCTCGTGCTCGGCCAACCGGATCTGGTTCCGGCCGTCGGCGGCCGGTGCCAGATCCGCGACGGCGAATTCGACACCGCCGCGGGTCTGCAGCTTCTCGACACTCATCCTTCGCCCCCTCTGGAAGATGTGTGCTGGTCAGGGCACGGATTCGGCGACTTACCCCGCACCGAGACTACCGTCGGTATTCGATCGATCACTCCGGGCGATAACATCTGGCCGGTGCCGCGCTAGCGCCGCTCCGCGCCGGGACAGCGCAGCCCAGCCGCTGGTCCGCGCCGCACTCCCGGCTTCGCCGCTCGCCGGCCACGCCGGCCGCGGGCGCCGCGCTGTGCAGCTCCCCGTCGGCCACGAGAGGCACCACTGCCGGAAAAGCACCGGGAAACCTGCGAGGAATGCGGGACATGGGGCGCCCCGGACGATCACAATCGGAGGGGCAGAGCTCGCCAGATGTCGATCAGCAGTGGAGAATCGCCACCGGCGTTTCGACGATCAACAACCGCACGGGAGGATCCAGTGCAAATACCCGGGCCCGACACCCGCGTCGTCGAGCTGCGGGTACACGGCATCCTCGGCACCACCGGCGACGAGCTGACCGATTCGGTCGCCTCGGTGGACGTCGCCGGCGACGGCATCGGACGCATCATGCGCCCGGCCGACCGACTTCGGCGACCGGTTCCCGGACCGATGCTGTCGGCCGGGGACCGCTCGGTGCCCCGCATCGTCGAAGGCTACGTCTGGGGTGGCATGACCTCCGGCGGCCTGGCCAAGGCGACCTGGGCCCTGCTGTTCCCGTTCGCGCTGGCCAACATGGCGCACTGGATGCTGCCACCGGCCCGGACCGGTAACCCGATCAGCACCGCGCTCTCGTCCGTGCTGCGCGCGCTGCTCCGGATTTCGGCCCTGCTGCTGACGATGCTGCTCGTCGCGCAGCTGGCCGTGGTCACCCTGGACCTGGTCGCCGCGCAATGCCTCCGACCTGGCGTGCCGTGCATGGAATTCGTCCCGGGCGCCATCCGGAGCATCGACATCCTGCGCGCCTCGGCCGCTCTGCTGCCCGTTGCTCTCGTCATCCTCCTCATGAATCGCCTGTCCACTGTGTCCTGGCAGGTCTCCGCGCCGAAGACCGACAAACCGCAGCACTCGTCGCGGGCACCGATGCTGCCCGGCGCGAACGTCGTCGCGGACCCGGACACGCCGGTGCTGCGCACCATGCACGTCATCGCAGCACTGTCCACTGTGGCGCTTCTCGCGCTCGGCGGACCGTTCGCGATCAGCGCCGATCCGCGCTGGCTGATCGCCGCGGCGCTGCTCGTCTTCTCCCTGGTCGGAACCGTCGTGCTCGACGACCCGGCCGGAATGCGCGCCGACGGCAAGGAAAAGGCGCTGCGGATCACCCTCGGCCGCACTCCGCGTCGCGCGCTGATGACCGTGGCCGCGTTACTGCTGTGCACGGTCGCCCTCTTCCCCGGGCAGCTGACCGGCCCGCTGCCCGGCTCGGGCGACACGATCGACGCGATCACCGGCGCCTTGGTGATCACATGCCTCGCGGTGGCCGTCCTGCTCGCACCCGCCGCACTGCTCGCCCGCCCCGGCTGGAAGACCTGCCCGCCCCGGCTCCGCCCCTGGATCGGCGGCTGGATGACCGCCCCCGTGCTGATGCTGGCCTGCATGCTCGGCAACGGGTTCGGCGCGGGACTCGGCCTGAGCGTGGCCCGGGCGCTGGGCTCCTCACAGGAGCCGGGCGACCCGGTGCTCATGCTGCCCACCGCCTACGACGACGTGACGATCTTCTGGGGCACGACCGCCGTGCTGCTGCTCGCCGCCGGGATCATCGGCACCCCGTGGATGCTGCTGAAGCGGTGGCGTGCTGGACGCCGCGATGGCGACGGCGCGGACGGCTCCGTGGGCACCGACGACTCGATTCCCGACGAGGTCGCCTTGCTGCACGCCGGGCGGCCGGCGGACCAGCGCGCCGCGGCCAACGCCTGGAAGTGGGCGGACCTGCAGCGCCGCTACTCACATCTCGTCCTCCTCGTGATCGCTGGGGTGCTGGCCGTCAGCACCGCGTTGACCCTGGTGGCCCGGGTCGCCGAGCTGCCCGGCTTCACCTGGCTGATCGGGGTCGGGGTCGCCGCGCTCGCGACGCTCGCCGTCGGGCTGCTTCGGATGGTGTACCTGGCCGCCACCAAGCGGGACACCGCCCGCTACCTCGGCGTGCTCTGCGACCTGGCGCTGTTCTGGCCTCGCGAAGCGCACCCCGTGGTGCCGCCGTGCTACGCGCTGAAAGTGATCCCCGAGCTCGCCGCCCGCGCCACCGAGCACCTCGCCGACCCGAACACCCGCGTCGTCCTCGTCGGGCACAGCCAGGGCAGCCTGCTCGCCGCCGTCGCGACCGCCCGGCTGCTGGAATCCCTGCCGGAAGCCGACCGCGAACGGGTCGGCCTGGTCACTGCGGGCTCCCAGCTCCAGTGGGCCTACCCGCGGGCGTTCCCCGGCGTGGTGCCCCACGCCTCGCTGCGCGACCTGGCCGGCGCGCTCGGCGGCCGCTGGCGCTCGCTGTGCCGCGGCACCGACCCGATCGGCGGCGCCGTGACCACCTGGAACCGGCAGGTCTACGACGGCATGCTGATCGGGGTCGGGCTGCGCGCCGACGGCACCGAGGGGCCGCTGCCCGCCGCCACCCGCGGACCCACCGGAGCCCTGGTGCTCGGCGGCGACCACTGGCTCCCCGACCCGCAGCGCGGCCCGTTCTCGTGCCGGCGCTGGGTGCCCGGCGTGCTCGGGCACACCGACTACAGCGGCGACCCGGAGTGGGACCGCGCCGTCGCGATGGCCGCGGGCCTGGAGTCCCCGGTTCGCGGCGCCGCGCTCCCGCTGCAGCCGCAGACCCCGACCCCGGCTCAGGCCCCGGCCACGGCGAGCGCGCCGAAGACCCCTCACCTGACGGCGCAGGGCGGCGACGGCGGATCCCTCACCGAGACCATCGAGGGGCTGACCCGCCCGAAGACCGACGCCGACGAGCCCGAAACCGCCCAGAACGACGAGCCGGAGCGGACCACGGCGACGGTGGCGCGACAGCAGGACTCGAAGCCCCGGCCGGAGCCTTCGGTGCTTCCGGAGATCACCGAGCCCCGCGGGCGCAGCGCCCCGTGGGAGCGCGGCATGGCGCTGCGCCCTTCCGAGCGCTGAGCAACGGCACGTGAGCACCCGCTGGGCAGCCCGGCGGCGTACCAAAGCGACATGGCGCGCTCCACGCGTGCACCGAGCGCCGACCTCCGGCGCGGCGGAGACGCTCCGGAAGATCGCGCCTCGCCGATGGGGCCGGCGGGCACGAACGCCGTGGGCAAGGGCCCGCACTCGACGCCCGCATTCCTGTCTCCGCGAGCCCTGCTGCGGCAAGCGGAGTGATGACCGTTCCTGATTTGAGCTGTTCTCCGTGTCATGCCTCCATGATCCGGAGCCGGACGGCGGAGATCATCACTCAGCCAGGTGAACATTTGTTCGAATCACAGGCTAAAAAGCGGCGCCGCCCTCCGAGGGCGGCGCCGCTTCGATCGGTCAGCCAGTCACCCGGCTAGTCCTTGGAGCCCCCGTCCTGGGGCACCGCACCTCCCGCGGCCACCTCGCCGGCCTGGCGCTGGGCCAGCCGCGAGTGCTTGCGGCCGTACAGGAAGTAGATCACCACACCGGCGGCCATCCAGACCGCGAACCGGACCCAGGTCAGGGCGGTCAGGTTCAGCATCAGCCAGAAGCAGGCCAGGATCGCCAGGATCGGCACCAGCGGCACCAGCGGGGCCCGGAAGCCGCGCGGCAGATCGGGCCGGGTCCTGCGGAGCACGATCACGCCGAGCGAGACGAGCACGAAGGCGAACAGCGTGCCGACGTTGACCATCTCTTCCAGCTTGTCCGCCGGGAAGAAACCGGACGCGACGACCACGACCGCGCCGACCAGGATGGTGGCCCGGACCGGGGTGCCGTGCTTCGGGTCGGTCTTGGCCAGGCCGCGCGGCACCAGGCCATCACGGGACATCGCGAACAGCACGCGGGTCTGCCCCAGCAGCAGCACCATGACGACCGTGGTCAGACCGGCCAGGGCGCCGACCGAGATGATCGCCGCCGCCCAGTTCACACCGTGCTGGGCGAAGGCCGTGGCCAGCGTGGAACGGCTGCCGTCCTCTGCGGTCGCGAGGTCGGTGTAGGGCACCATGCCGGTGACGACCAGCGCGACCGCGACGTAGAGCACGGTGACGATCGCGAGGCTGCCGAGGATGCCGCGGGGCGCCATCTTCTGCGGGTTCTTGGTCTCCTCCGCCGTGGTGGCCACGATGTCGAAGCCGATGAAGGCGAAGAACACCAGCGACGCCGCGGCCAGCAGGCCGAAGACGCCGTAGGTGCTGGTCTCACCGCCGAGGATCAGCGACAGCAGCGACTGCTCCAGCTTCGGGCTTTCCTCGGTGGCGGTCTGCGCCGGCGGGATGAACGGGCTGTAGTTGGCCGCGTTCACGTAGGCCAGGCCGACCACGATGACCAGCAGCACCACGGCCACCTTGATCAGCGTGATCACCAGGCTGACGCGGGCCGACAGCTTCGTGCCGAGGGCCAGCAGGGTGCACAGCACCACCGTGAGCAGCACGGCACCCCAGTCGAACTGCAGCGGGCCCAGCGGCAGGACCGTGGGCACCTCCAGGCCGATCAGCTTGAGCACCTGCTCCAGGTAGATCGACCAGCCCTTGGCCACCGCGGCCGCCGCGACGGCGAACTCCAGGATCAGGTCCCAGCCGATGATCCAGGCGATGAACTCGCCGAACGTCGCGTACGAGTAGGTGTACGCGCTGCCCGCGACCGGAACGGTGGAGGCGAACTCGGCGTAGCACAGCGCCGCCAGCCCGCAGGCGATCGCGGCGAGCACGAACGCCAGCGACACCGAGGGGCCGGTGACATCACCGGCGGTTCGCGCGGCGAGCGTGAAGATACCCGCACCGATGACCACGGAAACCCCGAAGACGATCAGGTCCCAGGTTCCGAGGTTCTTTCGCAGCTTGGTGTCCGGTTCGTCGGTATCCAAGATGGATTGTTCGACCGATTTGGTTCGCCACAGCCCAGTGCCTGGCACTGTCGCCTCCCTCATTGAGCCCAAATGGTGGGTCCGCACCCTAACGCGGCAGTATCTCGATCGGAACTGGCTGACTTGAGCCCGCGACCCGTTTCGTTAACTCCTTGTAATGCAAACACGCCCTGGTCTTACCTCCGGAAGCGGGATGTCTGCCCGTTTCGCCTACGTACGGTGATCGATCGGGAACCCCGACGTCGCACAGGCGCATGATGCCGGGGATCCCGTACCGGGTCAGGACCTGGCGCGCCGCCGCGGCGGTCACGCGGTCGCGGCGCGGCCCCGCTCCAGGTCCGGTTCGAGGTAGATCAGCCGGGCAGCGGGCACCTTCGCCCGGACCCGCGCCTCGGCGCCGTCGATCTCGGCCGCCACCTCGGCCACCGACAGCGACGGGGCGAGACCGATCTTGGCGGCGATCAGCAGCTCGTCCGGGCCGAGGTACTGCGTCCGGATGTGGATCACCTTCTCCACCCGCTCGGACTCCAGCTGGCCCACGATCTCGGCGAGCACGTCGCGGGTCGCGCCCTCGCCGATGAGCAGGCTCTTGGTCTCGACGATCAGCACGATCGCGATCGCCCCCAGCAGCACGCCGATGCACGCGGTGCCGATGCCGTCCCAGACCGGGTCGCCGGTCAGCGCGGTGAGGCCGACGCCGCCGAGCGCGAGCACCAGGCCGATCAGCGCGCCGAGGTCCTCCAGCAGCACCACCGGCAGCTCCGGGGTCTTGGCCTGCCGGATGAACTGCCACCAGGTCAGCTCGCCCTTGATCGCCTTCGATTCCCGGATCGCGGTGATGAAGCTGAAGGTCTCCAGGCCGATCGCGATCAGCAGGATGACCACCGCCACCCACGCCGAGTGCAGCGGCTCGGGGTGCTGGATCTTGTGGATGCCCTCGTAGAGCGCGAACACCGAGCCCAGGCTGAACAGCAGCAGCGCGACGACGAACGAGTAGAAGTAGCGGTCCCGGCCGTACCCGAAGGGGTGCTCCGGGGTGGGCTTGCGCTGCGAGGTCTTCTGGCCGAGCAGAAGCAGGCCCTGGTTCGAGGTGTCGGCGACCGAGTGCACCGCTTCCGCCAGCATCGACGAGGAACCGGTGAACAGGAACCCGCCGAACTTGGCCACTGCGATGCCCGCGTTCGCGGCCAGCGCGGCCAGGATGGCCTTGGTTCCGCCTCCTGCTGACACGATGTATCTCCCGATTCGGTGTGCGGGGAGGCCGGTGCCCGGCCCGATGACGGGAGAAATCTACCCGCTGGCCCCGCGCCGGGGGATCAGGTCCGCAGAACCGGCGAACTCAGAACGCGCCCGCGGCGGCGCGGAAGACCTGAGCGCTGCCGTCGGCGTCGAGCTCGACCGGGTGCACCTCCACCGCCGGGTCGGATGCCGCCAGCCACACCGAGTGGCCGCGTTCCAGCACCAGCTCGCGCGGCAGCGACCCGTTCCCACTGGTCAGCCGGACGCGCCCCCTGGTGCACAGGAGAATCTGCGGCCCGGGCGAGTCCAGCCGGACCGCGCCGGCCTCGGCCGGCGTCCAGTCCAGCCTGGACAGCTCGAACTCGTCGGCCGGCGTCCGGTAGGCGGTCAGGTTGGCGTCCAGCGACTCGCCCTTGAGCACCCGCATGTCGCCGCAGGCGAAGTCGAGGACCCGCAGCAGCTCGGGCACGTCGACGTGCTTGGGCGTCAGGCCGCAGCGCAGGATGTTGTCGGAGTTGGCCAGGATCTCGATGCCGGTGCCGTGCAGGTAGGCGTGCAGGTTCCCGGCGGGCAGGAAGATCGCTTCGCCGGGCTGGAGCACGATCCGGTTCAGCAGCAGGCTGGCCAGCACTCCGGCGTCGTTCGGGTACGCCTCGCCGAGTTCGAGCACCGTCCGGCACTCCAGCCCGAACTCGCCGTGCTCCCGCACGTGGGCCACGCAGGCTTCCAGCAGGTCCGGCAGCACCTCGCGCAGGTAGTGCTCGGGGAGCGTGATCCAGGTGGTGAACAGGGCGCGCAGGCCGTCGGCATCGGGTTGCGCGGCCAGCAGTTCGCGGTGGGCGCGCAGGCTGGGGACGGCGAGCTCGTCGAGGAGGCGCACGGTCCGCTGCGCGTCGCGGAACCCGGCCAGCGCGTGGAACTCGGTCAGCGCGCAGATCAGCTCGGGCTTCGCGGTGGGGTCCGGGTAGTTGCGGTTGGGTGCGTTGCGGGCGATGCCCGCTCGCTCCTCCTGCTGGAAGCCCTCGGCCGCCTGCGCTGCGGACGGATGCGCTTGCAGGCTCAGCGGTTCGTCGGCCGCGAGCACCTTGAGCAGGAACGGCAACCGGCCGCCCCAGCGGTCCACGCACGCCGGGCCGAGGTGGTGCGCCGGGTCGCTGTCCAGCAGGGACAGCAGCGACACCTCTTCCCCGCCGGACCGGACCACCCGCGACGGGTCACCCGGGTGGGCGCCCATCCACAGCTCGGCTTCGGGGTGCGGCGTGGGGACGGGCCGACCGAGCAGATCAGCAATAGCGGTACGCGAGCCCCACGCATAGGGGCGCACCGCGTTCCGCAGTAGCTCCACAGTCGATTCTCGCTTCCTCGTCCTAGCGTCTGCTCGTGCCCGACGCCCAGCACAGCACACCGCGCCGGAGCGGCGGGCGGCATCGGGGCATCCCCTGAACTTTCCCTCAGTGAACCGCCATCGCCGGCCAGCCGGGCCCGTTCAAGGTTCCGGCGGCCAGCCCCAGGTACACGGCGGCCAGGTCGAACCGGGCGGCCAGTGCCGCGGACCGCAGCACGGCGTCGTCTCCGACCGACTCGCCGGGCGTGACCAGGTCCGCGCTGGGCAGATCCCGCGTCGCGGCTCGTTCGAATGCCTCCCCCCGCGCGTCGTACCGCGCGCTGACCAGGAACACGCGCAGCAGCGCGCCCGGGTTGTCCTCGGGGTCGGCGAACAGGTCCGCCTCGGAGCCGACTGCAGCGGCGGCGCGGTGCAGCGCCCGCTCGGTGGCCGCCTGCGGGTAGTCGGCGACGCCGCAGGCCACGCCGGCGTGGCAGCCGAGCGCGAACGCGCCGTGCGCCGCCACTGCCGTCGACACCGGGTCGAGGCCCCAGAGCAGCGGGGCGCGGTCGGCCAGCCGCAGGGCCAGCGACTTCGCGGGGTTGACAAGGGATTCGTGGCTCGGGTGCGCGCGTTCGGCTTCCCGGTCGAGCACGCCGGCCAGGCTGTCGGCGTCGAAGTGGAGCAGACCGAGGGCGCCGAGCATGCTGAGCCCGGCCGCGAAGACGTGCGCGAACGACAGCGCCCGTGGCACCGGGATGCGCGGTGGGAGCACTTTGGCGCGGCCCGCCCCGGCGGCCGCGACCGGGCCGTCGGCCGGGGCGGCGAGCACGACCGACGCACCGCGACGGCAGGCCACCGAGACCGACTCGGCCAGCACCGCGTCGCCGACGTCGTCGGTGTGCGCGAAGACGACGTCCAGCGCGCCGACCCACGCCGGGACCGATTCGGCGATCACCAGCGGGACCGGGCACCGCGGCCCGGCCAGGGCCGCCAGCAGGCTGCAGACGCCCGGGCCGACGCCGGGGCGCGCCAGCAGCACCACGGCGCGCGGGCGCCCGTCGGCGAGCTCGGCCAGGTCCGCTTCGCCCGCGCTCTCCACCGCGGCCCGGACCTGCGCCCCGGAGAGCGCAGCGAGCCGCAGCAGGCCGCCGGAATCCACATCGGCCAGCCTGGCCGGGTCGTCGAAGAGACTGTCGTCCAGCACGAACGTCACCCCTCCCCGGCCGCGCCGGGGGCCGGCCCCCCGACCGCCTCGTCCAGCAGGAGCACCGGAATTCCGTCCCGGACCGGGAAACCACGGCCGCAGGAGGTGCAGGTCAGGTAGTCGGCCTGCGCGTCATCGCCGAGCCCCGGCCGCAACGGCGCGTGCTCCGGGCACGGGCATGCCAGGATCTCCAACAGCTGTGGTTGCAGGTCAACGGCCACTTTTCCTCCCAAACTCACCCGCGCCGACCTCGCGGGCACGCACTCCTGCCATCGCGGCGACGCCGGGTCGTCATCCTCGGACGACTGCCAGCACCTCATCGCGCAGCGCGGCCATCGCGTCAGTGTCCCTTGCCTCCACGTTGAGCCGGAGCAGCGGTTCGGTGTTGGACGGGCGAAGGTTGAACCAGGAGCCGTCCGCCAGCTCCACGGTAAGCCCGTCGAGCTCGTCCACACGAGCGCCATTGCGGTCACCGAAGGCCTCGGCCACGGCGCGCATCCGGGCCTGCTGGTCGTCGACCGTTGAGTTGATCTCGCCGGAGGCGGCGTACCGCGAGTAGTCGGCCATCAGCTCCGACAGCGGCTGGTCCTGGCCGCCTAGCGCGGCGAGCACGTGCAGCGCGGCGAGCATGCCGGAGTCGGCGCGCCAGAAGTCGCGGAAGTAGTAGTGCGCGGAGTGCTCGCCGCCGAAGATCGCCCCGGTCTCGGCCATCGTCTGCTTGATGAACGAATGCCCGACGCGGGTGCGCACCGGCTTGCCGCCGTGCGCGGCGACGATCTCGGGCACGGCCTTGGAGGTGATCAGGTTGTGGATGATCGTCCCGCCGGGCTCCTTGGCCAGCTCGCGCACCGCGACCAGCGCGGTGATCGCGCTCGGCGAGACCGGTTCGGCGCGCTCGTCGACCACGAAGCAGCGGTCGGCGTCGCCGTCGAAGGCCAGCCCGGCGTCGGCTCCGACCTCGCGGACCTTGGCCTGCAGGTCGACCAGGTTCGCAGGGTCGAGCGGGTTGGCCTCGTGGTTGGGGAAGGTGCCGTCCAGCTCGAAGTACATCGGCACCAGCTCGATCGGCAGGCCGTCGAAGACGGTCGGCACCGTGTGCCCACCCATCCCGTTGCCGGCGTCGACCACGATCTTCAGCGGGCGGATGCCCCTGATGTCGACCAGTTCGCGCAGGAAGGCGGCGTATTCGTCGACGAGGTCGCGCTGGGTGGTGGCGCCCTTGGCACCCAGGAACTCCGGTACGCCGTGCGCGACCAGCTCCTGGATCTCGGACAGGCCGCTGTCCTGGCCGACCGGGGCGGCCCCGGCGCGGCACAGCTTGATGCCGTTGTAGCGGGCCGGGTTGTGGCTGGCGGTGAACATCGCGCCGGGCAGGTCGAGCCGCCCCGAGGCGAAGTACAGCATGTCGGTGCTGGCCAGCCCGATGTTGATCACATCGACGCCCTGGCCGGTGACGCCCTCGGCGAATGCCGCGGCCAGTCCCGGCGAGGATTCCCGCATGTCGTGTCCGATGACCACCGCCGGGCCACCCACGAGCCGGGTGAAGGCGGCGCCGATCTCCCGCACCACGTCGGCGTCCAAGCCGTCACCGACCACCCCGCGGATGTCGTAGGCCTTGACGATCCCCGACAGGTCCCGCACGCTGCACCCTCCCCGTTCCGCGTCCGACGACGTGGCTCGAAGCCTACCGGCGATCGAGGACGCGGTGGCGCCAGCTCGACACACGCGAGCTGTTCGTCACGATCTATTCACTCGTCGATCGGATCGGGCAGGACGCGCAGGTGTCCGCGCCGGCTGCCGCCCGGGGCGAGACCCTGGGCCTCGACCGGCCGGTCCGGCCGACCTGCTTCCCGCACGGCCTCCGCTAACGCGGTCAGGTCGTCGTCGGAAGGTTCCGGTGGCGCGAATTCGCCTTCGTGCCGCACGACCTCCCAGCCCTTCGGCACGGTGAGCCGCAGCGCGTGCGCTTCGCACAGGTCGTAGCTGTGCGGTTCGGCGTAGGTGGCGAGCGGGCCGACGACCGCGGTGGAGTCCGCATAGGCATAAGTGAGCGTGGCGACGGCCGGGTTGGTACACCCGGTCCGCGAGCAACGCCTCACGCTCCGCACGACACGCACGATAGCGTCCTCGCTCCGGCGCGCGGCGCAGGCACGCGGAAACCGCTCGCGACAGCCCGCGCGAGCACCGGTTTCCAGCAGTCAGCTCTGCGCGAACAGCCAGCGGCGCGGTGGTCGATTTGCGTGGATTGTCCCGTCTTCGGAGCCTGGCGACGATCGACGTCGTGCGCGGTCCGGGGCGTGGCGGGTGGCGGAACGCGAATCCTCCCGACGCTTGTCCCGACCTTGACCGCCGAAGGCGTACCCTCGGCCCGTGGTGACCGCACGTGGATCTCGGCGTCGAAGCCGCTTCCGCCGGGACCGGCGGGGCCGTGGCCTGCGCGGACCGCTGTACCCGTCCTCGGTTCCGGTGTCGCGCAGCCGTTCGCAGCGGTTCGACGCACTGGTGCTGGAGGCGCTCGAACCGATCGAACAGCGCTGGCACGCCGAGCTGACCCAGCTCGACGTGGCCGTCGACGAGGTGCCCGAGATCACCAGCACCACCCCGGAGAAGCAGGTCTGGGACGACGACGTGGTGGTGGACGCCAACGTGCCGCTGGCCCGGCTCGTCCCTGCGGGCGTGGACCGGCGCGGCCTGCCGACCCGGGCGCGCATCGTGCTGTACCGGCGGCCGCTGGAGGCGCGGGCCCGCGACGGCACGGACATGGCAGACCTGCTGCACGACGTGCTCGTCGAGCAGGTCGCGACCTACCTCGGGCTGGACCCCGACGTCATCGAAGGCCTGTGACCTCCAACGCGCTCAACGCATCCACCAGCGCGTCCAGCGCCGAGGCGTACGCATGTTCGGGCGGCGTGGCGTAGCCGACGACCAGCCCGTCCATCGCGGGCATCGTGGCGTCCGGGTGGCGGAAGCCGGCGAGCCCGTCCAGGGCGAGGCCCTGCCGGGCCGCGGCCGCGGCAGCGGAGCGCTCTGAGCCCGGCGGCAGGCGGAGCACGGCGTGCAATCCTGCAGCGACGCCGGTCGCGGTGACGTGCGGAGCACGTTCGAGGAGCCTCGCGACGAGCTGGTCGCGGCGGCGGCGGTAGCGCTGGCGCATGCGGCGGACGTGGCGGTCGTAGTGCCCGGAGTCGACGAAGTCGGCGAGGGTGAGCTGGTCGAGGACGCTGGCCCAGGCCTCCCGTTCGCCCTTGACCGCCAGCACGTCGTCGACCAGGTGCTCGGGCAGCACCATCCAGCCGAGCCGAACCGCCGGCGACAGGCTCTTGCTGACCGAGCCGATGTACAGCACGCGGTCCGGATCCAGGCCTTGCACCGCGCCCACCGGTTCGCGGTCGTAGCGGAACTCGCCGTCGTAGTCGTCCTCCAGGACCAGCCCGTCACGGGCCCTTGCCCAGTCGACGACGGCGGCGCGTCTGGCCGGATGCAGCGGGCCGCCGGTCGGGAACTGGTGCGCGGGCGTCAGCAGTACCGCGCGCACTCCTTTGCGGGACGGCAGTTCGTCGACGCGGGGCCCGTGCTCGTCGAGTTCGAGCGGGATGGTCTTGATCGACGCCTGGTGCAGCAGTTCGCGGTGGAAGGCGAGGCCGTAGGACTCCACGGCGAGCGGCCCGCGCAGGACGCCGGGGAACAGCAGGCGCAGCGCGTGCGCGAAGCCGGAGCAGATCACGATCTGGTCCGGTCGTGCCCGCACGCCGCGAACCCGCGAGAGGTAGTCGGCGAGCGCTCGCCGCAGCTCGAGCCGGCCTTGCGGGTCGCCGGGGCCGAAGGCCTCGTTCGGCGCGGCGTTGATGGCTCGCCGGGCCGAGGCCAGCCAGGCGGTGCGCGGGAACGATGCGGCGTCCGGCTGCCCTTGCCGCAGGTTGTGGACCGGCGCGGCGACACTTCGCGCCTCTTTCGGCGCACGGGTTGGTTTGCGCGGTTCGGCGCGCTGCGCGACGCGGGTGCCGGAGCCCTGTCGGGCGGTCAGCCAGCCCTCCGCGATGAGCTCGGCGTAGGCGGCGGCGACGGTGTTGCGGGCGAGGCCCAGGTCCGCGGCCAGCGAGCGGTACGGCGGCAGCCGGGTGCCCGGCGCCAGCCGCCCGGACCGGATCGCGTCCCGCAAGGCACCCATGAGCACCGACCGGCGGCTGCCCGGACCCGACAGGTCCAGATGCAGGTCGCTGCCCGTCCGCTCGGCCGAATTGACCCAAGAATCTGACACGTGAATGCACTCTACGACCGGTCGATTCACGCCATAGCGTGAAGTCATGACGAACAACGAAACGAAGCGACTCGACTTCGCGAAGTCCGCGCCGAAGGCGTTCAAGGCCCTGATCGGGTTCGACGCCGCGGCGCGGGAGGGCCTCGACCCCGTGCTGGTCGAGCTCGTCCAGATCCGCGCCTCCCAGCTCAACGGCTGCGCGTACTGCCTGCACATGCACACCACGGACGCCCGCAAGGCCGGGGAGAGCGAAGAGCGGCTGCACATGGTGCAGGTGTGGCGGGAGGCGCGCGGCTTCTTCACCGAGGCGGAGCTGGCCGCGCTGGAGCTGACCGAGGCCGTCACGCTGGTGTCCCATGGCGGCGTGCCGACCGACGTCTACGCCCGCGCCGCGGAGCACTTCGCGGAGCCGGAGCTGGCCCGGCTGCTCGCGCTGATCTTCACCATCAACACCTGGAACCGCATCGCGCTCAGCACGGCGAAGGTCCCGGGCACCGACGAGCGCACCGCCGCCTGACGATCCGGACCGGATTTTCCCAATTTTCGGGCAGAATTGGGAAAAACCCGTCCCGAGCGCGCTGAGGCTCAGGTGCTGCTGGGCTTCGCACGGCGACGCTCGGGGAAAGCCGCGACGAGGGCGAACAGGACGAAAGCCAACTGCACGCCGAGGAACGCGGTCCGCGGCACCTCCGTGTAGCCGACCTGGACCTCGGCGGCGCTCTCCGGCAGTGGGATCGCCACCTGGTGACCCCAGGCCGTGGCCAGCGGGAACGTCCGGCCGTCGATCCGCGCGTACCAGCCGGGCTCGTTCTCCGCGCCGAGGACCAGCGCCCGGCCGGCACCACCCTCGGACATCCGGACCGTGAACAGGGGCAGCTCGGCGGCCACCTGCAACGGCCTCGCCTCCGGTGTCGGCGCGGGCTCGGTGTGCGCCTGCCGCGCGAGGTCCGGCCCGAGCAGCTCCACCGGGCTGTTCGGCAGCAGCAGCCGCAGGACGCGGTGCCCGTCGGGCAGCCGCTCGTGCTCGGCGACCAGCCCCGCAGCGACTGCCGGCAGCCGGGAATCGTCCGGTACCGCGAGGAAACCGACACCGCGAGCCGCCGACGCCGCGAGCGCGGCGCGCGTCCGCGCGGGATCGCCGGACTGCAGGTCGTCGTCGACCCGGCGGAGCCAGTCGACGGCCGTGCCGACCGGCGCGAGGTCGTCGTCGCCGAAGCGGGGCGCGGTGCCGTCCACGAGCCGCGCGGGTTGCGGCCCGGGATCGAGGACCAGCAGCGAACCGGGCAGATCCGCCGCGATGGTCTGCTGGGCTCGCAGCGGTCCGCCGACCGCGGCGAACGCGGCACCGGTCGTCAGCCCCAGCAGGCCGACCACCAGCACCGGCAGCAGGATCTTGCCGGGCACGCGCGGTTTCCGCGCCACCAGCACGATCCACCCGCACCCGGCCGCGGCGATCATCAGCGGCCCGCCGGTCCAGCCGGTCGTGCTCGGGCCGCCGGTGATCGGTTCGGCGGCGAGGTTGTCCACCAGCGCGGCCAGCGCCCAGCCGAAGACCGCGACGGCCGCGCCCGGCAACATCCGCGGAGACCAAGCGGTGCCCAGCGCGGCGACCGCAGCGAGCGCGAACAGCGCGCCGACCAGGCTCGCCGGCGACCCATCAGGGCTCAGCGCCAGCAGCCAGGCACCCGCCGGGGTCTCGGTGATCCGCGCACCAAGGCCGTGCAACAACATCTGCGGGTGGTGCAGGAGCACCGCGGGCCACGGCAGCAGGCACGCGACGGACAGCAGCGCCACCGCGACCAGCCCGGCCACCCGGCGCCGATCGCGCGAACCCGCGCTCGGCAGCACGACGAAGGCGATCAGGGTCAGCACGATGAACGCGATGTGCAGCAGCGGCGCGAAGGCGCCCAGCACCGCGAGGCCCAGCGCGGTCAGGCACGCCGTTCCCAGCCACTTCCCGCCGGACCGCCCGAGCACCGAGACGATCCCGGCCAGCAGCAGCGGAACCAGGATGTGCGCGACCACGACGTCCAACCGGCCCTGCCCGGCGGAAAGCGAAGCCGCCGGCAGCACGGCGTAAGCACCGGCCGCGACGGCTCGCCGCAGACGCGACACCGGGAGCGCGCGCGTCGCGAGGTAACCGCTGAGGCCCGCCAGCGGAGCGCCGAACAGCAGCAGCACCGACGCCACCATCGACGGTCCACCTAGGACGGTGCCGAGCAGCGCCAGCACCAGCAGCGACGGGGAAGCCGGCGCGCCGGTCCCGCCGTTGACCGGGTGCCAGGCCGCCAGGTAGTCGCGCCACGTCGTCGCCAGATCGGCCACCGGCAGCATCCGGCCGCCTTGCAGGCCGGCCCCGAAGCGGTCGGCGATCAGTCCATTGGTGACGAAGGCGAACAGCACCAGCAACGTCGTCAGCACCACGGGCGGCGTCAGCACCAGTTCGCGCAGCACCCGCCAGCGGTCGACCGGCACGAGCAACAGGTCCCGCCGGATCGCGTCCCGCTTCAACGGCGACGGCTTCGGCTCCCCGATGTCCGGCACCGGCACCACGACCAGCCCCGTCCGGCCCGGCTTGTCGGGCCGCGGCGCTTCGGGATCGGCCTTGAAGAGCCAGCCCGTCGGCTCCCGCCCCAAGGCCAGATCGCGCCGCACCCGCTCCCGGACCAGGCCCTCGAACGAGGTGCGCGCCCAGTTCCGCAACCGCGCCGGCCGGCTCGTGAACAGCCCTCGGACGCCGTGCCGGACCGGGATCGTCGCGGCGCGCGAAGCCCGGCCCGCCAGCAGTTCCAACCGCCCGCCGAGCAAACCGCGCAGCACCGCGAACTCGGCGCCCGCCTCGCTCCACCGCCGCAGCGCCGCAGCGCCGCACATCCGCAGCAATGCCAGGCAGAACAGCCGCGGCAGGCCCAGCAGGAACGCCCACACCGGCGCGTTCACCAAGAACGTGCGAACCTGATCGGCCCGCTCCCCCGTCTGGGGGCCGCGCTTCGCGGCCGCATGCCGCATCCGCGCCCCGGGAACCCACCGGACGCCGTGCCCATCCAGGTTGATCCGCCAGCCCAGGTCGACGTCCGCGCTGCCGCCGAGATCCGCGTCGAAACCGCCGAGCTGCTCGAAGACATCCCGCCGCACCAAGGCACCGGCCGTGGTCACCGCCAGCACGGCGGACGCCGGGGGCGTTTCGCCGACGAGTTCCGGGTCCAGTTCGGACGGTCCGATGCCGGTCTGCCGGTGCCCGGCGGCATCCGTGCTCAGGCCCGCGTCCACCACCAGCCGGGGATCCGCCCAGTCCAACCCGAGCGGGCCGAGCAGCGCCGCGGCCGAATCCTCCTCGGCGGCGCGCAGCAAGCGCTCCAGGCATTCCGGCTCGGGTGCGGAATCGTCGTGCAGCAGCCACAACCAGCGCCCCGGATCGGCCCACTGCTTGGTCGCGTGCGCCAGGGCTTCCGCGACGGCGGCGCCGAACGGGGTCTCGCGCGGCATCGTGAGCACGTTGTCGACGACTCGGTCCGCTCGCGCCCGCGCCAGGAGTTCCGCGGTGCGGTCGGTCGAACCGGTGTCGACGGCCACCACGTGCCGCGGCTTCTCCGTCAGGTCGCCCAGCGCTGCGAGAACCTCCGGCAGCCACGAATCGCCGTCGTGACAGACCAACACCGCCAGCACCGGCGCGACCAAAATGCCCTCCCGCTAACCTGATCCACTACCGCTGAACGGTAATGCACCAGGAGCGGAAGAAAACCCCCTCGAAACGAACTGCGGCCGATCAGACCGCGCGGCGCTTGAGCTTGCGGCGCTCCCGTTCGGACAGACCGCCCCAGATGCCGAAGCGCTCGTCGTGCTGCAACGCGTACTCCAGGCATTCGGAGCGCACCTCGCAGCCCGCGCAGATGCGCTTCGCCTCCCGCGTCGAGCCGCCCTTCTCCGGGAAGAACGCCTCCGGGTCGGTCTGGGCGCACAGCGCGCGCTCCTGCCATTCCTGTTCGTCGTCGCCCATCTCGAACAGCTCGGCCAGGACGTCGAGTTCCGCCGCGGTGGCGTCCCCACGCTCCGCGAGGCGGCTATCTCCTGATTCCCACATCGTTTGATTTCCCCCGATTTCTCCCGTTCCCGCCGGCCCTCCCCAGGGCCGGAACAGGACGCACTCCTGATCGCAGGTCGCCCGGCCCCCGTCGGCCGGGAGCCCGCGCTTCGACGGCGGCGGCGCCGTCGCCGATCGACCGCACCGCCCGCCTCTCACCGCCGGCGGCACTTCGATCGACCCGTGCCCGACCGGGTCTCCCGTACCCGATCGGCCGCCGCCTGCGACCATCCAACCGGTTTCCACCCGGGGAACGATCATTTCAGCGACGAATGACACTGCTGTGATTACACCCGTGTAGCTCCTTGCGGTCAAGCGGAGACCTTCCGTAGGGGGACAACCCCCGCAAGCCGCCCGATGGGCGCGTTCGGCGCATCACCGGTACTCCGTGTGCACCATCGGCAGGCCCCATGATCATGGATACCACCGCGCGGCCGCCCGTGCCGAGGACGGCCCGTGAGTCGTTCGTGGACACTGGGGGCGTGAGCAACTCCGCGGTTCGAGTGAGTCCCCTGTTCCTCGGCCTGGTCGGGCTGACCGTGCTGGGCGGCGTGCTCGCCACGCTCGAGAACAACGCCGCCCGGGTCGGCGGCGTGGTGCTGATCGTGCTCGGCGGCTGGGCCACTTCGTTGTGCCTGCACGAATTCGGGCACGCGATCACCGCGTTCCGCGGTGGCGACTGGTCGGTGCGCGCCAAGGGCTACCTGACGCTGGATCCCCGGCACTACACCGACCCCGTCCTGAGCATCGTGCTGCCGCTGATCTTCGTGGCGCTCGGCGGTATCCCGCTGCCGGGCGGCGCGGTGTGGATCAACCACCACGCGCTGCGGTCCCGGCGCACCGAGTCGATGGTGTCGCTGGCCGGGCCGCTGATGAACCTGGTGCTGGGCCTGCTGATCAGCGCCGCCGTCGCGCTCGTGCCGATGCCGACCGGGCTGGCGGCCGGGCTGTCCTACCTGGCCTTCCTGCAGGTGATCGCGTTCGTGCTGAACATCCTGCCGATCCCCGGCCTGGACGGGTACGGCGCGATCGAGCCGTGGCTTTCCGTCCCGGCTCAGCGGTTCGGCGAGAAGGCTCGGCCGTGGGCGCCGCTGGTGCTGTTCCTGCTGCTGATCGGGGTGCCGTTCGTCGGTCAGGCGTTCTTCGGGCTCGCGTACTTCGTCTTCGACCTCGTCGGCGGCGACACGCTGCACACCTACCTGGGGCAGAGCATGTTCCGCAGCATCTTCGGCTTCCTGTGATGCGTCCGCCTGCTGGACCGTCATCAGGTTCACGCCCGGGCTCGCGGGCGGGCGTGCGAGGATCGGGGCCGTGAAGGTCGTAGTTCTGGTCGGCGGAGTCGGCGGCGCGCGTTTCCTGCTCGGGGTCAAAGCGGCGTTGGGACTGCCCGCGATCGGCGAACCGCAGCAGCAGTCCGAGCACGAGATCACCGCGGTGGTCAACGTGGGCGACGACGTGTGGATGCACGGGTTGCGGGTCTGCCCCGACCTCGACACCTGCATGTACACCCTCGGCGACGGCATCGACACCGAGAAGGGGTGGGGCCGGGTCGACGAGACCTGGTCGGTCAAGGAGGAGCTGGCGGCCTACGGCGCCGAACCGACCTGGTTCGGGCTCGGCGACCGCGACATCGCCACCCACCTGGTGCGGTCCCGGATGCTGCGCGCGGGCTACTCGCTGTCGGCGGTGACCGAGGCGCTGTGCGACCGGTGGCGCCCGGGCGTGCGGCTGCTGCCGGTCACCGACGAACGGGTCGAGACGCACGTCGCGATCGACGATCCGGAGCACGGCGACCAGCGGGCGGTGCACTTCCAGGAGTGGTGGGTGCGGTACCGCGCGGAGCCGAAGGCGCACGCGATCGTGCCGGTGGGCGCGGACGAGGCGAAGCCGACGCCTGCCGTGCTGGACGCGATCGAGCAGGCCGACGTGGTGCTGCTGGCGCCGTCGAACCCGGTGGTCAGCATCGGGACGCTGCTCGCGGTGCCGGGCTTCCGCGCCGCGCTGCGGAAGACGTCGGCGCCCGTGGTGGGGCTGGCGCCGATCGTCGGCGGCCGGCCGCTGCGGGGCATGGCGGACGCCTGCCTGACCGCGATCGGGGTGGACAGCACCGCCGAGGCGGTCGGCCGGCACTACGGCTCGCGGCAGGACGCCGAGGGCATCCTGGACGGCTGGTTGGTGCACACCGGCGACAGCGCCGACGTGCCCGGGGTGCGGGTTCGCGCCGTGCCGCTGCTGATGTCCGATGTGGACGCCACCGCCGCGATGGCGCAGGCGGCCTTCGAGCTGGCCCGGGAGGGGCGATGAAGGATCACGCGGCCGCGCGCGGGTTGCAGCTGTTCGCGGTGGGCGGGCTGCCCGAGTTCGGCCCGGGCGACGACCTGGCCGCGTCGATCGCGGCGGCCGCGCCCTGGCTCAGCGACGGCGACGTCGTGGTCGTCACCAGCAAGGTGGTGTCGAAGGTCGAGGGCCGCATGGTGACCACGCCGCGCGACCCGGAGCTGCGCGAGAAGCTGCGCCGCGAGCTGGTGCTGGCCGAGGCCACCCACGTGCTGGCGCGCCGCGAGCGGTTCATGATCACCCAGAACAAGCTGGGCATCGTGCAGGCGGCTTCGGGCGTCGACGCCTCGAACGTGGCGCTGGACCAGATCGCGCTACTGCCGGACGACCCGGACGCTTCCGCGCGCAAGCTGCGGGCCGGGCTCGCCGAGCGGCTCGGCGTGCAGGTCGCCGTGGTGGTGACCGACACGATGGGCCGCGCCTGGCGAGTCGGTCAGACCGACGTGGCGATCGGCTCCGCCGGCCTGCGGGTGCTGCACCGCTACGCGGGCACCACCGATTCGCAGGGCAACGAGCTGGCGGTGACCGAGGTCGCGGTGGCCGACGAGATCGCCGGGGCGGCCGACCTGGTCAAGGGCAAGCTGGGCTCGGTTCCGGTCGCCGTGGTGCGCGGGCTCGCGACCACCGACGACGGGTCGACGGCCCGCGACCTGACGCGGCCCGTCGAGGAAGACCTGTTCCGGATGGGCACCGCCGAGGCGCTGGCGCAGGGGCGCCGCGAGGCGGTGCTGATGCGTCGCTCGGTGCGGGCGTTCGCGGACGGCCCGGTCGACGCCGACGCGGTGCGCCGCGCGGTCGGCGCCGCGCTGACCGCTCCCGCGCCGCACCACACCCGGCCGGTCCGGTTCGTGTGGCTGCGCGATCGTCCACTTCGGACGAAGCTGCTGGACGCGATGCGCTCCGCCTGGCTGACCGACCTGCGCGCCGACGGGCTCTCCGAGGAGGCCGCGCAGCGCCGGGTCGGCCGCGGCGACCTGCTCTACGCCGCGCCGGAACTGGTGCTGCCGTTCCTGGTCCGCGAGGGCGCGCACGACTACCCCGACGATCTGCGCGCCGACGCGGAGCGGCAGATGTTCACCGTCGCGGGCGGCGCCGCGGTGCAGGGCCTGCTGGTGGCGTTGGCGGCCGAGGAGCTCGGCTCGTGCTGGGTGTCCTCGACGATGTTCTGCCCGGAGGTCGTCCGGGCGGCGCTGGACCTGCCCGACTCGTGGGAGCCGCTGGGCGCGGTGGCGGTCGGCCATCCCGTGGAAGCGGTCGGCGGGCCGCGGGAACCGCGGGAGCTCGACGGCGGATTGGTGGAGCTGTGAGCGGGCCGCACGCGGACGCGCTGCGCGTCCTCGGCGATTGGCGACCGGCCGATCCGCAGCAGGACGCATTGCGCCACGCCTTCCTGACCTTGCTGGACGCCCGCGCGGACGCCTGCCTGCGGGCGTGTGAGCCGGGGCACGTGACCGCATCGGCCGTGCTGCTCGACGCGGCGGGCGAGAACGTGCTGCTCACGTTGCATCCCCGGGTGGGGATGTGGTTGCAGCTCGGCGGCCACTGCGAGCCGGCGGACACGTCGCTGGCGGGGGCCGCGCTGCGCGAGGCGACCGAGGAGTCCGGTGTGGACGGTCTGGTCGTGGACCCGGAGCCGGCGCACCTGGACGTGCACCCGATCACCTGCTCGCTGGGCAAACCGACCCGCCACTTCGACGTGCGCTTCATCGTGCGAGCCCCGGAAGGAGCCGAGCCGGCCCGCAGCGACGAGTCCCTGGACCTGCGCTGGTGGCCGCTGAACGCTCTCCCCGAAGGCTCCGACATCGGCCCCCTGATGGCCGCTGCCCGCGCCCGCGGGTGATCAGGCAGACTCCTCGAACACAGCGGCTTCGAGTCGTCGCACGCGCGCTTCGATGTTGTTCGGCCCAGGATCGGACAACGCCGCCTCGATCAGCACCCGAATCCAGGCCGTGGTCTTCATGTCCTCCTCGGCGGCCCGGGCACGAACCTGATCCAGCAAGGACTTGGGCAGCCGCAGCGAGGTGGTGATCATCGGATCCGGTGGGGCAGGCTCGGTCTCCCAATGCCCTTCATGGTTATCAGGATGCCGTCACATGGTGCGGTAGTTGCGGACCGGCATTCTCGGGGCGAACCGGGGGCGTTGGACGCCCGCCGCGCCGAGGTAGCGGACCGCTCGGTGGCGGTGCCCTTCGTATGGGGCCAGGGCTTCGAGCATGCCCTCGTCGTCCAAGGGGCGGCCGACCAGCGCCGTGCCGACGATCGTCGGCAGGTGGAAATCGCCGACGCTGACCGCGTCCGGGTCGCCCCAGGCGCGCTGCGCTACCTCGGCCGCCGTCCACGGGCCGATGCCGGGCACCTTCTGCAGCAGCTCCCGTCCCGCGACGCCGCGCAACTCGACCGCCCGCTCCAGCCTTCCGGCCACCGATGCCGCGGCGAGCAGCGTGCGGCGACGGGCTCCGTCGATGCCCGCCCGATGCCACTCCCAGTCCCGGATCTGGCGCAGCTGCAACGGATCCGGTGCCGCCCAGAGCCCGTCGAACGGTCCCGGGGCGCGGCTGCCGAAGCGCCGGCAGAGCTCCCGCCAGGACCGCCACGCCTCCCGGTTGGTGACCTTCTGCTCCAGCACCGCGGCGACCAGAACGTCCCAGACCCGGCCCGATGCGCACAACCGCACGCCGCGCGATGCGCGCCGCCCGCGCTCCACGACGTCGTGCACCGCGACGAAACCGCTGTCGTCGTCGGAAGCGCCGAGCAGGTCCGGCACGTTGTCCAGCACGAAGCTCGCGCCCTGCCCCCACGCCGCCGCGGTCACGGTTCCGGCGTGGTCCTTCTGCAACCGCAGCGTCGTCGGGCCGACCGGGGTCGTGGTGGCCCACCACACCTCGCCCGACGCGTCCACGCGCGTGGTCGGATCACCGCTCCCCCGGCGCAGCGGAGCCAGCACCCGCGGCAGGTCCAGCGGATGCGGCGGGCGCCAGGTCCGGGTCAGGGCATCGCTCATGGTCCCCCGACGGTACGCCGGCTCAGTCCGCGGAGAAGCGGACGCCGCCGGCCGGCAGCTCGACGCCGGGCCAGACCCGCGCCCCGCCCAGCAGCTCGCAGTCGGCGCCGATCCGCGCGCCGTCACCGATGATCGCGTCGCGCAGCACGGCACCCGCGCCGATCGTCGCGTCGTTGCCGATCACGCACCGCTCGACCACCGCGTTCCGCTCGATGCGCACGCCTTCGAAGAGCACTGATTCCGCAACGCGCGCACCGGATTCCACCGTGCTGCCCGCGCCGATGACGCTGCCCCCGCAGACTTCCGCGTCGGCGGCGACCTCCGCGCCGTCCAGCACCAGCGCTTCGCCGCGCTCGCCGGGCAGCGCGTTCGACGGCGCCACGCCGAGGACCAGGTCCGCGGAAGCCCGGACGAACGCCTCCGGGGTCCCCATGTCCAGCCAGTACGAGGTGTCGACGTGGCCCTGCACGCGCGCGCCGGCGGCGAGCAGTTCCGGGAACGTCTCGCGCTCCACCGACACCGGCCGCCCCGCCGGGATCGTGTCGATCACCTCGCGGCGGAACACGTAGCAACCCGCGTTGATCTGGTCGACCGGAGGATTCTCCGTCTTCTCCAGGAACGCCGTGACCCGCCCGTCCGCGTCGGTGGGCACGCAACCGAAACGGCGCGGATCGGCGACCTTCACCAAGTGCAGCGTCACATCCGCCGCGGCGCTGCGGTGCGTTGCCAGCAGATCCGTGAGATCCACGCCGGAGAGGATGTCGCCGTTGAACACCAGCACGTCGTCGGCGCTGAGCCGGTCCGCGACGTTGCGGATCGCGCCCGCGGTGTCCAGCGGCTCCGGCTCGACGACGTACTCCAGCCGCAGGCCGAGTTCGGATCCGTCGCCGAAGTGCTCGGCGAACACCTCCGCCTTGTAGGACGTGCCGAGCACCACGTGCTCGATGCCGGCAGCCCGGATCCGGGACAGCAGGTGGCTCAGGAACGGGACCCCGGCGGTCGGCAGCATCGGCTTGGGCGCCGACAAGGTCAACGGCCGCAGCCGCACGCCCCGACCACCTACCAGCACGACCGCTTCCGCCGTCGGCGACGCGGCCGGGTCCTGCGCATCCGCGGACATCGGCGTTGATCCTCCTCTACCTGATGCACTTCAGTGACGAAAACCCATTGGGGGGAATACTCTGGCAGGGGCAACGGCATAATGAGCACTGGGCTCGCCCGCAGCGGCCGCGCCCAGTCCGACGCCCGCCAACGCGGACCACCGACTGCGAACGACTGAGAGGGCATCCCCATGGACCCGCGCCTCCGAGCCGACGAAGCACTTGCTCGCGCGCGGGCACGCGGCGCGTTCGTCGTCACCCCCGACAATGCCACCTCGCCGATGGATGCCGCGAGCACCGTGCGCATCCCGCGCGAGGTCGTCAGCCAGGCCGACCCGGCGGACACCACGCAGGTGCTGCCCGGCGGTCACCCCCGGCAGCAGCCGCAGCGGCAGGAGCCCCAGCACGGCGGCTGGCCGACCGAGGATTACGAGCAGGGCCAGCAGAATCTGCCGCCGAACCCGTACCACGCGCAGCGCGCCCCGCACGAGTTCGGGCCGCTCGGTTCGCAGGCCGGCCAGCACTACAACCAGCACTAGGGCTGTTCTACAAGCGGCGTCGGCCGCTTGAAGTGCGGGACTCACAGTCGTCAGCGGGTCGCGATGCGAGCGCGGGCGGTCAGCGCCACGCGCAGGGCGAGGCGCAGCGGCGCCCAGGCCGGCCCCGGGTGGCGGTCGGCGAGGTAGCGGTAGGCGCTGCGGTGGTGCTCGACGAGCATCCGCTTGGAGGCGCCCGCCGTGGAGTGCCCGCCGATGTGCATGATCTCCGCGCTCGGCACGTAGACGTTCAGCCAGCCCCTCTTCCCGAGCCGGTCGCCGAGGTCGACGTCTTCGAAGTACATGAAGTAGCGCGGGTCGAAGCCGTCGATGGAGTCGAACGCCTCGCGGCGCAGCAGCAGGCAGGAGCCGGACAGCCAGCCGGCGGGCCGCTCGGTGATCGTCGCCTCGGACTGGTGGTACGCGCGGGACCACGGGTTCTTCGGCCAGATCTTGGCGAACACCGCGTGCCCGGCGCCGCGGCCGATCGACGGCAGCAGCCGCGCCGACGGGTAGACCTCGCCGGTGGGCTCCTTGATCAGCGGGCCGAACGATCCGCCGCGCGGCCAGCGCTTGGCCGCGTCCAGCAGTTCGTCGAGCGAGCCCGGCTGCCACTCCAGGTCCGGGTTGGCGATCACGACCCAGCCGAATTCGTCGCCGAGCTCGGCGACGCCGCGGTTGGCCGCGCCGCCGTAGCCGAGGTTGCCACCGGTCGGCACGAAGTCGACGTTCGCTCGCTCCGCGGCTGCCCGTTCGGGCACGCCGTCGGTGGAGGTGTTGTCGGCGAGGATCACCCGGACCGAGCGCTCCGTCGCCTTGGCCAAGGTGTCGAGGAACTGCTCCAGGGTCTCGCCCGGGGAGTAGGTCACGGTGACAACGGCGACTTCATCGCCGTAGGTGCGCGCGTCGGTCACACCGATACATTCTGCCGAACGGCGCAGACCGGACGGCCACCCGACCGCAGTTCCCCGCGAGCACGCCGACGGAGGCTCCGTTTCCACTGGTCAGGCCCGTGAGCACGTTGTGTCGCGATAGCAGCACAAAACACTCACGGGCCCCGAGGCGGAACTGTTCTAACGGGTCTTGGTGTGGATGTGGTGGGCCCTGGCGAAGGTCTCCCGGTGCTGGGTCGCGCAGGCCGCCCAGGTGAACTCCTTCGCCCGGCGCTGGGCCGCCGCGGCGAGCGCGGCGCGGCGGGCCGGGTCGTCCAGCAGTTCGGTCAGGCCGTTGGCGATCTCGCCCGCCCCCACCCCGCAGTAGGCGACGGCGTCGCCGCCGACCTCCGGGAGGCTCAGCCGCCGCGTGGTGAGCACCGCGGCGCCGCAGGCCATCGCCTCCAGCACGGGTAAGCCGAAGCCCTCGCCGATGCTCGGGTAGGCGACCAGGTGCGCGCCGCCGAGGAACCCGGCCAGCTGGTCGAACGGCAGGTAGCCGGCCCGGATCACCCGGATCCGGTGCGGCACGGCCTCCAGCGCCCGTTCCACGCGGGTGTCCCAGCCCGGCTGGCCGGCAAGCACCAGCGCGGGCGAGTCGGCGCGGCCCTGGCAGGCGATCGTGAAGCCGCGGATCAGCGCGGGCACGTTCTTGCGCGGCTCCAGCGCGCCGAGGAAGGCGACGTAGGGCTGGTCGTGCAGGCTCAGCCGGTCGCGCACCTCCTGGATCTCCTCCGGGGTCGGCGGGTGGAACCGGTCCGGGTCGACGCCGTGGTACATGACCGGCATCCGGGCGCGGTCGGCGCCGACGGAGCGGGCCAGCTCGGCCGCGGTCGCCTTGCTCGGCACGATGCACAGCGTCGCGCGGCGCAGCGCGGTGCGCGTCCACGCGCGGAAGAACCTGGCCTTGACCGGCGAGTGCACCGCGGGGTTGGTGAAGAACGTCGCATCGTGCAGCGTGACCACCGATGCGGCCGGATTGGCCAGCGGCGTCGTGTAGTGCGGCGAGTGCAGCACATCGATCCCGAGCCGGCGCACCAGCAGCGGCAGGGTCGTCTGCTCCCAGGTCAGGCGGGCCGTGCGGGTGGCGACGGCCTCGGTGGCGGGCACCACGTCGGTGCGCGGGGCGATGGCCTCGTACAGCTCCGCGTCGCGGGGCTGGCAGGCGACCGTGAGCCGGGCACCGTCCGCGTCCAGGGCAGCCAGCAGGGAGTCGACGTATCGGCCGACGCCGCCTCGATCCGCTGGTACTGCGGTGGCGTCGATGAGGATGTGCGGCTCGCCTCTGTGCACCAGAGCAGATTACGGTGCGAACGGGTGAACCTGCGTCGAGTCGGCGAAAATGTGTTCTGTCCTGCTTTGCCAGGTGGAGGTCCTAGCCGGCGCCGCCGGGATGCCCGGGTCGGGTGACGATATCGAGATGCTGACGCCAGACCTGCCGCGCCGCTTGTGACCAGGTGAAATCCGCGACCCGCCGAGAACCCGCGGCGATCAGCCCGGCCCGGTGCTCGGGGTCGTCGACGACCGCGCGCAGGGCTGCGGCGAGCGCGGCCGGTTCGGCCCGCGGCACCGTCACGCCCGCCCCGCCCGCGACCTCCACGAGCGCAGGTGCATCGGAGTGCACGATCGGCACGCCGAGCGCCATCGCCTCGACGAGCGGGAGGCCGAAGCCTTCCGCGAGGCTCGGCGCGGCCAGCGCCGTCGCGTTCCGCAGCAGCGCCGCGAGTTCGGCGTCGGAGACCGACTCCAAAACCCGCACGTGCTCCGCGCCGCAGTCGGCCGCGATCCGCAGCACTTCGACATCGCCCCAGCCGCGGCGGCCGACGATCAGCAGCGGCACATCCGGCGCCGCGGACTCGGCCATCGCCCGCACCAGGTGTTCGTAGCCCTTGCGTGGCTCGATCGTGCCTATCGCCAGCACGTACCGCTCGGGCAGCGCCAGCCGTGCGGCGATGGCCGGGTCGGGTTCGGCCAGCAACGACGGCGTGACGCCTTCGCCGATGACCTCCAGCCTCGCGTTGACCGGGACGCGCTTCGCGAGGTCCGCCGCCACGACGGCGGTCGGCACTACCAGCGCGTCGGCGTGCCGCGCGGCCCGGGCGATCGCCCGCCGGTGCCAGGAAACCCCGCGCGGCGTCAGGGTTTCCGGATGCGTCCACGGAACCGTGTCGTGCACCGTCACCACCAGGCCTCGCCCGCGCTTCGCGGGCGGCGCGAGCGGCGTCATGGCGTGCACCGAGTCACCGCCCGGCCAGAACGGGATGCCGCGTTCCCAGGCCGCGATCAGCGCGCGACGCGGCAGCGGCAGCACCCGAGGCCCGAGCACGCCGGGAACCCGCGCGGCCTCGGGATCACCGCCGCGGCTGATCACGCTGCTCAGCTCCCAGCCGCTCGGCGCGGTTTCGGCCATCGCGCGCAGCAGTTCCCGCGTGTAGCGGCCGGTTCCGCCGGGAACCGGCGCGAGCAGCTGCTCGGCGATCGTGACTAGCTCGGGCACCCGCCCAGCTTCCCACGCCGCCTCACCGCCGGAGTTCGGTCGCGGGCGGGGCGCAGCTTCGCGAGAAATCGCGCCGGTCCCGGGGCGAACGAAACCCGCAACGCTCAGTAGCTCCTGCACACCACTCCGTGAGTGCCGGACGGTTTCGCGAGAACTCGACCATCGCGAGATCGCGCCACCAGCGGCGGGCGCCGGATCGCTGGTGCGTAACGTCTTCGGGCGTGACGACGTCGGAACGGGTGCGCAGCACCGTTGTCGTGGTGACCTGGCGGGGGCTGGACCACATCGAGGCGTGCCTGGACGCGCTGGCGGCCCAGGATCGTCCACATCGGACGCTGGTGGTCGACAACGCCTCCGACGACGGCACGGCCGACCTCATCGCCGCCCACCCGTCGGCGCCGGAGGTGCTGCGGCTACGCCGCAACACCGGCTACGCCGGCGGGATCGCCGCTGCGCTCGACCGAATCCACACTCCTTACGTCGCGTGGCTCAACGACGACGCTGCGCCAGCCTCCGGCTGGCTCGCGGCGCTCGAAGCCGCGCTCGACGCGGACGGCTCCGCCGCCGCGGCGTCCTCCGTGCTCCGCACGCCGGACGGCCGGGTGCAGTCCGCCGGCGTGCGGCTCACGGCCGACGGCCACGGCGCTGACGCGCCTGATGCCTCCGGCGGCGTGTTCGGCTTCTGCGGCGGGGCGGCGCTGCTGCGCACCGCGCATCTCCGTTCCGTCGGCGGTGTTCCGGCTCACTTCTTCTGCTACTACGAGGACACCGACACCGCGTGGCGGCTGCGCCTCGCGGGGCACCGGATCGTCCCGGCTGCCGACGCCACCGCCTCGCACCTGCACGGTGCGACGACGCTGCCGGGTTCGACGCTGTTCCACCGCTGGAACGAACGGAACCGCCTGCTCACCCTGCTTCGCTGCGCTCCCGCTTCGGTTGCGGCGCGGGAGCTCGCCCGCTTCGCGGCGATCACCCTCGCCCTGCCGTTGCGCCGGGCGACCGGGGCTCGTTCCGTTCCCGGCGCGGCGAACTTCCACGTCGCCTTGCGGCTCCGCGTGCTGGCCGAGGTCGCGGCCGGCCTGTCGGCGGCGCTTCGCGCCCGTCGGCGGATCGGCCGAACGGCGCGGGTTCCGCGGCGCGAGGTTTGGAACACCTGGGCGGGAGCCTGAACCCAGCGGACGAGCGAACGGCCCGTTCACCTCACTAGACGGAGTCAACAGGCCGTTCACTCCACCCAACACACCGACCGGCGCCGACACACCCCCGGCGCGCCCTGATCTCACCGGACGCTGGAACAGCTCCAACCCACCCACCCTGCGAACGCCGCATGTGAGGCGAACGGCCCGTTCACCTCACTAGACGGAGTCAACAGGCCGTTCACTCCACCCGGGCCCAGGTGTCGGGATGGCCGCGTTTTCGCGAACACCCCGCAGGCTGTGCCGGGGGATGGTGCACGCTTTAGGGCGTGGCTGAATTGTCCGACAGCACCCTGCCCGTCGTGTCGGTGATCGTGGTCAACTACCGCGGCGCGGACGACACCATCACCTGCCTGCGCGCGCTCCGCGACGAGCTCGACTACCCGGCCGACCGGCTGGAGGTGATCTGCGTCGACAACGCCTCCGGCGACGGCAGCGCCGAGCGGATCCGCGCCGCCGCTCCGGAGGTGCGGCTGATCGAGTCGGACACCAACCGCGGGTTCGCCGGCGGGTGCAACCTCGCCGCCCGCAGCGCCACCGGCCAGGTGCTGGCCTTCCTCAACAACGACGCCAAACCGGATCGCGCCTGGGTGCGCGCGGCCGTCGCGGTGCTGCGGTCGGAGCCGACGGTGGGCGCGGTCGCCAGCAAGGTCCTGGACTGGGAGGGCCGCCACATCGACTTCGTCGACGGCGGGCTGACCTGGTTCGGGATGGGCTACAAGCGCCACGCGGGCGAGGTCGACGACGGCTCGCACGACGCGGCCCGGGACGTGCTGTTCGGCACCGGTTCCGCGCTGTTCGTGCGGGCCGAGCTTTTCGCCGCGCTCGACGGCTTCGACGAGCGCTTCTTCATGTTCTACGAGGACGTCGACCTCGGCTGGCGGCTGAACCTGCGCGGCTGGCGGGTCCGCTACGAACCGGGTTCGCTGACGTTCCACCGCCACCACGCCTCGATGGCCGAGGTCTCCTCGGCTCGCGAGCACTACCTGCTGGAGCGCAACGCGCTCGCTGCGCTGTACAAGAACGTTTCCGACGAGACGCTGGCGAAGGCGCTGCCCGCCGCGATGGCGCTGGCCGTGCGGCGGGCCACCGCGCGCGGCGAGATCGACCCGACCCAGCTGGAGATCACCCGGCGCGGCGACAGCGAGGACGACAGCCCGGTCCCGATCGACCGGTCCGCGCTGGCCGGGATGCTGGCGATCGACCAGTTCGTCGAGCTGCTGCCGTCGCTGAAGGAGTCCCGCGAGGAGGAGCAGCGGGCGCGGGTGCGCACCGACGCCGACCTGGTGCCGTTGATGCGCAAGGCGATGGAGCCCGCCTACCCGCTGCCGCGCTACCTCGCCGCGCACGACGCGCTGGTCGAGGCGTTCGGGCTGGACGAGCTCTTCGGCCGCCCCCGGAAGGTCGTGGTGATCACCGGCGACGCGGTCACCGAGCGGATGGCCGGCCCGGCGATCCGCGCCTGGCACATGGCCGAGGTGCTCTCCGCGGAGCACGAGGTGCGGCTGGTCAGCGTCAACGCGCTCGTCAGCCCGCCGGAGTCCCGCTTCGCCGTGGTCGCGGCGAAACCGCGCGAGCTCGGCGCCCATGTCGACTGGGCGGACGTCGTGGTGCTGCAGGGCCACGTGCTGGAGATGGTGCCGGCGCTCAAGAACGTCGAGTCCACCAAGATCGTGGTCTGCGACGTCTACGACCCGATGCACCTGGAACTGCTGGAGCAGGGTCGCGACACCGACGACGAGCGCCGCGCGAAGGACCTGGCCGGGGTCACCAAGGTGCTCAACACCCAGCTGCAGCGCGGCGACTTCTTCCTCTGCGCCTCGGAACGGCAGCGGCACTTCTGGCTGGGCCACCTCGCATCGCTGGGCCGGTTAACCCCCGGCCTGTACGACAACGACCCGACGGTCCGCTCGCTGCTGTCGGTCGTGCCGTTCGGCCTGCCGTCGGTGGCGCCGCGCCGCACCGGCCCGGCGATCAAGGGCAACCGGTCCGGCATCGCCGCCGAGGACAAGGTCGTGCTGTGGGCGGGCGGCGTCTACAGCTGGTTCGACCCGCTGACGCTGCTGCACGCGGTGCACCGGCTTTCCCACCAGCACAACGACGTCCGGCTGTTCTTCCTCGGCATGAAGCACCCGAACCCGGACGTGCCGGAGATGGGCATGGCCGGGCAGACCCGCGGCCTGGCCCGCCGGCTCGGGCTGACCGACAAGTTCGTGTTCTTCAACGAGACGTGGGTGCCCTACGGCGAGCGGCAGAACTACCTGCTCGACGCGGATTGCGGCGTCACCACGCACTTCGAGCACGTGGAGACGACGTTCGCGTTCCGCACCCGCGTGCTGGACTACCTGTGGTCCGGGCTGCCGGTGGTGACCACCGACGGCGACTCGTTCGCCGACCTGGTGCGTGAGGAGGGCATCGGCGTCGTGGTCCCGGCCGAAGATCCGGACGCGCTGGCCGAGGCGCTGGAGAAGGTGCTCTACGACGAGGAGTTCGCCGCCGAGTGCCGCCGCCGCATCGCCCCGGTCCGCGAGCGGTTCACCTGGGAATCCGTGCTGGCGCCGCTGACGGAGTTCTGCCGCGACCCGCGCCCGGCCGCCGACCGGCTGAAGGCGAGCGCGCCGCTCGTGCGCAGCCCGCAGCTGAACCGCGTCGAGACGGCGCGCCGCGACATCGCGCTGTTGCGCGAGTACCTCGACGCGGGCGGCCCGCTGGAGGTCGCGAAGCGGGCGACCGGGCGGCTCCGGCGGATCGCCGGCGAGCGGTTCCGTGGGCGCTGACCTGCGCGTCCTGCTGGACGGCACGCCGCTGCTCGGCCGGCGCACCGGAATCGGGCGCTACACCGCTTCCCTGGTCGGCGAGCTCGCGGCTCTGGTGGACGTTCGGCTGATCGGGTTCACCACCCGGGGCTGGCGGGAGCTGCGTTCGCTGGCGCCGAACGGAACGCGCGCGGTGGGGCCGCCGATTCCGGCGCGGGTTCTGCGGAAGCTCTGGCAGCGCGGCGCTTTCCCGCCCGTCGAACTGCTCGCCGGGTCGGCGCAGGTGGTCCACGGAACGAACTTCGTGCTTCCGCCGTCGATCCGGGCGGGCGGCGTGGTGACGGTGCACGACCTGGCGTTCCTGGACGATCCGTCGCTGGCCGAACCCGACTTGCCCGATCTCGTGCGGAGTTCCGCGCGGCGGGCGCGGGTGGTGTGCACGCCGACCGCCGCGGTGGCCGACGCCGTCAGCGCGCGGCTCGACCTGCCGCGGGAAAAGGTCCTGGTGACTCCGCTCGGCGTCGATCCCGAGTGGTTCTGCGCGGCACCCATGGATTCCGAGCTGAAAGTCCACTATGGACTTCCGTCGGAGTACCTGCTGTTCGTCGGCGCCGAAGGTCCCCGCAAGGGGCTGCCGACGCTGCTCGAAGCCCACGGCCCCGACCTGCCCCCACTGGTCATCGCGGGTCCTGGAGAGCCGGGCAGCCGGGGCGGCGTGATCCGCACCGGCTACCTCCCCGACGAGCACCTGCGCCGCCTGGTCGCCGGCGCCGCCGCGCTCGTATTGCCTTCGAGCGACGAGGGATTCGGCCTACCGGCACTGGAAGCCATGGCCTGCGGAACGCCGGTGGTGTGCTCGGACATCCCGGCCCTCCGCGAAGTCACGGCGGGCCAAGCGATCCTCGCGCCCCACGGCGACCCGGCGGCCCTCAACGAAGCCCTGCACCAAGCCCTGACCAACCCGCCGAACGCGGAAAACGCCCGCACCCGGGCCAAAACCTTCACCTGGCGGGCCTGCGCGGAAACCACGATCACGGCATACCAACGCGCAACGACCTGAACACACCCCAGACATGCATCAGGCCAGACTCCCAGTCATGCCCCGGGTCACCTGGCCTTCCTTCCGTCTCCCCGCGGGATCAGGCACCGCCATCATGCCCGCCGCGAAGGCGGCCGAACTCCCAATTTTGCCTAAAAATTAGGAAAACCACCGCATCAGGCGACCATCAGGGGATCCCGTATCGCTCGAAAGAGAATTCGACCAGCCCGTTACCGTGATCCCTCGTGCCTGTTGCATACGGCGATGAGTCCTTCCGGGAACACCTGGAGCACGGCTTCTACGTGCTCACAGGCGTCGTCTTTGAACCCCAAATCCTGACCGACGCCGGTGAAGCACTGCTAGCACTCCGAGGCAAGCACCGAAAGCTCCACTGGTACGACATGGGCCCCACTGAACAATTGCGGATGGTCAAGAAGCTAGCTGATCTCGACGGGATGCATGTCGTCGTCATCGGCGCGCCCGTACCTATCCAGAAGCAGGAAAGGGCTCGCGCCAAGTGCCTGACGAACCTCGTCGTCGAACTACACGGATTCGGGGTTGACACACTGCTGCTCGAGGCCCGGTCTGCGAACCTCAACCGACGTGACGTGCGAACCGTGACCGCAGCCCGACAAAACCTTCTCCCGGCAAGGGCACGATTTCACGTCGATCATTGTTCGGGCGCTGTCGAGCCCCTTCTTTGGGCCGCTAACGCCATCGCAGGCATTTGCCGAGCAGCACGTCTCGGCCGCTCCAAGTACCGCGACATGCTGGCCGATCGCGTGTACGACGTAGAGATCGACACGGGCTGCTGAAGCTAGAAAGACGTCAGGCCAGGCTCCCAGTAATACCCCGGGTCACCTGGCCTTCCTTCCTCGCCCCCACGGGGCTCGGCAGTAGTCATTATGCCCGACATCCCGATCCCGTGCCAGCGGATATGCCCCTGGCACGGCCTTTCGCGGTCGGCTTCACCGGGTCAGGCGACTTCGTCACCTTCCCCTGAGGGCTTCGCCGTCCGCTTCGAAGGCCGCCGCCAGGGCTTCTCGCCAGGGGCGCATCGGGGTCAGGCCCGCTTCGCGCCAGGCCGCGTCGGACAGGACCGAGTAGGCCGGCCGGGGTGCCGGGAGCGGGTAGTCCGCCGTCGTGCACGGGTTCACCCGGTTCTCGTCCGCGCCCAGTTCCGCGAAGATCGCCCGGGCGAACTCGAACCAGCTCGCCTGGCCCGAATTGGTGCAGTGCAACACCTTCTGCTTCGGGTCCCGGCGCTCGGCGACCTGCCCGGCCAGTTCCAGCAGGCCGTTCGCCAGGTCCGCCGCCCAGGTCGGCGAGCCGATCTGATCGTCCACAACGGACAGCGAGTCCCGCTCGCCGGACAGGCGGATCATCGTCTTCACGAAGTTCCCGCCGCGCGCTCCGTACACCCACGCGGTGCGCACCACCCAGGCCCGCGCGCCGGATTCCAGCACCGCCTGCTCGCCTTCGAGCTTCGTGCGCCCGTACACCGAGCGCGGCCCGGTCGGGTCCGTCGGCTCGTACGGCCGGGTCCCGTCGCCCGGGAACACGTAATCCGTCGACACGTGCAGCAGCGGCAGGCCGCTGCTCCGGCAGGCCTTCGCCAGGTCGGCGGCGCCTTCGGCGTTGATCCGGGCCGCGCGATCCGGATCGGACTCCGCCGCGTCCACTCCCGTGTAGGCCGCGGCGTTGATCACCACCGGTTCCAGCTCGGCGTCCTTCGCCGCCTCCGCGAACGAACCCACCGCGTCGGCGACCTCCTCGGCGTCGGTGATGTCCAGTTCCTTGGAGCCGGGCGCGTGCACCAGCGCGCCGGACCGCGCGGCGAGGATGCGGGCCAGCTCCGAGCCGAGCTGGCCGCGGCCGCCCGGGACCAGCACGGCGAGGCGGCTCACTTCGCCGCCTCCGCGCGGGCCTTCAGCGGCTCCCACCAGTCGCGGTTCTCCTGGTACCAGCGAATCGTCTCGCGCAGCCCGGTCTCGAAGTCGACCTGCGGCCGGTACCCCAGTTCCTGCACGATCTTGCCGTGGTCCACCGAGTAGCGGCGGTCGTGGCCCTTGCGGTCCGCCACCGGCCGCACCATCGACCAGTCCACGCCGAGTTCGGCCAGCAGCCGCTCGGTCAGCTCCTTGTTGGTCAGCTCGGTGCCGCCGCCGATGTTGTAGATCTCGCCAGGCCGCCCGGATTCGGCCACCAGCTGGATTCCCCGGCAGTGGTCGCCGACGTGCAGCCAGTCGCGCACGTTGAGCCCGTCGCCGTAGAGCGGCACCTGGGCGCCGTCCATCAGGTTCGTGATGAACAGCGGCAGCACCTTCTCCGGGAACTGGTAGGGCCCGTAGTTGTTGGAGCAGCGGGTGATGCACACCGGCAGGCCGTGCGTGCGGTGGTAGGCGCGGGCCAGCAGGTCCGAGCCCGCCTTCGCCGCCGAGTACGGCGAATTCGGCTCCAGTGCGTGGTCCTCGGGCCAGGAGCCTTCGTCGATGGAGCCGTAGACCTCGTCGGTGGACACGTGCACGAACTTGCCGACACCGGCGTCGAGCGCGGCCTGCAGCAGCACGTTCGTGCCGACGACGTTGGTGAGCACGAAGGCGTCCGAGCCGGTGATCGACCGGTCCACGTGGGTTTCGGCGGCGAAGTGCACGACCACGTCCACGTCGGTGATCAGGCCACCGACCAGCTCGCGGTCGCAGATGTCGCCACGGACGAACTTCAGCCGCGGGTTGTCCGCGACCGGCGCCAGGTTCGCCTCGTTGCCCGCGTAGGTGAGTTTGTCGAGCACGATCACATCGGCATCGGAGAACGCGGGATACGCGCCGTTGAGGAGCTGCCGAACGTAGTGCGAGCCGATGAAGCCGGCCCCACCGGTGACCAGAATCCGCATTGCGCCCTTCCTCGCCGGGTTTACCGCGGCCCGCAGCGGGCCCGCGTCCGCAGTCTGGCATGACACGGCGCGCTACGAGGCAGGTTCCCGCGTTACTCAGCGTCACAAAGACACCTAACCCTTATGAGTGATGTCACCCCTGTTACTGGGACCTGCCCACCCGCCCCAGGTTCACCGCTAGCCTGCAACCGGAACACGAGCAAAATCACTTCGCCAAGGTGTAACGCTCACCGACAGGCCAAGGAGGATTCGGCGTGGAGGACCGGCCGAGGTGGCCAGGTGGCCCGCAGGGTCAGCCCGGTAGATCCGTGCCGCCCCGCGGCCCCGGCGGACAGGGCCGGCCGGCGTCCGGCGGCACCCCGTCGGGCGGGCGGCGCGGTGGCGCTGCCCCGTCGCCCGGCGGCCCCGGCCGCAGGCCAGCGCAGAGTGACGCCCGGCGCCGCTCGACCCCCCGTTCGGGTAACGCGGAGGTCCCCCCGGAAGGCGACGTCTGGCAGCGGCGGCGCAACCGCCGGGGCGCGCGGAACTTCGGCCGGGCGCTGTTCGCGCTGCTGTCCGTGCTGGTGCTGAGCACCACCGGGTTCGGCTGGGCCATGTTCCGGCCCGGGGCCGGCGGCACCTCCACCGCCGACGTCATCGGCAAGGGCTTGAGCGCCCCGGACGGCGCCACCGACATCCTGCTGATCGGCAACGACAGCCGCAACGACGCCTTCGGCAATCCGCTGCCCGACAACGTGCTTCGCGAGCTGCGCACCAGCTACGACGGCGGTGACCTCACCGACGCGATGATCCTGGTCCGCATCCCCAACGGCGGGCAGAGCGCCAGCGCGATCTCCTTCCCCCGCGACACCCTCGTCGACGTCGGTCTCGGGGAGGGCAAGACCAAGCTCACCGAGACGATGAACCGCGGCAAGCACGCCGAGATGGCGAAGCTGAGGAAGGACGGCGTCACCGACCCGAAGGAGCTGGAGGAGAAGTCCCGGCTGGCCGGCAAGCAGCTGCTGCTGAAGACCATCGAGGACGTCACCGGCGTCAGCATCGACCACTACGCCGAGGTCAACCTGCTCGGCTTCTACGACGTCACCAACGCCATCGGCGGCGTCGAGGTCTGCCTGCTCGAAGACACCAAGGACAAGGACTCCGGCGCGAACTTCCACAAGGGCGTGCAGACGATCCAGGGCGCCGACGCGCTGGCCTTCGTCCGCCAGCGGAAGGGCCTGATCAACGAGCTCGACCGCGGCAGGCGCCAGCAGGTCTTCGTGTCCGCGCTGGCCCGCAAGGTCATGTCCACCGGCACGCTGACCAACCCGGCGAAGCTGACCGAACTGGTCAACGCCATCCAGAAGTCGGTCATCCTCGACCCCGCGCTGGCCAACGACGTGCTCGGCTTCGCCCAGCAGATACAGGGCATCGCGGGCGGGAACGTGCAGTTCTTCACCGCACCGGTGCACCTCGTCGGCTCGTCCGGCTCGGAAGACGTCACGATCAAGATCCCGGAGGTCCGGCAGTTCGCCGCGGATCTGCTGCTGTCGCCGACCGAACGGCAGCAGAAGCAGGTCGCGATGCAGGCCCGGGCCGCGACCTCGGTCAGCGTCTACAACGCCTCCGGGGTCAGCGGGCTGGCCGCGCGGGTGCTCGAAGAGATCTCCGGGCAGGGTTTCAAGGCCGGCGGCAGCTCCAACGCCGACACCATGGACCGCTCGGTCATCTACTACGCGACCGGCGAGGAGGCCGCCGCGAAGCAGGTGTCAGACTCCCTCGGCGGCGTGCCGACGGAGGTGCGATCCAGCGTCGAGTCCGGCAGCGTCGAGGTCTACCTGGGCAAGGACTACAAGGGTCCGGGCACGCAGAACTTCGCTTCTGCCCAGACCGTCCAGCTCGACGGTCTGCGCCAGGCGGGCCCTCTCCTGGCTCAGCCGGAGACCGACGACATGCCCGCGATCACCGCGGACGGCGTGCCCTGCATTCGATGACCGGCGTCACGTCGGCGAGTTGAGCGCGTCTCACCTACGAGGTTAATCGCCGGGCTGCCGCTCACGGGTTCCCCTGGCGGTTAACCTTGGTCGTCGGCACGCAACGGTTGGGGGAACGACGTGGGCGAACCGGAACGGGAACCGGAGGCGGCGGAGTCGGTCGGCCCGCAGCGGGCCGGGATCCGCATCGCCGGGCGCAGCCTCCTCGCGCTGGTCTCGGCCGTCGTGCTTGCCCTCACCGCCATCGGCTGGATCGTGGTGGACCGGCTCAGCGATGTCAGCTCCGCCAAGGTGCTCGCGGACGCGCCGCCGGGACCGCCCGCTGACGACGGCGCGACGGACGTGCTGCTGGTCGGTAGCGACAGCCGCACCGACGCGCAGGGCAATCCGCTTCCGGAAAGCGTGCTGAAGCAGCTGCGCACCGAGGCCGTCGGCGGCCTGAACACCGACAGCCTCGTGGTGATCCGGATCCCGCACAACACCGCGCAGCCGACCGCGGTTTCCATCCCGCGCGACACCTACACCGACGTGCCGGGCGGCCGGCCCGAGAAGATCAACGCCGTCTACGGGCTGACGAAGAGCGTTACCGCGGACAAGCTGCGGGGCGACGGCATGCCGGAGTCGGAGATCGAGCACGCCGCGCGGCTCGCCGGGCAGCGCGCGCTGGTGCAGACCGTGCAGAGCCTCACCGGGGTGCGCATCGACCACTACGCGGAGCTCAACCTGGTCGGGTTCTTCGAGCTCACCGAGGCCGTCGGCGGCGTCGATGTCTGCCTCCAGCAGGCCACCAGCGACAAGGACTCCGGCGCCGATTTCGCCGCCGGGCGGCACACCATCAGCGGCGGCGACGCGCTGGCGTTCGTCCGGCAGCGGCACGGCCTGCCGCGCGGCGACCTGGACCGGATCGTGCGCCAGCAGGTGTTCATGGCCGGGCTGGCGAACAAGGTGCTGTCCACCGGTACCCTCACCGACCCGGGGATGATCAACGACCTGGTGCAGGCGACCCGCCGCGCGGTGGTGCTCGACGAGGGCTGGGACCCGCTGGGTTTCGTGCAGCAGATGCAGGAACTGGCCGCCGGGCGGGTCACGTTCGTGACGCTGCCGGTCTCCGACTCTGGCGCCCGCGACGACCGCGGGCAGTACATCATCAACGTGGATCCGGCGGCGGCGCAGGGCTTCTTCGAGAGGCTGACCAACCCGGACCCGCCGCGCCTGGCGCCGGCGGCGCGGCTGCGCCTGGACGGCACCGCGCACGCCCAGCAGCCGATCACCTCCGACGGCGGGATCCCCTGCGTCAACTGACCTCGGGCCACTTAGAACGCGATGCGTGGTGGCGATTTCGCGCGAAATCAGCCGCTGCGAGCAGCACGGCCCCGTGCCTGGAGCGGTGGGACTGGTCGTTCTGACAGATGGCGGCGACGGGCTCCGCCGGAAGCTGGTGGCGACATCGCTTCCGTCGTGCACGAATCGGGGGCCGTAATTCCCGCAGGGGGGCCGCCACCCGCACCGCTACGCAAAACGAGTGCAACCACCCCTTAGGCTCGCGGCATGAGCGTTACCCAGGCACTGCTCGGTCCGCTGCTGGCCGGCGGAGCTCCGAAACCGCTGATCACGCACTACGACGACGCCACCGGGGCGCGCATCGAGCTGTCCCGCGCGACCACCGCGAACTGGGCGGCGAAGACGGCGAACTGGCTGGTCGACGAGCTCGACCTCGAGCCGGGCGCGCCGGTGCTGGTGGCGCTGCCCGCGCACTGGCAGACCGTCGGGGTGCTGCTGGGCGCCTGGTGGTGCGGGGCGCACATCACCGACGACCCGCAGGGCGCCGAGGTGGCTTTCGTCCCGGCATCCGACCTGGACAGCGGCAAGGGCGCGCACACCATCGCCGCCGTGGGCCTGGACGCGCTCGGCGCGCCGGTGCGCGGCCTGCCGGGCGGCGTCGCCGACTACGTGTCGGACATCCGCGTGCACGGCGACGACTTCAGCCCGCTCTCGCCGGTCGGCGGCGACGACCCGGCGCTGCTGGACCTGTCGGTTGAGGACCTGCTGGCCGAGGCCCGGCTGCGCGCCGATGCCCTGCACATCGGCCGCGACGACCGCGTTCTGTCCACATTGGAATGGCATTTGCCGGGCGGTGTCGTGGACGGCTTGCTCACCGTGCTGTCCGCGCGGGCGTCCCTGGTGCACTGCACCAATCCCGACCCGCAGAAGCTGGAGCAGCGCCGCGCCGACGAGCGCATCACCGTCGACCTGACCTAGAGACGGGTTCCAAACTCGTTCTGCATTGCGGTGCCGGCAGCGGAACCTCAGACGCCGCCTGGACTCCGGGATCCCCGGCTTATGTATGACCAACGACGAAGGGCGCCTCCGGCCGCGATGGCCGGAGGCGCCCTTCGGCTTGATCAGGCCGCGGCCTTCTCGCGGCCGGCCGCCGACTTGCCGGTGAACAGGCCGGTGAGCGTGAAGCGCGAGCCGCTGAAGCCGAGCGCGAGGCTGGCCGCCGCGAGCACCAGCACGTACTCGAAGCCGCCGTCCGACAGGAAGAACCCGCCGCTGAGGTGCGCCGTGAACAGCGCACCCACCATGACCGCCGCGAGCAGGGTGCCGGCGACCGGCATCAGCACACCCAGGATCAGCCCCAGGCCACCGAGCAGCTCGACCAGCGCGGTGAACCACGCCGCGACCGCGGGCAGGCCCATCTTGCCGAACGAAGCGACGACGTTGTCAATTCCGTAGAGCACCCACTTCTGGTAGGCGTGCGCGAGGAACGTCGCGCCCACGACGAGGCGCGCGACCAGGATCGTCACGTCACGAAGGCTGTGCTGCATGGGGGAACCTTTCAAGGTCGGTATCTGGCGGCGTCACCAAATGTACATGAAGCTTCAAACAACCATCCCCGTCGAGAAGATGCTCACACGCATCCCGCAACGTGGAACCATTCCGCGACAACTCGCCAGAAAACTGGCAAACGACCAGTACCACCGCGTTGCTACCGACGGGTAACATCGGGGAATGCGCGACAACCAGGCCCTTTTCCACCCCGACGGCGAGCTGTTCGTCCCCAGCGAAGCGGCGGGCAACCCGTGGGGCGAGCTGACCGGCGGCGGCCCGATCGCCGGGCTGCTCGCTCGCGCCGTCGAGCGGCACACCGACGACCCCGACTTGTTCGTCGCCCGGCTCACCGTCGACCTGATGCGGCCGGTGCCCCGCACCCCGCTCGCCGCCTCCGTTCGTCCACTTCGGACCGGAAAGCGGCTGCACGTCGTCGAGGCGACCCTCACCGCCGGCGACAAGGACGTCGCGCACGCCACCGCCCAGCTGCTGCGCCATTCCGATGTGGACGGACCGGAACCCGACGAGGCGGTGCCCTTCCCCGGCCCGGACGGGATCGCCGGCGGTCACCTGCTGCCGCCGGAACTCGGCCTGCGCTGGGGCGTGCACGACGTGGTGCAGGTGCGGTGGGTCGCGGACCAGAGCGCGACCGGCACCAGCCGGGCGTGGATGCGGATGCCGCTACCGCTGCTGCCCGGCGAGCCGCTGAGCCCGCTCGGTCACGTCGCGGTGCTCGTCGACTGCATCAGCGCGGCCAGCCCGATCGGGCCGATCTTCGGGCCGTGGATCAACACCGACATCACGCTCTACCTGCACCGGCCGTTCGAAGGCGAATGGCTCGGCATGGAGATCCGGCGGGACGTGCAGCCCACCGGCATCGGCGTGGCCAGCGCCCGCCTGTACGACGAGCGCGGCCCGATCGGCAACGCCCACGAGGCGGTGATGGTCAACCAACTCGGTTGACCATCACGGCCCGGCCGCCAGGGAGCGGGCCGTGGTCCGCAATTTCCATTGAAATCGAAGGTCCGATTTCCATTGAAATTGCGGAGACCCCGGGTGGGCGTGAGGTCAGCCGTGGGCCTTCTGCTGGAGGGCATCGTGCTTGCCGAGGACCATCGTCTCCAGGTCCGCCTGGAACTTGGCCATGTCCGCGCGCAGCCGGGCGCCCAGCTCGCCGGAGTCCGCCGCCAGCGTCCGGACCGCGAGCAGGCCCGCGTTGCGCGCCCCGCCCACCGACACCGTCGCCACCGGCACGCCGGCCGGCATCTGCACGATCGACAGCAGCGAGTCCATGCCGTCGAGGTACTTCAGGGGCACCGGGACGCCGATCACCGGCAGCACCGTCGCCGAGGCGACCATGCCCGGCAGGTGCGCCGCGCCGCCCGCCCCGGCGATGATCACCCGGATGCCGCGGTCGGCCGCGGTGCGGGCGTAGTCGAGCATCCGCTGCGGCGTGCGGTGCGCGGAGTAGACGCCGGCCTCGAACGGCACGTCGAACTCGGTGAGCGCGTCGGCCGCGGCCTGCATCACCGGCCAGTCGGAGTCGCTGCCCATGATCAAGCCGACCAGTGGATTCTCGCCTGCCACGCTCGGACCTCTCGCTTCGCTGCGTCGTACGGGTGCTGTGTCAGTGGATCTCGTGGCCGTCGAGCCACTCGGCGTGCGACAGCCAGTGCGCGGCCAGTCGCGCCTGTTCCCGCACCTCGTCCATCCGGTCGCCGAGCACGGTGATGTGGCCGAGCTTGCGCCCCGGGCGCTCGCTCTTGCCGTACAGGTGGACCTTCGCGTGCGGGTAGCGGGCGAACAGGTGGTGCAGCCGCTCGTCCACGCCCATCTTCGGCTCGGTCGGCGAGCCCAGCAGGTTGGCCATCACCACGGCCGGCGCGGTCGGCTCGGTGCTGCCCAGCGGATAGTCGAGCACGGCCCGCAGGTGCTGCTCGAACTGCGAGGTGCGGGAGCCCTCGATGGTCCAGTGCCCGGAGTTGTGCGGGCGCATCGCCAGCTCGTTGATCACCAGGCCGTCGGCAGTCTCGAACAGCTCGACCGCGAGCACGCCGGTCACGTCGAGCGACTCGGCGATCTTCAGCGCGAGGTCCTGGGCCTGCTCGGTCAGCTCGGCCGAGGCGTCGGGGGCCGGGGCGAGCACCTGCACGCAGATGCCGTCCTCCTGCACCGTCTCCACCAGCGGCCACGCCGCGCCCTGCCCGAACGGCGAGCGCGCGACCAGCGCGGCGAGCTCCCGGCGCAGCGGCACGCACTGCTCGACGAGCAGCCGCGAACCGCTCTCCAACAGCTCGGTGACGGTGCGCTTGGCGCTGTCCGGGGTGTCGAGCACCCACACGCCGCGCCCGTCGTAGCCACCGCGGGCGGTCTTCAGCACGCACGGCCAGCCGTGCTCCGCGCCGAACTCCAGCGCGTCGCCGACCGAGGTGACCTCGGCGAACGGCGGCACCGGGAGGCCGAGTTCGGCGAGCTTGCGGCGCATCACGAGCTTGTCCTGCGCGTGCAGCAGGGCATCCGGCCCGGGCTGCACGGAGACACCGGACGCGGCCAGCGCGCGGAGGTGCTCGCCGGGCACGTGCTCGTGGTCGAAGGTGACCACGTCGCACCCCTGCGCGAAGTTCTTCAGCGCCTCGAGGTCGGCGTGGTGGCCGATCTCCACGTTCGGCGCAACGAGTGCAGCGGCGTCGTCCGCCGAGGTCGCCAGCACCTTCAGCGACTGCCCCAACGGGATCGCGGCCTGGTGGGTCATCCTCGCGAGCTGCCCGCCACCGATCATGCCGACAACTGGGGTTCCGGTGCGGTGGTCCACGCCGTCAGCCTAGAGCGGCGACCGGCCCGCACCAGCGCCGGGACCTCCCGACGCGACCCACCTCACAGCCCGGAGGTCGGGGGAAATCGGTCCTCCAGTTTCAATTGAAACTGGAGGACACCGGTGTCCCGGGCGACGACGGGCCCGGAGACTTCCGCGGTTTCATCTTGGCTGGTGACCGCAGCCGCGACAGCCAACGGACCGTATCCCGAAAGCAGGCGCATAGCCCACCTACGCGGCTTGCACCGCCGCAGGTTCTCAGCGTTCGCCTGGGCCATACATAAGTCAGGGCACCCACAGCCAGGCGGGCGCTGTGACTCCCGCCGGGGGCCGCCACCCGCACCGCCACGCAGAACGCGGATGAAAAAACCTCATTGAAACCGCGGTCACAGGGACGCCAGGAGCTCGCAGGCCTCGTCGTGACCATCCGGCAGGACGTCCTCGCGCAGTACCACCGGGCCGCAGCCGCGCAGGGCCGGATCCGCCGCCAGGCGATGCTGGATCGTCCAGCGCGCCTGGATGCAGCGGGCGGGCAGCAGCCGGTCGCGCTGCGCCAGCACCACAGCCGTCGCGGACCGCAGCAGCGACGTCGTCTCCCCACCGTCGAACACGGTCCGCAGCGCGTCGGCGATCAGCACCATAGCCATCATCCGGGGGTAGTCGTCGGCGGTGGCGCCGAGCGAGACCGTGACCAGCACGTGCCCGCTGCCGGCCGGGTGCCCCTCGGCGCGGGCCGCCCGGTACACCTCGTGCAGCCGGGTGCGCAGGTAGCCCGCAGTGGTCAGGCCCGTGAGCGGGTCCTCCACCTCGCGCCCGACCGACATCCGGGCCACCACGTCGGACCAGCCCAGCGCCGTGGCGCGCACCATCGCGGTCGGCACCGCGTCCGGGTCGGCGGACACCAGTCCGTCGTGCGAGCCGACCGACACCGCGTGCAGCGCGGCGAGGTCCTGCAACGCCCCGGCGAGCCCTACGCCCGCCTCTGCCCGGGACGCGCCGAGATCGGCCAGCGATTCCGCCAAGCTGTCCCCCGCCACGACCGCCGCGCACACCACGTCCACCGCGTCCGATGCCCAATCGCTCGGAAACGGCCAACCTGCGGCGAGGCTGGCCGTGCGCCAGCGGGATCGCAGCGCACGCCGACGCCCGTCCACCGTCGTCGCGTCACACCTAAGCGGCCACTCCCTCATGCTCAACGCCCCTTCTTTTCAACGCCCTGTCAAGGGGACGGAGCAGTTCGTCGCCCATGACGGTGGAGTTGATGGCGCGGGCAATAAGATCTAGATCACAATAATCTTCAGCTTTGACACGTCATGACATCGGCCGAAGATGACTCCCTACTTACGAACGGGATCTGCGAACGCCCTGCGGGGAGGAAGGTGCGGCGTGGCGACAGTACCGGCGGAAGTGCAAGGGCCCAGCGACACCGAGCTGCTGGAAGAGGTCCGCAGCGGCTCGTCCGCGGCCTACGCGCAGCTGTACGAGCGGCACGTCGGCGCGGCGTACAACATGGCGCGGCAGGTCGCGAAGTCCCCGGCCGAGGCCGACGACCTGGTCTCCGAGGCCTTCACGAAGGTGCTCGACACGCTTCGCGACGGGCGCGGCCCGAACACCGCGTTCCGCGCCTACCTGCTGACCGCGCTGCGGCACACCGCGTACGACCGGACCCGCCGCGAACGCAAGGTGCAGCTCGCCGACGACGTCGCGGAGGTGTCCGGCGCCGACGTGAGCGTGCCGTTCACCGACACCGCGGTCGCCGGGCTGGAGCGCACGCTCGCCGCGCAGGCGTTCACCCGGCTGCCGGAGCGCTGGCAGACCGTGCTGTGGCACATCGAGATCGAAGGCCAGACGCCGGCGCAGGTGGCGCCGCTGCTCGGCCTGACGCCCAACGGCGTCTCCGCGCTCGCCTACCGGGCCCGCGAAGGGCTCCGCCAGGCCTACCTGCAGGTGCACCTCGGGCAGCTGGACGCCGCCGAGGCGGGCGTCGAGCAGTGCCGGGCCGCCGTCGACCGGCTCGGCGCGTGGACCCGTGGCGGGCTGTCCAAGCGCGAAACCACCCAGGTCGAGACGCATCTCGACGGCTGCGACCGCTGCCGCGCGCTGGCCGCGGAGCTCGCCGATGTGAACGGTGCGCTGCGCGTCATCATCGCGCCGCTGGTGCTCGGCGGATCGGTCACCGGCTACCTCGCCCTCTCGTCCTCCGGCGGAGCGGCCGCCGGCGCGGCAGTCGCCGCGGGCAGCGCCTCCGGTGCGGCGGGCGCCGCCAGCGCCGGGCCGCGCCAGGCGGTCACCGCCGGGGCGGCCACGGCGGTGCTGGCCGCGGCGGTCGCCCTCGCGCTGGCGTCCGGCACCGACCAGTCCGTGCCGGTCGCGCAGGCTGCGCCGCCGCACGCCGCCGCCCAGCCGCCACCGTAGCCTCCGGCTCCGGAGCCTCCGGCGGCTCAGCCACCGGCTCCCCAGCCGCCCGCACCGCAGCCGGCACCGGCGCCCGCGCCACCCACACCTGCTCCGCCTGCGGCGACGCCGGTGCTGAACGCCTCGGGGCCCGCCGAGCCGATCCAGTTGGTCCCCGGCGGCGATCCGGTCGCGTTGCCGATCACGGTGAACAACAGTGGATCCGGGCCGTCCGAGCCGGTCGTCTCCACGCTGGAGCTGCCGCCGGGCGTGTCCGCGCAGCTGCCGAACGCCATCCGGTCCGGGCCCGCCTCGACAAGCCCGCAGAGCCGGGTCGCGTCGTCGATCCCGGTTCGCGCGCAGGCCCCGGACGCGCCCTCGGTGAGCTGCACGAACGGCTCCGGCTCGATCACCTGCACCACCGATCGCGGCCTGCGGCCCGGCGAGTCGTTCGTCTTCGACTACCGCATCCAGGCCGACGAGTCCGCCACCAGCGGCGAGATCACCGCGAACATCAGCGCGGGCACCGAGATCCAGCTGCGGCTCCCGACGGTCCCGGTCGTGGTCCAGCCGCCGACGCCGGTAGACGGCGTGGACGTCCGGACCTCCTCCTGGAACTCGGGTGGACTGCAGCTCTGCGACGGCCACGACACCCCGGGCCACCTGCCCTGGCTGTGCAGCCGGATCGCGATCGACGTGCGCAACACCGGAACCAGCACCGGGCGCGCTGAGGCCGTGGCCGAGCTGCCGCCGGACGTGCAGGCGACCGGGCTGTCGCCGATGTGCGACTTCGAACCGGGCCGGATTCGGTGCGCCGCCGAGCTGGCGCCCGGCAAGTCCTTCCACAGCGAGGTCTGGGTGACCGCGCTGCCGGGATTCCCGTGGCCCGAGCTCCCGCGGCCGGTGGGCCTGCTCTCGCCGGAGCCGGCCGGTCCGGTTCCGGGGGGCGGCTGGATCGTCCGCGAGGTGACGATCCCGGTGGCCGCGGAGCTGGGATCGGCCGACGACAGCGCCCCGGTGACCGTGCGGCTCTTGTTCCCGTGGCTGCCGACGCCGCCCGAGCCGGAACCGCCGGCGCCGACCACGACGCCCACCAGCACCACGCCGGAGTGCCCGTGGCCGGGCTGGGGCGACCGGCCGCCATCGGAGTGGGGCCAGCGCCCGCCGCACTGCTGGTGGCCTTGGCCTCCGGTGAACCCGTCGCTGCCGGATTCGCCTGTTACGACGACGACTGCGCCGCCGACCAGCACGACGACCACGACGCCACCGACCACCACATCTCCGACCACGTCGACGCCGCCGAGCAGCACCACGCCTCCGACCAGCAGCACGACGCCGCCCACGAGCAGTTCGGCACCGCCGAGCAGTCCGACGACGGGGTCAACGTCACAGCCGCACCGACCGAGGTAATTCGGCGACTGAGCTCGCCCGGTCGGAGCAGCTCCGTAGACTCGAGGGCGTGTCCGCTGTCGATTCGGTACTCGCTCGCATCCCGCAGCCGTACCGGTCCCTCGCGATCCGGCATCGCGAGCTGTTGAAGTTCGGGGTCGTCGGCGCGATCACGTTCTTCATCGACACGGGCATCTTCTACGCGCTGAAGCTGACGATCCTGTCGCCGAAGCCGGTCACCTCGAAGGTGATCGCGGTGCTGGTCGCGACGATCGTGTCGTACGTGCTGAACCGGGAGTGGTCGTTCCGCACCCGCGGCGGCCGGCGGCGGCACCACGAGGCGACGCTGTACTTCGTGATCAGCGGCATCGCGGTCGGGATGTACTCGGCGCCGCTGTGGGTCTCGCGGTACCTGCTGCACCTGCAGACGCCCTTCACCAGCCGGTTGGTGGAGGAGATCGCCGACTTCACGTCGGGGCAGATCATCGGGTTGCTGGTGGGCATGGCGTTCCGGTGGTGGGCGTTCCGCAAGTGGGTCTTCCCCGCCGAGCAGGCCGACCGCCGGCCCGCACCCCGCGACCGCATCTCCACCCGCTGACGCCGCGTTTCCGCAGGCCCGTAGCCGTGCGCGTTTTTTGTCGCCATAGCAGCACAAAGTGCACACGGGCCGTGACCAGCTAAAACGGAACCCGAGCGGCGATCAGCGCGGGGTGGACGCCCGGTTCCAGGAGACACCGAGGATGTCGTCGGCGCGGGCGATCGGCAGGTACACCTCGAACATCGCCGGACGCGCCTGGCTCAGTTCCAGTCGGCCGCCGTCGGCCTCGACCAGCGCGCGGGCCAGCGCCAGGCCAACGCCGGTCGAGCCGCGTCCGGAGAAACCGCGCTCGAAGACGTACGGCACCAGCGCATCCGGCACGCCGTGGCCGGAATCGCCGACCTCCACGACCACGGTTCCGGCGCCCTGCCGCGCCGCCAGCGTCACGGTTCCCTCGCCGTGCCGGAGCGCGTTGTCGAGCAGCACGCCGATCGTCTCCCGCAGCCGAGTGGGCGTGGCGCGGGCGAGCACTCCTTCCGACACCTTCAACCGCAGCGTCCGGCCCTCGGCCTTCAGCGGCTCCCGCCACTCCCCCGCGACATCGGTGAGCAGGCTCGACACGTCCAGCGGTTCGGCGTCCCGGGAGCGGGCCGCGGTGGCCGCCGCCAGCAGGTCGTCGAGCACGCCGGAGAGGCGTTCGGCCTGCTCAAGGGCGGCGTTGGCCTCCTCGGTGATCTCCGGGTCGTCCGTCGCGGCGAGGGCCTCCAGCCGCAGGTGCAGCGCGGTGAGCCTGCTGCGCAACTGGTGCGAGACGTCGCCGACGAGGTCGCGTTCACGCTGCACCAGCTGCGACAGCGCCGCGCCGGAGGCGTCCAGCGCATCGGCGACGCGATCGAGTTCCGGGACCTGGTGCCGCTGCGGGTCGGCGCGGAAATCGCCGGCGCCGAGCCGGGCCGCGCGGGCAGCGACGTGCTTCAACGGGTCCGAAAGCCGCCGGGCGGTGAGGGTCGCGACGATCATCCCGGTGCCCGCCGAGAGCACCACCAGCATCAGCACCAGCCCCGCCACCTGCAGCTGCTGGGTGCGCACCGGGCCGCTCGGCGCGGCGATGGTGACCGTCCCGCTCTGCACCATCGGCACGCTCTCCACCAGCGGATTCTCCCCGGGATCCGGGCCGTAGGCGTAGTCGTGCGCCTGCGTGCGCACGATCAGCCGGGCGCCGTCGGGCACCGCCAACCGGGCGGCGTTGAGGTCGATCGCGCGCTGCGAGGCGATCTGCTCGTCGAGCAGCGTCGCGATCTGCTGGGCGCGGGTGGACAGGTCGCCCGCGGTGAGGTCCTGGACGAGCTTCAGTGCGCTGAACCCCAGCGGCAGGCCGAGGACGACCGCGGTCACCGCGACGGCGAGCAGCGTGGCCTGCAGGATTCGACGGCGCATCGCGGATCAGTCCGAGTTGAAGCGGAACCCGACGCCGCGCACCGTGGCGATCCGGGTCTCGTCGAGCCGCCCGTTGCTGTCGCTGAGCTTCCGGCGCAGCCACGAGATGTGCATGTCCAGCGTCTTGCTGCCCTTGCGGTCGGACTCCGGCCAGACCTCTTCCAGGATCTCCTCGCGGGTCACCACCTGACCGGCGTGCTGCATCAGCACTCGCAGCAGCTCGTACTCCTTGTTCGCCAGCTGCACCTCGTGCTCGTTGACCAGCACCCGGCGGGCGGTCAGGTCGAGCCGGACGCCGGAGGCCTCCAGGGTCTCCGGTGCGCCGCGACGCAGGAGGGCGCGGATCCGGGCCATCAGCTCGGCGAGCCGGAACGGCTTGGCGACGTAGTCGTCGGCTCCCGCGTCGAGCCCGACGACGAAGTCGACCTCGTCGGTGCGCGCGGTGAGCATCAGCACCGGGAGGCCGCGGCCCTGCGCCCGCAGCCGTCGGCACACCTCCAGGCCGTCCATCTCCGGCAGCCCGAGGTCCAGCACCAGGAGATCGATCCCACCGGAAGCCGCGGCTTGCAGCGTCGATGGGCCGTCCTCGATCACCTGCACCGAATAACCCTCGCGCTGCAACGCCCTGGACAGCGGCACAGCGATGGCCGGGTCGTCTTCTGCCAGCAGCACCACGCTCACGCTCTCCAGCCTAGAGGGCGCGGATGATCACGTCCGTCGTCATGGGCGATTCGCCGGACCCGGCTGGTCGCGGGCCCTTGCCGGATCGCCTGGGGAGGCGGACTAGGGTTCCTGGCGTGACCAGCGATCTCGATCTCGCACTGCACCTCGCCGACGTCGCGGACGGGATCACCGGCGCCCGGTTCCGGGCCCGGGACCTGAGCGTGGACCGCAAACCCGACCGCACGCCGGTCACCGACGCGGACCTCGCGGTGGAGGACGCGGTGCGCGAGGTGCTCTCCGCGCAGCGCCCGGACGACGTGGTGGCTGGCGAGGAGCGCGGCGGCACCGCCGGCGAAGGCCGGGCATGGGTGCTCGACCCGATCGACGGCACGAAGAACTTCCTGCGCGGCGTCCCGGTGTGGGCGACGCTCATCGCGCTGGTCGACGGCGGCCGGCCGGTGGTCGGCGTGATCAGCGCGCCGGCGCTAGGGAAGCGCTGGTGGGCGGCGGCCGGTGCTGGCGCCTGGTGCCGCACCGGTGACGCGGAGCCGGAGCGGATCGGAGTGTCCGGGGTGCGGGACCTCGCCGACGCGTACGTGTCGACGACCCACCTCGGCACCTGGGTGGAGTACCACTCGCGGGAGTCCTACCTGCGGCTGATCGACGCCTGCTGGGAGAACCGGGCGTTCGGCGACTTCTGGCAACACTGCCTGGTCGCGGAGGGCGTGATCGACATCGCCGCCGAACCCATCGTCAACCCGTGGGACGTGGCGGCGGCCCAGATCCTGGTGGAAGAAGCGGGCGGCAAGTTCACGGACCTGTCCGGAGAACCCCGCTACGACGGCGGAAGCGCGCTCGCCACCAACGGCCACCTGCACGAGGAAGCACTGCGACTGCTGCAGAAGTAGGCTCCGGCGGCCGGCCGCGAGGGCCGGGGTGGCGCGCCGATCCGGTCTCGGATCGTCAACGAAGCAGCCCCAGCAGAACTCGTGGATCATCGCGCCGCCCAGCAGAAATCCCAGTGCCGAGCGATAAAATCGCGCGCATCGACGGCCTCAATACACTGTGGACACTGCTGCGCTTCGCAGCCTGGTCTGCTCGTCGCGGACCGGTGCGAGCGTCGTGAGTGATCGTTCCGGTTCTTGCCGGACATCCGGTTCTTGCCGGATTCAGCGCTCACGACACCCCGCGGCGCCGCCTTCGGCCTGGTCAGGGCTCGTGAGTACTTTGGACTGCCATAGCGCTCCAAAGTACTCACGAGCTTTTGCCTGCGGATGTGGGCCGTTCAGTCCGCGGGCTTGGCCTTGGCCAGGAGGCGGGCGTAGGCCGAGCCCGCCGCCAGGAGGATCAGGCCCGCGCAGAGGAAGGCGATCACCCGGGCCACGCCGTCCAGCGTCGCCAGGTCGAACAGCAGCAGCTTCGCCAGCGACACCGCGATCAGCACCATGCCCGCGATTCGCAGGTGCTTCACCCGGACTCCGCGCAGCAGCAGCGCGATGGCCGCCACCACCCAGCTCAGCGTGATCAGGATGTGCGCGGTCAGGAATCCCGCCCGCGCGTCGTGCACCAGCAGGCACGCCGCCATCGTCGCGCTCGCCGTTCCGTACAGCAGCGCCAGTCCCGAGGCCGCCCACGGCAGCAGCGATTCCGGCAGGCCCGCCAGCTTTCCGATGCGCACCGCCGCGACCGGCAGGGCCACCGCCACCAGCGCGATCAGCAGCCCGGCCAGCATGCCGCGGACTCCGGTTCCGCCGTGGTACCAGAGCAGCACGGTGATCGGCAGCTCGTAGATGAACGTCAGCAGGAAGCCGAAGGCCGCGTAGCACGTCGCGCCGAGCAGCACTCCCCCGCTGCGCAGAACGAACGCGCCGACGCTCAGCAGCAACGCCTCGCACAGCAAGGCCGTCCCCCAACTCGACGAATCCAGGAAGACCAGCGTCGTCTGCACCGCCGCGACGGCGGCGATCCCGCCGACCGCGGCGACGAACCTCGTCGACAACCGGTTCCGGAACGAAGGTGTGAACCGCCCGACGGCCCAGATCGCCAGCAGCAGCGCGGTCATTCCGCCGCCGATCGTGCCCGCCGCGGGGCGCTCCAGCATCAGGGGCCCGGCCAGGAACGTCGGCGTCGGCGCGGCGATGAGCAGGCTGATCGCCGTCCAGTCCGCGGCCGGGCGAGCGGCGGCGGTGATCGCCGCGACCGCCACGCCCAGCACCGCGGCGACGAAGATCGAGGCCACGAGCGTGGTGTCGTTGACCCACATTCCGCGCACGCTCGCCGCCAGGGTGGCCAGCACGGTGGGAATTCCGGCCGCCAGCGCGAGGCCCGCCCAGCCCCGTCGCACCTGCACCGGAGTCGCCGCGACCTGCAGCAACACCAGGAAGCTCACCAGCAGCGAATCCACCGTCCACGTGATCAGCGGCGCGCAGATCGCCGAGCTGAGCACGACGCCGAGGGCCAGCGGCTGCGCGCGCCAGCGGTCCGCGAGCGCCAGGCCCGCGACGCTGACCGCGAGGCCGACGCCGAGTCCGGCGGGCACCGACAGGTAGTCGTAAAGCGCGGTGGCCGCGACCACGTCCAGGAACAACGCGCCGAAACCCGTTGTGGCCAGGGCGAATCCGGCGATCCGCCCCGCTGCGCCCGGCTGCTCGGGCACGGACCGGCGGTGCATCCACCACCCGGCCGCGACGAGCAGCGCGGCGAGCACCGCGCCACCGGCGACCCTCGCGCCCGGCCCCAGCCAGTCCTGCTGCACCGCGAGGATCAGCAGGAAGACCACGCCGAGCAGGGTCACCCCGGCACCGACCCAGGCGAGGACGCGGCTCGGTTCCAGGCCCGTGCCGGCCGGCCGGGCGCTCGGTGCCGGAACGTGCGACAGCCCCGGATACGGCTGTGGATACGGCGCACCCGCCTGCTGCGCGGGATCCTGCTGCTGCGCGGCAGCGAATCCCGCTTCGGGACCGGTCGACTGCTGGCTCGGCGCGGTCTGCTGCGCGGCAGCGGCTTGCTGGTCAGGCGCGACTTGCTGCTGCGGCGGCACATGTTGGTACTGCTGCGCGGGACTGGCCTGGTAGTGCGGGACCTGCTGCTGCGCTTGCAGCTGCGCCTGCACCAGGTCGCCCAAGTACGTCAGTCGCTGGCCGATGGCTTGCAACTCGCCTGCGACCAACTGGAGCGCTTCGCCGGGCTGTGGTTGCGACATGATCCCAAGTCTGGGGGCGCGCCACCCATTCGGCATCGGTAGCACTACTCACCAGGGATCACAGCTCGGGACGGATGCGCTCGGCGCTCAGACCCGCTGCGCCGGGGTGCCCTTCGGCGGCGTGCTCGTCACGTCGAGCGGCCCGACGACCCCGCGCAACGCCTGTGTCCAGGTCAGCCGCCCGAACAGGTAGAAGCACGCCACCTGCTCGTTGCTGAACCGGGCCCAGTCGTAGCGGTTGCCCTGCTCCCGCCAGAAGACCTCCCAGGCGGGTGCGCCGTCGACCTCGTCGCGGATCAGGCACCAGGCGTCGTCGGCCTCGACCCCGACGGACACGAGCTCCTCCGGGACGCCCATCGCCACCAACCAGCCGAGCACGGACTCGGTGTTCACTTCGCCGCCTCCTGAGTCGTCCCGCCGTCAGTCGTTCCCCCGTCGCGCACGATCCGCACCGTCTGCGCCACCTTCGCCTCGGACTCGTCCTCGGCTTCCGGATCGTCGGGCTCGCGGGTGATCTGGAGAGGCGACAGCACGACGTCGCCGTCCTCCTCCGTCTCCTCGCGCGCGATGCGCAGCGTCGCCGCCTCGGCGATCTCCCGCGCCTTGGTCAACTCCACCAGGTAACCGAGCCCGACCAGGTCGGCGAGCGAGTAGGTCGCGCGGAAGCGCATCCCACCGCCGGGCTGCGCGAACCACGGTGCCGCAACCGCCTGCCACACCGGCAACGGACGCATGACCCGATACCGCCGGTAGTCGCGCTCGTCGTAGGCGGCGGGCAGCGAGCGCTGCGCGAAAGGCGTTGCCACGGCGAACAGAATCCGCCCATCGCCGCTGCCCAGGCAGTCGAGCACCGTGTCGGGCTCCAGCACCACCGGCTCCGCCGGTTCCACGCCGCCCTCCGGGAACCGCTCCGCGCGCGGCCACGCGAACTCGCCGTCGCGCCGCAGGAACTCGCGCTGCCACTCCTGCTCGCTGAGCTCGCCGAACGGCTCGTGGTCCGACGCGAGCTCCGCGGGCAGCTGCTCGGACTCGCGGCGCTCGTCCCGATAGCGCTGCGCTGCCGCATACGCCTCGGCCGATCGCACCCGCCCCAGCGCATCGCTGTCGTCGACCAGGTGGGACTGCGGGTGGTCCTGCGGCGGGAAGTTCAGGCCCGGCCTGCCCTCCTCGGCCACCTCCGGAACGAGCAACTGCCTGCTCGCCTTGCTCGCCGCGACCGGCATGTAACCGATCGGGAACTGGTGCAGCACGAACGCCACCACGTCCGCGTTCCGGCTGGCCTGCCGCAACGGGCGCTGCGGAGCCTCCTGCGGCACCGGAACCGGCGGCTGCGCCGGAGCCGGCAGCGGGCGCAGCGGAGCGCGCTGCATCGGCTGGTTCACCGGAGCAGGCGGGGCTTGCGGAGCAGGCCCGCCGAAGGCCACCGGGCCGCGCGGAGCTGCCGGCGGCATCGGCGGCCGCGCTGCGGCCGCCGGAGGCGGAGCAGCCGACGGCGGCGGAGCGCCGGGCGCACCGGGCTGGGCCACGAAGTGGCCGCCCGGCGCCGCCGGAGGCGGCGGTGCGAAGCCCTGCGGCGGCGCAGCCGCGCCGGGCAGCGGCGGCGGAGCCTGCGGAGCCTGTGGCGAAGCCCAGGCGGAGTGCACGGCGTGCGGCGCGGTGCTGGAGGCGGGGTCGCCGCCGTCGGGCGTCCAGCCCGGGCGGGCGGAGTCGCCGATCACCGGGATCGGGCCGGTGCCGGCGTCGGCGAGGCCGGGCGCCCAGCCACCGGGATCGACCTTGACCGGGCCGGTGTGCTCGGCATCGCCCTGCCAAGGGTTCGCGGTTCGTACCACTTCTTCGACAGCGCCGTGCGCACCTGCTGCCACACCCCCAACGGTCTCCTGCGCGGGCCGACCGAGGCCTTCGCCCACGCCCCCGACATCACCGGCGACCTCGCGGGCCGCCCGGCCGAGGCCACCAACGGCCTCGTGCGCTCCTCGGTCAACGCCTTCCGCAACACCACCGATGGTCTCGTGGGCCGCTCGGCCAACACCACCGACGGTGTCGTGCGCGGTCTTGCCGAGATCGTCGACGACACCGGTCATCCCGCCGGACGCAACGCTGTCCACAGTGGATGATGCGAGGTCCGTACCGGATTGCACGGCGCCGCCGACCGTCGACAGCAGGCCGGGCGAGCCGCCCGATTCCACCAGCACGCCGCTGTCGAGGTCGACGGCAGAGGTCAGCGTGTTGTGCACCTGCGCCACGCTCGCCGCCGCGCCGTTCACCGCCGAATCCAGCGCCGCCAGCGCCTGCGGATGCCCTGCGGCGGCCGCCTGCTCCGCTGCATCGGTCTGCTTCGCCAGCGTCACCAGTTCCCGCACCAGCTGCACTTTCGCCGCGCCGACCTGCTCGGCGGCGTGGTCCAGGCGGTCCGCAGCGGCCCGGCACTGCTGCGCCGACGCGGGCAGAACCCCGTCTCCCGCAGCGAGCTTGTCCCAGTCACGGCGAGCCGCCCGGGCCGCTTCGCCGTCGATCGCGCCGAGCGCGCCCTGCGCGGTGCCGTCGGCGGCCCCGGTGAGCGCGTCGATCGACTTCGCCGCGTCCCGCCAAGCCGACGCCGACTCGCGCATCTTGTCCTCGTCGGCCTCCGGCCACTTCGCGCCCGCGCGCGCCGCGACATCCCGGAGTTCCGCGGGAAGTTCGATGCCCATCCGCAGGTCACCCCCGCCCGGCTAGCCGGCCGAACTCCTCGGCGCCGCCGATGTCGGCCCGCTCCGTCGTCGCGGCGGTCGCGGCGAACTTCGCGCCCATCTCGCTCAGCCGCCCGGACAACGCGCCCAGGCCGTCCAGCGCCTGGTCCGCCCGGCCGCAGTGGGTGCGGGCGAAGTTCTCGCCGATGTCGTCGCCGCCCCAGCAGTCACCGGCCGAATCCAACGCCTGGCGCAGGGTGTCGGCGATGCGCCGAGCCTCCCCGGCGAGACCGTCGAACTCGCCGGCGTGCTTGGTCAGCTGCCCGATGTCACTCCGGAAGCCGCTCATCGTCACCACTTCCGTTCCGCCGGGCCCTGCCGCAACCAGCTCGCGTCCGAGAAGTCCTCGTCTTCATCGACATTGTCGTCGATGCGCCGCGGTTCGTTGCGCGGTGCCGGATCCGCCGGGATCTCGGCGTGTCCGCCCAGCAGCAGCTCCGGATCGGCACCGGCCGGCAGCACCTCGGCGAGCACGTCGGCGGCCCGGCGGGACGCGGCCTGCGCCGCCGCGGCGGCCAGCTGCACGATGAGCGCCGCGAGCTGGGCCGGGCGCTGCCGCTCGTAGACGTCGTCGGCGAGCACCACTTCGCGCAGCACGCCCTGCGGGCCGACCACGACCTGCACGCTGCCGTCCTTGGAGCGGGCGGTTTCCGCGATCGCGGACAGGTCCCGGTGCGTCTCGGCGAGCCGGTCCCGACTTCGCCGGTAATCCGCCATCAGCTCTTCTACCTGGGCACGGTGGTCGGTCGACACGGCCGCTCCCCTCCTGTTCGCTGGCGGATCCATCGCAGGCGCGCGGCGCCCGCATCCGGTCGGCAACGGCAAAGCGGTCGTCCGCGGGCCGGCGACCCGCAGACTGCACGTCGCGACTTGGACGACTCCGCTGCGCTGATGGTTCCATGTCGGCCCCGGGAATTTCCGCCCGGCCGACCAGCGGCACCGGAATGTCCGATCCGCCCCGGAAAGGCCGATCACGATCCGCGAGCACCCCTCGGCGCGGATGCCCGGGACCCGCTGCGACGATGGGTCGATGGGCACGATCGCTTACGAAGACCTCACGCCGGGCCGGGTTTTCGACCTCGGCGAGGTGAAGGTCGACCGAGCCGAGATGCTGGCCTTCGCCGAGCGCTTCGACCCGCAGCCGTTCCACCTCGACGAGGAAGCGGGCCGCAACTCCGTGCTCGGCGGGCTGTGCGCGTCGGGCTGGTTCACGGCATCGCTGTGGATGCGCGGCTACGTCGACAACGTGGTGGCGGACTCGACCTCGCAGGGCTCCCCCGGCGGCAACGAGCTGGCCTGGCTCGCGCCGGTGTTCCCCGACGACGTCCTGCGGCTGAAGATGGAGGTCAACAGCCAGCGCCGGTCGCAGAGCAAGCCGAACCTGGGCCTGGTGGAGATCACCGGGACGGCGGACCGGGATTACGAGCGCGTCCTGCGCTTCACCTTCGTGGCGATGTTCGGCACCCGCGACCAGACCTGATCAAGCCTTCCCAATTTTAGGCAAAATCGGACGGCAGCCTCCCAGCAGCACGGCACCGGGAAGATCCCAATTTTAGGCAAAATCGGGGACCCACCATCCAGCGCAGAACCGGGGAGGGCTCCCAATTTCAGGCAAAATCGGGAGCTTCGCCGTGGCGCGGGTTCTGGACGCGTAGGCCCGCCGTGACCGCCGCGTGCACCGCCCGCGCCAGCCCCGCTCCGATGCGGGAGCGCGGGCCGCCGTAGCTCTCGGCTTCGCCGTCCGTCGGGCAGAGCACCACCGTCGCGTCGGTGACCGTGCCGGTTCCCGCGACACCCGATTCGATCAGGGCTTGCGCCTTGGCTTCGGCGACCGTCGCGACCGCGTTCACCAACGCCGCCTCGCTGAGCCGCACGGGCGACCAGCACACCGCGTTGATCGTGCCCGGCTTCCAGGACGTCACCGCTTCTTCGCGGGCCGCCGCCCAGATCGGGCAGCCGACGCCGGTGGTCACGCTCGCGCGCACCCCGCCGTCGACCGCCGTCACCTCGTGCCGCACATCGACCGCGGTGAGCAACCCGACTCCGTCGCCGCAGAGCCCGAGCTCGGCGGCCATCTCGTCGACGTGCGCGGCCGGATCCGGGTTGTCGTAGTCGGTCATCACCGTCGCGTTCAGCACCCACGACCGCGGGCCGATCCCGCCGCCGCGAGCAGCGGACGAGATCGCCAGCCACGGCCGAGCGCAGCGCCAGGCCAGCACCGGACGACCGCGCAACACGTGCAGCGCCGCGGAGGGCGCGCTCACGAACCCGATGCCTCGGCGGCACCCAGCGCCTTGACCACCCGCGACGGGCTCGGCCGGCCGAGCCGCTCGGCCATCCACACGCTGGTCTCCACCAGTTTGCCGAGGTCGACGCCGTGCTTGAGGCCCAGGCCGTCGAGCATCCACACCAGGTCCTCGGTGGCGAGGTTGCCGGTGGCCGACTTGGCGTACGGGCAGCCGCCCAGCCCACCGGCCGAGGAATCCACTGTGGACACACCGTGCCGGAGTGCCGCGTAGGTGTTGGCGAGCGCCTGGCCGTAGGTGTCGTGGAAGTGCACCGCGAGCCGGTCCACGCCGATCCCGGCTGCGACGAACGCACGCAGCAGCGACTCGACGTGCCCAGGGGTCGCCACGCCGATGGTGTCGCCGAGGGACAGCTGCCAGCAGCCCATCTCCAGCAACCGCTTGCCCACCGCGACGACCTGCTCGACCGGCACGGCGCCCTCCCACGGGTCGCCGAAGCACATCGAGACGTAGCCGCGCACCGCCAGCCCCTCGCCGACCGCGCGCTGCACCACCGGGTCGAACATCGCGAACTGCTCGTCCAGGCCGCGGTTGAGGTTGCGCCGGGTGAACGTCTCGGTCGCCGCCGCGAAGATCGCGATGTCCCGCACGCCCGACTCCAGCGCCCGGTCCAGGCCTCGGGCGTTCGGCACCAGCACGGGGTACCGCACGCCCGGCACCTGCTGCAGGCCGGCCAGCAGCTCGGCGGCATCGGCCAGCTGCGGCACCCACTCCGGGCGGACGAAGCTGGTGGCCTCCAGCACGCCCAGCCCCGCGTCGGCCATCCGCTGCAGGAACTCCAGCTTGACGTCGAGCGGGACGACTTCCTTCTCGTTCTGCAGCCCGTCGCGGGCGCCGACCTCCCAGATCGTCACCTCGGCAGGAAGCTCGCCCGGCTCCGGCGAGGCCACCTGCATCGGCAGTCCCAGTTCACGCGGCCCCATCAGTAGTCCTCCCTGGCGCGGTTGTCCCAGTCGTCCCGCGGGTCGTCGTTGACCTCGCGGTACAGCAAGGTGTGCACCCGCTCCACCTGCGGGATGTCGTCGAACTCCAGCGGCTCGTCCGAGGCGGATTCGACGACCAGGGTGCCGCAGCCGAGTATCCGGTCCAGCAGGCCGTGCCGGAACCGCACCGAGTTGATCCGGGACATCGGGATGTCGACGCCGCTGCGGGTGAACACGCCCTCGCGCACCATCAGCCGGTGCGTGGTGACCACGAAGTGCGTGGTCCGCCAGCGCACCAGCGGGGCGAGCGTGAACCAGACGACGAGGACCGCGCCGACGACGGCGAGCCCGATCCAGACCGGCACGTGCCAGCCGGTGGGGGCGGCCAGCGCCGCCAGGTAGGAACCACCGCCGACCACCACGAACAGGACCAGCACCGGGACGATCAGCATCTTCCAGTGCGGGTGCTTGTGCACGACCACGTGCTCGTCCGCGCCGAGCAGGCCGTCTGGGTAGGCCACCGGATCCCTCCTCAGCCTCTTCGCAGGTCGCCGATCACGTTACCGGCTGGGCCCGTCCGATCACGTCACCGCCGGTCAAGCGCGGCGCAGGTGGATCACGTCGCCCGCGGACACCGCGGTGGTCCGGCCGTCGGGGGTGCGGACGACGATCCGCCCGGTCTCGTCGATGTCGGTCGCGACGCCGAGCAGCTGGTCATCGCCGCCGAGCTCGACCCGCACCTGCTGCCCGAGGGTGCCGCACAACCGCCGGTACCGGTCCAGCAGGCCGGACGCCACCACGTCGCCACCCGCCGCCCGCCACCGGTCGTCGACCTCGGCGAACGCCGTGAGCAACGCCACTGCGAACTCCTCGCGGTCGACCTCCGCGCCCTCGGCCGCCAACGACGTCGCAGGCAGGCCGCCGGCGCCGCGCGGCAGGTCCTCGCGCTTCTGGAACACGTTGATGCCCATGCCGAGCACGATCGCCACGCCATCGGGCCCGGTCACCGCCTCGCCCAGGATCCCGGCGCCCTTCGACCACTCCTCGCCGTCGCCGAGCAGCAGGTCGTTCGGCCACTTCAGCGTGGCGCGCACGCCGGTCGTGCGCTCGACGGTCTCGGCCAGGGCGACCCCCGCGATCAGCGGCAGCCAGCTGATCGCGACCGGCGGCAGCTCGGGGCGCAGCAGCACGCTGACGAACAGCCCGTGCCCGCGCGGCGAGGTCCACTGCCGCTGCATCCGCCCGCGCCCGGACAGCTGCTCCTCGGCGATGAGCACGGTCCGATCGGCGGCACCGCGCCCGGCGGCGGCCACCAGATCGGTGTTGGTCGACCCGGTGCTCACCACCACGTCCAGCGCGGCGTAAGGCCCGTCGTCGACCAACCTGGCCCGCAACCGCGGACCGTCCAACAAAACCGGAACACCCACGACCTCAGCCTAAGCCGCAACCGGACCGACCCGACGCAGAGCTGGGATGACGGCGGTTCTGCTCTGGTGCGAGGCGCAGGCGATTCCCCGGTTGTTGCCGCAGGTTCGGGCGATCTTGGGATCCGTCGAGAGCCGGTGAGGCGCTCCCCACTTTCGGCTGTGCCCAGGATTGATCTTGGACCCTAGGCTTCGCCTTCGAGATCTTCTCGGAGGTGGACGCTGTGGGGAGAAGTCGCTGGTGGGCGTTGCCGTGCGCGGCGTTGGTGCTGGCCGGTGCCGCACCGGTCGCCGCCGCTGAGCAGGTGCGGGACGGGCGGAGCCAGCCCGTCTTCGCGGCCGAGCCGGTGCGGGAGACCGTTTGGGTCGAGACCGGGCTGGACGGCGACGGTGACGGCGTGGTCGACCGGGTCGCCGCCGACATCGCGCGGCCGGCCGGAACCGACCAGCCGGTGCCGGTGATCATGGACGCCAGCCCGTACTACTCGTGCTGCGGCCGGGGCAACGAGAACGAGTTCAAGACCTACGACGACCAGGGGCGGCCGCTCGGCTTCCCGCTGTTCTACGACAACTACTTCGTGCCGCGCGGCTACGCGACCGTGCTCGTCGACCTCTCGGGCACCAACCGCTCCGAGGGCTGCGTGGACGTCGGCGGGCCGTCGGACATCACCTCCGCGAAGGCCGTGATCGACTGGCTGAACGGCCGCGCGACCGGCTTCGACGCGGCGACCGGCGGGAACCCGGTCGGCGCCGGCTGGTCCACCGGCGACGTCGGCATGATCGGCAAGTCCTACGACGGCACGATCGCCAACGGCGTCGCCGCCACCGGGGTCGAGGGCCTGCGCACCATCGTCCCGATCGGCGCGATCAGCTCCTGGTACGACTACTACCGCTCCGACGGCGTGTCCTTCGGGTTCGACCCGGTCGGCCTCGCCCAGAACGTCGAGGAGGGCGGCCGCCCCGACTGCCGCCAGGTCAAGCAGGAACTGGTCACCGGCGCCCCGGCCAACGGCGACGTGACTCCACTGTGGACCGAGCGGGACTACGTGCCGAACGCCGACCGGGTCACCGCGAGCGTCTTCGCCGTGCACGGCCTGGGCGACCTGAACGTCAAGACCGTTCACTTCGGGCAGTGGTGGGACGCGCTGGCCGCCAAGGACGTGCCGCGCAAGCTGTGGCTGAGCCAGACCGGGCACGTCGACCCGTTCGACTTCCGCCGCGCCGAGTGGGTCGACACCCTGCACCGCTGGTTCGACCACTTCCTGCTCGGCATCGACAACGGGATCACCGAGGAACCGGCCGCCAGCATCGAACGCGCCCCCGACACCTGGGCCGACGAGCCGGGCTGGTCCGGCGAGCAGGCGCAGGCCACGACGCTGCACCCGCGCGAGGACGGGCTCGGCACGGAACCGGCGCCCGGCGGGACGGCTTCGTTCACCGACGATCCCTCGCTGGACGAGTACGACTGGGCCGCCCGGCCCGACCAGCAGTCCCCCGCCCGCACGCTGTTCAGCACCGCCCCGCTGGGCGGTGACCTGCGCCTGGCCGGGACCGGATCGGTCACCGTGACGGCCGTGCCGAGCACGCCGACGGCGCACCTGTCCGCGATGCTCGTCGACTACGGCCCCGCTACGACTCGCGACTACCTGGGGCAGGGCGAGGGAATCCGCACGCTGCAGACGGAATCGTGCTGGGGCGAAAGCCGTCCCGGCGACGACGCCTGCTACAAGGACACCGAAGCCACCACCACCGAGGTGGACTTCGAGATCATCGCGCGCGGCTGGGCCGACCTGGCCAACCACGAGTCGCTGTCGGCGGAGCGGCCGCTGGAGCCGGGCAAGCCGTACACCATGACGTTCCGCCTGGCCACCACCGATCACGTGGTCCCCGCCGGCCACCAGCTGGCGCTGATCATCGGCGGCACGGACGGCGCGTTCATCGTCGCGCCCCGGCAGCCCGGCCAGATCGGGCTTGACCTGGCGCAGACCTCGGTGACCCTGCCCGTCGTCGGCGGTCTGCCGGCCGTGACGTCCGCCGGTGTCGACGCAGCGGAGAACAGATCGCCGCAGGTCCGCCCGGACCGCGTCCCGGCGCGGCCGGACGTCCAGCTCAACCGCGACTGACCCGACTGGGCCGTGGGCCTTCCGGGCTGCCATGCCCGAGGCCCGCGCCCCCGTCCTATGTAGACGCTTCGATCGCGTCCAGCCCCGCTGGCCGATGGCGATTTCGCGCGAAATCGCCGGCGATCCCGGCCGCAGGCCAGGTGCCTCCCGGCGCGGCACTAACATCGGGGCGTGCGCTTCGTGCTTGCTTCCGCATCGCCCGCCCGCCTGTCCGTGCTCCGCTCCGCCGGGATCGAGCCGCTGGTGCAGGTCTCCGGCGTCGACGAGGACGCGGTCGCCGCCGCCCTGCCCGACCCCAGCCCGGCCGAGCTGGTCACCGCGCTGGCGCAGGCGAAGGCCGAGGCCGTGGTCGCCGACATCGCCGCGGCAGAACCGGACGCCGTGATCGTCGGGTGCGACTCGATGCTGCTGATGGCGGATGGCGAGATCGTCGGCAAGCCCGGCACCCGCGAGGCCGCCGCGAAGCGGTGGGCGCACAACGCCGGGAACGACGGGCAACTGCTGACCGGGCACGCCGTCGTCCGGCTGCGGGACGGCAAGATCAGCGCTCACACGAAGGGGCATCTCAGCACCACCGTGCGGTTCGGCACGCCCACCGAGGCCGAGCTCGACGCCTACCTGGCGACCGACGAGCCGCTGCACGTGGCGGGCGGGTTCACACTCGAAGGCTTCGGCGGCTGGTTCATCGAAGGCGTCGACGGCGACCCGTCGAGCGTGCTCGGCATCAGCCTGCCGCTGACCCGCAAGCTGCTGGCCGAGATCGGTGTCAGCGTCGTGACGTTGTGGAACACGCCGATCACCAAGTGACACCAGATCTCCGCATCTGAGTGAATACGAACACAATTCGGTTACCCACGGATGGGTTTCGCCGCGCGCCTGGTTACAAATGTTCGCGATGGGAACCCTCCGACGGCTGTACCTGACTTCGCGCCTGCACGTCGATCTGCGACGGCAGGCCAGCTCCGTCTGTCTTTGATCGGACGCTCGGCGCCGCGATAGCGGCTGCCCTCGGCAAGCGAAACCGCCTCCTGAAGACCACGCGCACAGCGCGAGTCCTGCGCCGCTGCGCGAACGAGCCCGGAACCGCCGCCACCTCCGAATCCATCCTTCGACACCTCGGGAGATCCCTGTGTCCACCTCCGCCGGCCGATCACGCCTGCGCTTCAACCCCAAGGTCTTCGCCGTGGCGGTGATCGCCTCCCTCGTGCTCGGCGCGCTGCTCGGCTGGGTCGCCAAGCAGACCGACGCGGAATGGCTCGTCACCACGCTGAAGACCATCGGCAGCACCTTCACCAAGCTGCTCACCTTCACCGTGCTGCCGCTGATCTTCACGGCGATCGTGGTGGGCATCAACAGCCTGCGCGGCGTCGGCGGCGGCCGGACCGCGGCCCGGCTCGGCGGCAAGACGGCCCTGTGGTTCGGCATCACCTCGCTGATCGCCGTGGTGATCGGCCTGCTGATCGGCGGGCTGTTCCAGCCCGGCAAGGGCCTGGTCATCGAGCCCGACCCGGAGAAGCTGGCCTCCATCGGCGAGAAGACGCAAGGCTCCTGGCTGGACCTGATCACCGGGTTGGTGCCGAGCAACCTGATCAGCGCGTTCGCCGAGGGCGAGACGCTGCAGGTGGTGTTCGTCGCGCTGATCATCGGCGCCGCGACCTACAGCCTGGGCGAGAAGGCCGCGCCGTTCGTCGACTTCAACAAGGCCGCCTTCGAGGTCATCCAGCGAGTGCTCGGCTGGATCATCCGGCTCGCCCCGCTGGGCACCCTCGGCCTGATCGGCAACGCGGTCGCCACCTACGGCAACGAGTTCTTCGTGCCGCTGCTGAAGCTGATCGGCTCGACCTACGTGGCCTGCGCGCTGGTGCTGTTCGCGGTGTACCCGCTGCTGCTGGCGTTCGTGGCCAAGGTCAGCCCGGTCAAGTTCTTCGCCAAGTCCTGGAACGTGCTGCAGTTCGCGTTCGTCTCCCGGTCCTCCGGGGCGAGCCTGCCGCTGACCCGGCAGACCACCCAGGACCTCGGCGTGCCGGCGTCCTACGCGAACTTCGCGGTGCCGCTGGCCACCACCACCAAGATGGACGGCTGCGCCGCGATCTACCCGGCCGTCGGCTCGATGTTCATCGCGAACCTCTTCGGCATCCAGCTCGGCCCGGTGCAGTACCTGACGATCATCGCCGTCGCGGTGTTCGGCTCGATCGCCACGGCCGGCGTCACCGGCTGGTTCACCATGCTGACGCTGACCGTCGGCGCGCTGGGCTTCCCGCCCGAGGTCGTGGCCACCGGCATCGCCATCGCCTACGCGGTCGACCCGATCATGGACATGGCGCGCACCGCCACCAACGTCGCGGGCCAGATCGTGGTCCCGGTCGTGGTCGCCCGCAGCGAGGGCCTGCTCGACGACGAGGTCCTCGCCAAGCCGAGCACCCCGCTGGTCGACGGCGACAGCAACCTGGTCAAGGCCTGACGCAGCACCACTGGGAATCCGGCGTTCACCTCGTTGAACGCCGGATTCCCGCATTGTTGGCGGAGTTTTCACGCGGCCCGGGATCCGGTGCCGACCGCCCCGACCGGAGGTCCGCCGAACGTAGGATGGGGGCGTGGACAACGGTCGACGGGGCAAGGACCTCCGGATCGGCGACCCCGAGCGGGAGAACGCCATGCGGCTGCTCGGCGAGCACTTCTCCGCCGGGCGCCTCGACGTCACCGAGTACGACGAGCGCTGTCGCCTGGCTGCGGCCGCCCGGTTCCGCTCCGAACTGACGCCGCTGTTCGACGACCTGCCCGAGCCGCAGCCCAGCGAACCGCCGCGCCCGGTCGCCCCGGCGATCCGCGCCGCGGCGCCGCCGGCGGCGGCCGGGAAGATCGTGCTGGCCGTCTGCGCCGTCGTCCTGGTCGTGTTCCTGCTGGTGGTCGCGCGGCAGTTGGCCCTGGTCCTGCTGCTCCCGCTGATCGCCGTCCTCTGGTTCTCCTGGCGGCGCTGATCGCCGCCCACCGTCACGACCGGCCACGTTTCGTTACGGTGAGGCCATGCACAGCTCGCGGATCCCCGGGGCGTGGCGGCTGAGCGCGTTGCTCGCCGCCGGCTCGCTCACCCTCGCCGGGTGCGGCCTGTGGCAGTCGGAGCCGACGTCGGAGACCAGGGCCCCGCTACCGCCGCCGATGCCCACGACGAGCGCTCCCCCGCCGTTGCCACCGCGCCCGTTCGAGCTCGCCCTCGACGGCGTCGACCCGTGCGAGCTGCTCACCGACGACCAGCGCAGCCAGCTCGGCTTCGACCGGGAGCCGCTGCCGGGCTCCGAGGCGGGCTTCGGCGACGCGGCGACCTGCAGCTACCGCAACACCACGGCCAAGGTCGGCGCCCGGCTGGCGCTGATCACCACCGAGAGCATGGGGGTGTGGACCGACGACACCGCGCAGGTGGAGGCCTCGCCGGTGGTGATCGGCGGCTTCCCGGCGCTGGTGATCAAGACCCCGGGCCTGGACCTGTCCTGCAACGTCGCGGTGGACGTCGCCGAGTTCCAGCACCTCGACGTCCTCTACCGCGACGACGGCGGCCAACCGCCGCCGCCGGTCGACCAGCTCTGCGCCGGCGCCCAGCGGGTCGCCGAGGACGCCCTCGCGAGCCTGGCCGCGCCGGAAACGTCCGCGCCGCCCCAGACGACCAAGCCTCGGGAGACAGCGCCCCAGTAGCGGCCGGCTCCTCCGCTCGGGTCGGCAACATCACGTCTTCGGCCGCCACGAGGCCCGCGGAACCGCGCCACGTCCTGCGATGTTCACGCTCCGCAACCGGATGAGCGATACTCACCGCGTTTGGAGCACTCCCCAGCGTGATGTTCACTGACTACAGTGTTCGGCGGACGTTTAGTAGCTTGAGCGCTTGGGCCCCCGCAACCGCCGGGTGCCCGCGAACACCCGGTCAGGGCCCCGCCGCCCTGCATCCGCCCGGGCGTTCAGGCACAAGGGCCTTGCACCCGCTAACCCGGGCCCTTACCTGTGGGAGGGGAAAACGTGCCGCTCACTGCTCCGTGGGGCGACAGCTCGACCAGCGCCCTGCCCGGGATGTCGGGTGGCTCGGTGCAAGTCGAGCCAGCCTCCATCCCGAGGCTGGTGAACGCGCTGCAGGAATCGCTCGACGCGGTCGGCCTGCAGATCGAGCACGCCATCACCGAACTGCGCATCCGGCCCTGGGCCGGCGATCCGATCAGCGCCGACGCCGCCGAGGAGTTCAACCGGCGCTCCGTCGGCGGCGGCGAGGACGCGCTGACCGCGCTGTGCGGCTACCGCGACCAGCTGCAGGCGGCCGCCGAGTCGCTGCGGCTCGCCAACCGCCAGTACGAGCGGATCGACGGCGACAGCGCGTACGGCATCGGCGGAGGTTGCTGATCCCGATGAGCGACCACCGTTGGCAGGGATACCGCCACCCCGAGCTGTTCGCGCAGATCCACGAGGGTCCCGGCGCGAACGGCTCGATCGACAGCGTGCGCCGCTGGAGCGAACTCGCCCGCGCGCTCGGCGACATCGACGCCGGGCTGGCGTCCGCCCTGTCGTCGGCGATGGCCGGTTGGCAGGGCATCGCCGCGGACAGCGCGCACGGCGGCGTGCGTCCGCTGGGCAACTGGGCGGCCCAAGCCCAGCAGGCCACCACCGTGATGCGGGAGCGGGCCGAGCAGCAGGCGGAGTTCATCAGCAAGGCCCGCCAGGACATGCCGCCGCCGGTGCAGGTGACCACCGAAGAGCCGAGCACCGCGGAAACGGTGCTGACGCACCTCTTCGGCGGGCAGACCGACTACGAGCTGCAGGAGGCCGAGCAGAACGCCGCCGAGCAGCGGGCCTTCGACGTGATGCGCACGTACGAGGCGTCGACGCAGGCCAACACCACGTCGCTGGCGTCGTTCACCCAGCCGCCGCAGGTGGTGGTTGACGCCCCGGTCACCGGTGGTTCCGGGACACCGAGCGGGCAGCAGAACGTGACCATCAGCTGGGGCAGCACCTCCGCGCCCGCGACGCGGATCGCGACGACGCCGACGCTTTCCAGCCGGCTCCCCGAGCAGCGGTCGGGACGGCCGGGAGGCGGCGGTGGGCCGGTGCGCGGCGGTGACGGCCGTGCCGCCGGCAAGCGCGGCCGCAAGGACCGCGACGAGGTGGTGGACCGGAAGGTGACCGAGCAGGTCGGCCGCCCGGGCGGGTTCTTCGACGAACCGCAGACCCTGTCCCGCCCGGTGATCGGCGGCGAGCCCGGACAATGACGGTCACCGACACCGGCCGGCAGCTGACCCTGTCCGCGCTGGAGTTCGACGTGCTCACCGAGCACCTCGAGTTGGACACCATGCCGCTTGTGCTGAAGGTCCCGTCGCCCGGGCGCACCCACACCGAGCGCGCGAAGCTGGTGGAATCGGCGTGGCGATCGCTGGGCGCCCGCGACCTCGGCCGCCCGACCGAACTCGATCCCGAGCTCGAATGGATGTTGCGGCTGCTGGCGCGCCCCGGCCGCGAGGTCGACGGGCGGATCTGGATGGGTCGCAGTGTGCGGGTGCTCGCGGCGTCCGACGCCGAAACCGAAGGGGCGGCGCTGGTCGTCAAGGACCAGGACGTCCTGAGCCTGCGGGCCGCGGCCGCGACGGGGCTGCCTCGCGAAGCAGTTTCGGTGCTGCCGACGCTGCCGCCCGGCCCGGGCCGTTCGGTGTCCGTGCCCAGCAGCGATCTCGACGGCGCCGCCGAGGAGGCCGGCGACAACATCGAGCGGCTGCAGAACGCGTTGCAGCGCCGCGGAATCCGCCCGGACGACGCTGAAACGCTGATGAGCATGGTGGCCGGGGTCGAGGCGCGCGGGCAGTTCGGCACCGCGGCCCGGGACCGGTACGGCCGCCGCATCCGCGCCGACCACGTCATCGGATTCTTCGACACCGCGCACGGCCGTTATGCCCAGCTGCGGCGGGAATCGCCGTCCGGCGACGTGTGGAGCACCGTCGCGCCGGTCGACACCCGGCGCCTGATCGGCCACGTCGAGGAACTGCTCGCCGAGGTGTCCGAAAACCGGTGAGTCCCTCGGGATGACAAGCACCCCAAGGGACTCACCGAGCCGAATACGCCCTCACACCACCGGTTCGATGATGCGCTCGCGCGCTTCCGGTGCCGCCGAACGCTTCGCGTCGGCCGCCTGGTCGTCGGGCTGCGTCTGCGAATCCCGTTCCGCCTCGACCCGCTTCGTGTAGACCTCGACCTCGCGGGCGACGTGCGCGTCGTCCCAGCCGAGCACCTCCCCCATCAGCCGCGCGACCGGTTCCGCGCAGTCCACGCCGCGGTGCGCGTACTCGATGGAGATCCGGGTGCGCCGGGTCAGCACGTCCTCCAGGTGCAGCGCGCCTTCGTAGCTGCACGCGTAAACCACCTCGGCCTGCAGGTAGTTCGGCGCCGCCGGGATCGGCTTGAGCAGCTCGGGCCGGTCGTCGCCGAGGGCGAGCACGTCGTGGATCTCCGAACCGAAGCGGTCCAGCAGGTGCCGGATGCGGTACGGGTGCAAGCCGTGCGCGGCCGCCAGCTGATCGGCCTGGTTGACCAGCGCGTGGTACCCGTCGGCGCCGAGCAGCGGGACCCGGTCGGTGATCGACGACGCCATCCGCCCGGTGATGTCCGGCGCGATGGCGTCGACGGCGTCGGCCGCCATGACCCGGTACGTCGTGTACTTGCCGCCGGCGATCGCCACCAGCCCGGGCGCGACGCGCGCGACCGCATGCTCCCGGGACAGCTTCGAGGTTTCCTCGCTCTCGCCGGCCAGCAATGGCCGCAGCCCCGCGTACACGCCTTCGATGTCGTCGTGGGTCAGCGGCGTCGCCAGCACCGAGTTGACGTGTTCCAGCAGGTAGTCGATGTCGGCCTTGGTGGCCGCCGGGTGCGCCAGGTCGAGGTGCCAGTCGGTGTCGGTGGTGCCGACGATCCAGTGGTTGCCCCACGGGATGACGAACAGCACCGACTTCTCGGTGCGCAGGATCATCCCGGCCTCGGCGACGATCCGGTCGCGGGGCACCACGATGTGCACGCCCTTGCTGGAGCGGACCCGGAAACGGCCGCGCCCGCCGGAGAGCTTCTGCAGCTCGTCGGTCCAGACGCCGGTCGCGTTGATCACGGCCTGCGCGCGGACCTCGACCTCGTCACCGGACTCCACGTCGCGCACCCGGACGCCGGCGACCCGGTCGGCCTCCCGCAGGAAACCGGTGACCTGGGTGGACGTCGTGATCACGGCGCCGTAGCGGGCGGCGGTGCGGGCCACCATCATGGTGTGCCGGGCGTCGTCGGCCTGGGCGTCGTAGTAGCGGATCCCGCCGATCATCGCGTTGCGCTTCAGCGCCGGCACCATCCGCAGCGCGCCCGCGCGGGAAAGGTGCTTCTGCCCCGGCACGGAGCGGGCGCCGCCCATCGTGTCGTAGAGGAAAAGGCCCGCGGCGGTGTAGGGACGCTCCCAGACCCGGTGGGTCAGCGGGTACAGGAAGGGGACGGGCTTCACCAGGTGCGGCGCGATCCGGGTGAGCATCAGCTCGCGCTCCCGAAGTGCCTCGCGGACCAGCGAGAACTCCAGCTGTTCCAGATAGCGGAGTCCACCGTGGAACAGCTTGCTGGAACGGCTGGAAGTGCCGGCCGCCAGGTCGCGCGCCTCCACCAGCGCCACCCGCAGCCCGCGGGTCGCCGCGTCCAGCGCCGCGCCCGCGCCGACCACGCCACCGCCGATCACCACCACGTCGAACTCGTCGGAACCGAGCCGACGCCAGTTCTCCGCCCGGTCCGCCGGGCCCAACGTGCCCTTCAACCGGCTGTCGATTTCGATTTTGTCCTTGGACACCAGGCGTCCTCCTCGCTCGAATCGCGTCCCACCGCTGACCACCCCGCCGACGCGGAACCGGACTCGGCGCCAGTCCGTCCTGCGGTGGTCATCATGCCCGACCTGCACCCTTCGTGCTCGGCACGGCACTCCGCGCATTTCCCGCCTGCTCGACCCGCGCGCCGCGGTCGCGCAGCACCTCGATATCGGCGCTCGTCGTCCGCGAATCCACGATCACGACGTCGAAGTCCTCGACCGGAGCGACCGCGTGCAGCGCCCGCCGCCGGAACTTGGTGTGGTCGACGTAGAGCACGCGACGCCGCGCCGAGGCCAGCATGGCTTTCTTGATCTGCACCATTTCCTGTTGCGGGTAACAGCAAATCCCGTCGGTCACGGCGGAGACCGACATGATCGCCAGATCGACGCGCAGGTTCCGCAGCGCGTCCAACGCCATCCCGCCGACGAACGCGTCGGCCCACGGCAGGTAGTCGCCGCCCACGCAGATCAGGCTGATGCCCGACGCGCCGGCCAGTTCGCCGAACACCCCGCGGTGGTTGGTGACGACGGTCAGCGGCGCGCGTTCCGGCAGCAGCCGGGCCAGGTACACGCCGGTCGTCGAGTCGTCGAGCACCAGCGCCTGCCCCGGCTCGATCAGTTCCGCCGCGGCCTGCGCGATCTCCTCCTTCTCCGAGGTGTTCTGCTGCAACCGGTATTCCGACGCGGCCTCGTACAGCAGTGACGAGGCCGCCGAGACGTAGCCGCGGTTGCGATGCACCAAGCCCTGGGACTCGAGGTCGGCGAGATCGCGGTACACCGTCATCGCGCTGGCGCCGACGGTCTCGACGAGGTCGTCGATCCGCATGGTGCCCTCCGCCATGACCAGCTCGGTGATCTTGCGCCGCCGGTCCTGCTGCTTCCCGGACGGGCGTCGAGCGGACATCGTCGTCCTCCAAAATCCCTGGTCATCGCGCTCCGGCCGACCGGTGCGCGGCTGCCACCAGCCTGGCGCGACCGCCGAGCCGGCGCGGTGTCATCACCTAGTTCGATAAAAACACCATCGGAAGCGTCTTGCAACGTTTGTTTTCACAAGTCTAATGTGACTTGCCATGCGCAAAGATGCCCGGGGTACGCCCCCGTCGCGGGCCGTCCACCGGGCCCGCGCCACCGGTCGATCGAGATCACCGATCGACGGTTCGGGCATCCGCTACTACCAGCCGAGACGCGGGATTAGGCGGTTCAGACCAATCCGTTGCCACGAGTGGCGGCATGCATGGACACGTGTTGCTATGCGGCAGTACCGTCCCGACTCATTCCATCTCGGACAGTCAGCGAACCCGCCTTTGCCAACGGCGGCATTAAGAGGGGAACGGCAGCATGAGCTTTGGTGAGATCTTCCTCTGGGAGATGATGGGGACGGCGGTTCTCACCCTGCTAGGTTGCGGTGTCGTCGCAAACACCGTGCTGCGCAAGAACCGCGGCTACGAAGGCGGATTCCTGCTCGTCAACTTCGGTTGGGGCTTCGCGGTTTTCGCGGGCGCGAGCGTCGCCGCACCGACTGAAGCGCACATCAACCCGGCAGTGACCCTCGGGCTCGCGGTGAACGGCCAGACGCCGTGGTCCGAGGTCCCGGTCTACATCGCAGCGCAACTCGTCGGCGGCACACTGGGCGCGATCCTGTGCTGGGCCGCCTACAAGCTGCAGTTCGACACCCACGACGACCCGGCCAACACGCTCGGCATCTTCTCCACCAGCCCGACCGTGCCGAACGCTCCGTGGAACCTCGTCACCGAGATCATCGGCACGTTCGTGCTGGTCTTCTGGATCATCCTCAGCCCGCAGGCGGGTGTCGGTGAAACTCCCGGCGTGCCGTCGTTCGGCAACTCCGCGCTCGGCTACGCCGCGGTCGCCTTCATCGTGATCGGCATCGGCAACTCGCTCGGCGGCCCGACCGGGTACGCCATCAACCCGGCTCGCGACCTCGGGCCGCGCATCGCCTACGCGATCCTGCCGATCCGCGGCAAGGGCTCGGCCGACTGGGGCTACTCCTGGATTCCGATCGCGGGCCCGATCATCGGCGGTGTGCTGGCCGGTCTGCTGGCCCTGGCCCTCCCCATCAGCTGACCGAACGGTCCACTTAGGAAGGTAGAACGAGATGTCCTCGTACGTCGCCGCCATCGACCAGGGAACCACCTCGACGCGGTGCATGATCTTCGACCACTCCGGCCGGGTCGTTTCGGTCGACCAGATCGAACACCGGCAGATCTTCCCGAAGGCGGGCTGGGTCGAGCACGACCCGAACGAGATCTGGGCCAACACCCGGCAGGTCTGCGCGGGCGCGCTGGCCAAGGTCGACCTGGTGTCCTCGGACATCGCGGCCTGCGGCATCACCAACCAGCGGGAAACCACCGTGGTGTGGGAGAAGGCCACCGGCAAGCCCGTCTACAACGCGATCGTCTGGCAGGACACGCGCACCGACGACATCGTCGGCGAGCTGGCCGCCGGCGAGGGCGGCCAGAACCGGTACCAGAGCAAGACCGGCCTGCCGCTGGCCACCTACTTCTCCGGCCCCAAGGTGAGGTGGATCCTGGACAATGTGGACGGTGCCCGGGAGCGCGCCGAGAAGGGCGAGCTGCTGTTCGGCAACATGGACACCTGGGTGCTGTGGAACAGCACCGGTGGCCCGGACGGCGGCCTGCACATCACCGACCCGACCAACGCGTCCCGCACGCTGCTGATGGACCTGGAACGGCTCGAGTGGGACGCCGACATCTGCGCCGAGATCGGCGTGCCGATGGCGATGCTGCCCGAGATCCGGTCCTCGTCGGAGGTGTACGGCAAGTTCCGGGAGCGCGGCGTGTTCGCGGGAGTCCCGATCTCCGGCATCCTCGGCGACCAGCAGGCCGCCACCTTCGGGCAGGCGTGCCTGTCGCCCGGCGAAGCCAAGAACACCTACGGCACCGGCAACTTCGTGCTGCTCAACACCGGCACGGAGCGCGTGATCAGCGAGAACGGCCTGCTGACGACGGTCGGCTACAAGATCGGCAGCCGGGAAACGGTCTACTGCCTGGAAGGTTCCATCGCCGTCACCGGCTCCTTGGTGCAGTGGCTGCGGGACAACCTGGGCATCATCGGCACGGCCCCGGAGATCGAGCAGCTCGCGCGCTCCGTCGACGACAACGGCGGCGCGTACTTCGTGCCCGCGTTCTCCGGGCTGTTCGCCCCGCACTGGCGCTCCGATGCGCGCGGCGCGATCGTCGGCCTCACCCGCTACGTCAACCGCGGCCACCTGGCCCGCGCGGTGCTGGAAGCGACGGCGTTCCAGACCCGCGAGGTGATCGAGGCGATGAACGCCGACTCCGGCGTCCCGCTGAAGTCGCTGAAGGTCGACGGCGGCATGGTGCAGAACGAGCTGCTGATGCAGTTCCAGGCCGACATCCTCGGCGTCCCGGTGATCCGCCCGGTGGTCGCCGAGACCACGGCGCTCGGCGCGGCCTACGCGGCGGGCCTCGCGGTCGGCTTCTGGTCCAGCGAGGAGGACATCCGCTCGAACTGGGCCAAGGACAAGCAGTGGGACCCGGCGATGCCGACGGAACTCCGCGAAAAGCAGTACCACCAGTGGCAGAAGGCGGTCACCAAGACCTTCGACTGGGTCGAGTGAGTCCTTCTCGGCAGTAGGCCAGGCGCTTTCGGCGCGAGTAGCAACGCGGCGGCGTGACCGGCACCTTGCGGATCAGCTTGGTGACTGGTCACGCCGCCGCGGTGCGAGCGTTCCTCCGCCAGGCCGTGGGGACGACTTCGTCCTCGAAGTTGCACGTCTGGAAAGCTTTCCCGCCTGCGGCGCGGCGGTGGCAGGATCTTCGGCGTGACCGAACGTCGCGAGCTGGTCGTCGGAAGAGTCGAAGGTGATCACCTGGCCGTCCGAGTGCTGGGCAGGATGCACCCCGAGTGCGACGACTACTGGGACGGCAACTGGCTGGTCAGTCCCGTTTCGGCCCGGCTGGGCGGATATGCGGTCCAGATCGGCGCTGCGCTGCGAGTCGATGAGCTCCGGGAGTTCCGGCTCGGGCTGGAGCGGCTGGACCGACGGTTGCGCGGCGAGGCGGTGCTCGTTTCGATGGAGAACTGGATCGCGCTGACAGTGCGGTGCCTGCCGAACGGCTCGTTGTCCGTGGCAGGAGAGCTCGACGATGACATGGGGTCGGGCAACAGCCTGTCGTTCGCCATCGCCGGGCTGGACCAGACGGACATCCCAGGCATGGTCACTGCGCTCGTGGCGATCGAGCACGCCTACCCGGTCCTCGGACGGCCATGATTCCGGCGGATGCTCTCCGGCAGCGACGCCGCCCCGCATTCCCCGGGGTGCCGGGTCATTCGGTGATGTGCCGCAGGTAGAGGCCCGGATCGGCCAGGTAGCGGCGCCAGTGGTCCACCAGGTCGAGCTCGTGCCACTTCACTCGGCGGGTTCCGTGCTCGCCCACCTCGATGATGTCCGCGCCGGGGGTGGCGGCCAGGATCGGCGAGTGCGTCGCGCAGACGATCTGCGCGCCGGAGTTGCCGAGCTCGTGCATCAACCCGACCAGCTTCAGGCAGGATTCGAAGGACAACGCGGCCTCGGGCTCGTCCATGACGTAGAACCCGCGGTCCTGGAACATCGCCCCGAACACCGTCAGGAACCCCTCGCCGTGGGACATGGTCGAGGTGTCCTCATCCCAATAGCCGTACACGCCGCTCACGGTGTTCAGCAGCCCGAAGGCGGTCTCGGCGCGCAGGAAGAAACCCTTGCGCCGCGACCTCGGCCCGGTCAGCATCCGGCTCCCGATCGGGGTGGTCTCCAGCTTGAGCACGTCCCCGAGCGGAGTCCTGGGCCGGTCGTTGACGTACTTGCGGCCGGCCCGTCCGCCGTGCGAGTCGAGCTTGAAGCCCTCCGCGATCGCCTCGACCAACGTCGACTTCCCGGACCCGTTCTCGCCGACGAGCATGGTCACCGGCGCGGTGAAGGTCAGGCCGCGCTCGGCGAGTTCTGCGACGCACGGCACCGTGTACGGCCAGGTGCCGAACGACTCCGGGCGTTGCGCTTCGGGGATGTAGGCGCGGCGGACGAGCATCAGACTTTCCTATCGACCGTCGTAAACAGGTACACAGCCCCGAGCCTGCCGGGCACGCTTGGGCTGCGCCGAGGATCGCACATGTCCGGAACGCAAGGCGCGGCGTCGCACCGCGGCTGGGATCAGTTCTTCAGGCTGTAGAAGTGCATCGGCGAGTTCGGGTTGAAGCCGATCCGCGGGTACACAGGTGCACCGGCGACGGTCGCGTGCAGGGTGGCGCGGGTCAGTCCGGTGGCCCGGCCGCCCTCGTACAGCGCCTTCCGCGTCACCGCCTCGCCGTATCCCCTGCGCTCCCACTCCGGGGCGGTGGCGACGAGCACGACGAAAAGGCGTCCTGCTGCTTCCACGGTCGCAGCGCACGTCACCGGCACGCCGTCTCGCAGACCCAGGTAGGCGTGCACCTGGTTCTTCCACAGCGTCGAGCCGACGAGCCCGTCGCGGCCGTCTTCCAAGGGGAATCCGTAGGCGCGCGAGTTGAGGTCTGCGTAGGTGCGCAGCTGTTCGTCGGTGGTCGCGCGCACGAATGTCAGGTCGGGGTGGCTGGGCTCGGGGATAGGGAGCAGATCTCCGGCCATGCCGGTTCCGGGGAAGGCGTGCTCAAGGCCCGCTCGCTCGGCTGCTTCGCTCAGCGCCGCGCGTGCGTCATCGGCGAGGAGGTCCTCGAAGATCCACAGGAATCCCGGGTGCTGCTTCGAGCGCATGATGTCCGCTGCCTGGCCCAGTCGTTGCCCGACGAGTTCCGCGTCCGCGCCGACTTCGGTCAACGTGATGCAGTTCCAGAAGAGGAACCGGCAGTCCGCCCAGCGAACGGCGATGCCCGGGAGGTCTCGCACATCGGCACCAAGATCCCGGTCCAGCACCATGTCGCGCCAGACCACCGCGAGCTGTTCCATCGATTCGATCGAGTCCACGCGGTCCGTCACCGAGACTCCTCAAATTCGCCGAGTGCGCAGGGAGCAAGCCGGTTGGGAACGCGACTTCTGGCGGCGCCGTGGATCATAGAGCGCGCCCGCGATCACACGCGTGCGCCCGAACTCGACGAAGGTGCTCCGGCCGGGCCGGTGACGGCGGTCGAACGCTCGCGGCCTATGCGAAGACCGGGGAAGTCTTCCCTGGTAGCAGGGGTTCTTCGCGATCAGATCCTTCGGAAGCCCAGTTGCCCGACTGGGCGGCCTGCTCCATAGCGCGCAGTGCGCTTCGACAGTCGGAGATCATGCGAAAGGGCGAAGGGAAGTTCGGCGGACGCTACAGCAGCGCGAGCCAACCCGCGGCGAGCAGCGGCCGCCCGCAGTGCGGATTTTCAGGAACACCCGCGTCCCGGCGCATTCAGCTGATTCCTGCTGGAGAGTCGAACCGGGAAGCGGGCTTCGGGGATCGACTCCGAGCGGCAGGACGAGTTGGTTGAGCCGGCCCACCACAGCGTGGACCGTGGCCGGTTCACCGCCGCGGTTCCGGCCGCTGCCCGAACTGCGATCCATCGGATCGATGGCGGGAGCCCTGCCCAGGAACCTTCGCGTTCCTCTGCTGGGGCCGACACCGCTAGTCCACAATGGACTTTTAGGGGCGTCCGCCCGGCGGGATGCCGCGGATGCGGGCCGAGTCAGGGGACGACCTGGACCTCGTCGCCCGGGTTCAGGTAGTCGAAGAACCGCTTCGCCGCCGTCGTCGACAGGTGCACGCAGCCGTTGGACTTGGCCCGGAGGCTGCCCTCGTGGAACGCGACGCCGGTCTTGGTGAAGAACACCGAGTTCGGCATCGGCGCGTTGTTGAACTCCCGGCTGCGGTGGTCGGCGTCCTTCCACTGCACCCGGTGGATGCCCGTCGGCGTCTCCGAACCCGGCTTGCCGCTGGTGATCGGCACCGGGCCGTAGCTGGTGCTTCCGTCCTTCTGGAGCCAGGCCTGGTTGGTCGACAGGCTCACGCACGCCTTGGCACTCGCCCGGCAAGGGCTCGGACTGCCGCCCGCGGCCTGCGCGGTGGCCACACCACCGGTCAGCACGCCGCCCGCGACCAGAGCCGCCACGGCCAGCGCGGACGCTTTCCTGCTGTTCATCTTCCTCCTCGCGTCTGCGTGCGCATCGCTGTGCTCGCATCGACGGTGCCACATTCCCGTGCGGCGTCCGGAACCGCTGAGTGGTCGCGCCACGCCTGGCGGCAAATCCGAGAAAGGCGCGCGCGATGTCCGATTGCCCTTCTCCGCTGGGAAAACAGCGTATCGGGGCCGAGTGACGAATCCCACTACGGGGGCCAAATGGACGATGTGCAGGCAGTACGCGACCGAACACCTGGAGTGAGAAATCAACGAGCAGCACGCCATGCCCTGGCCGACGGCGACCGCACCGAGGCCCGGCCTGCCGGATGGGTTTGCGGCCGGGTGGTGCGTGCCGAACCGCACCACCCGGCTCATGGCACCGCCGCGCGCCGGTCGAGGGGCGACGCGTCGCGACGTGGCGGTGTGGCTCTCCCGGGTGCGGCTGGCCGCGCCCGGACGAAGATCGTTGCCGTTCCGGCGAAAGACCTAGTGCGGCGCTTCGCTCGCCGCCAACAGGTCTGCCAGGACTCGTGCCCTGGCTTCGCCGTGCTGTTCGTCGGGCCGCCAGGTGCAGGCGACGTCGAATGCCCGGACCCTCCCGGTGGACAGGATCCGCCGGATCGCGGTGAGCACCGCCGAACGCGACGGCCCACCGCCGACCGGGAAGCTCATGCCGGGCAACTCGGCGGTGTCGATCACGTCCAGGTCGATGTGCAGGAGCAGCGGCCCGTCCGGCAGGACGTCCTCGGTGATCTCATCGACCCCGCACCTCACGATGTCCGAGGTCGCCAGGTACTCGACCTCCGCCTCGTCCAGGTCCCGCGCGTCCACCAGCAGCGCACGGTCTTCCGGCAGCGGGCGGAGCCCCAGCCGGTCCGCGATCAGCTCGGGGCGGTAGCCGACCGCTATCCGCAGCGGCATCCCGCCCACGTAACCGGATTCCGTGGTCTCGACGGTCTGCACGTCGCCGTGCGCGTCGAACCAGACGATCGCCGCGTCGGTTCCCGCCCGCTGCAGTCCGGCGAGCACGGCGAGCGACACCATGCAGTCCCCGGAGACCACGGTCGGCACCTCGCCTCGGTCGGCGACCCGGGCGACCTCGTCGACGGCAACGGAGTACAGCGCGCCGAGGCGCTGCCACACGTCGCCGTCCGGCAGCGGTATCTCCACCGTCGCGGCCGAGGAAGGCAGCGGGAGGCCGGGCTCCGGCAACCGCTCATCGAGGTGGTAAGGAACCGAAACAATCGCCATATCAAGAGATTAGGCGGTCCGGAACACCATCGGCGACCGGTTTTCCGGGCCGCATCAACGGAAGTCGTCCGCGTGGTCGACAGCCCACTGGGCGAACGTGCGCGCCGGGCGCCCGGCCACCTGCTCAACCGTCCGCACCGGCGGCGCCGCGTTCTCGACGTTCTGCGCCCCGTAGGAGAGCAGCGCGTCGACGATGGCTTCCGGCACGCCTTCAGCGACCATGTGCGCGCGGGCCTGCTCCAACGTCTGCTCCTCAAGCCCGACCTCACGGCCGATCGCGGCGCTGATCGCCTGCACCTGCTCGCGCACCGTGAGCGCCTCCGGCCCGCTCAGCGCGTAGGCCGCTCCGGCGTGCCCGTCCTCCAGCAAGGCGGTCGCCGCCACCGCCGCGATGTCGTCCTCGTGGATCGGCGTCTGCTGGGCATCCACGAACGGTTCGCGGACGACTCCTTCGGTGCGGATCGAGTCGGCCCAGGCCAGGGTGTTGGTCGCGAACGCGCCGGGTCGCAGGAACGTCCACTCGAAGCCGCCTGCTTCCACGGCTTCCTCGATCACCCGGTGCCGCTCGCCGATCGCGTTGCCGTCGGCGAACTCCACCGCCTTCGACGACAACACGACGACACGACGGACACCGGCCGCCTTCGCCCGGTCGACGAACGCCTCGACCCCTTCGGGCACCGGGAACAGGAACACGCTGTCGACCCCGGCCAGCGCCTTCGCCAGCGCATCCGAATCGGCTAGGTCGCCCCGGAGCACCTCGACATCACCCGGCAGCCCGGCCGCTTCCGGGCGCCTGGTCAACGCCCTCACCTGAGTACCGGCGGCCAGCAGGCGATCCACCACGCGCCGCCCGACATTCCCCGTCGCACCGGTTACCAACACGGTCATGAAGAAATCCCCTCAGAGCGTTCGATGATCACTTCCCAAGCTAGAACCTCCACCGCACTCGAGGTCAAATGAATAACCCGGAATTCGCACCGGACCAGTGATGTCAGATCGGAAGCACCGAGTCGGGGCGCAGCAGGCCCTGCGCGACCAGATCGTCCCAGAGCCCGGCCGGGACCGCGCGGCCGAACAGTTCGGCGTTGCCACGGACCTCCGACGCTGTTCGAGCGCCCACCACGACGCTCGCGACCGCCGGGTGCGAAGCGACGAAAGCCATCGCGGCCTGCGGCACGCTCGCGCCGTGCCGGTGGATCACCTCGGCCATCCGCGCCACGCGCTCCCGCACCTCCGGCGCAGCCGGGGCGTAGTCGTACATCGCTTCCGGGCCGGGCTCGTCGGTGGCCAGCACCCCGCCGTTGAAGACGCCGGCCGCGAGCACCGATACGTTGCGCTGGAGGCACGTCGGCAGCATGGTGTCCACTGCGGACTGTTCGAGCAAGGTGTACCGGCCCGCCAGCATCACCGCATCGACGTCGGTTTCGACGGCGAACCGCTCCAGCATCCGCCACTGGTTCATGCCGACGCCGATCGCACCGATCACGCCCTGCGACCGGAGCTCGTGCAGGGCCGGGTACGCCTCGCCGACGGCCTGTTCCCAGTGGTCGTCCGGGTCGTGGATCAGCACGACGTCGATCCGGTCCAGGCCGAGCCGGTGCAGGCTGGCATCCAGCGAGCGCCGCACCCCGTCCGCGCTGAAGTCCCACACCCTCCGGTGGTCGGCGGGCACGTCGAAGCCCGCGTCGTCCCGCCGCGCCGCGCCGCGCGGATCGGGCACGAGCAGCCTGCCGACCTTGGTCGACACGACCAACTCGTCCCGCGGCCGCCCGGCGAGGGCCCGGCCGAGTCGGCGCTCGGCCAGCCCGAGCCCGTAGTGCGGGGCGGTGTCGAAGAAGCGGATGCCCGCATGCCACGCCGCATCCACCGCTCCGAACGCGGTGTCCTCGTCCACCGCGCGGTAGAGGTTGCCGATCACCGCGCCGCCGAATCCGAGCGCCGAGACCGAAACCGCCGATCCGCCCAGCCGAACGGACTTCATGCGCCCCCGCTCCCGGGCAGCTCCCACACCTGCGTCAGGCCGGTGTCGGTGCCCGAGTAGTCGTCCTCGACCGCCAGCAGCTCGGACATCGTGGCCTGCCAGGCGACATTCGCGGGGTGATCGCGCAGCGCATGCCGCATCGCCTGGTAGTCCTCGACCTCCACGACGTGGAACAGGTCCTGGCCGTCGCGCCAGATCCGCCAGCTCTGCACGCCCGCGGCGCGGAGAGCCGCATCCAGGTCCACCGGGATCACCGCGTGCACCTGTTCGTACTCCGCTTCCTTGCCGGGTTTCAGCTTGGTGTGCAAGGCGATTCGCTGCATCTCCGGCTTCCCCCTCAGCTCTTCCGCAGGCGCAGGCCCTGCATCCCGCCGTCCACGGCGAGCGCCGTGCCGGTGGTCGCCCCGGCCGCCGGACCGGCGAGGTAGGCGGCCGCCCCCGCGACCTCGGCCGCCGACACGAGCCGCCCGGTGGGCTGGCGGGCTTGCAACGCGCGCAGCTCCGCCTCCGGGTCTTCGGCCGCCTCGAGCAGCCGGCGCACCCACGGGGTGTCGACGGTGCCCGGATTGATGCAGTTGACGCGGATTCCCTCCGCCACGTGGTCGGCGGCCATCGCCATGGTCAGCGACAGCACCGCCCCCTTGCTCGCGCTGTAGAGCGCCCGGTTGGGCAGTCCTGCGGTGGCCGCGATCGAGCAGGTGTTCACGATCGCCGCGGCCGAGGACCTGCGCAGGTGCGGCAGGCACGCCCGGGTCGTGCGCACGATGCCCAGGACGTTGACGTCGAAGACCCTGTTCCACTCGTCGTAGGCGTTGGCCTCGACGGTGCCCTGAGCACCGATTCCGGCGTTGTTGACCAGGACGTCCACGCCGCCGAGCCGCTGCACGACCTGCTCGACGGCGGCGGACACCGACTCCTCGTCCGTCACGTCGCAGCGCAACCCCAGCACGTCCGCCGGCACACCGGAGGGATCGAGGTCCAGGGTGGCGACGGAGGCCCCGCGCGCGGCCAGCTCGGTGGCAACCGCCAGCCCGATGCCCGAACCGGCCCCGGTGACGACGGCGGTCCGTCCGGCGAATTCACTCATGCATCCGTCCCCTCCCGTTCGACGTCCACACCGGGCCGTCGGGATACGCGTACTCGACCAGCGTTTCCGGTCGCAGCTGTGCGGAGAACCCGGGGCGATCGGGTGCCAAATAGTTGCCGCCGCGGATCGTCACCGGATCGACGAAGTGCTCGTGCAGGTGATCGACGTACTCGATGACCCGGTCCTCCATCGACCCCGACACCGCGACGAAGTCGAACATGGCCAGGTGCTGCACCAGCTCGCACAGGCCCACCCCACCCGCGTGCGGGCACACCGGCACCCCGAACTTCGCCGCGAGCAACAAGATCGCCACGTTCTCGTTGACACCGGCCACCCGCGCGGCGTCCAGTTGCAGGTAGGACAGGGCGTTCGCCTGCAGCAGCTGCTTGAACACCACCCGGTTCGCCACGTGCTCGCCGGTGGCGACCCGGACCGGGGCGATCGCTTGTGCGATGGCCGCGTGGCCGAGCACGTCGTCCGGGCTGGTCGGCTCCTCCACCCACCACGGGTCGAACGGCGCGAGTTCCCGGATCCAGTCGATCGCGGTCCCCACGTCCCAGCGCTGGTTGGCGTCGACGGCGATGCGGATGTCCGGACCGACCTCCTCGCGGGCGATCCGCATCCGGCGGACGTCGTCCGCGAGGTCCGCACCGACCTTGAGCTTCAGCTGCCGGAACCCCAGGTCGACCGCCTCCCGGCAGAGCCTGCGCAGCTTCTCGTCGGAGTACCCGAGCCACCCCGGCGTCGTGGTGTACGCCGGGTAGCCGCCTTCGCAGAGCTCCGCCGCCCGGGCGGCGCGCCCCGGCTCGGCCCGGCGCAGGATGTCCAGCGCTTCGTCCGGGGTCAGGGCATCGCTGAGATAACGGAAGTCGACGAGGTCGACCAGCTGTTCCGGCGTCAGCTCGGCGAGCAGCTGCCACAGCGGCTTGCCGGCCCTCTTGGCCTTCAGGTCCCACAGGGCGTTGATCACGGCGGCGATCGCCATGTGCACCACGCCCTTCTCCGGGCCCAGCCAGCGCAGCTGGGAATCGTGCACCAGCTCTCGCCACATGCCGCCGAGGTCATCCAGGGTGTGCTGGAGGTCCCGGCCGATCAGAGCCGGTTCCAAGGCCTTGATCGCAGCGGTCTGCACGTCGTTGCCGCGGCCGATGGTGAAGGCGAAGCCGTGCCCCTCGACCTCGTCGGGCGCATCGGTGTCGATCACGACATAGGACGCCGAGTAGTCCGGGTCGGGGTTCATCGCGTCCGAACCGTCCAGCTCACGGGAGGTAGGGAACCGGATGTCGAAGGTCCGAATCCCCCTGATCGTCCCAGCCATCACGTCCACCTCGTTTCGGGCGCGTCCGCGCTCCTCCCGGCAACGCGTGCCCTCAGGTATAGCTACCGGAACAGCGAATTCCAAGATTCACTTCGCGCCCGGCGTGCGGTACCGGGTCGGCGAGGAGGACCGATCGCCGGTTTCACCCGCAGGTGGGCCACTCACAGGAGGACTGGGCCGCCGGGAGCCCTGCCGTGAACGTGCTGCGGCATTGCGGGCTTGCTCTGCCCGTCCGAGACCGAGCAGCGGCTCGACACCGAGAGCGGGCTTCGGCGCTCGCGGAACGCGACGCCTGGCTCGTCGCCTGGCGGCGGATGGTGGGCTGCCCGATTGCCCGGCAGCCCACCTCGACCGCTCTCGTCAGAGCAGGGACTCGGCGATTTCAGCGGCCCGCCGCAGGCCGCCGGATTCCAGGATCTCCCGCCGCATCTCCTTCAACCGCAGCCGGATCACCTCACTCGAGGTGACCTGCTCCAGAGCGGCCCGCAGCTGCTCCGGGGTCACCGACTCGCAGTCGACCTGCGTGCCCAGCTGGAGCTCTTCGATCCGGGCCGCGTTCAAGAACTGGTCGGCCGCCTGCGGGACCGCGATCAGCGGCACCTCGTGGTACAGGCCCTCCATGGTGCCGCCCATGCCCGCGTGCGTGATGAACGCGCTCGCCTGCGACAACACCCGCAACTGCGGAATCCATTGGCGCACATCGAAATTCGGCGGAATCTCGCCGAGTTCCGCCGGATCGGTCGACCGCCCCACCGACATCACCACGTGCCAGTCGAGACCGGCGAACGCACGCACGCACTTGCGGTAGAACTCCAACCGGTCGTTGTAGGCCGAGCCCAGGGAGATCACGAGCACCGGACGGGAGTCCGGCGCCTGCCAATCGTCCTGGAACGCGCGCTCGGTCAGCATCGGCCCCACGAAGGTGTAGGAGTCCGCTACCCGCTCCCCGGAGTACTGGAAGGAGCGGGGAATGGTCACGACGCAGCGGTTCGACGCCTCCACGTCGTGGAAGACCAGTCCGGTGCCCTGCTGGGCGAAGTACTCGTCGTACTTCGCCCGCACCGCGAGGACCTCCGGCGACAACTCAATGCCGAAGGCCTCCTCGACGCCCTCGAAGTACACGTGGGTCGGAGACAATTGGAGGCGGGGCACCTGCCACTTCTCCGACAGCACGAGCGCCTGGAAGGCCGCGATGTCGTACACGATGAGGTCCGGCCGGTCGGCCGCGTACGCCTGTTCGAGCTGCGGCACCACGGCCATCATCTCTTCGAGGAACATCTCCTGGGCCGGGACCTGTTCTTCCGGCCATTCCTGCGTCTCCGCCGATGGGCCCGGCAGCGTCGAGGCGTAGCGGACCGGCGTCGCGCCGGCTTCCGCCACCTGCGTCGCGAAGTCATCGGTCGTCGCGTACGTGACGCGGTGCCCGCGGGCCACCAGTTCGGCGACCAGCCCGAGGCCCGGGTTCACGTGCCCGTCCGCCGGAATCGACATGAACGCGATGTGCGCGGGCCTGGTGCGGTAGCTGTTCTGAGCCGTGTCGGCCATCTTGTCCTACTCCTGATCAGGAACGCCCTCGCCGCAGCGAGGAGCGCGAAAGGTAATCGGATCGCCGCACCGGTCGCATGCAACCGCCTCGCACCGAACACCTGAGCGCGGACGGCCGGACACCGGCGGTCAGCGCTCGAAGGTTGCGAGTGGTGAATTCCCGGAATGGGAATGATGCGCACCGAAGTGCGGTGGAATCAGGCGGTGTAGCCGCCCGGGAACCGCCGCCATCGCGGCGTCCTGATCAGAGGTAGTACTGCACGTGGGCCATGCGCCGAGCATAACGGACCACCCCGGCTGATGTCGCGCCGATTTTCGCGGCACGGGTTCTGACCTCCGGTCGCGCTTCAAACCTGTTCGCCCGCAACGAAAACAGCGGGAGCCGACCGAGAAGTGACTTAGGTTGACGGCATGGACGTGACCGAAGTGGCGCCGGACCTGTACTTCCTGCACCTCGAGTTCGGGCAGGCGTACCTGTTGCGCGAGGGCCGCTCGGCAACCCTCATCGACACCGGGATCGCCGGGTCCGGCCCGGCAATCACCGGGCTGCTGGCCGAACTGGACGCCGAGCTCGACCGGATCGTCATCACCCACGGGCACGAGGACCACACCGGTTCCGCGGCCGAACTCCGTGCCGCGACCGGCGCGCCCGTGCTGGCCCACGGCGCGGACGCGCCCGTCGTGCGCGGCGAGCGGAAGCAGGCCGATCCGGTGCTGCTCGACTGGGAACGTCCGCTCTTCGAAAGCATCGCCCCGACTCTCCCGGCTCCGCCGCCTTGCCCGGTCGACCAGGAGCTCGCCGACGGCGACGTGCTGGACTTCGGCGGTGGCGCACGGGTTCTCGCCATCCCGGGGCACACCGCTGGAAGCATCGCTGTTTACTTGTCAAAGAGCCGAATTCTCTTCACCGGAGACACCATCGCCAACGTCGGTCGGCTGATGCTCGGCACGTTCAACGTTGATCGCGCGCGAACCATCGAGTCGTTCCACCGCCTCGCGGAACTCGACACCGAGGTCGCCTGCTTCGGCCACGGGGAGCCGATCATCGGCAACGCGGGCGCCGGACTTCGCGCGACGGCGAAGCAACTCACGGCGTAGTCCACAACACTTCGCTCCTCACCGAAGCAACACCTCCTTACCGTTCCACCCATGGAAACCACGTCGCCCAGCAACGACATCCGAACCAGCAGCGGTACCGATGTCGACCACGTGACCATCGCGCCGAGCGTCCTGTACTTCGGAACGCCGGTGGCGTTGCTGTCGACCGAGAATTCCGACGGCACCGCGAACCTCGCGCCGATGTCGTCCGCCTGGGCCCTCGGCGACGTGATGGTCCTCGGGATGGGCGGCAGCTCCCACACCGCGTCCAACCTCGAAGCTCGACCCGACCTCGTGATCAACTTCCCGTCGCCCGAGCAGTGGCCCGCGGTTGAACGCCTCGCACCCCTGACCGGTCGAAACCCGGTCCCGGACCAGAAGCGCGGCGTGTTCAACTTCGAATCGGACAAGTTCGGTGCCGCCGGGCTGCGCCCGGAGCCTTCGGACCTGGTGCGCCCGCCCCGCGTCGCCGAGTGCCCGGTTCAGCTGGAGGCCCGCGCGACACGGGTTCGAGCCGATGCCACCGGAAGCTTCCGCATCATCGAGGCGCGGGTTCTGCGGGTGCACTGCGATCCGCGCATCGTCGTTGCCGGCACGCACCACATCGACCCGACGGCGTGGAGTCCCCTGATCTACAACTTCCGCCACTACTTCGGGCTCGGCCGGGAACTGGGGCACAGCTTTCGTTCCCAGACCCCACACCCGAACGCGACAACGTCGATGTAGGCCGGTTCTCGGCCAGGCTCGAGCGGATGCACTGACGGCGCTTGCTCAGGCGGCGATCTCTGCCATTTCGCTGATCGCCTCCTCCACCATTCGCCTGGTGTGCCGCAGTTCCCGGCTGTCCAGCCGGTCTCGCAAGGCGCACAGGTCGTGCTCGGTGGCGGGACGCGGCCGCCCCAGCTTGTCGAGGCTCTTCAACAGGCCCAGCTCGGCCAACGCGGCGCCGCGCGGTTCGTTGATGGACTGGAACATCTGCTTCGCGTCCCGGTACGTGCGTGCGGCCTCCCCGTACCAGCACGCGCGGAAGAGGACGTTGCCACGCATCTTGCGGTTGTAGGCCAGCGCACTGGCCAGGTCCATCCGGCGGCAGATCTTCTCGGCCCGCGACAACAGCTGCAGCGCCTCGTCGTGCTCCCCGCGCAACGACATGACGTCCGCCATCCCCCTCAGGGCCCAGGCCAGACCGCGCTCGTCCCCGCCTTCCTCCGCGATCTCGGCGGCCTCCGCGAACCGCTCCCACGCGGAGTCCAGGTCGCCCGCGTTGCGGTCGAGCTGGGCCAGGCCCTCCAGCGCCCACACCGTGTGCCGGCACTCGCCCCGCTTGCGGGCCTCGGCCAGCAGCTGCACGTGCAGCTCCCGTGCTTCCTCGTAGTCCCCGCGGATCCGCAGCGTTTCGGCGATCCCGGCGACCGAGTAGCCGTACGCGATCAGTTCGCCGGACTGCTTCGCGAGGTCCCGTGCGTAGCTGAGCCAACGCACCGCGGCGGCCATCTGTCCGCGCTGCCGGGCCAGGGTGCCGCCGCTCCACAGCGCCCACGCCATCGCGCCCCGCTCCCCCGCGCTGCGGGCCGTCCGATAGCTCGCCCGCCACGCCGCATCCGCCTCGTCGAGCCGGCCGAGGCGCCGGTACGCCTCCGCGACCGCCAGCCGCGCCTGGGCGAGCGCCAGGCCGACGCCCTCCTCCGCTGCCTGGGACTCGCGCTCCAACGCTGCCGCCAGCACATCCCCGAGGGCTGCGTTCACCGACATGTCCCGGAGCTTCCCCTGGTACTCCGGAGCGAATGCCTTGCCGTACATCTCGAGCCACCTGGCCTTTCCACCGCATTGGTGCTCAAGACGCACCAAGTTGATTTGCGGCCACGCCCTCCGCCGATCCCCTGAAGCGGAGGGCGGGCCACTCCGAACCCCCGAACGACTTCAAAGCTATTGCGTCGCGAGGGGTCGGCGGCTCGGCCGAATTGGCAGCCCGGGTCAACCGATCGGCCAGGAAGGAGGCAGCGCTTCTAGTACTTTTGGCCGAGGTCGGCGGCGGTCAGGACCGAGCCGAATGGCCGGGACGCTCCGCAGGCGGCAGCTGGCAGGCCGGGGTGGCGCCCGGCAACCGGTATCGGTTCGCCGCGACCCATCGGTAAGCCCACTCCGCCAGCAGCCGCAGCACCGGGGCGGACATGAGCAGACCGAGCACCGGCCAAGGCGTGCGGCAGTTCTTGAGCAGCTCCGCGACCGCGGCCGCGCCGCCGAACACGCGGCCCGACCTGGCCACCCACAGCACCTCGTGCCGGGCCCGGTCCGATGTGGTCCGCAGTGCGGCGAGATCTGCCTCCTGCCACGGCAGAATGCGCATGCGCACCGGCAGCCGCTCCGCGAGCCGCACGCTGCGCGTGCAGAATCCGCAGTCCCCGTCGTAGATCAGCACCGGCAGGTCTGACATGTCTCGCACGCCCCTTTCCGCTGATCCCGCCAGCCGCCTCCAACAGTGGACGCGGCCAGGCGGTCGGCAACACGGTGAACCGCCTCGCGCGGCTTGCGCCGGCGTTCGAGCCGACGGATCGGCCGACCGGCGCGGGTCAGTCCAGGTCGTCGTGGCGCATCAGCAGACGGCCGGCCTCGGTCAGCGAACCCGACAGCGACGGGTACACCGAGAAGGTGTTCGCCAGGTTGTCGACGGTCACCTGGTTCTGCACCGCGAGTGCGATCGGCAGGATCAGCTCGCTGGCGTTCGGCGCCACCACGACGCCGCCCACCACCACACCGGTCTGCGGCCGGCAGAAGACCTTGAGGAAGCCGCGCCGCAGGCCTTCCATCTTCGCCCGCGGGTTGGTCGCCAGCGGCATCGTCACCGTCCGCGCGGGCACCTCCCCGGAATCGATCGCCTGCTGGCTGATCCCGACCGTCGCGATCTCCGGGTGTGTGAAGACGTTCGCCGCGACGGTCTTGAGCTTGATCGGCGTGACGCCCTCGCCGAGCGCGTGCCACATCGCGATGCGGCCCTGCATGCCCGCCACCGAGGCCAGCAGCAGCAGACCGGTGCAGTCGCCGGCCGCGTAGACGCCGGGCACGCAGGTCCGCGACACCCGGTCGACCGGGATGTAGCCGCCGCGGTCGGGCTCGATCCCCACCCGTTCCAGGCCGATGTCGGTGGTGTTGGGCACCGAGCCGACGGTCATCAGCGCGTGGCTGGCCTCGACCTGCCGCCCGTCGGCGAGGTGGATCAGCACCCCGGAGTCGGTGCGCTCCACCTTCTCGGCCCGGGCGTGCTTGACGACCTCGGTGCCGCGCTCGGCGAACACCTCTTCCAGCACCGCCGCGGCGTCCGCGTCCTCGTGCGGCAGCACCCGGTCGCGACTGGAGATCATGGTGACCTTGACGCCCATCTCGGTGTAGGCGGAGGCGAACTCCACACCGGTCACACCGGAGCCGATCACGGCCAGGTGCTCGGGCAGTTCGGGCAGGTCGTAGAGCTGCCGCCAGGTCAGGATCCGCTCCCCGTCGGGCTCGGCGCCCTTGAGGATCCGGGGCGTGGCGCCGGTGGCGATCAGCACGACGTCGGCGGGCAGCTCCTCGAAGCTGCCGTCGGCGAGATCGACCCCGATGTGGTGGACGGCCATGCCCTTGGTCGGGTTGGTGAACCGCGCGCGGCCCGGCAGGATCTTCACACCTTCGCGGCGGACCCTGGAGCGGATGTCGGCGGACTGCGCGAGCGCCAGGCCCTTGACCCGGCCGTGCACCACCGCGACGTCAACGTCGGAGTCCTCGGTCTTGGTGCGGATGCCCAGCTCACGGGCGTCCCGGAATGCGGAGCGCGCGCCGGCGGACGCGATGAAGGTCTTCGACGGGACGCAGTCGTAGAGCACGCACGCACCGCCGAGGCCCTCCGGCTCGACCAGCGTGACATCCGCCCCGTTCGAAGCCGCGACCAGCGCCGCCTCGTAGCCCGCGGGGCCGCCTCCCATGATCACGATGCGGGTCACTTCGCGCTCCTCCTCGGTCCGCCTGCCTTGTGGGCGCCGAACTCACCGTACGCTGCGACGAGTCCAGGCATTTCGGGTGGTGCCGCGCGAGTTGACCATCGTGGCGCAGACCACTCGCGGCGTTCCGGACGGGGCCGCGCGGAACGCCCGGGCCGGTACCCCCGCCCACATTCGTGACGTAGTCCGCTCCGCCACCCGGGCTGTCGATCGCTACCCTGTTGGGCGTGCCTCTGTACGCCGCGTACGGGTCCAACATGGACCCGGCCCAGATGATGAAGCGCGCCCCGCATTCCCCGATGGCGGGAACGGGCTGGCTGGTGGACTGGCGGCTGACCTTCGGCGGCGAGGACTACGGCTGGGAAGGGGCCCTCGCCACGATCGTCGAGCAGCCGGGCTCCCAGGTTTTCACGGTGCTCTACGACGTCAGCCCGGAGGACGAGCAGCAGCTCGACAACTGGGAAGGCGCCGAGCTCGGCATGCACAAGAAGCTGCGGCTGCGAGTGCAGACGCTGGACGGATCGGCGCTTGCCTGGCTGTACGTGCTGGATGCCTACGAAGGCGGGCTGCCGTCGGCGCGCTATCTCGGCGTGATGGCCGATGCGGCCGAAGCGGCCGGGGCGCCCGAGGACTACGTCGAGAAGCTGCGCAAACGCCCGTGCCACAACGTCGGCCCGTGAACCCCGCGTGACATCCGGACCGAATATCACGTCTCTCGTGTGATAATCACTCCGGTTGCACACGCGAGGTGAGGGAGTCCATGGCCGACGCAGGCACGCCGGTCAACCAGCAGGACCGGCGCGAGCAGATCCGCCAAGAGGTGCTGGCCAGCGGGTTCGTCCGCATCGAGGCGCTGGCAGCCGAGCACGGGGTCAGCGGGATGACCATCCACCGCGACCTGGACGTCCTCGAACAGCAGGGCTGGCTGCGCAAGGTTCGCGGCGGTGCGACGTCGACGCCGGCCGCGCTGTTGGAGACCTCGGTGCGGGCCCGGATCGCCGACGCGGCCGAGGAGAAGGCGCGCATCGCGAAGCACGCCATCCGGCATGTTTCCCCTGGTCAGGTCGTCGCGATCGACGACAGCACCAGCGCGCTCGCGGTCGCGGAGCAGTTGGCGCCGCTGGGTCCGCTGACCGTCGTGACGAACTTCCTGTCCGTGATCAACCTGCTCAGCGGCGAACCGGGGCTGCACCTGATCGGGCTCGGCGGCGACTACCAGCCGTCCTACGACGCGTTCCTCGGCCTGCACACCGCGGGCATGGCCCGCACGATGCGCTCCGACGTGCTGTTCATGTCGACCACCGCGGTCGTCGACGGGCACTGCCTGCACCGCTCGCAGGAGACGATCCAGGTCAAGCGCGCGCTCATGGAGACCACCGGCAAGCGCGTGCTGCTGCTGGACCACTCCAAGTTCGACCGGCGCGCCGTGCACGAGCTCGCGCCGCTGACCGAGTTCGACGTCGTCGTGGTCGACGCGGGAACCCCGGCACCGCTGCGCGACGAGCTGCGGGCGGCGGGCGTGGCGCTGGAGATCGCCGAAGGCTGATCACCGGCGTTCATGCCGTGCCGTAGATGCGGTTCAGGGCCTCGAGCGTCGTGGTGAGCCGTTCCCGGAGCTCGGCCGGGGCGAGGACTTCGGCGTCGGCACCGAGTTTGAGCAGTTCCGGGAGGGCTTGGTCGACGGACTCGATCGGGATCGTCACCTCGGTCCAGCCGGCGGCGTCGGGGGCTTCCGCGGTTCGCCGTGCCGCTCCCGCCACGGTCGGCTCCACCAGGTGCGGCAGCCGTTCGAGGGCGTGCGGGGAAAGCCTGATCGTCGCTTCACCCCGGTGTCGTCGCGCGTCGAACTGCTCCAGGTATGCCTGCCAGTGGGTGGCCAGGTCGAAGCCGGCCGGCCGGGAGAAGCGCTCGTCGAGGACGTGCAGGTCAACGATCCGGGAGATGCGGTAGGTGCGGATCCGCCCGGCCGCCCCGGCCACGAGGTACCAGCGGCCCGCCTTCAGGACCAGCCCGTACGGGTGCGCAGTCCGGGTCGTCTCGTGCGGTTCGGCCCAGCGCAGGTAGCGCATCCGCACCACTCGGTTGTTCCAGACCGCGTCGGCGACCTCGGTCAGGTGCGGTGTGCGATCCGCGCCTCGGTACCACGCCGGGGCGTCCAGGTAGAACCGTTCGGTGATCCGCTCGGCGCGATCGCGCAGCTCAGCGGGCAGGGCGGCCTTGAGCTTGAGCTGGGCCGCGGTCACGACGGCACCCAGCCCGAGCTCGGCGGCGGCCGCGGGCAGCCCGGTCAGGAACAGCGATTCGGCCTCGCCGGCGGTCAGGCCGGTCAGCTTGGTGCGGAAGCCTTCGAGCAGCCGGTACCCGCCCTCGTGGCCGGGCTCGCCGTAGAGCGGCACGCCCGCCGCGCTGAGGGATTCCACGTCGCGGTAGATGGTTCGCGCCGACACCTCCAGCTCGTCGGCCAGCTCCTGCGCCGTCATCCGCTGCCTGGTCTGCAGCAGCAACAGGATCGATACCAGCCGCCTCGCGCGCATGAGCGGAAGTCTGCCGAGATCCACTGACAGGAGATGTCAGGGAAGCCCGAATAGCGTCCGCGCATGAACATCGACATCGACCAGTTCGTCGAGCGCTACGTCGCGGTGTGGAACGAGCCCGACCCGGTCGCCCGGCGCAGCGCCATCGCCGCCCTCTGGGCCGAGGACGGCGTCGAGGTGATCGAGTCGGCGGAGTTCCGGGGCCACGACGAGCTCGAAGCCCGGATCGCCGCAGCCCACGAGGAGTTCGTGCGGGACGCCGGTTTCGCGTTCCGGGCCGCGGGCGACGCCACCGGTCACCACGACGTCGTCACCTTCACCACGCACATGGTGCCCGCCGGAGGCGGTGACATCGCCTGGACCGGCCGGGCGGTCGTCGTCCTCGGCCCGGACGGGCTGATCCGCTCCGATCACCAGTTCACCGTGCCGACCGGAGACATCCGGTCCACTGTGGATGATTTCCTCCGCAGGCTCGCCGCCGGCGACCCGGACCGGATCGCCGACCTGTTCGCCGAGCGCGTCGACTGGGTGCTGGACTGGCCGGCCGGCGGCCACCCGGCGGTGCCCTGGATCCGGCCCCGCTCGACCAGGGCGGACGTCGCCGAGCACTTCCGCATGATCGCCGAATTCCACGTGCCCGGAGAGGCGACCGGACCCGCGCCGCGGGTCCTCGTGGACGGCAACGAGGCGGCCGTGCTCGGCGACATCCGCCAGACGGTCAAGGCCACCGGCGAGCCGTACACCGCGCTCTGCGCGCTGCACCTGGTCGTCGAGGACGGCCTGATCACGCGCTACGCCGTCTACGAAGACAGCCTCACGGTCGCGGAAGCCCTCTCCGGCTCCTGATCAGGCCGCGGGGACCCAGCCCCGGTCGCGGAGCTCGTCGAGGAAGCGCCGGTAGCTGTCGTCCAGCTGCCGCACTTCAGCCCGCACCGGCTCGACGAGTTCGCCATCGGGCACCATCGCCGCCGCCGCAGTGCTGAGATTCGGGTAAGTCGAACCGCTGGCCGCCAGCAGCGCCGCGCCCAACGCCGTACCCGCGCCTTGGACGCGTAGCACCGGCTTGTCCAGCACCGACGCCCTGATCTGGCACCAGGCGATGCTGCGGGCTCCACCGCCGGCGGTGCGCACAGCGCCCTCTGCCGGCGCGCCGAGCTCGGCCAGCCGCTCCAGCGCGAGCCGCTCGCAGAAGGCGACGCCTTCGAGGCGGGAGCGGTACTCGTCGACCCGGTCCGCGGGCGTGCCGAGCGTGAACCGCGTGGCGTTCGCGGCGAGGAACGGGAACCGCTCCCCCTCGCCGCGCAGCGGGTAGCCGACCACGCTCGCCGGTCCGCGCTCGGTCGCCGCCGCGTCCAGGCTCGACAGCTCGGAGGGGTCCACATCGGACAGCGCCGAGCCGCCGATGTTCGCCGCGCCACCGGGCAGCCACATCCCATCCGGATGCAGGTGGCTGTACACCGCGCCGGCCGGATCGTGCACGAGCTCCTTGGAGACCCCCTTGAGCACCAGGGTGGTGCCGAGGACCGTCACGAACTGCCCGACGTCGACCGCTCCGCAGGCCAGCTGCCCAGCGCAGCCGTCGGTCATCCCGGCACGCACCTCGCAGCCGACCGGGAGTCCGGTCTGCGCCGCGGCGTTCGCATCGACGGTGCCCAGCACCGCCGTCGGGCGGACGACCTCCGGAAGCAGCCCGCCCGGCACGCCCAAGGCGTCGAACGCCTCGGTGGCCCACTCGCCGTCGACCGCGTCGTAGCCGCTCTTCAGCGCGTGGCTGGAATCGGTGGCGACCGGATGCCCGACGAGCTTCCAGGCGATGACGTCGGGCGTGTGGCACACCCGCGCCGTGCCGTCCGGGAGGTGTCGCGCCAGCCAACCGATCCGGGCCAGGCCGGAGCCCGCCGATGGCGTGATGCCGGTGCGCCGCCAGCGGCTCGCACCCACCTCGGTGGCGATCCGGGCTTCCGCGTATGCACGCCGGTCGTCGTACATCAGCGCCGCCGTGAGCGGCTCGCCCTCACCGTCGACCGGAACGACCGTGCCCGACGTCGCCGAGATCGCCAGCGAGCGGATTTCGCTGCTGCGCGAACCCAAAGCGGCCGTGCACTCGGCAAGGCTGTCGCGCACCGCGGGCCACCACGTGGTCGCGTCCTGCTCGGAACGTCCACCCGGTGATCGCACCGGCTGCGGCAACCGCCGGGACGCCGCGGCGATCACCGAGCCCGCCGGATCGTGGATCTGCACCCGGACGTTGGCGGTCGCGATGTCGACGCCCGCGACGAGCTCGGTCATCGGCAAGCCTCCAGCGGTTTCGAGAGTTGTTCGTTCATTCGGCCCCCTGCAGGCGTTCCAGCGCGGTGGGCAGCTCGGCCAGCGAGAACACCGCCACATCGGGCTCGGCGAGCTGCTCCGGCGTGGGCTCCGGCGGCGCTTCGCCGCGCACCACCCAAACCGTGCGCAGCCCGACCCGGTGCGCGCCGCGCACGTCGGTGTCGAGCCGGTTGCCGACGTGCACCGCGTTCTTCGGCTCGACACCGGCCTCCCGCAGGGCGTGCTGGAAGATCCGCGGGTCCGGCTTCTCCGCGCCGACGACCTCCGAAACCGCCCAGATGTCGATGAAGTCGGCCACGCCGTCCCGGCGGAGCGCGTCCACGACGACCGCTCGCTGGTTCGCCACGACCGCGAGTTTGTAGCGACCGGCGAGCTCGCGCAGCGTCGGGAGCACGTCGGCGTGCAGCGCCGACGGCGGATACTCCCAGTAGCGCTCGGCGCGGTCGGACAGCCGCTGCCGGTCCTGCGCAGTTAGGAACCGCTCGGCGACCGCGGTGCGCAGGGACCCGCCCTGGGCTTGGCGGCGTTCGTCGTAGACCTGCTGGAACTCCGCTTCGTCGACGCTCCGGCCATCTTCGGCCGCCAGCTCTCGCGCGGCGCGCAGCAGCGCGTCGCGGTAGGCCTTGTCGTCGTAGATCGGGCCGCCGACGTCGAGCAGCACGAGGTCGATGCGGTCGTTCTCCGAACCGGGGCTGGGTTGAGGCGGCACGTGGCGTCCTTCCGGTCGTGGTCCGCAACCGGGACCTTGGTGTCACATCCCATCGCAAACATAACACCTATCTTGAAATTTTTAACACCAAATGTTGTGATGTTCTCGGGTCGGGCCGACCGGATCGACCAGGCAGGCGGGATCAGGAGGACAAGCCCGTGATCACCATCGGCATCGACGCCGGCACCTCGGTGGTGAAGAGCGTCGCCTACGCCTCGGATGGCACCGAGCTCGCGGTCGTCCGCCGCCCGACCCGGGTCGAGCGCCCCCGGCCCGGCTGGGCCGAACAGGACATGCCCGAGGTCTGGTCGGCCGTCGCCGACACCGTCGCCGAACTCGTCCGCGAACTCCGCACCGAGGTCGCCGCGCTGGCGATCACCGCGCAGGGCGACGGCTGCTGGCTCGTCGACGAGGCCGGCCGACCGACCGGTCCCGCGCTGCTCTGGAACGACGCGCGCGCCTCGGCGATCGCCGCGAACTGGGCCGGCTCCGGGCTGCTCGCCGAGCTGTTCAAGATCAACGGCTCGGTCGGCTTCGCCGGGTTGCCGCACGCGCAGCTCAGCTGGCTCGCCGAGCACCAGCCCGACCGGATCGCCACCGCTGCGAAGGTGCTGACCTGCGGCGGCTGGCTGTTCAACTGCCTGACCGGCCGCCTGGCCTGGGACGTCTCGGAGGCCTCCAACCCGTTCCTCGACGCACGGACCGGCCACTACTCCGACGCGGTGCTCAGCGAACTCGGCCTGGACTGGGCGCAGCGGCTGCTCCCCGACGCCGTCGACGGCGCGCAGCGGATCGCGCCGTTGCAGCGGTCCGCGGCCGAGCGGCTGGGCGTTCCGGAAGGCACCCCGGTCGTGCTGGGCGCCTACGACGTGATCTCCACCGCGATCGGCGCGGGCGTGACCGAGCCCGGGCAGGCCTGCACCATCCTCGGCACCACGATCTGCACCGAGGTGATCAGCGACGAGCCCCGGTTGGAGCGCGCTCCCGTCGGCATGTCGCTGCGCACCCCGATGCCCGGCCGCTGGATGCTCGCCAGCGCCACGCTCGCCGGGACCGAGGTCGTCGAATGGGCCTGCCGGATGCTCGGCCTGCCCAACCCGGAGAACCTCACCGAGCTCGCCGAACAGGCCGAGCCGGGCAGCAAGGACCTGCTGATGCTGCCGTACCTCTCGCTCGGCGGTGAGCGCGCGCCCTTCTACGACCCGGCCGCGCGCGGCAGCCTGCAGGGCCTGAGCCTGGAGCACGGCCCCGCCGAGATCGCCCGGGCCTGCCTGGAGGGGCTGGCCATGGTGATCCGGGACTGCCTGGTCGCCAGCACCGCGCAGCCCACCGAGCTGCGGCTCACCGGCGGTGGGTCGGCGAACCCGCTGTGGCGCCAGGTGATCGCGGACGTCACCGGGCTGCCGGTCGTGCGCACCACCGACGAGCAGGCCGGGGCGCGGGGCGCTGCGGTGACCGCGCACGCATTGCTGGCGGGCCGCGACATCACCGACGTCGCCCGCGAGCTGGTCGGCACGTCGGAACCGTTGCGGCCGACCGAGAGCAACCGCGCGCTGTACGACGACGCGTACGCCCGGTTTGTCAAGGTTCGCGAATCCGCCCAGGCCGCCGGTTGGTTCCGGCGCGCGGACTGACGTTCGGCTGCTCATCGCACACCTCCGACCAGCACGCCGCGAGGCCTGGACCACGCGAGTTGGAGCAGGGCCGTGGCCCGCCTGGTGCCCCGGCGATCCCTGCGCCGGGCGAGCCGTTCGGCGACGAGCGCCCGGAAGCGCTCGGCGGCTTCGCCGAGCTGGGCGAGCGCCTGCTCCAGGCAATCCAGCGCCGACCGCTGCTCACCGGTGCACAGCAGTTCGCAGATGGCGACGTCCAGCGCCTGGGTGCGCAGCCCGTCGAGCTCGACGACGTCGCACTCCCTGACCCAGGCCTGGTGGATGACGAGATCCGGCTGGGACCGGAGCTCGCGGTCGTAGGGAATGGTCACGTGCACCATGCCGTCGGCGGCGAGATCGCAGCCGTGCATCGCCACTGCGGTGGCGCCGGACAGCACGGCGTGCGGCCCGGCGCGCAGCAGCGCGGCCGCCGCTCGGGTCAGCGGGTCGTGGACGCGGGTGGCCGGGACGACGACCCCGTACCAAGGCTCCACCCAGTCGCCTGCGGCCAGTCCGGCCGCAACCTCCGCACGACCGAGCGCCTGCTCCGCGTCGCGGCGGGTCATGGCACCGTGCAGCGAGGACTGCGGCCAGCCTCCCGGCACGTCGGATTCGACGGCCACCGGCGGCCGCATTTCGGGAGAGATGATGTTCGCGGTCATGCCATTAAAGAGGCGGGAACCCCGCGAACAGATACAGCAGCGAGCGGATACACCTCATTCGGGTGGACTCAGCCGCGAACCAGGTGCAGGAGCCCGCCGACCCGGCCGTCCGGCGGACAGTGCCCGCCGGACGGCCGCGATCTCAGCGCTCCAGGCTGATCAGGGCGGTGTTCACCATCGCTCGGACGCCCACGAACAGGGCCCGCTCGTCCAGCGCGAACGTCGGCTGGTGCAGGTCCTTGACCCGGCCCACCCCGGAGTGGACGCCCAGCCTCGCGAACGAGCCCGGCACGTGCTCCAGGTACCAGCCGAAGTCCTCCCCGCCGGACGACTGCGGGGTGCTGGCCAGGGCGTCCTCGCCGAGACCGGCGGCGATCCCGGCTCGCAGCAGCTCGGTGCTCTCCGCGTCGTTCACCACTGGCGGCACGCCGCGGCGGTGCTGCAGGTCGAACCCGACGCCCAACGGCGACAGCAGGTTGTGCACGAGCTCGTGCACCAACGGCTCCAGCTTCGCCCAGGTGTCGCGGTCGCCCGTGCGCAACGTCCCGGTCAGCACGCCGTCCTGCGGAATGGCGTTCGGCGCCTCGCCCGCGTGCACCGCACCCCAGGTCAGGACGGTTCCGGTGCGCGGATCGACGCGGCGCGACAGCAGCGTCGGCAGGCCCGTGATGACGGTGCCCAGCGCGTGCACCAGGTCCGCAGTCAGGTGCGGGCGCGAGGTGTGCCCGCCCGGCGAGGTCAGCCGGAGCTCCAGCAGGTCGGCCGCCGACGTGATCGCCCCGACCCGGGCTCCGACCTGCCCCACCAGCAGGCGCGGGTCGCAGTGCAGCCCGAAGATCCGGTCCACGTCGTCGAGGGCACCGGCGGCCAGCACGTCCAGGGCGCCGCCGGGCATCACCTCTTCCGCCGGCTGGAAGACCACCCGCACCCGGCCGGGCAGGCTCGGCGCGGCGGCCAGCGCCAGCGCGGCGCCCAGCGCGACCGTGGTGTGCGCGTCGTGCCCGCAGGCGTGCGCGACGCCGTCCACTGTGGACGCGTAGGGCAGTCCGGTGGTCTCGCTCAGCGGCAGCGCGTCGATGTCGGCCCGCAGCGCCACGGTGCGCTGGCCGGGCCGCGCCTCCCCGATGTCGCAGACCAGGCCGGTGCCCACCGGCAGCATCCGCGGGCGCAGGCCCGCGCGGGTGAGCCGCTCGGCGAGGAACGCGGTGGTCTTGTGCTCGGCGCGGGAGAGCTCCGGGTAGGCGTGGATGTGCCGCCGCCAGGCCACCACTCGATGCGCGTTGGCGTCCAGCCAGGCATCCAGCCAGGATGGTCCACGACCAGCGCCGAGGTCGACCACGGCGGATTCCGCACCGGACCCCACGCTGGACATGGTGCTGCCGATGGGCGCACTCGGCCCGTCCGCACCTGCCGCCACGAGAGTGCCCTGGGCCACGGCGGAACGCTCCGCCGCTTCCCAATCCACGTCTTCCACCGCCGAACCGCCGTTCGGGGACTGACCCGGGTCCGGGCCACGAGAATCCACCACGGTCACGCCACGCCTCCCGACGTGCAGATCTGTTCCGAAGAACTCCGAGCCGACCGGTCGCGCGCGGCCGCCAGCAGGCGATCGCGTTGCGCGCCGTCCAAAGCGGCGGCCACTGCGGTCCAGGCCATCGCCAGCGCTGCGTCGAGCACCGCGCGATCCGCGGCCGGTGTCGCGCAGGCCGCGGCGAATTCCGCCTGGTGGTTGACCGCGTCGCCGCAGTCCACCGCGATCATCGGATGGATCGCGGGCAAGGCCTGGGTCACGTTGCCCATGTCGGTGCTGCCGATTACCGGGCCCTGCTCTTCGCCCCGGTCGAGCGGTTCACGCCCGAGCTCGGTGATCGCGCGGCCGTACACCTCCGACAGCCAGCCGTCGGGGTTCAGCTCCGCGTAAACCGGAGAGATCTGCACGACTTCGTGCTCACATCCGGTCGCCGTCGCGCCCGCCTCGAAGCAGGCCCGAATACGGTTCTCCAGGCGCTGCAGGGAGCGCGCTTCGGCCGCACGCAGGTTGTAGACCGCCGCGGTGTGCGCGGCAACGATGTTCGGCGCCGCGCCACCTGCGGTAACGATACCGTGCACCATTTGCCGGGGCTCGAGGTGCTGACGGAGCAGGCCGACTGCGACCTGCGCGACCGTCAACGCGTCGGCCGCGTTGACGCCTAGTTCCGGGGACGCGGCGGCGTGCGCCGCGCGGCCGGTGTAGCGGACTTCGAGATCGGTGATGGCCAGCGAGGTCGGCCGGCAGACCTCTTCCGGGCCGGGATGCACCATCATCGCCATCGCGACACCGTCGAAGACGCCGCGCTCCAGCATCAGCACCTTGCCGCCGCCGGTCTCCTCGGCCGGGGTGCCGATCAGCCGCACCGTGATGCCGAGATCGTCGGCGATTCCCGCCAGCGCGAGCGCGGCACCGACGCCGGCCGCGGCGATGACGTTGTGCCCGCAGGCGTGGCCGACCTCCGGCAGCGCGTCGTACTCCGCGCAGATGCCGACCACCAGTTCGCCGCTGCCCGATTCGGCGACGAGCGCGGTGTCGAGGCCGGCGACCGGGGTTCGGACGGCGAAGCCGTGCCGGGCGAGCAGGTCCGCGACCTTGGCGGCGCTGCGGTGTTCGGCGAACGCGAGCTCCGGCTCGGCGTGGATGCTCCGGGAGAGCTCGACCAGCTCCGCTTCGTGGCGCTGCACCCGGTCGCGGCAGTGGGAGCGCGCTGCGGCAGAACGATCGGCGGAGGGGTGTGGAGCGGTACTCATTTGCGCCCATCCTGCATCATCCGGATCGCCGGTGCGGGCCTGGCGCGAGGTCGGGAGCCCACCGGTCGTCACACTGCGACGAACGGGTGGTTCGGATTCGGTGGAACCGAAGAAATTGGAGATCGACCGGAGCCGACTAACCTATTCCTCACACTTTCGATTGATAAAGCGGGCGACGAAGCCGACATCGCGACACCGCAGCGTGACCGCATCCGGAAGTCGAGGAGTACCTGTCGCGCAGGCCGTACCAGGAAAGGGTGTGGGCCGGCACCGGTCGGGGGGCTTCCCGGTGCCGGCCCACGTCAGTGGGGGGCTACTACCCCGTCGCAGGCGCGCTGGACCGTCGTTACCCAGGCGAGGGATGTGGTCCGCGCACTCAGTCAGTTGTGAAAATCCCACAGGTTCGGCGTCAGGTCTAGTCCATGGCGAGAATTAGCACCGAAATAATCTCGTAAAAACCGACCACCCTGCCGGTTTTATCGGCGACTACTTCTTCTTCCACGTGACGAACAAGACCGGCTTCTTGCGCGCCTTGCGGGATAACAGCACCAGTGCGATCAACACCACTCCGGCGGCGCCGATAGCGAGGCGCTGCTTGTCGTAGGCCGGCGGCTGAGCGGGCGGCGCCGGCTGCTGGCCCGGATCTTGGGCCAGCACGACGACCGAGGCGCCGGGCGGTGCCGTCTCGCCCGCCGCGAGCGCGGGTGGCGCCACCAAGAGGAACAACGCGATCGCAAGGCCAGCTAACACGCGGCCGGTCCGCCACATGATGGCTCCACACCCTCCTACGCCGCGTTCGTTGATCACACGTCAGCGGTAACTCTTGCGTGGTCACTCGTGCAGGTCCATTTGATCATATTAGACGCCGAGGGTGACCAGCCATGCGCGACTTGTGCCGGATCGGCGCAGTGCCGAACGGATCAGCGAACCCGGCGCTCCTGCTCGATGCGGTCGCCGAGCTCGTCCACCACCAGCGAATTCCGGTCCATGCTGTCCGCGCGGTACGCCGCCCGGCCCACGAGCTGCGCCAGCACCGGCGCGGTGAGCATCTGGAACAGGCCGACCAGGATCAGCCCCGAGGCGTAGACGAAGTCGAGCTGCACCGCGGTGCCGATCAGGATCAGGATCAGCCCGAGGGTCTGCGGCTTGGTCGCCGCCTGCAGCCGCGCCGTCACGTCCGGGAAGCTCAGCAACCCGATCGCGCCGAGCAGGCAAGACAACGCGCCGCCGATCAGGCACACCGCGGAGAACACGTCCAACCAGCTCATCGGTACGGCTCCTTCTTCTCGATCAACCGCGCCGCGCTGATCGAACCGATGAACGCGAGCAGTGCGAACGCGGCCAGCAACGCGATGTTCGAGCCGTCGCCCAGCCAGCCCATGCCGACGCAGGTCCCGGCGACGATCAGGGTGACGAACACGTCGACCGCCACGATCCGGTCCAGGGTGGTGCGGCCGCGCAGCAACCGGACGACCACCAGCAGGCCGGCCACGCACAGCAGGCCGAAGGTGACCGCGAAGACCCAGGCCATGCTCACCCCTCCTGTCCGCTCACCAGCGCCACCTCGTTCGCCGAGCCGACCGCCTGCACCACCCGCCGCTCCAGGGCCAGCACCTCGCGCCGCACCGACTCGACGTCCTCGGCCCGCATGCCGAGCGCGTAGACATAGCAGATCCGGTTGACCCGGTCGATCTGCAGGACGAACTTGCCGGGCGCCAGCGACACCGCGTTGGCGACCATCGCGGTGATGTGGTCGGAGTCGGTCTGCAGCGTGACCGCGACTATGCCCGCCTTTGCGTTCGGCCCGCGGGTCAACGCCTGCCAGGACACCCGCGCCGTGGAGCTCACCAGGTCCCACGCGAGGTAGGCGACGAGCTGCAGCAGCCGCAGCGGGCGCACCACGATGTTGGTGTTGATCGGCGGCAGCGGGAACATGGTGGACACCAGCAGCGCCACCACCAGGCCGAAGAACAGCGTGCCCAGGTCGAAGGTGCCCCACAGCATCACCCAGACCAGGGTCAGCCAGGCCACCAGCGGCAGCCGCTGCAGCAGCCGCCGGCGACGGCCGATCGCCTGCTCACTCACCGGCAGCACCTCCCAGCACCGCGGTCCGATAGGTCTCGCCGTGCATCAGGTCCGTCGCCGCCCGGCCGCTGACGTCGGCCAGCGGCCCCGCGACCAGGGCGATCACCACGCTCGCCGCCACCAGCACGCCGGTCGCGACGACCATCGGGCGGTTCGACGTGGCCGTGCCGACGACCAGCTCGTCGGTGGGATCCGGGTCCGGCTCCGGCGCCTTGACCTGGCCCCAGAACGCCCGGGTCCACACCCGCGCCATCGCGTACAGGGTGAGCAGGCTGGTCAGCACCGCGCCGCCGGTGACCACGTAGGCCGTCCAGGTGCCCGCGCCGACACCGGCCTGCAGCAGCGCCAGCTTCGCGACGAAGCCGGAGAACGGCGGCACCCCGGCCAGGCTCAGCGCGGGCAGCGCGAACAGCACCGCGATCAGCGGCGCCGCCTTTGCCAGCCCGCCCATCCTGGTCAGCGCCACCGTGCCGGTGTGCCGCGTGATCAACCCGCTGACCAGGAACAACGTGGCCTGCACGGTGATGTGGTGCACCACGTAGAGGATCACCCCGGTCAGCCCGATCACGTCGTAGACGCCGAGGCCGAACAGCATGTACCCGATGTGGCTGACCAGCAGGAAGGACAGCAGCCGGTTGAGGTCGTTCTGGGCCAGCGCGCCCAGCGCGCCGACGATCATGGTGATCAGCGCGATGCCTAGCATCAGGTTCCAGCTCTCGGAATGGCTGAAGACCAGCGTCTGGGTGCGGATCAGCGCGTAGATGCCGACCTTGGTCAGCAGGCCGGCGAACACCGCGGTGACCGGCGCTGGCGCCGTCGGGTAGCTGTCCGGCAGCCAGAAGTGCAGCGGCACCATCGCCGCCTTCACGCCGAAGACGATCACCACCAGCAGCGCGAGCGCGATCTGCAACCCGTCCGGCAGCTGGTGCACCTTCTCGCCGAGGTCGGCCAGGTTGACCGTGCCGGTGGAGGCGTACACCAGCGCGATCATCGTGATGAACAGCAGCGACGACGCCAGGCTGACGATCGTGTAGGTCATGCCCGCGCGGATGCGCGTGGCCGTCGTGCGCCGGGTGATCAGCACGTACGACGAGCTCAGCATGATCTCGAACGCGACGAACAGGTTGAACAGGTCGCCGGTGAGGTACGCCAGCGACACGCCCGCGCACAGCACCAGGTACATCGGGTGGAAGGTGGTGCTGGAGCGCTGCCTGCCGTAGTCGGTGATGCGCTGGCCGATCGAGTAGATCAGCACCGCGAACGTCACCACCGACGAGACCACCAGCAGCAGCGCCGAGAGCCGGTCCGCGACCAGGGTGATGCCGAACGGCGCCGGCCAGGCGCCCATCTGCAGCACCACCGGGCCGTAGCGGTCCGCGACGTACAGCAGCACCGCGGCGTCGGCGATGATCCCGCCGAGGACGATGACCCCGAGCGCGCGCTGGATGTCGGCGAACCGGCCCAACGCCAACGACAGTCCCGCAGCGGCCAGCGGAAGCAGAACGGGCAGGGCCACCAGGACCGTCACTGAGTGGCCTCCTTGATATCCGCTCGGGTCGATTTGCTCAGCGGTGCGGGTGGCGGCCCCCCTGCGGGAGTTACGGTCGCCGCCTCGCTGTGGGATCCCCGATTTGTGTATGACCAATACGCGGCATCGGGGCTGTCCTCGCGAGGCGACCCCTGAGAACCCGCGGCGGTGCAAGTTGCATAAGTGGTTGAAAGCGGCTGACGCCGCTTGCCTGACGTCACCGTTCCGCCTCCAACCCGCGAGCCTCCTTCGCCAGTTCCTCGGTGCTGTCGTCTTCGGATTCCTCCAGGCGGCGTTCCATCCGCTGGATGCGCCGGTCCTCCACGTCGTCGCGGACCTCGTCGTGGCCGAGCAGCGTCCACGACCGGTACGCCAGCGCCAGCAGGAAGGTGGTCAGCGCGAAGGTGATCACGATCGCGGTGAGCGCCATCGCCTGCGGCAGCGGATCGGCCATCTCGTCCAGCGGCGTGGTGCCGATCATCGCGGCGCCGGCGGGCGGGCCGCCGGCGGTCTGCAGCAGCAGGTTCGAGCCGTGGCCGAGGATCACGATGCCCAGCAGGATCCGCATCAACGAGCGCTGCATCAGCAGGTAGAAGCCGACCGAGTACAGCACGGCGAGCACGACCGCCATGGTCAGGTTGATGGTCATCGCTGCCCCCTGGCCGCCGCCTCGGCGTCGGCTTCGATGCCCGCACCCAGGGTCCGCAGCAGGTCCAGCACCACGCCGACGATCAGGACGTACACCCCGGTGTCCAGCAGGACGCTGGTGACGAACTTGATCTCGCCGAGCAGCGGCACCGCGAACTTGTAGATCGCGGTCTCCAGGATCTGCCCGCCGAACAGCAGCGGCAGGAACGCGGAGGTGGTCGCGATGGTCAGGCCGATGCCGATGAGCACCGGCGGGCGCATCGAGACGATGGCGCTGTCGTCCATCCGGCCACCGGCCAGGTAGCGCAGCACGAACGCCTGCCCGGCGACCAGGCCGCCGCTGAACCCGCCGCCGGCCCGGTCGTGCCCGGCGAACAGCAGGTAGATCGACAGCACCAGGACCGTCGGGAAGATGATCCGGGACGCCAGCTCCAGCAGCACGGTCCGCTGCATCCCCTCGCGGGGGAAACCGGAGAGCAGCCACCGCTCGCTCGGGGTGTCCCAGGCAGTCCAGGCCGGTTTCGGCTTCGTCGGCGAGGTCATTCGCGCACCTCCTCCTGCTGCTTGGCCAGGGTCGGGGTCTTGATCCGCGGCATGGTCGCCGCGCGGGTGCTGCGTTTCCGGCGTTCGTGCCGGGAGGCCAGGATCAGGCTGGCGACGCCGGTCGCGGCGACCGCGAGCACCGCGATCTCGCCGACGGTGTCGAAGGCGCGGAAGTCGACGATGATCGCGTTGACCACGTTGGTCGCGCCGGCGCCCTTCTCGGAGTTCGCGATGAACTCGGCGCTGGCCTCCGGGGGCGCCTGGCGGGCCGCGCTGAAGATGACCGCGGCCAGCGAGATGAACACCCCGGCCGCGCCCGCGATGATCGCCTTGGGCAGCCGCAGCGCCTTCGTGGTCGGAGTTTCGCTCTGCGTGAAGCGCACCGGCAGCCGGCGGAGCACGAACACGAACGCCACCAGCGTCAGCGTCTCGACGAGGAACTGCGCCAGCGCCAGGTCCGGGCCGCCATCCACGATGAACAGTCCACCGATGCCGTAGCCGACGACGCCGACCAGCAGCACCGCGGTCAACCGCCGCCGCGAGCGCAGCACGGCGATCGCCGCGACGATCACCACGATCGCCAGCGGCAGCTGCAGGAGGTTGTCGTAGGCGCGCAGGTCTTCCGGCACGCTCGCCCGCATCACCAGCGCCGTACCGGGGATCGCCAGCACGGTCAGCAGGATGATGCCGAGGTAGGTCGGCAGCGAACCGACCTGCAGGCGCCCGGTGACGCCGACCGCGACCCGCTCCAGCAGCGCCATGATCCGCTCGTACCCGCGCTGGGCGTCCAGCGGCCGCGGCAGCCGGTTGCGCAGCGCGGTGAGGCGGGTGCGCCCGAGGTGCAGCGCGACACCGCCGGTCACGGCGACCGCCGACAGCAGCAGCGGCAGCGTCCAGCCGTGCCAGATCCCCAGGTGGTACGGGTCGGCCCCCGCCGGGAAGGCGCTGGCGTAAGCGCTGGTCAGCTTGTCGACGACCGAGTAGCTGAGGCCCAGCAGGACGCCCGCGGCGGCGGGCAGCGCGGCGGGCAGCAGCGCCTCGGGACTGGCCGGTTTGGCCTCGGTCGGCGCGATGTCGCGCTTGTCCGCGAAGGCGCCCCACAGCAACCGCAGGCTGTAGGCGACGGTCAGCATCGAGCCGACCACCAGCACCGCGTCCACCAGCGGTTCCGGGCCGGAACCGCCGAGGTAGGCGCTGAACGCCGCCTCCTTGCCGACGAAGCCGAGCATCGGCGGCAGCCCCGCCATCGACGCCACGCCAAGCGTCGCGATCACCGCCAGCCACGGCATCCGGCGGCCCAGCCCGGACAGCTCGCGGATGTCGCGGGTGCCGGTCTGGTGGTCGATGATGCCGACGACCAGGAACAACGTCGCCTTGAACAGGCCGTGGGCCAGCAGCATCGCGGTCCCGGCGACCGCCGCGGTGTAGGTGCCGGTGCCGAGCAGCACCATCAGGAAGCCGAGCTGGCTGACCGTGCCGTAGGCGAGCAGCTTCTTCAGGTCGTACTCGTGCAGCGCCCGCCAGCCGCCCATCAGCATGGTGGCCAGGCCGAACACCACGGTCGGCAGCCACCACTGCGGCACGCCCGCGAACACCGGCCCCAGCCGGGCCACCAGGAACACACCGGCCTTGACCATCGACGCGGCGTGCAGGTAGGCGCTGATCGGCGTCGGCGCCACCATCGCGGCGGGCAACCAGTTGTGGAACGGCACCTGCGCGGACTTCGTGAACGCGCCGACCAGGATCAGCACCGCGGCCACCGCGACCGGCGTGCCGCCGGGCGGGTTCGCGATCAGCTCGGAGATCCGGTAGGTGCCCGCGGACTCGCCGAGCACGACGAAGCCCAGCAGCATCACCAGCCCGCCCAGGCTGGTGATCATCAGGGCCTGCAGCGCGGACCGCCGCGACTCGCGGCTGATCCCGGCCTGCCCGACCAGCAGGAACGAGCAGATCGTGGTCAGTTCCCAGAAGACGTAGACGGTGATCAGGTCGTCGGCGAAGACCAGGCCCAGCATCGCGCCGGCGAAGGCCAGCAGCAGCGGCGCGGACCGCCGCGCGTCGCCCCCGCCGCGGCTGAAGTACGCGTCGGAGTAGATCAGCACCAGCGAGCCGATGCCGGCGACCAGCACCGTCATCAGGAGCCCGAGCGCGTCCAGCCGGAAGTTGAGCTCCAGCCCGATCAGCGGCGCCCACGCGACCGTCTCGGTGATCACCTGCCCGGTCAGCACCGGTTGCGCCTGCGCCAGCACCCAGACCAGCGCTGCGGCCGGTGGGACGGCCGCGGTCAGGAACGCGGCTCGGGTGCTGCGCCGCGCGAGGAACGGGAGCGCCAGAGCAACCAGCAGGTGCACGATGACGAACGCGAGCAAGGGCACCTCCTCGACGACGATTGGTCCGTGTCACCCGGACCCGCCGACTCCCGACCACCGGGATTGTTCGTCACCGTTGACGCAGGCGCACCGCGACGATCGACGTCGCGGCAGTGCAACCGCTGCGCGTATCGGCTTGAGGAAGGCTCGGGCCACCGATGTACAGCGAGGTCCGATTCGGAGCCCAACTTATCCGAAATGTATGAGTTCGGGCCAGTCAGCTCCAGACGGCATATTGGCCGATGGGAGGCCGTTTTTCGTTGCGACGAAATGACCTTTGGCGGCATCGGGGGTGCCGCCGGGACGACCGTCGGCGTGGGATTGTTCACTTTTCGTAACGCCGATACGGATACCGCGGGTGATCATCTCGGCGAATCTGGTAATCATCGCAGCTGAGCAACGATCCTCACCGGTTCCGCCAATGCCGGGCCGTCGACCATGGAAAATATGGTCGTGCCCACGGATAGCTACGAACCCGACACCCTGGCCGGCGCCGGTCGGTTGATCGGGAACCGGTACCGCTTGGACAGCAAGCTCGGCGGCGGTGCGATGGGCACCGTGTGGTCCGGCACGGACGAGCTGCTGCGGCGGCAGGTGGCGGTCAAGGAGGTCAAACTCCCGCCGGGGATGCCGGACGAGGAGGCCGCCGAGTTGCGCGAGCGCGCGCTCCGGGAGGCCCGCGCCATCGCCGTCCTGTCGCATCCCAACGTCGTGACGCTCTACGACGTGGCGCGCGAGGACGGCGAGCCATTCGTGGTCATGGAGCTCGTACCGTCGCAGAGCCTCGCCGCGATCCTCAGCAAGCACGGTGCTCTCGACGACCACCAGCTGGCGGTGATCGCCGACGGCGTCGCCGCCGGGCTGGAGGCCGCGCACCGGGCGGGCATCGTGCACCGCGACGTCAAGCCCGGGAACGTGCTGATCGGCGACGACGGCCGGATCAAGGTCAGCGACTTCGGGATCTCCCGCAACATCGCCGAGCACACCCTCACCAGCACCGGCATCCTGCTCGGCACCCCGGCGTTCATCGCCCCGGAGGTCGCCGCGGGCCAGGGGGTGACCGCCGTCGCCGACCTGTGGGGGCTCGGCGCGACGATGTTCGCCGCGGCCGAGGGGCGCACGCCCTACGACGTCAGCAACGACCCGCTGGCCACCGTGACCGAGGTGGTGCGCGGCCCCGTGCCGGTGGCCACCCGGCCCGGCCCGATCGGCGACATCATCCGCGGCCTGATGGTCAAGGATCCGTCGCAGCGGATGTCGCTGACCGAGGCGCGCCGCCGGATCCAGCGCCTGCTGCCCGAGCCCGGCGTCCGCCCCTTCTCGATGCTGCTGGACCCGGACGCGCCGACGGTGAAGGTGCGGCACCAGGTGTCGCCCCCGCCGGCGCCGAAGCCCGCGCCCGCGCCGGATTCGGCTCCCCTGGCCAGCAATCCCGGCCTGCCGCCGTTCGCGTTGAAGGAGCCGCCGCCGCAGCCGCGCCGCACGTCGCCGCTGGCGGTGCTCGCGCTCGGCGTCGCCGCGGTCGTGCTCTTCGCCGCCGCGATGGCCGGCGGCTTCGCCGCGACCCGGGTGATCGCGGGCAAGCCGGTGCTGCCGGAAGCCGCGAAGCCGGAGGTCGAGCCCGCACCGTCGGCGGTGCGCCTGAACCTGGCCGAGCACCGCAACGTCGCGAAGCACACCGCCGCGCCGAGCGGTGGCGAGTTCACCATCATGGCTCCGAGCGATCCCGGCTGGCGGCTGTTCATCAGCGAGCGCAACGACTTCGCCAACAGCGCGGTCGTGTCCTTCGTGTCCCCGGACGGCACCACCGAGATCGCCGTCCAGCGCTACGGCAGCTTCTTCGGCGCCGGCTACGAGTTCTCGGACTACGAGAACGAGCTGCGGAAGTCCGGTGCGGGCCAGGATCACGCGGTGACCGTCGAGTCCAGCTCCTCCGACGGCAGCAACCGGCAGCGGCTGGCGTACACGACGGTCGAGAAGTCCAAGTTCAGCCAGCTGGGCCCGGAGCGGCGACTCAGTACCGCGGCGGAGCTGAGCCGCCACGGCAACGACCTGTGGATCGTGCGGGTGACGGCGCCGGGCAGCCAAGCGCCGACCGGCGAACTCGACCAGATCCAGGGCAGCCTGCGGACCAGCTAGCTTGGAAACGAGTTCCACGTGCTCGTGCGGTGTTGAACGGGCTTCGTCCTGGCCTGGTACGGACTAAGCTGCGCGGCCGTGACCTCTACGACTGCTTCCGACCCTTCCGCCGCCGCGCAGGCGGCCGCCGCCAAGCTCGCCGAGATCACCGGCACCGACCGCCACGATCTGGTCGTCGTGCTCGGTTCCGGCTGGCAACCCGCCGCCGAGGAGATCGGCCGGCCCACCACCGAGCTGAGCATGTCCGACCTGCCGGGCTTCGCCGCGCCGGGCGCGATCGGGCACAGCGGCAAGATCTGGTCGTTGCAGGTGGGCGACAAGCGGGCGATGGTCATGCTCGGGCGGACGCACCTGTACGAGGGCAAGGGCATCGATCCGGTGGCGCACGGCGTGCGGACCGCGATCGCCGCCGGTTGCCGGACGGTCGTGCTCACCAACGCCGCCGGCGGGATCCGCGAGGGCATGCAGGTCGGTCAGCCCGTGCTGATCAGCGACCACGTCAACATGACCGCGCGGTCGCCGCTGGTCGGCGCGAACTTCGTGGACCTCACCGACCTGTACTCGCCGCGGCTGCGGGAACTGGCCCGCAGCATCGATCCCTCGCTGGAGGAAGGCGTGTACGCCGGCCTGCCGGGCCCGCACTTCGAGACGCCGGCGGAGATCCGGATGCTGCGCGGGCTCGGCGTCGACCTGGTCGGGATGTCGACCGTGCTGGAGGCCATCGCGGCCCGCGCCGAGGGCGCCGAGGTGTTCGGGCTGTCGCTGGTGACGAACCTGGCCGCCGGGTTGAGCGGGCAGCCGCTGAACCACCAGGAGGTCCTGGACGCCGGTCGCGCCTCGGCCAGCCGGATGGGCAAGCTGCTGCGTTCGCTGGTCGAGGCGGCGTGAGCGCGGCCCTTGCCTCGCGCGTGGCCAGGTGCTGAAGTCGGCGTGATGATTGTGGTCGTGAGTGTTTTTGGTTGCTGCAGCGACCAAAACCACTCACGACGCGACGGAGCTCAGGAGGCGAAGTGACGCTCGACGCGCAGCCGCGCGAGGCCGCCCGGCAGTGGATCGCCGGCGACGTGGACCCTCGGACCCGAACCGAGCTGCAGCTGCTGCTCGATGCCGACGACCCGGAGCTCGCGGACCGGATGTCCGGCATGCCGCAGTTCGGCACCGCCGGCCTGCGCGCGGCGGTGCGCGCGGGCTCGAACGGGATGAACCGCGCCGTGGTCGTGCGCACGACCGCCGGTGTGGCGGCCTGGTTGACCGAGCGCGGTCACGGCGGCGGTGTCGTCATGGTCGGTCGCGATGCGCGGCACGGCTCGGAGGAGTTCGCCACCGACGCCGCCGGGGTACTGGCGGCCGCCGGTTTCGACGTGCGGATGCTGCCCGAGCCGCTGCCGACGCCGGTGCTGGCGCACGCCGCACGCGCGCTGGACGCCGTCGCGGGCATCCAGATCACCGCTTCGCACAATCCGCCTCAGGACAACGGGTACAAGCTGTACCTGCGGGGCGGCATCCACCTGGTGAGCCCCGTCGACACCGAGATCGAGGCGGCGATCGCCGCGACTCCGGCGGCGAACGCGGTGCCGCGCAAGGAAAGCTGGTCGATCCACGACTCCGCCCTGGACGACTACCTCGCGCGGGTTGCGACGCTGCCGCGCGGCGACGCGCGAACGCTGCGGATCGCGGCGACCGCGTTGCACGGCGTCGGCGCGCAGACCCTGCGGCAGGCGCTGCATCGCGCCGGTTTCGACGACGTGCATCTCGTTGCGTCCCAGGAGAAACCGGATCCGGACTTCCCCACCGTCGGCTTCCCGAACCCGGAGGAACCGGGGGCGACCGACGAGCTGCTGGCGCTGGCCGCCGAGATCGGCGCGGACCTGGCGATCGCGCTCGACCCGGACGCCGACCGGTGCGCGCTCGGCGTCCGGGAGGACGCCGCCTGGCGGATGCTGCGCGGCGACGAGACCGGCGTCCTGCTCGCCCAGCACATCTTGTCCACTGTGGATAGATCGGCCGATCCGCTGGTGGCGACGACGATCGTGTCCGCGACCATGCTGCGCTCGATCGCTGCCGAGTTCGGCGTCCGCTACGACGAGACGCTGACCGGCTTCAAGTGGCTCGTGCGCGCCGGTGACGGCGCCGGAACCGGCCTGGTCTACGCCTACGAGGAGGCGCTCGGGCACTGCGTCGACCCGGATGCCGTGCGCGACAAGGACGGCATCTCCACCGCCGTCCTGGGCAGCGACCTGGCCGCCACCCTGAAGGCGTCCGGGAGCGGCCTGCCGGAGCTGCTCGACGCGCTGTCCGCGAAGCACGGCGTACACCAGACCGGCCAGGTTTCCGTGCGCGTCACGGACCTGGGCGTGATCCCGCGCATCATGCGGCGGCTCCGCGAGCGGCCGCCGGCCGGCCTCGCGACGACCACTGTGGACGTCGAGGACCTGTTGCCGGACACCGATGCACTGGTGATCACCGGCGCGGGCGGGCTCCGGGTCGTCATCCGCCCGTCCGGCACCGAACCCAAGCTCAAGTGCTACCTGCAGGTCGTCGAGCACGCCGGCGAACTCCCGCTGGCGGCGGCGAAGCAGCGAGCCGCGGACCGGCTCGACGCGCTGAAGCAGGCGGTTTCCGACCTGGTGCGGGAGTACTGACGATGCCGAGGCTGCTGATCGTGCACCACACGCCGTCGCCGGGCATGCAGGCGATGTTCGAGAAGGTCGTCGCCGGCGCCACGACCGACGAGATCGAGGGCGTCGAAGTGGTACGGCGACCGGCGTTGAGCGCCACGGCCAGCGACGTCCTGGAAGCCGACGGTTACCTGCTCGGCACGCCGGCGAACCTCGGCTACATCAGCGGCGCGCTCAAGCACTTCTTCGACACGATCTACTACCCGTGCCTGGATTCGACGATCGGCCGGCCGTACGGCTGCTACGTGCACGGCAACGAGGGCGTGGAGGGCGCGCTGCGCGCGATCCGGTCGATCACGACCGGCCTGTCGTGGCAGCAGGTCGCGGAACCGGTCACCGTGCTCGGCCAGCCGGACAAGGACGCACTGGAGGCGTGCTGGGAACTCGGGGCGACCGTCGCGGCCGGGCTGATGCCCTGAACGGCGTACCCACCCATTGCGGAGGGTGACACCCAGCCCGGGGTGGCCGAGCAGCGTTTTCGCGCGAAAACGGCACGCGCCACGCGTGGGAGGTGCCGGTTTCGCGCGAAAACGACGTGCCCGCGACCAACCCCAGTTGATCTTGGTCGACACGACCGGAGTAACCTGATCGTGTCGTCGGGGCGCGCCCCTTGACGGCAGCTGGGCGCCCTGGGCAAAGCCCGCCTTCCCTCATCAACGTGCGATGCCCAGGGCGCCCCGCACCTTGCGCATGGTAATCGGCCGACCGGTCCGACCAGCTCAGCAGCCCGATCCGGAGGAACTGAGCAGGCCCTCCGGCAGCATTTGGACCGCCGGAGGGGTTACCCTGCGACAGTGAGTGAGGAAGCGATCCGACTCGAACTCGACGACTCCGGCGTCTCCGTGGATCTCCCACAGCCCCCCGGTCCGCAGGATCAGGTTCAGGGCGTTCCGTACCGACCTGTCGAGTTCCGCGACGACGACCTACCAGCCGCCCTGGAGCGGTCCGCCCAATGGCTTCGCGAGGCCCAGAACTGGCTGGGTGAACCCATCGATGTCATCGCAGTCCACCTGGACTACGACGATCGCGAAGGTTCGCCCTACTACGACCTCAAATTGCTCTGCAACGAAGAGGACCTGGCAGGCGCACCGATTGCCATGAGGAAGCTCGAGAGCGGAGCCGTCGGCTAGGGCCTGGTAGCGGCGCTCCCGCGTGGTCGGCCGACCACCGCGAGCAAGTGCCGGAACAACGATCTCGGCCGAATACCGAACGAATTGAGCGCGATGGCCCGCCCGGACTCCCGGGCGGGCCATCGCCGTTCCGGGCCCGCCGCCGCGAATCTCGCCGCACACCAAAGGTTTGCGGGTCAGATCTTGGGCTTGGCCCAGCGCTCCAGGTGATCCGCCACCTCGGGGAGCTCCCGCTGGTCGCGGCCGACCTCGCGGACCAGCACCAGCGCCTCGTCGTCGTCGGCCTCCACCCACCAGCCGTTCACGTCGCACATCGCCACCGCGGCCACCCAGGCCAGCCGCCAGTTGCCGCCGACCAGCGGCCGGGTGCGCACGATCGAATCCAGCAGCGCCGCCGACTTCAGCCACAGGGTCTCGTACGCCGGCACGCCGAGGACCTCCGCGCGCGGTCGGTACGCCGCCGCGTCAAGCAATCCGCTGTCCCGCACCAGCAGGTCGCCGTCGGAAACAGCGGTCGCCAGCAGGAGCAGATCGGACGTGTCGAGATATACGGTCACCGCTCAATAGTCGATCATGAAGGGCCGAGCTTGTCCAACAATCCCCGGTATCGCGGCAGAACGCGCTGCATCACGTCGTCCAGCTGCTGTTCCTTCTGCTGGCGCGCCCAGCGTTCGGCCAGCGCACTGCGCACGACCTCCTGCTTGGACCGCCCCTCGACCGCCGCCAGCTCGGCGAGCCGCCGGTTCTCTTCGTCGGTCAGACGCAAGGTCATGGCCATGCGGTAGATGGTATCGCGCTGATACCACCCGAGGAAGGCGCTACTTTCGGTCAATGGCGAGACCGCGAGCGCACGACGAAACCCTGCGCACCCGCCTGCTGGACCGGGCCGGCGAGCTGCTGTCCGCGCACGGCCCGGAAGGGCTGAGCCTGCGGCGTCTCGCCGCGGACGTGGGCACCTCGACCACCGCGGTGTACTCGCTGTTCGGCGGCAAACCGGGGCTGGTCCGCGAGCTGTACGTGGAGGGCTTCCAGCGGCTGTGCGCTCGGATGGAGCGGGTGTCGCGCACCGGCGATGCGGCGCAGGACCTGACCGCGCTGGGCCACGCCTACCGGGACAGCGCACTGGCCAACCGGCACTTCTACTCGATCATGTTCGGGCACGCGGTGCCCGACTTCACGCCCGACGAGCAGGCGTGGGAGCAGGCGCTGCGCAGCATCGAGCCGCTGCGGGAGGCGATCGCCAAGGGCATCGAGGCCGGGGAGCTGATCGACGCCGATCCCGCGGAGGTCGTCTTCGCCGCGTGGGCGCTGGTGCACGGCCTCGTCTCGCTGGAGCTGAGCGGTTCGGCACCGGTCGAAGACGAAGGCAGCGCCCGCTATGAGCGGGCGCTGCGCAACGGTTTTGCGGGTTGGAGGCGCTGACCCCGAGCGACGGGGGGAGTTTCCTCGGGGCCAGCGCGTCGTGCGCGGCCTTGACTGGCGGCCATGACCACCCACGACTGCTTCGGGGAACCCCTCAGCCGAGGGCCTTGTGGATGGCGGTCATCAGCTCGCCTTCAGGCGTGTCGCCGTCCATCGACCACACCATCGCGCCGCCGAGGCCCTGCTGCTTGAGGTACTCGACCTTGCGGGTGATCTCGGTCGCGTCGTCGAAGGTCCAGAACGTGGTTCCGTCGTAGATCCAGGCGTGACCGGCCTTCTCGTCGCGGTGCAGGGCGAACGTACCGGCCTTGGCCTTGAGCAGCTTGTAGTCCTCGATGCCGGCCTCGTACTTGGCCGGGGCGGGGCCGGTCGAGGTCTGGAACAGGCCGTTGTTCTGGTTCTGCACGCCGGTCCAGCCGCGGCCGTAGAACGGCACGCCGAGCACCATCTTGTCGTTCGGCGCCCCGGCGGTGCGCCAGGCGTTGATCGTCTGGTCGATGCTCCACTTCTCCGGCGACGGGTCGCCCTCCGGGCTGTAGATCGCCGACTGGTGGTTCGTCGTCGGCTCGTAGGCGCCGTGCAGGTCGTAGCCCTGGATCGTGCCGAAGGTGAGCAGGTCGAAGACCTTCGGCACCTCGTAGCCGGCCTCGATCTTCTTCGGGTCGGCGGGCAGGAACGCGCTGATGTCGTAGGTCTTGCCGAGCTCCTGGCCGGCGGCGTCGAGCTGGGTGCGCCATTCCTGCAGCAGCGCGGTGTAGTTCTGCTTGTCGGCCGGGTCGACGACGTTGCCGGGGCCGCCCTCGGAGGCGGGCCACTCCCAGTCGAGGTCGACGCCGTCGAAGATGCCCGCGGCGACGCCGTCCCCGCCCTGCGGCTCGCCGATCTTCGGCAGGTTGCCGCGGATCCACATGTCGATGCAGGACTTGACGTGCGCGGCGCGGGATTCGGGGGTCGCCGCGGCCGCGTGGAAGTTCTTCGACCAGGTCCAGCCGCCGAAGGAGATGTAGACCTTCAGCCCGGGGTACTTCGCCTTGAGCTGCTTGAGCTGGTTGAGGTTGCCCGCCAGCGGCTGGTCGTAGGCGTCGGCCGTGCCGTTGACGGTCTGCTCGGCGGTGAAGCGGCGCTGGTAGTCGGCCCAGGCGTCGCCTTCGCCGGCCTGGTTGACCTGGAAGCACTTGCCGCCGGCGTCGAGGTTGCCGAAGGCGTAGTTGAGGTGGGTCAGCTGACCGGCGGCGCCGGAGGTGTCGAGGTTCTTGACGAAGTAGTTGCGGTCGTAGATCGACCACTGGGTGAAGTAGCCGACCTTGCGGGCGGCGGCCTGGGGTTGGGGGTCGGCCGGGGTGTCGGAGGCCCCGGCCGGGGCGGCCAGCGCGGGCAGCCCCAGGGCGAGGATCGAGGCGAGCAGCACCGGCAGCCGGAACGGGAAGCTGCGTCGTCGAACGGACATGGCGACTCCTGCGTCATCGGGGGGATCGCTCAATGTGGTATAGACCATATTCGGGGCAGGTCTAGACCAGGTAGCGCCTGTTCGGCCCAATAACGCTGCTGCGGGCGGATCACGCAGGAGCCCGAGGCGTCACCAAGGCGCCCTCGCACCCCGCTTATGTCCAGGTAGAACCGGTAGTCAAGACGACGAACCGGGCCGCGGCGGGAATCTCGATTTCAGGCAAAATCGGGAATTTCCCCGCCGCGACCCGGCGAAGATCGTTGCAATTCCAGGGGAATTCGGGAGGCGTCCGGCTCCAGTAGGACTACACCGCGCCGTATTCGCGGTCCCCCGCGTCGCCGAGACCGGGGACGATGAATCCCGACTCGTTGAGGCGCTCGTCCACGCTCGCGGTCACCACCCGGACTGGCAGGCCGGACTCCTCCAGCCGGCGCACGCCCTCCGGGGCGGCCAGCGTGCAGATCGCCGTGACATCGCTGGCGCCGCGGTCGGTCAGCAGGCTGATCGTGTGCACCATCGAGCCGCCGGTGGCCAGCATCGGGTCCAGCACCAGCACCGGGCGGTCGGACAGGTCGGCGGGCAGCGACTCCAGGTACGGCGTGGGCTGCAGCGTCTCCTCGTCCCTGGCCAGGCCGACGAAGCCCATCTGCGCCTCCGGGATCAGCCGGTGCGCCTGGTCGGCCATGCCGAGACCGGCTCGCAGCACCGGCACCAGCAGCGGCGGGTTCGCCAGCCGGTAGCCGTTGGTGCGCGCCACCGGGGTGTGGATCGGCTCCACCGCGACCTCGGCGTCCCGCGTCGCCTCGTAGATGAGCATCAGCGTGAGCTCTTGCAGCGCGGCGCGGAACGCGGCGCTGTTGGTGCGCGCATCGCGCATTGTGGACAGCCTTGCCTTCACGAGGGGGTGGTCCACGACCCGAACGTCCATGACCGACAACAGTAACCGCCCGCATCGCGAAGCACGTTGCCGCTGCTCAACAACGTGTCGCCGGTCGCACGGCCACAACCGGGCGTCAGCCTTCCGTCACACCCGCAAGTTCCATTGAAATCGAAGGTTCGATTTCAATGGAACTTGCGGGGTGTCCACAGTCGCCGGTGCGTCGTGACCCGACACACCGGGGGATGTGGACAACTTCTTCGATTTCAATGGAAATCAGAGGTTCGATTTCCATTGAAATTGCGTCAAACCGAGTCGGCGGCGTGGGCGGCGATGCCTCGGATGAGGATGTCGAGGCCGAACTCGAAGCGCTCGTCCTCGTCGCCGGACATCAGCGCCGGGAGGAGGGCGACGATCGTCGGGAACCGGTCCGCCGGGAGCTCCGCGAAGTACCGCCCGATCATCTCCATCCGCTCGCCGCGCTCCGCGTCGCTGAGTCCGAAGTCCGCGCTGCGCTCCATGGCGACCGCCGTGGCGAACAGGGCGAGGGTGTCGACGGAGAACGCCACCACGCGGTCGGAGAATCCGGCCGAGCGGAGGATGGCCATCATCGCCTCGGAGACGATCAGCGCGTTCGGCCCGGCCGGCGCCGGGGTGCGCATCACGACCTGCGCGATGCCCGGGTGCGCCGTGAGCACCTCGACCTGCTGGCGGATCAGGTCCTTGAGCGTCTCCTGCCACTTCTCCGGGTCGAGCTCCGGCACCCGGATCTCGCCGATCACGAGGTCGAGCATCAGCTCGTGCAGCTCGTCCTTGTTGCGGACGTAGGCGTAGAGCGAGGCCGCGCCGGTGCCGAGCCGCTGCGCGACCTTCCGCATGCTCACGGCGTCCAGGCCTTCGCTGTCGAGCAGCTCGAGCGCGGTGCGCACGATCAGCTCCAGGCTCAGCGGCCGTTTCGCCGCCCGGTCGCGCACGGCGCGCTGCTGCCAGGGCGGAACCGGCAGGGACATCGTTCACCACTTTCTCGATCGGTGCTTCGAACACCGTACTTGACGCGAACACTGTTCGCGAGTAGAACATCGTTCGCAAGTTACGAACACCGTTCGCAAGAGGGGTCACCGATGTCCGAACGAACTCCAGTCCTGATCGTCGGCGCCGGGCTGTCCGGCCTGTCGACCGCCGTTTTCCTGGGCCTGCACGGCACGCCGTCGCTGGTGGTGGAGCGCCACCCGGGCACCTCCACCCACCCGAAGGCGCGAGGTCAGCAGAACCACGCGATGGAGGCGCTCCGCCTCGTCGGCCTCGAAGCCGCCATGCTCGACGCGTCGCCCAAGAGCCAGGGATTCCTGCTGCGCATAGCGCAAAGCGCGAGTGGCCCGGTGTTCCGCGAGATCCTGCACGACACCTTCCTGTCACTCGACCACCTGACGCCGGCGGGGTCGGCCGACGCCAGCCAGGCGAGCGCGGAGCGCATCCTGGCCGAGCGCGCCCGCGAACTGGGCGCCGAGATCCGCTTCTCCACCCGGCTGGATTCCTTCGAGCAGGACGAGAACGGCGTCCGCGCGGTGCTCGCGGACGCCACCGGAACCCGCGAGGTGCACGCCGACTACCTGGTCGCCGCCGATGGCCACCGCAGCCCGATCCGCGAGCGGCTCGGCATCGGCACCCACGGCCGGGGCGCCCTCGGGCACTCGATCCACTGGCTGGTCCGCGCCGACCTGTCGGCCGTCGTCGGCGACCGCCTGGTCATGTACTACCTGCAGAACCCGGAGCTCTCCGGCGGCAACGGCGTGGTGGTCAGCACCGATCACCCGGACCAGTTCGTGGTCGGCGTCGGCTACGACCCGGCGCACGAGGAGCCGGCGGACTTCACCGAGGAGCGCAGCCTGGCGCAGATCCGGCTGGCCACCGGCGTGCCCGAGCTCGACGTCGAGATCCTGGCGACGGACAGCACGGTGACGACCATGCAGGTGGCCGACCGGTTCAGCGCCGGCCGGGTGCACCTGGTCGGCGACGCCGCGCACACCATGCCGCCGCACGGCGGGATGGGCGGCAACACCGCCGTGATGGACGGCTTCTACCTGGCGTGGAAGCTCGCGGCGGTGCTCCGCGGCGAGGCCGGGCCGGGACTGCTCGACAGCCACGACGCGGAGCGGCGGCCGGTGGGCGAGCTGGTCGCGGAGAACCAGTTCCGGAACGCCATCGTGCGCAACCGGCCCGACCTGGCCCGGGAAGACGACGCGCCGCCGATCGAGGATCCGGCCGTGCTGCTGTTCGGGTACCGGCACAATGGCGCGGTCGTCCGGGAACCCGGCGACGAGGGCGAGCTCCTGGAGAACGCGACCCGCCCGACGGGCCGCCCGGGCTCGCGCGCCCCGCACGTCCGATTGTCCACTCCGGACGGAGAGGTGTCCACGATAGACCTGTTCGGCCGGGGTTTCGTGCTGCTGACCGGATCGGAATCGTGGGCCGGGGCCGCCGAGGAGGTCGCCACCGCGCTGGGGGTCCGGCTGGAACCGCGGCTGATCGGCGGCGAGATGACCGGCGACTGGACCGGGCCGTACGGGGTCGGCGCGGACGGGGCGGTGCTGGTCCGCCCGGACCGCTTCATCGCCTGGCGCAGCCGGGGTCCCGGCACCGCCGCCGACCTGGAGAAGGCGCTCCGCACCATCCTCGACCGCTGAACGCCGCGCGGGTGTGCAGTTTCAATGAGGTTTTTCCAACCTCGATTTGCGTGGCGGTGCGGGTAGCGGAACCTCAGACGCTCCCTGGACTGTGGGTGCCCCTCCTTATGTATGTCCAATACACGGCGGAGGGGCCGTCCTCGCCAGGAAGCCCCTGAGAACCCGCGGCGGCGCACGTGTCGTACGTGGGCTATGCGCCCGCGGCGCATGCGACACCCCATCGACGTGCAGCTTTGCGACCCGCGACTGCGGGCCGACCAGGATGAAAAACGCTCAATTGAAACTGCACACTCGTCGTCAGCTCGTAGCGTGGTTTGCGGCCAGCTCGCCGAGGAGTTTCCAGGTCCGGCGCTCGTCGGCCGCGGAACCGATCGTGGTCTGGGTGTAGATGAGCTCGGTCGCGCCCGCCTCGAAGTACTCGGCCACCTGCTTCGCGATCGACTCCTCGTCCCCGATCGCGACCAGGTCGGCGGGGTTGTCGATCCCCTCGCGGTCCAGCGCCGCGCGGTAGGACGGAATGGTCCCGTAGTAGGCCATGTTCGCCTCGGCGCTAGTCCGGGCGCCCGCCACGTCGGAGGTCACCACGCCGGAGACGATCACAGCGATCCTGGGCTCCGGCCGCCCGGCGACTTCGGCGTAGCGGCGAATGGTGGGGACGGTGTACTCGGCCAGCGTCCGCGGCCCGGACAGGATCGGCAGCGCGCCATCGGCGAGTTCGGCCGCGGCGCGCAGGGTCAGATCACCGGCCGCCGCCACCAGCACCGGCACTCGCGGCCGGGCTCCGGGCACGCTCGCGGGGAGCGTCGTCCTCGCGACCAGCGTTTCCCCGCTCAGGTCCACCGAGCCCGATTCGAGCAACTCGCGCAACGCCGTGAGGTATTCGCGCAGGTGGCGAACCCTGGGATGCGGGGCGATCCCGTAGGTCTGCTCGACGAACGATTTGATCGACAACCCGACTCCGAGCGTGAAGCGCCCGTGCCCGGCGGCCTGCGCCGCCTGGGCCTGCATCGAGAGGGCGATCGGGTGCCGCGGGTAGATCGGCACGACCGCGGTGCCGACGTCGATGCCCGGGACTTCACGCGCGGCGAGCGCGGCCACCGTGATCGCGTCGTGGTCGAACCGCTGGGTGAACCAGGCCGACGCCAGCCCCGCGGCGGCGAGCTCTTTCACCTGGTCGATGAGGGCGTCCACGGAGTTCGCTTCGCCGGAAAGCGAGATGTGGTCGGTGGGCAGGGCTACGCCGATGCGCATTCGCGTTGCTCCAATCGGTTCCGGAGCAGAAAGCTTAACCCGGTTAGCAAATTAACCGAGTTAGAGCCCGTGCTAGCCTCGTTGACGTGGCAGAACGAGCCGGACTCCGGGAACGGAAGAAGCAGCGGACCCGCACGGCGATCGCGGACGCGGCGATCGCGATGTTCCTCGAATCCGGTTTCGACGCGGTGTCCTGCGCCGACGTCGCCGCGCGGGCCGAGGTGTCGAAACCGACCCTGTTCAAGTACTTCCCGGCCAAGGAAGACCTAGTGCTGCACCGCATCGCCGACCACGAGGGCGAAGCGGCAGCCGTGGTACGGGACCGGGCGGCGGGCGAAGACCCGCTCGCCGCGCTGCGGCGGCACTACCTGGCGGCGCTCGCCGCGCGCGATCCGATCACCGGCCTGAACGACAGCCCGGAAGTCCAGGGCCTCCACCGATTGATCGACGGCACGCCCAGCCTGTCGGCCCGCTTGCTCGGCTTCGCCGAAAGGAGGGCCGATGCGCTGGCGGACGCGCTCGTCGAAGCCGGCGCGCCCGCGGGCATCGCGACCCGCATCGCGGCGCACCAAATTGTCACGGCGCTCCGAGTGCTCGCCGAGGAGAACGTCCGCCAGGTCGCCGGCGGCCGCTCCCCCGACGAGCTCCACCCGGAGGCCGTCGCAGCCGCCGAGTGCGCCTTCGACATGCTGCGCACCGGCATCTGCGGCTCCGTGTCGTGAGCGGCTGTGGTCGTCATGGCGACCACAGCCGCTCACGAGAGGCTCACGGGTGCAGGACGACCTTGGTGTATCCCTCGATCCGCTGGTCGAACTTGCGGTAGGCGTCCGGGGCCTCCGTGAGGGACAGCTCGTGCGAGACGACGAAGCTGGGCTTGGCCCGGCCCGCGATGATCATGTCGCGCAGCTGCCGGTTGTAGCGCTTCACGTTGCACTGCCCGGTCCCGATGACCTGGCCCTTCTCGAACATCCGGCCGACCGAGACGAGCAGCATCCCCTTCTTCGCCTCCTCGTTGGGCCCACCGGGATCGGCCGGCACGTACAGGCCGGGCACGCCGAGCCGTCCGGTCGGGCGCACCGTCTCGATCAGCGAGTTCAGCACGATGGCCGGCTCCTCCTTCGAGCCGTCGCCCACCTGCGCCTGGTAGCCGACCGCGTCGACACCCTTGTCGGTGCCCTCGCCGTCGGTGTGCTCCTTGATCATCTCAACCGGGTCGCCCGCGGAGAAGTCAATCGGGGTCGCCCCGATCTCCTCCGCCTTGGCCAGCCGCTCCGGCACCCGGTCGACGGAGAACACCCGCGCAGCACCGCGCAGCAGCGCCGAGTAGGCGGCCATCAGCCCGACCGGTCCCGCCCCGTACACGACGACGCTCTCGCCCGGCGAGACCTGCGCGAGCTCGCAGCCGTGGTAGCCGGTCGGGAAGATGTCGGCCAGCAGCACGAAGTCGGCCTCGTGGCTGCCGTCGGCCGGCAGCTTCAGGCAGTTGAAGTCGGCGAACGGCACCCTCAGGTACTCGGCCTGCCCGCCGGTGTACGGCCCCATCGCGACGTAGCCGTAGGCGCCGCCGGCGAAGCCGGGGTTGACGGTCAGGCAGAAGCCGGTGTTGCCCGCCATGCAGTTCTTGCAGAACCCGCAGGCGACGTTGAACGGCATCACGACCCGGTCACCGCGGTTCAGGCTGGCCACACCGGAGCCGGTCTCCTCGATGATGCCCATGTTCTCGTGCCCGAACACGATGCCCGGTTCGGCGGCCGTCCGGCCCTCGTACATGTGCAGGTCGGAGCCGCAGATCGCGGTCGAGGTGATCCGCACGATCACGTCGTTGGGGTGCTGGATCGTCGGCCGGTCCACCTCGTTGATCGCGACCGAGAAGGGCTCCTGGTACACGACTGCCTTCATCGTTGACCACCTCCGAGTGGAAGACGCGCGAATTCCATCTGGCTGCCGACCAGGGATTACCCCGTTGGGGAAGCCTCAAGACACTGCCGGGCGTCACTCGAACGAGGGCCGTGCGCGGAGTTGCCGGACCAGGCCCGGTGGGGCCGAACGGCGGTAGTTGGCGCCCGGTCGGTTCCGCCAGGATGGGGATCCGCCGCCGACGGACTGAAGGGAGTCGTTGTGCGGCGTCGTTCTTTTCTCCGGGCTGCCGTGATCGGTGGCGGTGTTGCCGCCTTCTCCGGCGGGTTGTGGACCGGGGCCGCCGTGGGCGGGCCGATCCGCCGGGTGGCCGAGAGCCCTTACGGGCCGTTGCTTCCGGCCGATGACAACGGGATCGAACTGCCCGAAGGATTCACCAGCCGCATCATCGCGCGGTCCGGTGAGAGCGTCGAAGGCACGTCCTACACCTGGCACGACGCGCCCGACGGCGGGGCCTGCTTCGTCGACGGCGACGGGTGGATCTACGTGTCCAACTCCGAGATCGAGCCGGGCGGCGGCGTCGGCGCGGTCCGGTTCGACTCCGGCGGCGGCATCGCCGACGCCTACCGCATCCTGGACGACACACGGCGCAACTGCGCCGGTGGGACGACACCTTGGAACACCTGGCTCTCCTGCGAGGAAGTCGGCTACGGGTACGTGTTCGAGACCGACCCCTGGGGCGCGAAGAACGCGGTGCGGCGGGACGCGATGGGCAAGTTCAACCACGAGGCCGCGGCCTGCGACCCGGTGCGCAAGGTGATCTACCTGACCGAGGACGAGCCGGACGGCTGCTTCTACCGGTTCCGCCCGAACAACTGGGGTGACCTCGGCGCCGGTGGGCTGCTGGAGGTGCTGGTCGCCGGGCCGGAGACCTCGGGCAAGGCCACCTGGGCGGAGGTTCCCACACCGACGCCCGACGACGGCGACACCCCGACCCGCGAGCAGGTCTCCGACGCGAAGCACTTCGACGGCAGCGAGGGCTGCTACTACGCCTCCGACAAGTGCTGGTTCACCGCCAAGGGCGAGAACCAGGTCTGGCAGTTCAACGCCGCCGACGACACCTTCGAACTCGCCTACGACGGCGGCGGCGAACTCGGCGGGGTCGACAACGTGACCGGCACTTCGTTCGGCGATCTCTACGTGGCCGAGGACGGCGACAACATGGAGATCTGCATCATCACGCCCGACGACGTGGTGGCGCCGGTGGTCCGGGTGAACGGCCAGGACGAATCCGAGCTGTGTGGACCGGCGTTCAACCCGGCCGGCGACCGGCTGTACTTCTCCTCGCAGCGCGGCACGTCCGGTTCCTCCTCCGGCGGCATCACCTACGAGATCACCGGCCCGTTCCGCCACTAGGTGCCCGTGAGTGGTTTGGGGCGCCATAGCACCCCAAACCACTCACGGACCCGGGCCTGCGCCGGTCATCCCGCGGTTCGGCGGGATGACCGGCAGGTGAGCCAGAAGGTCGCGGATTCGCCCCCGAACGGCGGTAGTTGGCGCCCGATCGGTTCCGACACGATGGGGATCCGCCGCCGACGGGTCGTTGAAGGGAGTCGTTGTGCGGCGTCGTTCTTTTCTCCGTGCTGCCGTGATCGGTGGCGGTGTTGCGGCCTTCACCGGCGGGCTGTGGACCGGGGCCGCCGTGGGCGGGCCGATCCGGCGGCTCGCCGAAAGCCCTTATGGGCCACTGCTTCCGGCCGATGGCAACGGACTCGAACTGCCCGAAGGGTTCACCAGCCGCGTCATCGCGCACTCCAGCGACAAGGTGGAGGGCACTTCCTACACCTGGCACGACGCGCCCGACGGCGGCGCTTGCTTCGCCGACGGCGACGGGTGGATCTACGTGTCCAACTCCGAAGTCGAGCCGGGTGGCGGCGTCGGGGCCATCAAGTTCGACTCCGGCGGCGGCATTGTCGACGCCTACCGCATCCTCGAGGACACGCGGCGTAACTGCTCGGGCGGCGCAACCCCTTGGAACACCTGGCTCTCCTGCGAAGAGGTCAGCTACGGGTACGTGTTCGAGACCGACCCCTGGGGCGTCAAGACGGCGGTGCGGCGGGACGCGATGGGCAGCTTCAACCACGAGGCCGCGGCGTGCGACCCGGTCCGGAAGGTGATCTACCTGACCGAGGACGAGCCGGACGGCTGCTTCTACCGGTTCCGCCCGAACAACTGGGGCGATCTGGGCGCGGGCGGGCTGCTGGAGGTCCTGGTCGCCGGGGATGGAACGTCGGGCAAGGCGTCGTGGGTGGAGGTTCCGGAGCCGACGCCCGCCGAAGGTGACACCCCGACGCGCGAACAGGTCGCCGACGCGAAGCACTTCGACGGCGGCGAGGGCTGCTACTACGCCGCCGACAGGTGCTGGTTCACCACCACGGGCGACAGCCGGGTGTGGCAGTTCAACGTCGCCGACGACACCTTCGGTCTCGCCTACGACGGCGACGGCAGCCTGGGCGCCGTCGACAACCTCACCGGCAGCTCCTTCGGCGACCTCTACGTCGCCGAAGACGGCGACAACCTGGAGATCTGCATCATCACCCCGGACGACGTGGTGGCCCCGATGCTGCGGATGACCGGCCAGGATTCCTCCAGCCTGACCGGCCCGGCGTTCAACCCGGCCGGCGACCGGATGTACTTCTCCTCGCAGTACGGCCCGTCCGGCGAGTTCTCCGACGGCTACACCTACGAGATCAGCGGCCCGTTCCGGCACTAGATGGTTGATTCCTTGGTCTTCAGTGCTCGCAGGCGATCAGGGAGCGTTCGGCCGGGGCGGTTCCGGCCCAGTTGTGCCAGATGGTGGCAGCGAGGGCCAGCAGCCGTTGTGCGGTTCGGGCCGTGATTTCTCGAGAGATTGCGGTCACCCACGCGGCGGTGGGAACTGGGATTGGTGGCTCTCCTGGGGCACGCCCGCCGCCTCGGCCTGGCGCGCTTCTGCGCCCTGCGCCATCTGCCTGTCGACGGCCAGGAGCGGCACGATCTCCACATCACCCGCGTGCTCAAGCTTCTCCGCGCTACGCGGCGTCGGCACGGTGATCTCTTCGTTGTAGCCGGCGAGCTGGGTAGGCAGTGCGAGCGGCTTGCTCTTGCCCCTGGTCAGGATGCGCAGTTCCAGCGCGTACTGGGCCTTGCCGAGCCTGTCGAGCCACCACTTGCCCAGCCGGGAACGGTCTTCGATCCGCTCCAGTCCCCCGAGCACGGCCACGTAGACTCGGACGACGACCTGCCACAGCGGCGAGTGCGGAACCTTGAGCAAGTTGGCCACGTCCTTGCCGATCAGCCTGCGCAGCAGTGCGGGGACGACACCGTCGAAGACCTTCCCCGGCAGCACCCCGGAGTAGAGGTCGATCAGGTGCCCGGTGAGTTCCGCGCCTTCTTCCGACGGTCCCGCACTGCGCGCCAGCGCGGTGGCGAACAACTGGCGCGCCTCGCTCGCGGTCGACGGCATCGCGGCGGCCGGGATGCCGAGGAAGGTGCCCGCGACACGCCAGGTGTGCATGTAATCCTCGGCCTCCTGCGCGGTAACCCTGATCCGGAGCCGCTCCAGGAAGTCCAGCACCTGCACGGACAGCGCCAGCCACACGATCAGCAGGTGCTCCTGGGAAGCGGGAACACCGTGCCGGTCCTCGTCCCAGCTCCCGGTGGCGCGGAGGTGGTGTCGGACGGTCGCGTGGATGAGCCGGACCTTTACCGCGCTGACCACGAACCGGCTGTTCGGGCCGAACGGGTCCGGCTGCATCAGGTCGAAGACGAACTGGGCGGTGTTCGCCATCCGGCGCTCGGGGTAGCGCAGGCGATGGGTGAGGCTCATCATCTTCGCGCCGAGCGGGACCGCGTAGGCCATCGCCATCGAGCCGAGCGCCAGGACGGTGCCGATGTGGATGCCGTCATCCTCGAAGAACTCGTGCACCCGGGTCAGCCGCTCCTGGTCGGCCCACTCCGGAGCCACCCTGGCTTCCTGCAGGAAGTCGTGCAGGCCGCGCGGCAGTCCAACCGGGATGTCCTGGTCGTAGGAGTGCCACTGGCTCAGGACGCGGTTGACCTCCTCCAGTTGCCCCTTCTCGACCAGTTCCGAGACCACCTGCTCCGCTTTGGGATCACCGATCCGTGCCAGCTCGTCCAGCGTCGTCCCACTGATTTCCATGACAGTCCTCCGCCCTGCCGTCAACGCGACTTGCCCGCCCGACGGCAACCGCGGGCGGGCGTTCCAGTCAGGAGGATCCGAGAACACGAGGAAGCTCGCAGGCCCGCTCACCGGGCCACGCGTCCCAAACCACCCTGCGGGGTGGACATCCCAGCCGGACGTCGACGGGCAACTGGGGGTGCTCGTCGATGTCCCACCAGAGCCGGTGGCGGCCGACGTACTCCGCCACCGGCTCCTCCGGCCACCGGATCTCCTCCTCGGGCGCCGGATCGTCCGCAGTTTCAATTGAAACTGCTGCGGAGCGCTCGGCCTCCAGAGCCTCGGTGAGCTGCCAGACCATCACCGCTCCCGGTCCGGCACCGGCGTGCTGGCCGGTTCCGCCGCGAATCGGCATCACCGCGAGAACTCCCGCCACGGCGGCGAAAACTCCGAGGACCGCGAGGTATCCGATCGGATACTGGATCAGGTTCAGGAGGATCACGACGCATCCTCCTCGCGGGCTTGCGCATCGCGACGGGATCGCGCCTCGTTCCAGCAGGATTCGCAGGTGGGTGCGAGCCATTCGACCTCGGTGGGCGTGCCGACGGTCAAGGTCATCCCGCACAGGGTTTCCCGGCATTGACCAGGCTGCGGCGGCTGGTCCGGGTACAGGCCGTGCCGGATTCCGTCGAAAGGACGCCAGTAGGCGACCAAGCCCCGCCGCTGGAACAGCTCGAACACGTTGCCTCCCAACCGTTGTCGGAGAGACGGTGACCCCGGCCCGGGGGTCGGGGGAGGGGTCGAGACCGGAGCCACCGTCGAGCAGTAACAGCGCGTGTTGCTATCGTTACCGCCTGAGATCAAGGTAGAGACTTGTTTGCTAATTAGCCAGCTCGTCCACTCGGACGTGTAGTCGAAACCGGCGGAGGACCCGATGGCACCGAGCTCACCAACAGTCGCCAACTGGGCTTTGGGCCTGCGGCTGAAGGAGAAACGCGAGGAGGCAGGCCTGAGCGGAATCGCCGCAGCCAAGCACATTGGGATCACCGGCGCGTATTTGTCCGAGGTCGAGAAGGGCAAGAAGAACCTGTCGTCGGACCGTATGAACGCTGTGATCGACTCGTACGAGTTCAGCGAGGAGGAAGCCGATGAGCTTCGGGCGCTTCGAGACGACGCCAGTCAACGAGGGTGGTGGAACAGCTACTCGGCGATCTTCAACGATGAGCTGCTCCGGTTCTTCGGATACGAGCACGGAGCCGAAAGCCTGCACACCTACGACAGCGGCCTGATGAACGGCTTGCTGCAGACCGAGGATTACGCGCGAGCCGTGATCGAGTCAGGCAGCCCCAACGTCCGTTTGGCCGAAGCGGAACGGAGAATCAAAGCCCGACTCACTCGGCAACGCCGACTACGCGGTGAAGACCCGCTTCGCATCACCGCAGTCATGAGCGAAGCCGTGCTCCGACAGCAGGTAGGTGGAGCAGCAGTCCTCAAAGCGCAGCTTGAGCACCTCGCCGACCTGGTGGACGAGCTACCAGACAGCCTGGAAGTTCTTGTCGTGCCCTTCGAAGCGACCGGGCATCACGCAATGGGCGGATCCGCTTTCCACATCATGACGTTTCCGAGCGGAAGGCTGCCCACACTGCTCTGGCAAGAGACTGTGACGTCAACGAATCTGATCACAGATTCGTTGACGGTCCGGGAGTACGCACTCGCCCACGCCGAGGCAGAGAAGGCAGCGCTGAGCCGCGAAGACTCCCTCCAACTCATCCGGAGCATCTTCAGATCGTTGTGATGCCACATTAAGGTGGCGTGCATGAGCTCGTCCCCGAAGGCATGGCGCAAGTCCAGCTACAGCGCAAGCAACGCCTCATGCGTTGAGGTCGCCGTGACGCCGGGTGTGGTCGGGGTCCGCGACACCAAGGACCGCGCCGGTGGAACCCTCACCTTCACCCGGGACCAGTGGGCCGGTTTCCTCTCAGCGCTGCGGCACCACAAGTGACTTCCAATTTTGCCTAAAATTGGAAACCTCCGCACCTGACCACCAGGCGCGGCGCCCTTCACCTGGGGTGTTCCCGGAGGAAGTCCGTGATCGCCGTCGCCCACTCCGCTGGGCTTTCCGCCGCCATCGCGTGGCCGCACGGGAGCTCGGCGGCTTGGGCTCCGGCGATGCCTGCCTGGAGTTCGCGGGCGTTCGCCGCCGAGATCAGCTTGTCCTCCGCCGCCGAGATCACCAGCGTCGGGGCGCTGATCTCCGCCAGGTCCGCGCGGACGTCGATTCGTTCCAGCAGGTCCAGGTGGTCGTCCATGCCCGGCGGCAGGTTCTCGGCGAACTCCGCCACCAGCTCCGCGATCTCATACTCGGTGCGCTCGTCCAGCCAGCACCGGCCGAACACCACCATCGCCAGGTACGACGCCAACGTCCGCTGGTCGGCGACCCTCCCGAGCTCGCGCCAGATCCGCACCGCGAGCCGCAGCTGGGGATTCGGATAGGCGAAGCCCGCCGAGAGCACGAGGGCTCGCACGCGGTCCGGATACCGGGAGGCGATGCGAACAGCCACTGGCGAGCCGGTGGAAAAGCCGAGAACTGCGAAGGTGCTGAGACCGGCGCGGTCCGCGCTGCGCACCAGTGCATCGGCCAGGCCGTCGACGGTCAGCGGCGTTCGCGCGCGGGGCGTGTTGCCCGAGCCCGGGAAGTCCGGTGCGACAACCGTGTGCTCCTCGGCGAGCCGTTCGATCAGCGGGCCGAAGCTGTCCTGGATGTCACTGCCCGCGCCGTGCGCGAGCAGCAGGCCCGGGCCTCGGCCGCGGACGAAGTGGTCCAGCTCGGGGTTCGATGTGTCCGACATGCGCCGAACATAGAATTTCCCATCGATGTGAAGGTTCTGCGATTGTGGTGGGGGTCACGTGCGGATCGGCGAGCTCGCCCGGCTGACCGGGGTGAAACCGAGGCTCCTGCGCTACTACGAAGAGCGCGGTCTGCTGCACGCCGCGCGCGGAGCCAACGGCTATCGCGAGTACCCGCACGACGCCGCGGAAAGGGTCGCTCAGATCCGCACGCTGCTGTCGACCGGCATGTCGACGGAGGTGATCCGCGAGCTGCTGCCGCACGCCTGCGGCGCGGAACCCGAGTTCGCGCCCGATCCGGAGCTGCTCGCCACGCTGGCCGACGAGCTGGAGTGTGTCGACGACAAGCTCGCCTGCCTGAATCGGACGCGCGAGGTCATCGCCGGCTACCTGGACACCGCCCGCGCACGCCAGCAGCGGTCGTGAGTGCTAAATCCGGTAGGAACCGGTCTTCGCACTCACGACGCTCACGCAGGCTTGCGCCACAGCAGGGAATGACGCCAGAAAAGGCGGCGGCGCACTTGGGCTCCGGGGAGGACTTCCCTTGCTGCATCGCTGATTTCGGTCAAGGTCGCACTCGCGTCCCGGACCGGCATGCCTTCGTCGTGCGGTTTGCCCGCTCGGCCGCGCGTGGCCAGGTAGGTGCCGACGGCGGCGTTCGCGGAGAAACTGGCCGCCGCCATGGCAAAGTCGGCCGCGGATTCCTCCCGGTAGAGACCGATGACGGCGAGCACTCCGCCGGGACGGAGCAGCGAGGCGAGCCGGGCAAGGCCGGGGCGCAGCGGCATGTGGTGCAGGCTCGACAGGGCCGTCACCGCGTCGTAGCCCTCGGGATGCAGGTCCAGGTCGGCATCCAGCACGTCTCCGCGCAGCCACCGCACGTTCGTCGCGGATGTCCTGGCCGAGGCCTGATCGATCATCTCCGCCGAAACGTCCACGCCGTCAACGAACTCCACGCGCTCGACGAGCTGCCGGACCAATGCGCCGGTCCCGCATCCGACGTCGAGCACCCGCGAACACCGCTGCGGCACCTGCCGCAACAACCACGGGTGGTAGTGCGCGTTGTGATCCCACAGCAACGCCCGAGGCAACTGAATCAACGAAACCTCCCGCTCTGGTTGCCCCCGACGGGCGTGAGATGCCCTCGACCACGCTACTCGGCTGAGGGCGCGCCCCTCACCCGGCGACGGTCAGGTCGGGCGGGTTGCCGGGGTCGCGGACGGTGCTCCGGGCTCCGTCGGCCAGACCGCTTCGCACGTCGTGCCCGGTGCCGGGGTTTCCAGCGTCGTCAGGTAGCTCTCGATGTGCTGGTTCACGCACGGGCTGTGGTAGTACTGGCCGTGGCCGATACCGTCGTAGTTCAGCAGCACCGAGTTGTCGATCTGGTCCGCCACCGTCAGGTTCCACGCGTTCGGGGTCGCCACGTCGTAGCGGGCTTTGACGATCAGGATCGGCGGCGCGCCGTCGATGGACAGCTCGTGCTGCGGGTTGCTGACCTCGCCCGGCCAGCCCAGGCACGAGGTCACGTCGCTCCAGAACGGCGAGATCTTCGTGTGCGGCGCGACCTTCTCCGCCTGCTCCCGGTAGCTCTGCAACTCCGCGAAGTCGCGGACCTTCCAGCTCCAGTCATCGCACCAGATCGCCTGGTACGAGTTCTGCGCCAGCTCGTCCCTGGCGGCCTGCGCGGCGATGCCCGGCTTGCCCTCCGACAGCGCCTTCAGCCGGTCGACCAGCGGATACCACCGCTCCTCCGGCGCGTACATCGCGGCCTTGAGCTCGCGGCGCAGGGAATCTGCGTTGAGCGGCTTTCCGGTCGCCGGGTCGATCAACGTGCCCGCCTCGGCCTTGGCGTGCAGGTCGTCCCACACCGCGCGGACGTCCTGGCCGTACAGCGGGCAGTTCTTCGTACGCGCGCACCAGTCGGCGAACTCGTTGAACGCGCCTTCCTGGTCCTCTGTGGTCGTCTCGATGTAGCGGCCGCCCGACTCCATGCTGTGGTCCATGTTCGAGTCGATCGTCATCGCCCGGACGCGCTCCGGGAACAGCTCCGCGTACTGCTGCCCTACCTGCGTCCCATAAGACGCGCCGTAGAAGCTCAGCTGCTCCTCACCGAGCGCCGCGCGGATCGCATCGAGGTCGCGAACCACGCTGGTGGTGTCGACGAAGTCGAACACCGGGCCCGAGTTGTTCCGGCAGTCCTCGCCCAGTTTCTCGTTGTAGGCGCGGAGATCCTGGTATTCCTGCTCGCTCGCGGGGAAGCTGGTCGGCTTCTGCGCGAACAGCTCGGCGCTGCAACGGATCTCGCTGCTGCGCTTCACGCCACGCTGGTCCCAGCTGACGATGTCGAACCGCTTGCGCAGCTCACCGTCCTGCAGCGGGTCCTTGCCCTCGACGTAGAAGTCGATCCCGGAGGCCCCCGGCCCACCCGGGGCGACGAACAGCACGCCGATCCGGTTCTGCGGATCGGTCGCCGGCAACCGGCCGATCGCGATATCGGTCTTCGCGCCCTGGGGGTTGTTCCAGTCGATCGGCACCTCGACGGTGGTGCACTCCCCCTGCAGGTCTCCGCATGGTTCCCAAGCGAGAGCGGCAGGTTCGGCCAGCGCGGTGTTCACACCCTGCGCGAGGGACAGCGCGAGCGCGACCGATGCTGCGCCGAGTAACGGGCGTTTGAGCACTAGTTCTCCTCGTTGGACCGGTAGGTCAAGGCCGAGGCTAACCACGGATGATCAAGTGACCGTGCGCATTCGGCGTAATCCGTCCACCGTCGGTCCGCAATTTCAATGGAAATCGAAGGTCCGATTTCCATTGAGGTGATCTCAGTGGATTCGGCCGTGTTCGTGGTGGGTGAGGGTGAGGGCGGCTTGGACGATGGCGGTGATTTTGCGTGGGCTGGCGGTGATGTGTTGCAGGGTGCGCCAGCGTTGGGTGAGG
>NZ_SMKW01000169.1 GCF_004348985.1 Saccharopolyspora elongata | reverse complement strand
CGCATCGCCGACTGCACGTGTGCGAGCAGGTCACTGTCCGGTTCTTCCGGCCACCGGAGCAGTGCCGCCGGTTGCGTGACCCCGGTGTCGAGTTCGCCCGGCCGCGGCGCCTCGTGCGCAACGGCGGTTTCGTTGGGCAGTGGTTTTTCGGTGGGTGGCGGTGGGGTGTTCGTGGGGAACGCGGCCCCGGCCTGTTGGCCGCTGCCGTCGACCAGCGGCCAGCCTGTCGGCTCCGGATTGATGGGTGGTCCGGGCGAGGAGAGCACGCCGGTCTGGTCACCGAACCTGGTGGACAACGGCCACACCTGCGTGTCCGGGCTGGCTGCCACCGGCGGGTACGCGGGAAACGACACGCCAACCTGGTCGCCATGGTCGTTGGACCAGGGCACCGCGTGGCGAGTCGCGTTCCATCCCGGGGCCGGGAAAGACGCATCTTCGGCGGTTTCGTCCCAAGTCTCGAACAGGTCAGCCCAAGCCTCAAACAGGTCAGCATCTGCGACACCGTTTTGGTACTCGTGGGGCAGGTCCTCGTGGGTCGGGTTGAAGTCGGTCGGGTTCACGTAAGTCGGGCCGAGGCCGGTCAGGTACTCGTTGGTCAGGCCGAAGCCGGTCAGGTTCCCGTCGGTCTGGTTGAAGTCGGTCAGGCCGAGGCCGGTCGGGTACTCGTTGGTCGGGCCGAAGCCGGTCGGGTACTCGTTGGTCAGGTCGAAGCCGGTCAGGTACTCGTTGGTCAGGTCGAGGTCGAGGCCGGTCAGGTCGAAGTCCGCCGCATTCGGGTCGGCTGCGGAGTGCTCCGGCATCACCTCATCGGGGAAGGGACCGTCTTGTTCCAACCTCCCCGCAGTGGCAACGGGATTCACCTCACCGGCCTCACCGGCCGCCGTGGCGGAGTCCGGCCGTACCCGTTTCGCCGGTGGCTCGAGCGGCTGCTGGTCACTGCCGGAAGAAGCCCGGCGTTTGCGTTGCGCTCTGGTGCCGGGGCCGGTGTCCGTGGTAGCGCCTGACTCGACGACAGCAGCGGCCGCGCCCTGTCCCGTATCTTCGTGCACACCGGTATCAGCGTGGTCACCGATGCCCAGCCGGCTACCAGACCGTGAAACGCCCGGCTGTGCCTCGTCGGTGTCGTCGACGTCCGGTTCGGGCAGACCGTCAGAGCCGGCGTCGGACCCGATCAACCCCGACGGTGTCGAGCCCGCGAACAGCGAGCCGCCGTCGGTCTCTTCGCTGGGCTGTGCACCCACAACACCCGGCACCGAACGGCCGATGAGAGCGTCCACGCCCCACGGAGCGGCGCCACCCACCACCTGCTCATCCTGCTCGACCGGAAGCAGCACACCACCCCCCGCTACGTCGCCCTCACCCATACCGGCATGGCCGGAAGCGGGTCCTCCAGTGGTGTGGGTGTCCTGCGGTGACCAGGTGGACATGCCGGTGTCGGCATGGCCACCGGTGCCCGGCCGGCTGCCAGCCGGTGCTGGAGCAGAGGTCTCGATGAGCCGCAGCTCGTTCCTGGCTTCGGGCTGGGAGCTGATCAGCACGTGTTCGCGCAGCTCGGCGAACGAGGGCAACCCGTACCGCGGGCGAAGCCCCTCATATACCTCCTTCAGCGCACGGTCCCGTAGTTGCCCGCCCCACTCCTCACGGCCCTGCGAGTTCTTCCCAATCGCGACGTTCAGTGTGGGACGCGCATCAGGCGGACTCGCCACAAACCGGCCGACGAAGCCCTCCAGCCGCCACAACAGCCGCTGCTCATCAGCGGCCGACAGACGATGGGCATTGCCGCGGAGAAAACCGACGGTCAGCCAACGGGCGTTGCGATAGTCCTCCGCGGTCCGGCCCGACAGGCCACCGTCAGACCAGATGTCGAACCGGGGCACGAGCGGGAAGCTGGGATGCTCGCCGCGTTTCCTTTTAGGCTTGCCCCAAGACCAGGTCACCGGCAGACGTTCCAGGACGGCCGCGAGTTCGTCACTGACGCCGCGCTCACCGTCCCTATCGGCCCCGTTCTCACCCTCACCACGCGACGGCCGCTGCTTCATCCCCTGGTCCAGAAAGCCTCTGATGCAGCTCTGCGTCCGCTCCTTCACCGTCGGCTGCAACGCGCCCGGCAGCGACCCAAGCGGCGGATTCGGCCTCCTATTACCTTTGACATTCGTCCGAACCGTGATCCGGATGTCCGGCAACTCCACCTCCGGCCCCAGCCCGGCAACCAGCCCCGCGATCACTTCGCCCAACTGCCTCCCATACTCCACAACACGCCTCCGGTCCAGGTCGTGCAACTTCGTCTTGTCCACATCAAGGACAAGAAAGTCTCCCTCACGCACGGCATCCGGCAGTCCGGCCTGAGCGACACCAGCAGCATGTGACACCAGGCCCGGCAACAGCAGCGAGCCGCCGTCACCGACCACCTCACCGCTCGTCTGTACCTCGGCCGGCACCTCCACAGACAGCGACACCGGCCGCCACCACCTGGACACAGTGCGGGGGTCCTTTACCAGGCCGCCGGACAGCGTCACCACCCCGCTGGCGCTTTCCTGTCCGTGCAAGCCCTGTGCCCATCGCTCTACGAGCTTCTGCGTGACCTCATCTTTAAGGCGATGTCGGCTGTCGGTGGTGAGGGCTAGTTGTTGTTGGCCGTTGCCCAAGTCGAGGGTGTCCAGGAATTCCTTCAGTGTCTGCGGGCCGCCTTCGTCTTTGTTTCCCGGACGCCACTGGATGATCTCGTTCTGTATCTCGGCGGGCACCTCCACAGACAGCGACATCGGCAGCCACAACTTGGACACAGAGCGCTCGCTGATCAGGCGGCCGGACAGTCTCTCCACCCCGATGGCGCTCATCTGTCTGTGCAGGCCTTGTGCCCATTGCCACACGAGGTTCTGCGTGACGGGATCAAGGTGGTTGCCCACGTCACGGGTGAGGGGTAGGTGTTGGCCGTTGCCCAAGGGAAGGGTGTCCAGGAAGTCCTTCAGCGTCTGCGGGCCTTCGTTTTCCGGAAGCGGACGCCACTGGATGATCTGGTTCTCTACCTCGGCGGGCACTGTGAGGGACTCGTCCTGCGTGGTCTGGGTGGTCGGCGCGTTGCTGTTCTGGTTGCTGGTGTGGGCTTGGCTGCCAGAGGGTGTTGACGTGGTGGGGTTGGTGGGTGCGGGTGCGCCGCCGGGCAGGCCTGGGACAGGTGGCCGGTGCTGGCCGTTGTGTGGGTGTGCTTCGATCCAGGCGACTTCCTCGGCCAGGCTCGGGACATTTCTGGGTACCGAACGGTGGGTCCATTTCGGGTCTGTGTTCCGGGTGTGGCGCCACTGGGCGTATGCGTGGTGTGCGTCTTGTGCCGTGACTGTGGGGTTCTTGTCGGGTTCGGTGCCGTGCCGGCGGATCTTCCGCATCGCCGACTGCACGTGTGCGAGCAGGTCACTGTCCGGTTCTTCCGGCCACCGGAGCAGTGCCGCCGGTTGCGTGACCCCGGTGTCGAGTTCGCCCGGCCGCGGCGCCTCGTGCGCAACGGCGGGCCCGGTGTCCTGGAACTGATCGGTGCTGTTCCGCCCCGCGTGCGTGGTCGCCGTGTCCGGCACGGGAGAGCCCACCGCCATCGTCGGTGGCATGCCGGGCACGGCCGCCGGGCTGCCCTGCGGGCGCGTGAGCGAGGGTGTTCCGGTCGATGCCGAGCCGCCCGATGCCGAGCCGCCCGAAGCCGAGCCGGCCTGCGGTACACCGGTCACCGCTGCGGTTGGGCCGGCCTGCGGTACACCGGTCTCGGGCAGTTCCGTGTGTGGAATGCCGGTGTGTGGCGCGGTTCGGGGCACATCGGATTCGGTGTTGCCGACGGGGACAGCGGATGTGACCGGGTGCTGTCCAGCCGTGGGCACATCGACGGCCGGAGCCGGAGTGTCCACGGCAGGCGGCCCGTCAACAGTGGGCGATGACGCGCCAGGCGTGGGAACCCCGGCGACCGGATTGGCGACACCGGCCGCCGGAGCATCCGCAGTCGGTGGAGTGTCCGACACGGCTGTGTCGGTGGCTGAGTTCATCGCGCCCGGTGTGGGCAGAGGTGTTCCCGGTGGCGGGGTGCCCGCTGCAGCGGGGGCGGGGTTCGGCCCACCACCCTGACCGAGCACACCACCGGCCCCCACACCCATACCCGCACCCGCTGCTGCCACGGCAGCGGTGGTGGTCAGTGGGCTGATGCTGGCCGGGCCATGGGCAGAAACGCCGCTGCCGGCAGGCGCGGAGTCGGTGTCGCTGCCGTATCCCGAGTCCGCATCACCGGACCCGCCGCCGGTGTCACCGAATTGGCCGCCGGTGTCGGTGTCATAGCCGGAATCCGGATCGCCGAGGCCGGGCTTGTCGCTCACCGGCACCACCGGAACATCGGGCATGTCGATGGTGGGGATGCCCGGGCCGTTCACCACGCCCGCACCGTTGACCAGGTCATCGATCTTCTCACCGGCACTGGAAACACCCTTGTCGACCATGCCGGTGAACGCACCACCCACCGCACCGGTCCACAGATCATCCATACTGCCGCCCAGGATCCCCGCCGCACCCGCGCCGACCACCGTCTCCGCCGCCGCCTCGGTGAACCCGTGGAACAACGCCGAGTCCTCAACCCGCGGCATCCACTTCCGCATGCCCATATGCATGCCGCCCATCACACCGCCCGCCGCGCCACCCGCGACGAACTCGATCAGCGTGCTCTGCTTGTCCCACTCGCGACGGTTACCCTCGATAATCTGGATGATCTGCGCCACCGCGCCCTGCATGACTTCCTGGACACCCTCCATGACCGCGTCGTTGAGCAGCCGCAGCGACCAATGCAGCTTCCCCAGGATGCGGGACGCGGCGATACGAAAAGAGGTGAAAATCGAGGGAACCAACGGCGCCGTGAACGGACTGGCCAGCGCCCAGGCGATCGACAAACTGAAAGATATGATCTCGATCAGCATCGCATAAACGGTCAGCTCCACGTCCAACGCAAGATCAACCAAAGCACCCGACAACTGCCCGGCCAGACCCACCAACTGCAACGCCGCAGCGACCAGCTCATCAACACGATTACGGAACGCACGACCAGCACCACCACCAATACTCCGCTCCGCCACCACCCCCAACGACCCCAGAGAATGCCCCATCCCCTCCAGCGTCACAGCACTCTCACGCCAGTCCTCCGCCAACGCACGCACCGCCGACACATCAACCCGCGGAGCCTTCTGCCCCACCAGCAGAATCCACAACCCATCCAACGACGGATCAAACTCGATATCCACCAGTCAGCCCCGATCCCACACTCGACCCCACCCACAACCACAACAGCGCGATCACAAGCTGAACGAAGGCGCGGGCACAGAACAGTTCAAAACAACATCAAACCAAGCGCAACCAGGCCACACAACACATCCAACCCGAAACAAGACTAACGTGAACCCAAACCTGCTCGCCCACACCAAGGGGCTGTAGCAGAAACGGTGTTTCCGGCGTGTTCGGTTAGTAGGTTTCAGCGGCCGGCCAGCGGTCACTGAATGTGATGGCGAAGGCGTTGATCACGGACTTCCAGCGCATCGTCCATCGGGCGCGGCCTGCCCCGGTGGGGTCCAGGCTGCGGGTCACAAGATACAGGCATTTCATGGCGGCCTGTTCGGTCGGGAAGTGCCCGCGTGCCCGCACAGCGCGTCGGTAGCGGGCATTCAGCGACTCGATCGCGTTGGTCGAGCAGATCATTTTCCTGATCTCGATATCGTAATCCAGGAAGGGAACGAACTCTGCCGTGCGACACGAGGTCGCACGATGTAAGTGGACAGCCAAGGGAGGTCGGCTAATGTCGATGGTGTGATCCCGGGTCAGTGCTCGATGACCTGTCTCCGCCCTGGCGTGCGTCGCGGGTAACCGTGGGGTGCGAAGCCCGGGGTTCAAGCCCAAGTGGTCCTCGTTCCATCCGGGGACCACAGGTGAGGAGAAGATCGGGCGGGCGAACGTAAGTGAACCCTCGTTGACGCCTCGTCATCGTTGAGCCCTGCAGATGGAATGCGGTAGCGGGGTGAGCAGGACTGGCCGCTGGGAAGCGGCAGGCGCTGGCCAAGGGGGCGATGAGGCCAGGAGAGCACCGCCGTCCCGGGGTTGAAGAGGGCGCCCAATCCGATCGCAACTTGCTCGTGCGGAACGTGACAACCCCGTTGAGGTCCGGAATCGTCCGGTAGGCCGACCGTGAGGAAGGCTGAGTTCCTCAGCGGGCGAAGGATGACCCGAGAAGCGAATGCCGGCGGCCGAAAGGCAGCAGGAAAGCGCAGCGAAGTGCCGGTTCTCCCGCTGGTGGCTGCGTATAACTGGCCGGATACCAGCTTGTGCTGGACCCGAAAGGGGGCTGACGCGGGTCGGGTGAGCCTGTGGAGAGGCTGATGACGACAACGCTGGAACCGATGGACAAGTTAGACATCGTGCCCGGTCAGGGCGGGATGAACGGACCGGAGGACGAGCTTGTCGACTGGTCCCAAGTCGATTGGGACGCAGCCGAGAGCAACGTAAAGCGTTTGCGGCAACGGATCTTCACGGCGTCGCAGGCAGGAGACCTGGCCAAGGTCAGGAATCTGCAGAAACTGATGCTGCGGTCCCGCTCCAACACGCTGGTCAGCGTGCGGCGGGTCGCGCAGCTCAACGCTGGACGCAAGACCGCCGGGATCGACAGCAAGACAGCGTTGCTGCCGCAGCAGAAGGCCGAACTGGTCGACTGGGTGCAGCAGCATGCGCAGTCCTGGACGGCCCGTGCGGTCAAGCGAGTGTTCATTCCCAAGGCGAACGGGAAACAGCGACCACTGGGCATTCCAGTGATGGCCGACCGGGCCTTGCAGGCTCGGGTGGCCAACGCTCTGGAGCCTGAGTGGGAAGCACGGTTCGAGTCGCGATCCTATGGATTCCGGCCCGGCCGTGGCTGCCATGACGCGATCGAGGCGGTTTTCGCGGTGACCAAAGGGAAACGTGCGAAACGAGCCTGGATTCTGGACGCGGACGTGGCGGCGGCGTTCGACCACATCGACCATGATCACCTGCTAGCGCAACTCGGTATGTTTCCCGCGAGGGGAATGATCGCCGGGTGGCTCAAAGCCGGTGTCATCGATCGTGGCCGCTTCGCCCCGACCGAAGAGGGCGCTCCGCAGGGCGGGGGTGCGACGCGAGGTCGCACGGTTGTGAGTGGATGCACCAAGGGAGGTTCGATGCTGTCGATGGTGTAATCCCCGGTCAGTGTCCGTTGATCGGTCCTCGCCCCGACGTGCGTTGCTGGTAACGGCAG
>NZ_SMKW01000168.1 GCF_004348985.1 Saccharopolyspora elongata | reverse complement strand
AGCCTGGCCTATGAAGTCGCCTTGGTTGAGGCACAGGTGCGTAACGGTCATGACCGGCCGCTGATTCCAGGCCTGCGTGGTGGTGCACCCAGCACGTCTCGTCCCACTGATCTCTCTGCTTCAGCAGAGTCTGCGCCGGAGTGGGTGCGGGAGCGGATTGTCAGGTGGCGTCCGCAGTCTGGCGGGCCGGGGACGTTGCGGGAGTTCCTGGTTGGTTTCAGATGGGATGATGGTCAGCAGCGCGACCAGCAGTTGTCCGTTGCCCGCGGCTTGGGTTACCGGCTTGCTCCGCTCACCAACGATCTGGTCGAAATGTGGGTTCGGGGCTTGCTGTTGGAGGGATTCACCCAAACCGGAGTGATGAAACTGTCCGACGGGCTGGCTGGCCGGAGACTTGTGCGGCGTGTGTGCAGGGATGCGGGTATTTCCGGGTTGTCCCGGGTCGCGCTTGCTTCTGGTGGTTTGTGGGGGACGCCCGAGCAGCAGGCGACGGCGAGTGGGTTGGGGCTGGGGATCGTCGATGTTGACGCCGATGGGGATTGTTTTTATCGGTCGGTCCTGAAATCTGTGCCGGAAGGGATTTGGGGGCCCCGGCTTGACCGGCTGGGTTATGAACGGACTGTGCAGGGGTTGCGCAGCGCGCTCGCCGGCAGTTATCTGCAAAGATTCGTCGCTGGCTCTGATGGTGAGTGGGAGTCGTTGCGGGTCGTCGCGGACGACATACGCACATCCCAGAGTTGGAGCAATGTTGGTGGTGATGTTGCTCCCCAGCTTGTTGCGGACTTGCTGGGCGTCAACATCCTGGTGATCGTCCCTGACGGTCGCCGGTCCACTCAGGGCGTCGAGCAGCATGACGCCAGGGAGACCTACCACATTGTCTACAACGGTACGGACCACTACATGGCCACTCAGCGAACTGGTGAACACGCCGCTGTGGGGGGCGAGTCGCTGGTGGTGCCGGAGTGGGTGCCGGGTTGGGTGCGGGAGCGGATTGTCGGGTGGCGTCCGCAGTCTGGCGGGCCGGGGACGTTGCGGGAGTTCCTGGTTGGTTTCAGATGGGATGATGGTCAGCAGCGCGACCTGCAGCTGCCCCTTGCTCACGGCAAGGGTCGCCGCCTTGCTCTGGTCACGCGGGATCTGGTGACAGCGTGGGCTCGGGGCTTGCTGTCGGAGGGATCTTCCCGAGACAGAGTGATGGAACTGTCCGGCGGGCTGACTAGAGAGGATTTTTTGTGGCGTGCGGGCCCGGGCGCTCGGGTGGGATTGCCGAAAATGCCGAAAAACTTGCGTGACGGGATCTTCCGCGAACTTAATGTGGGCAAGACGGAGTTGCTCGACCTGGACCGGAAGCGTGTTGTGGAGTATGGGAGGCAGTTGGGCGAAGTGATCGCGGGGCTGGTTGCCGGGCTGGGGCCGGAGGTGGAGTTGCCGGACATCCGGATCACGGTTCGGACGAATGTCGAAGGTAATAGGAGGCCGAATCCGCCGCTTGGGTCGCTGCCGGGCGCGTTGCAGCCGACGGTGAAGGAGCGGACGCAGAGCTGCATCAGAGGCTTTCTGGACCAGGGGATGAAGCAGCGGCCGTCGCGTGGTGAGGGTGAGAACGGGGCCGATGGGGACGGTGAGCGCGGCGTCGACGAAGAATTCGCTGCGGCCCTGGAACGTCTGCCAGTGACCTGGTCTTGGATGGGACTTCAGAGAAAACGCGGCGAAGACCCCGGCTTGCCCGTCCTGCCCAGCTTCGCCATCCGGTCTGTCGGCGATCTGTCGGGCCGGACCGCGGATTACTATCGCGGCGCCCACCAGCTGGCCCTGAGATTTAAACGTCTGTCGGCCACCGCTGAGCAGCGGCTGTTCTGGCGGCTGGAGGGCTTCGTCGGTCGGTTTGTGGCGAGTCCGCCTGAAGCGCGTCCCACGCTGAACGTCGAGATTCCCAGTGAATCGCAGGAGCGTGAGGCGGGGGTCAAGGAACTACTGGACCGTGCTCTGAAGGAGGTATATAAGGGACTTCGCCCGCCGTTTGCCGAGTTGCGTGAGCACGTGGTGATCGGCTCGTCCGCCATGGGAAGGGACGAGCTACTGCTCACCGAGACCTCTGCGTCGGCACCGTCCGGCACTCCGCCGCGCATTGGTGATCATGCGGGTACCGGCGAGCACATAGCCGACGGCGTGGGGGTGCGGCCTGGCGAGGAGGGCGAGGACGACGATTCGCTGTTCGTGGGCGCGACGCCGTCCGGGTTTGTTGAGTCCGACGCCGGGTCTGGCGGTTTGCCCGAACCGGACGTGGACGACGCCGATGTGCCGGTGCATGGTGTGGGCGAAGGGCGTGTCGCGCAGTCTGGCGTGGCTGACGAGGAATCCGAGTCGTATTGGCTTGGGTTCGGTGGCTGGATGGATACGGTGCAGCCGATTGTTCCGCCGCCTGGTAGCTGGTTGGACATTGGTGACCACGGTGCCGCCTCGGACACCGGCCCTGGTGTGAGCGCGCAGCGTAAACGCCAGCTTTCTTCCGGAAGTGGCCCGGACCCGCTTGAGCCATTGGCGAAACGGGTGCGGCCGGATTCCGCTGCGGTGGCGGGTGAGGCGGGTTCGGGTGCTGTTTGGGGGTCTGAGCAGGCTGGTTCGGTAGTCCCGGGTGTGGTGGGCTCCGGCCTGACCGGCGTTGGCCTGACCGGCGTTGGCCTGACCGGCGTTGACCTGACCGGCGTTGACCTGACCGGCGTTGACCTGACCGGCGTTGACCTGCCTGGCGTTGATCCGACCAATCTTGATCTGGCCGGCTTTGATCCGGCTAGCTTGGACTTGGCCGGTGTTGACTCGGCTGGTGGTGACCTGTCGGTCGATGGGCAGGTGGCGGGCTGGTGGCTCGATTCCGCTGGGGGAGCGGAGGACTGGTTCGGTGATGTGCCCGCTGCTGTTGATCCGTCCGTAACGGACACTGCGGTGGTGCCGGATGCGGTTTTGGGCCGGTCCGGTCTGGGTGACGGGGGTGTCCCGGATGTCGCTGTGACGGATCCGAACGCTGTGCCGGGTGCCGGCTGGAACACCCGTTCCGACGCGCCGGATCCAGGTGGTTTGGGTGAGGCGGGTTCGGGTGCTGTTTGGGGGTCTGAGCAGGCTGGTTCGGTAGTCCCGGGTGTGGTGGGCTCCGACCTGACCGGCGTTGACCTGACCGGCGTTGACCTGCCTGGCGTTGATCCGACCAATCTTGATCTGGCCGGCTTTGATCCGGCTAGCTTGGACTTGGCCGGTGTTGACTCGGCTGGTGGTGACCTGTCGGTCGATGGGCAGGTGGCGGGCTGGTGGCTCGATTCCGCTGGGGGAGCGGAGGACTGGTTCGGTGATGTGCCCGCTGGTGATCTCGTGGATGCCGGTGGGCGTGCCGCTGTGGGGGGCGAGCCGCTGGTGCCGGGTTGGGTGCGGGAGCGGATTGTCGGGTGGCGTCGGCAGCCTGGCGGGCCGGGGACGCTGCTGGATTTCCTGCTTGATCTCAGATGGGACGATGGCCAGGGGCGCGACCTGCAGCTGCTCCTTGACCAGGACGATCACGGCCACTTTGTCCATCCGGGCGCGGGGGAGCTGGTGGAGGCGTGGGTTCAGGGCCTGCGCTGGCAGACCAACGAAGCTGACGGATACGCCCACACCAGATGGAGTGTGGCGGAGCTGTCCGGTGGGCTGGTTGGCAGCGACACTGTGCTGACGTGGTGGAGGGAGGTGGTCCCGCCAGTGGTGCCGGTGGGGGAGTGGGAGCGGATTGTTGGGTGGCGCCCGCAGTCTGGCGGGCTAGGGACGTTGCGGGAGTTCCTGCTTGACCACAGATGGGATGATGGCCAGGGGCGCGACCTGCAGCTGCCCCTTGCCCGCGACAGGGGAGGCCGCTTTGTCTGTCCGGTCACGCGGGATCTGGTGGCAGCGTGGGTTCGGGGCTTGCTGTTGGAGGGGTTCACCCACACCCAAGTGAAGAAACTGTCCGGCAAGCTGGCTGGCCGGGACTTTGTGCAGCGTGCGAGCCTGGTGCAACGCGAAGTCGTCTCTGCGGTCGAGGTGCAGCCGGGTGTTCCGCCGTCTGGTAGCTGGTTGGACATCGGTGAACACGGGGGAACCTCGGAGACCGGCTCTGACGTGAGAGCGGAGCGTAAACGCCAGGCTGCTTTTGGCAGTGGCCGGGATCCGCTTGAGCCAGTGGCGAAACGGGTGCGGCCGGATTCCGCCGCGGCGGTTGAGGCGGGTTCGGGTGCTGCTTTGGGGTCTGAGCGGGCTGGTTCTTCCTTGGGTGAGGGGATGCCGGAGCACTCGGTAGTCCAGGGTGCGCCGTCGCGGGGGCACGGGGCCGCGCTGTCCGACGACGACATCGCTCGGCTAAGCCCTGTCGGCCTGGATTACCCCGCGAGCGCCGGCCATCCATTTGCCGGCAAACCCGCTGGCATGCCAACGGATACCTGGTCCGGGCTTGCCACGAGGAGCAAAGCGGTGAGCGAACCGGCGATCCATTTCGACTCGGTCTCGCTCCTGCGGGCGCGCAGGTACATCAAGTCGGAATTTCCGCATCTGCTGTCCGTCAATTCCGCCAATTTCCTCTGGTACGACCACTTCCCCGGTGAGCTGCGGTCGACACTGCGGGACTGGTACCACGGACACCTGTCGGACAGTGGGCCGAACGTCAACTGCTCCGAGTGTATCGCGGCGACCGACAAGGCGATGGACAACATTGCCGCGAAGGCGCCATGGGTGGCGCAACCTCGAAACACGGCCACCGCTATCCGGAACTATTTCCACACGACCGCATGGAATTTGTTCTACTCGTGGGACGATGTGATCAGGCACATGAAGAAGGCCCAGGTGGGGGCTCGTGCGCTCGTGTACGTCGAGAGAACAAAGCCGATCGCCCACGTCTTCAACGTCATCAACCGGCCCGAGGGTGTCGTCTTCCTGGATGGCCAGACCGGAAAACTCGGCAAGCTTTCGCCCGACGCGACGAAGATCGTTCTCGTAGAATACTCCGGGCGGAAGTTGGAGCACCCAGACGCGGATCACCAGCTTCCCGACGAGGGTGGACTGTTCAGTGGCCTGACCAGCGCAGCGACACCCGGAAAAACAACACAGCCCGATCGGAACGACGCCGGCACCAGCATTTCCAGCGGGCTGAAACCAGCCGGGAACAATGCAGGCTCGACTGCTTACCCCGCTGTGGCCGTGGTCTCTTCTGAGGGGATGCCAGCTGCAACCCTTCCGGACACACGTCCGCAGCGCACCCGGTCGGTCCAGCCCGTCCCGCCGCCGTCGACAGCGGTGGACGCTCCGCCGCCAGGCTCACTAACGGGGCCGGGCACGGTGGTGCTGGAACGCGACTCGCCACTGCCCGGCCCTGGAACGGCACCGCCTGCCTCACAGGCACCCGCGACTGGCGAGGCGGTTTTGATGGACGTGCAGGCGAGCGCGGTGCCCTGGGTCAACGACCGCGGTGACCAGGTTGGTGTGTCGTTTCCCGTGCACCCGCAGGTGGCAGTCAGCCCGGACGCCACGCGCGCCCTGGCACCGAGCCGGTCGGTGTGGCCGTTGTTCAGCAGGCTCGGTGCCCGGACCGGCGTGTTCTTCTCGTCCAGACCACCCATCAATCCGGAGTCGAACGGCTGGCTGCTGGTCGACGGCAGCGGCAAGCGGGCCGGGGCCGCGTTCCCCACGAACACCCCGCCGCCACCTGCCGAAAAACCGCTGCCCGGCAAGACCGAGACGGCGTGGCCGCCGCTGGCCACCAGCGGTGATGCCTGGGTCGGTACGCACTTTTCCTCGACGTTGTTCCCATCGGGGGCGAGTCGGCAGGAGCGGCGTCCGAGCGACACGTCTTCCGGCGGCATGTCGCCGGTGTTCGACACGGTGCCGGACAAGGATCGCTGAGCCGGTTACGGAGGCGCCAACCGACCTGGCCGCCAGGCGCTACGCGTGCCGAGTGCCCACCACGGCCGAACCGCTGCGTCATGACTGTCCCGAGCTCGTCGTCGAGGCAGCTGGGGCCGAGCTCACTCCGGCGCAGATTAGGGCGTTGGCGGAGCACGCTCGGGATCTGGCGGAAAGGCCGGTGGCACGTGCGGAGCGGGATTTTGCCTCTCCGGTCGTTAACCTGCACGCTGCGGACCCCGCACCCGTGGCTGCGGTGGCGCAAGTGTTGACCGACGGGATCACCGAGCATGCGAGCCGGATGCGGGGCGTGCCGACGACCGCGGCCGGCTACCGTCTGCCCGGTGGTGACAGCTTGCACATGCGGGTGCTGCATGATCCGTCGCCAGTCGCGCAGGCGGTTATCGCCGTCGGGCCTGCGGGTGGCAAGACGGACATGCTGGGCTGGGCTGAGGACGCCGACGAGTTCAAGCTGGCCCACGAGGGCGGGCACTTCTACGGCCTGTATGACGAGTACGTCCGCCGCGACGAGCATGGTGATGACTGGGTGTTCTGTATTACATGTCGTACTTATGAGCGACTGTGGGACAAGTGGCTCGCCTGAGACCCGGTGCGACTGATGGCGCGTCATTCCCAAGCGGCATGTGGTATCAGGGCTGCTTGGGGTCGATGCCGGCGATGACAATGAATACTTCCTCGACCTGGGCGCCACCGCATTCGACTGAGCGCTGCGTGCACACGGTGTTGCTGATGACCGCATCCGCTTCGAGATATTTAGAGGCCGCCACTTTGGCATCGACCACCGCTACCCTGCGGCGATCGCTTGGGTTCGCGCGAGGGGCTGCCGGAGTTGTCTCCGACGGCCCCGTAGTCGTTGCGGTCGCTCACCGATCTTTGATATGGGGCCCAAGAACTTCAGCGAGAACGGGCGACGACGCGCCCGTTGTGCCGTCAGGACACGTAGAAGCTCGGTCCGGGGATTCCGTGCACCTCCTCAGCGCCCCGCTGACCACGACGACAGGGCGAGTCGCTCGATGGCCGGGCTGGACCGCTTCGATATGGCGATGCACCTGATCGCATCAGGCTCGATCCGTACCGATCCGTTGTTGGCCCACGCCGTACCTCTATCGGGTCTTGACGAAGCAATGACGTTGACTCGCAACCAGGCTGGAGTGAAGGTCCTGGTCTTGCCGCACTTCGGAGTGTGCGAATCGGAGTGCTAAACGCAGGTGGGTAGTGCCGATGTTTAGGCCGCGGTTCCGCCGGGCTTCGCTACTGCTGGCCGCGCTGCTCGGAGTGAGTGGGTGCGCTGTAGCCGGGCGCTGGGACACAATGATCATGACGGTCGCGGAGGACATGGCCTTTGCACTGAAGTTGCGTCGCATTCCCAGCAGCAGATTAAGGACAAGATCGGGGAGGTTGCGGGGGTGCTGGGTCTCACCAAGTACCTGGATCGTAAACCGAAGGCGCTGTCCGGCGGGCAGCTGCAGCGGGTTGCTATGGGGCGGGCTATCGTGCGCGAATCCTGCGTGTTCCTAAGAGTTCCTAACAGAATGATCACTTGTAGTGACTGGCATTCCCTGATGGTTGATCATGATCGTGTGAAGAAGGGTGAGCAGCCGCCATGGATCGTGTCCGACGAGCTGTGGGAGCGAATCGAGCC
>NZ_SMKW01000167.1 GCF_004348985.1 Saccharopolyspora elongata | reverse complement strand
ACGTTCGTAGTCCTGAGCTCTGCCGGAAGTTCTGGAGCAGGCGGAGTTCAGCAGTGCGAAAGACGCTCGTCAAACTCGAGCTAGCGTTCCGGCAAGGGCCTCCGCAGCTGCGGAGGCCCTTATTTGTCCGCCCTATTCGATACCGTCCTGTCGGATACAAGGATTGAGGTCGTGCTCAGCGGCGTCCAGATGCCGAGAATGAACTCATCATGGAAAGGTGGGTACAGACGTGCCGACGCGAACTGCTGGACCGCACCTTGATCTGGAACCAGCGGCACCTGCTCCACGCCCTGCGTGAGTTCGAACAGTTCTACAACACCCACCGGCCTCACCGAGGCATCGCGAACGCCCGTCCCCTGCGCCCCTTGCCCACGTCAGTCGCCGATCCGAAGCAACTCGAACCCCTCGACATACGTCGACACGACCGGCTCGGTGGCATCGTCCACGAATACCACCGCGCAGCATGACTTCTACGGATGGGATTTTCGGCAAGGGCAGGCTTGGTCGTGGTGGGCGGAGTTCGCGGGCGCGGTGCGGTCGGCGGCCGTTGTAGTGCCGGACGTAGTCCGCGAGCACCGCACGCAGGTGCCGTTCATCAAAGATCAACAGGCGGTCGGTGAGTTCGGCTCGGACAGTGCGCACGAACCATTCAGCAAAACAGTTCGCCCGCGGGCAGCGCGGGGGTCTTGACTACGCGGATGCCTACATCGGCGAGGACCGCATCGAACGACGCGGTGAACTGGCCGGCCCGGCCCCGTATGAGGAATCGGAATTCGGTGACGTCATCGCCGAGGTCCATCAGCAGGTTGCGGACTTGCTGAGTGGTCCACGTCCCATCTGGGTTGGTGGTCGCGCCCAGCAGGTGCACGTACCGGCTGCCGACTCCCAGTACGAAGAATACGTAGATCCGTTTGAGGGTGACCGCGCAGTCGACGTGGAAGAAGTCGCATGCCAGCCTGGTGGACGTCTGGGTGCGCAGGAACTGCCGCCAGGTCGTATCCGTGCACCGGAGTGGCACCGGTGGGATGCGCACTCGTTTGAGAACGCGGCGGATCGTCGAGGCACCCACTCGGTAGCCGAGCCTGAGCAGTTCACCCTGGATTCTCTTGTATCCCTAGGTGTGATTTCTCTGGCCATTCGCTCGATCAACACGGCGATAGCGTGATCGACGGGCGGGCACCCGGTGTGGTTCGGGTACGTACGTCCACTTCCTGGTTAGCAAGCGGCGATGCCAGCGCAGGACCGTGCCCGGGGTAATCAATCGGTGGGCCCGCAGCACCTTCGGCAGCAACCGGATCAGCGCGGCGAAGACCGCCCGGTCGGCCCAGTTCATCCGGGGTTTCGGGTTGGTTCTGCGCAGCACGGCCACCTCATGGCGCAGCACCAGGAGTTCAACGTCCTTGGACGCCGACGAGCGGCAAAGTAGCCACAGCCAGCCCGCAATCCGCACGAAGATCAGGTAAAGCAGGCGTAGTGACATGACCCGCGATCATGCTCTGTCTGCCGGGGGTGCCGAAAGGTGCAGGTCGCAGCACGTGGACCGACTTGTGGAACCCCACAGGCCGTCTACGCGGCGGAGGAAGCGACGCTCATCCGTACGTGACCGATGCGGGCGCCGTAAGGGTGCTGACGCGGTTCTCATACTCGCGGCGGGCCTTGCGCTGCGCCGGGACGACCGGGTTGCCGTCGAGGGGCTGGCAGCGGGCGAGGAGCCCGTGGTGAACGGAGGCCGTGGCGCTGACCCGCAGGGTATAGCCCTGGCCGCGTCGTACGGTCACCCCCTGGTCAAGCGCAGCGATGCCAGTTCGTCGAGGTACTGTCGGAGGATCGTCTGCACGCCGCCGTCGGCCGATCCTCGGATGCCAAAGGCTTTTCGCAGGTGCGCGGCGACCGGGCTGGTGCCATCCTTCAGCGGATGCGCGAGCAGCTTGGCCTGCTCGAGATAGCCGGCGAGCTCGTCGTGGGGTTTCGCCAGTTCCGCGTCCGCGGCAGCGATCTTGGCCGGCTCGAGTTCGATGATCCCGGTGTCGGCGACGATCTCGGCGGTCCCCGCGCCGGACAGGTCGTGCGCCGAGTCCGCGGTCTTCGGCTTGCCTGACCGGTCCGCCTCCTTGGACTGCTGCTTGTGCAGCGCTCGGACGTCCGCCCAGTCCGATACTCGGTGCGAACTCACCCCAGTCCACCCCCTGCGAGCGTCCTCGCGGACGCGCGCACCAGTATGTCAGCCGTCCGGGCCCCGGCATCCGTATCCGGCGAAGTCGGACGTGTGACGGCATAGTTGCCGTCGCGGTTCCGGGGATCACCCGGACGGCGGACATCCGGCCGGTCAGGTCATGACCGCGCCACCGCGTGGACCAGCTCGATCACCGCGGCCTTCGACGCGCCGTAGTCGGCGATCGTGTCCATGCCGAGCCGGGCTCCGATCGAACCGACGGCGACGATCGCGCCCGGCCGTCCCGCGCGGCGGCGGACGAATTCCTGCCAGACCAGGAACGTTCCTCGCGTATTGACCGCGAACGTGCGATCCCAGTCTTTTCCGACAATTCCGTGAGTTCGGTCAGCACTCCGCCGATTCCCGCGACATTGGCTACCGCGGTGATCTCGCCGAGCTGTTCTTCGGCGGCATCGAAAGCCGCCTGCACCGAAGACCGCTCGCTGACATCGCAGACGGCATGCGCGACGGCAGCGCCGTCCGCGAACAGCTTCGCCGACACTGCAGCGAGGCGGACGGGATCGACGTCAGTGAGCAACACCGCGTGTTCCTGCGCCAACCGCTCGGCGACCGCAGCGCCGATCCTGCCCGCGGCGCCGGTGACCAGTGCGACGCTCACGGCAGCACCTTGTCGATCTCCGGCGCGAGCAGTTCGGCCGCGCGCGCCGGGCTGATGACGTCGGCCGGATCGGGCTTCGTGATCTCGCGGGACGCGATGTCCTCGTACACGTGCTCGCCGATCAACCGGCACCGCTCGTCGTACGGCCAGTGGAACGCGAGCGTGCGCTTTAGCAGGTACACCTCGCCGGGGACGCCGGACTGGACCGAGCCGAAAACGGTCTCGCCGCCCAGCATCGCCTCCGGCACGAACTCGAAGAACTCCAGTTCGCCGGAGAATCCGGTGTCGTTGACCGAAATGTCCTGGTTGTTCACCCACATCACCACGGCGTTCGCCTCGACCAGCGACTGGTAGAAAGCCTTCACCTCGGCCATCCCGTCCAGGATCGTCGACGTGCCGCCCTCGTGGATGCGGTAGTGCGGGTGCTCCACGGTCATGTCCGGGGACAGCAGTTCCTCGTACCGGCCGGAAACCTCCAGCAGCGCGTGCCGCCGGTAGTTCTTCAGGATCGCCCGGCGGCGCGGGTTGTCGATCTGCGCGATCTGCTTTTCCAGGTCGGCGAACATGGTCTGGAAGTCGTGTTCGTAACGGCTCACCGGTGGCTCCTCGTCGAGTCGGTTCAGGGGCTCTCATCCTCAGCGGGGCGCTACGGGCGGACCAGGACACAGATCGGCGGCGGCGTTAACGGATCGGTTAACCCCGCCGGTCAAGGTATTAGAGTCGGGCGGATCGGCGAGAGGAGTCGGCGTGGACCTCAACTTGCACCTGGTGCGGTACCTCGTCGCGGTCGTCGACGAAGGGCACTTCGGCCGGGCCGCGGACCGGCTCTACGTCAGCGCTCCGGCGCTGAGCCAGCAGATCCGGAAGCTGGAGCGCTCGCTCGGCGCCGATCTGCTCGACCGTTCCGCCCATCCGGTCCGCCCGACGTCCGCCGGACGCCGGTTCCTCGCCGAGGCGCGCGACGCGCTGGCTGCGGCCGACCGGGCCGTCGCCGCCGTCGAGGCTTACCGCCGGGAACTCGCCGCCACGCTGCGGATCGGGTTCATGAACGCCGCGGGCCCGCGGATCCGGCGGGTGACCGACGAACTGCGTCGCGAGGTGCCCGGTCTGTCGGTCCGCCTGATCGAACTGCCGTGGCCGCAGCAGGCCTCCGCGGTGCGGGACGGCACCGTGGACGCCTCGGTCGTCCGGCCGCCGATCGCCGATCCGACCGGGCTCCGGCTCGACGTCCTGCACGAGGAGCCGCGGGTCGTGGCGCTGCCCGGCACGCATCGGCTCGCCGGGCGGGAGTCGGTCGGGCTCGCCGACCTCGACGGCGAAACCCATCTCGCCGCCGACGAGGCCGATCCGGCCTGGGTCCGGTGGTGGGCCTGCGATCCCCGGCCCAGCGGCGTCCCCGTCCGCTACGGCCCGTCGGTCCGCACCATGGACGAAATGCTCGAGGCCGTCGCGGCGGATCAGGGAATCGTCATCACCGGCAGCTTCGTGACCGAGGGATACCGGCATCCGGAGGTCGTGTTCGTCCCGGTTTCGGACGCTGAACCGTGCCCGGTCTCGCTGTGCACCCGCGCCGACGACGCTTCGCCGCTCGTGACGGCGTTGCGGCGGACGGCAGGCGAGCTCCGCACCGCATCCGGCCAGGAGGCTCAGAGGGCCTCGAAGATCCGGTGAGCCACCCCGCCGTCGACCAGGCCGAAGAGGATCCGCCCGTCGGCAAAGTCCACCGGCGGATCCGGGCGGACCAGGCTGGCGCGCGGCAGGCGGTCGTGCGACGCGCGGTCGACGTGGCGTCGCTCGACGGGCTCAGCTGCGGAAGAACCGCCATGAACGGCATCATCGGGTACACGCGTCGCCCAGCAAGGTCACCGGGCCGGACGACCACGTCGGCAGCGGGTCGCGTACGTACAGCGCCGACTGCAGCACCGAATCGCACGCGTCCAGCAGCGCGCGGGCCTCGGGGTGGAAGCCGCGGTACGCCTCGCGCAGTTCAGCCACGTCGCCCGGAGTCGTCCACGATTCGTGCCGCCAATGGCTTTGGCGGGTCGTGGCGAAGACGAACACCTCGTTGCCGCGGTTGAGCGGGAAGGTCACCAGCTGCGTGTCCGGGGCCGGGCCCCACCATTTGGTGAAGCAGTCGAGGTTCGGCACCTCCACCGAGCCCGCGGGCAGCACTGCGCGGTACGCGACCACGCCGGTGAACTCCGGGTCGCGGTGCGCACGGCCGAGTGGATTCCGTCCGCGCCCACGACGACGTCGGCGGAAGCGGTGGCCGAAGCGAAGTCCAGTTCGACTCGGTCTGTTGTGGACAGTCCGGTCAGCTTGTGTCCCAAGTGGACCACGTCGTCGGGCAGCGCTCGTTCCAATGCGGACAGCAGGTCCGCGCGGTGCATGGTCAGCTGGGGCGAACCGTAGCGACGTTCGGCCTCGTCACCCATCGGCAGCCGGGAAGTCTCCTCTCCGGTGTCCCAGGTGCGACTGATCCGGTATTTCGGCCGCGCCGCGGTTTCGCGCAGCTCGTCGCCAACGCCGAGGCCGTCGAGGGCGCGGACGGCGTTCGGGGTGAGGTTGATGTCGGCGCCGACGCGGCCGAAGCCCGCGGCTTGTTCGTGCACCACCGGGGAGAACCCGGCTTTCCGCAAGGCGACAGCGGCGGCCAATCCGCCGATTCCGCCGCCGACGATCGCGATTTCGGGCACAGCTCAGCTCCTTCACCCGGTGAGGCTGACAACGTCGTGGCGCCCGGTGCCGCCTCGAGGTCGGCAGCCTCGATCAGGCTGGCCAGCGGCGGGCGCTCGCTGGTCCGCTGCCGTACCGCGATGTCCTGCCCGAACGCAGCCAGGTTACCCGCTGCCAGTGCCGCTGTGCCCGCTGCGGGCGGACCGGATTCGGCCGGGTCCGGGCCGGGGCCGTAGACCAGGACGGGATCGACGATGCCTTGGTTGGCGGGGCCCCAGCCGAGCAGGAAGAGGGTGAACAGCTCGGCGACGTGGTCGGAATGCAGGTGAGTCACGAACACCGCGGCGAGATCGCGCAGGGACAGTCCGGCGGCGAGGTACTTGCCGAGCGTCCCGTAGCCCGCCTCGACCAGATACACTCGCCCGCCGACGGCGACCGCGTTCGAGCAGCCCTGCCCGGCGCCGGGTGTGGTCCGGCCGCGGTGCCGAGCAGGACCACGCGCAGCGGGCCGGTCACGGGGAAGCCTCTTCGAGCGTCCGGCCCTTCGTCTCCTCGGCGAAGGCGGCCGGGTTAGTGGGCCGCAAGCGGGTGCTGGACTCGCCCCCGCTCTATGACGCGGTCGCGACGATGGACACCATCACCCTGGTCCGCTCTGCGATCCGCGGTCTGCTGGCCGTCGCTGATGGTGAACTGGCCGCTCGGTTGCGTGCGGTGGTCACGTCTGGGGACGACTATGCGAGCGTGGGGAAACCGCAGATCGACTGGGACGATGCGGCCGCCCGCGACGAATTGATCGATTCCCGGGCCCGGGACGGGTTCGCGATGCTTACTCTGCTGGACGGCGTGGAACTTGCCGAAGGAGTGGACAAGGCCGCGCGTCTGCTGGCCACGGTGCTGGGCCAGGACCTGACTGACGAAGGCGACGGGGCATTGCGAATCGCCCGCAAGGTGGCGGCCGACCGGGTCATCTCGACCGTCGATCCCGAAGCCCGCCACGGCCACAAGACGGCGGCCCGTGGTTTTGATGGCTACAAGCGGCATGTCGCGGTCGATCCGGATTCCGAGATCATTACCGCGACGGTGGTGACACCTGGTAACAGTGGTGACGCCGAGGTCGCTGAGGAGCTTCTGGCGGACATCCTGCCGACCGAAGCCGAAGATCGTCCTGCTGTGTATGGAGATGCGGCCTACGGCGCGGGGGAAATTGTTGGCGCGGCTGGACAACAGCGGTGTCCATAACGGACTCAAGGTGCAGCCACCGGCGCGGGTGACCGGCCATTACGGCAAGGACAGCTTCACCATCGACCTGCAGGCGCAGACGGTGACCTGCCAAGCCGGTGTCGTCGCGGGCATCCGCACGCACGGTGGCCGCCACGCCGGGACCGCCGAGTTCGGTGCCGCGTGCGCGGACTGCCCGTTGCGCAGGGCGTGCACCCGCGCGAAAGCGGGCGGACGATCCGCATCAGCCCGTATGAGGCGCATTTGGCCGCCGGGCGTGCCCGGCAGGCTGATCCGGTCTGGAAAGCCGACTACCGGGCCACCCGCCCGAAGGTGGAACGCAAGATCGGGCACGTGATGCGGCGGCGTCACGGTGGGCGCCGCGCTCGGGTGCGCGGACAGGTGAAGGTGGCCGCCGACTTCGGTCTGCTGGCCGCTGCGGTCAACCTGGCCCGGTTGGCCGTGCTCGGGGCGGCCTACGGAGCCGGTGGACGGGCGGTCGCCACCGGGTGAGTGATCCCGGCCGGTTCCGCACAGTCGCACAGTTGTCCAGCGCACCGCTTCCGGGCCTCAGCCTGCGAGTTGAGGGGTAGACCGGGCAGCCAGCCCGTCACCGTTGCGGCGACCGCGGCCACGCGATCCCGGCCTGCCCAAGCCCTCGACACACCCGTTCGACACCAGCCACCTAGTAGTGCTTTGTTAACTCGTGTTGTTGAAGGGGTCCTTGCAGATGTGGCATGCGCCGGCCATGACGACGAGGAGTCGTTGCAGTTCGCGGAGAACGGCGTAGATGGTCAGGCCGGCGCATCCGCTTTTGGGTCCAGGTGGAGCAGGGTGCAGAAGGCTTGAGCGAGGACGGTGAGGGTGACGTGTCGGTGCCAGCCGGTGTAGGAGCGTCCTTCGAAGTGATCCAGGCCGAGGGCGTGTTTGAGTTCGCGGTAGTCGTGTTCGAT
>NZ_SMKW01000166.1 GCF_004348985.1 Saccharopolyspora elongata | reverse complement strand
AGGCTGCTGAGCCGGCTTGCCGGGCCTGTCGGATGAAGTGGACACGTCTATCAGGATCTCCGATCCCGCCCTCGCTCCGGCACCCGGCACTCACACCAGGTGTCTCATCTCATCCTGACAAAGAGGGGTCTCCCCACCCGAGATTTGGTCGTGGATGGGCTGAATGGGTGGCAGTAGCGTGTATGGCCGTCACTGTTCACTGCTCGTCTCGTCTCCCTGGAGAAGGTCTCATAGGTGGGAAGTGATCAGCATGACGACTACACATCTCCAGCACGGTGAGGATGTGCTTGGCGCCTGGGTCGAGCACGCCCGTCGCCGAACGGCGGGGCGTGCGCCCGGTCGTGACGGTAGCGGGGTTCGGTTCGCTTTCTATGGTCGTACTTCCACACGCCGCCACCAGCACCGCGTGACCTCGGCTTCCTGGCAACGGGAGGCGGCAGAGCACACCATCGCCGGGCACGGTGTCATTGTGGCGGAGTTCTTCGACGCTGGATGTTCCCGTCGCTTGCCGTGGGCGGGGCGTCCGCGAGCCGCAGCTCTGTTGGCGGCGCTCGGCGATCCGGATCGCGGTTTCGATGCGATCGTGGTCGGTGAGTATGAGCGTGCCTTCAGCGACACTCAGTTTGCCCGTATGTTGCCGCTTTTTGAGCGTCACGGAGTGCAGGTGTGGTTCCCGGAGGCTGGCGGGCCCTTCCAGGCCGACAATCCCCATCACCAAGCGCTGATGACCATGCTTGGTGCCCAGTCTCAGCGGGAGGTTCTTCGGGCTCGGCATCGGGTGCTGGCGGCGATGTGTACTCAGGTTCGTGATCAGGGGCGTTATCTTGGTGGTCGGCCGCCGTATGGGTACCGGCTTGTCGATGCTGGCCCGCACCCGAATCAGGCGCACGCACGGTGGGGGGCGGCGGATGCAGCGATTGGAACCTGATCCTGCTACGGCACCGTATGTGCGTTGGATGTTCGCGCAACGTGGGGAGGGCAGGAGTATCTCGGGCATTGCTCGGTCTCTCAATGATCAACATGTGCCTTGTCCGTCGGGAGTTGACCGGGACCGGAGTCCGCACCGTGCCGGCCAGGCATGGACGGTGCCGACGGTGGCGTCGATCCTGGCCAACCCGCGTTACACCGGTCGCCAGGTGTGGAATCGCCAGCAGGCCCGCCGCGCCACGAATGATGAGGACTCGCAGCTGCATTTATGGAGCACGCCACAGGAGTGGGTGATCTCGACACGGGCCACGCATCCGGCGTTGGTCAGCGAAGCTGACTTCGTGGCGGTGCAGGCCATCCGGTCCGCGCGGCCGGCCGGTGACGGTACGACCCGTACGTACCGGTTCGCGGGTCTCCTGCGGTGCGGGATCTGTCATCGCCGTATGGATGCGCACTGGGTGAACCGGCGTCCCGGTTACCGGTGCCGTCATGGACACACCAGCAGCCAGCAGCGCACACCGGATCAGCCCAAGAGTGTTTATGTCCGCGAAGACCACTTGCTCGCGGAGGTCGCATCCGAGCTCCCCAACTCGGTCCTCGCCTGCGATGGTCAACCCGAAGAGACTGCCAGGCTCCTGCGAGAGCACAATCTGATCATCGTCTACAACAAGTCAGGCTCGGTCGTGACATCCGACCGAGCCTGACCAGCGACAAGACCCCTTACTATGGGGTAATTCTGTGTCCGAGACTTGCACCAAATCCCCACCTTTTTCGAGCGGGCCGTGCTGTGGTTACCGCGTAGTGGCTCCGGTACGAGCCGTAGCTGAAGGCAGTGTCCAGTGTGCGTTCGAGCCTGAGGTGCGACACACGCAGCAATCACACCAGTTGCCGGGCCTCGTGACCTGCTGATTCGGGTTGAGGTCCCGCTCGCCATGGAGCGTCGCGCGAAGCGCGGTGAAAAGGGAGGTGAGGCCGGATCGAAAGAGCGAGCTCCATTCGCGGTGTACTTGGAATGCTCTCGGCGTGGCCCGACGAAGTCGTGCGGTCGCAGGTCTGGGTCCTCGGCAGGGAGCCATGCAGAAGGTCCCGCCTCTGGCCACTGGTCTCCTGTGGATGGCTGGTCATCCCCGGCTGTCTTCAGTGGTCCGAGCCTAGGTGGAGGAGCTGATGCGGGCTTCCCGGGATCCAGTGGAGCGGGTGGTGACCGTGATCATGGGTTCAGTCATCGCGTTGACCTTCCTGTTCGGGTTCGGCAACGTCCTGAGCCTTGCGTTGCGGCTGGGGGTGCCGATGTACGTGGCGCCGCTGGTGGCTCCGGCGGTCGATCTGTCGGTGCTTGGGTTGCTGCTGGGTACGCGGTACCTCGGCCTGCGCGGTGCGCCGCCGGAGCAGCTACGCCCGGCGCGGCGGCTGCTGCTGTTCGCGTCGCTGGTGACGCTCGCGTTGAACGTGGCCGAGCCGATCTGCGCTGGCCAGTTCGGAAGGCCGCCTTCGATGCGGTGGGTCCGTTGCTGCTGATCGGCTGGGCGGAGGTCGGCCCGGGTCTACTGCAGGCGATCTCTTCGGCAGGGACCCCGTCCAACACTGAAGTGCAGACGGCCATTGGCGTGGCCGGCGACGATGGTGCTGTGTCGACAGCGTCGTGCACGGTGTCGGACAACGTCCCTGGTCAGCAACGGGATGGCGACGATGCGTCCGCGAGCGAAGCTGAAGAGCTTGTGTTTCGTGCTGTTGATCTCGGTAAAGGCCATCCGGGTGAACCCATCGACGGCGGAGTGCAGGTGCACGTAGCCGCGTTTCCGTTGGTGGTCTTGGAACGTGCTGCGGCTGCTGCTTGGTCGGAGTCGCGGCCGTGGGTGCGCCATTCACCACCGTCGGGGATTCGCCCGACTTTCTTGACGTTGACGTGGATCATCATGTGCCCGGGCCGTTTCGCGACGATCGTCTGCGGCTTTCGATTCGAGTCACCGTCGGGGTCGATGAACCGGCGGCGGTTCAGGCCGAGCTGCGCGAGTATCCGGGACACGTTGCGACGACTGATCCTCGTGCCGACTTCGTCGAGTTCGAACGTGATACGTGCTGTGGACCATTTGTGTTCCCGCCGCATCGTTTCGATCTTCTCGACGACTTCCGGTGGCGTGCTGATCGGCTGATGGCGTGGTGCTGAGGATCCGACCAGCAAGCCGACCTCGCCGTGTCTGCGCCATCGGTTGACCCACTTTGATGCGCCCAGGAGATACCCATCTCTTCGGCGACGTGCGCGATCGGCCGTGTACGACATCGTTCGACCAAACGTCGGCGGCCTTCGACGGACAGTGGTGCGTTGCGGTGGAGCACGGGCGAAGACTGCTCGACGCCGGGGATTCCTGAAGAGGCTGAGGACGTGCCAGTGCTGTGCACGGCTGTGAACAACATGCCTGGTCACAACGTCAGCTGCGCGGACAGCGTCCCGGTGGTGCCGCACGATGAAGACGGTGACCTGTTGCGGGAGGAGGCATACCGGCTCGATGCCGAACACTGGGGATCGGGTCAGGACCCTCGGTGATCCGGCCACGTGCGGCTCGAAGACCGCCCTACCCACCGACAAAGACCCCGCATTCCGCATGGAACACCTTGCTGCGGAGCCGCCACGTTTTGTTGGGGCACTTCCCAAGATAGCGACCGGCGGGCTCTGATCTTAACGTCGATGCTCACACCTACTGGTGCCTGTGGTGGCGACCAACTCGTAGATCTGTTGAGAGGTGGTTCCGGCTGAGTGGAAGACCCAGTTCCGCGCCCCGTGATGGTGACCAGCCCGTGGAGCTGGTGAGAGCGTTGACCCCGCGTCGCGGCAGTTGACGCAGGTCAACCCGTGATGGTGACCAGCTTTCGGAGCTGGTGAGAGGTACCCGCCACCGGTAACCACCAAGGATCAGCGAACCCTGTGATGGTGACCAGCTCATGGAGCTGGTGAGAGCTCCAACGCCCGCACCCGGTTAGCGAACGGATCATCACGCCCGCGATGGTGACCAGCTCGTGGAGCTGGTGAGAGGACGTGGCGCCACCGCGCGCCTTTGTTGATGACCGCGGTCCAGTGATGGTGACCAGCTCGGGGAGCTGGTGAGAGCGATCGCGATCACGAAGGAGAACGGATCGAGGACGGCGGCTCAACGTCGGTGGCCACCGGTGGTCGGACATGTCGACGCCACCGTTGGCGCAGGCCGGTGCCCTGGATCGATCCCAGTACTCAACCGTACGGCTCGATACGACAGGCGGCCGTTGAGGCCGCGAGGCGTCCCGCGCTCGGTCACCCCGCTGTCGGCGTGAGGGTGTACTCCTCCGGGGCGAGGTCGGCGGCGAGTTCGCGGAGCAGGGCGCCGATCTCGGCGAGGCGGTCGGTGGTCATGCGCTCGGCGGGGCCGGTGACGCTGATCGCGACGTCCTGCGCGGTCGTGGACGTGAGGGCGATGCCGACGCAGGCGATCCCGGCTTCGTTCTCCTCGTTCTCGATCGCCCATCCGTGCGTGCGCGCGGCGTCGACCGCGTCGCGGAACCGGTCGCCGAGCGTGGGGTGCGCGTGGTCGGGGTCGGCTTCCTCGGCGTAGCTGGTCAGGAGTGAATCGTTCGGGGGAGCCGCGGCGATGAGCGCGCGTCCGAGTGCCGTGCTCGCGATATGCGCGCGTCGACCGACACGCGACCACACGCGGACGGAGCGCTCCGGTTCGATCTTGTCGAGATAGACGACGCGGCGTCCGTCGAGCACGCCGAGGTGGACGAGTTCCTCCGTCCGGCGCGACAGCTCGAGCAGCAGCGGCCGGAACAGCAGCGGCAGGTTGTCGTCCGCACCGAAGGTCCGCACGATCCGCCTGAGCGCCTCGCCGAGGACGTAGTTGCGGTCTTCGCCGTCGCGCGCCACGTATTCGCGGTGCGCGAGGCCACGGAGCAGCCGGTGGACCGACCCCTTGTTGATTCCCGTGCGTGCCGCGATCTCGCCGAGCGCGAGTCCCTCGGGGCCCGCTGTCGCAACCGTCTCGAGCACGACGAGTGCGCGGTCGAGGCTCGTGACGGGCGGCGTCTCCGATGTGGGTTCGGTCTCCATGGCTCCATTGTCGTCCCGGTCGATATTGCATCGCGCTCAACGCGAGTCTAGCTTATGGTCCAACATACAAAACGGTCGGTTCGCAATGTGAAACGCAATGCGCGGTAGTGCTGGACCACAGCTTGTACGTCGTGGAAGGACAAAGACGTCATGACACAGCCACTGGGCCGGAAGAGCGTGCCCGCAGGATCGCTCCTCGGAGCGTCCGCCCCGGACCGGACGGGAATCGTCCACCTCGGCCTCGGCAACTTCCATCGCGCGCACGGCGCGGTCTACACTGCGCAGGCGATGGCCGCCGCCGGTGGCGACTGGGGCATCCGCGGCTTCGCGCACTCGTCGGAGCGGGTCGTAGCTCCGATGCGAGCCCAGGACAACGTCTACTCGATCCTCCAGCTCTCCGAACACGGCGTCGAGGCGGGCGTGGTCGATGTCCACCGCAACACCGGCGTAGCTGCCCAGGACCCCGCCGCGGTCGTGGACGCGATCGCGGATCCGGCGCACCGCATCGTCACACTCACCGTCTCCGAGGTCGGCTACACGCGCGACCCCGCGACCGGCAGGCTGGCGCTCGACGACCCCGACGTCGCCGCGGACCTGCCGGCAGGCTCGACGCCGCGCACCGCGGTGGGCATGATCGCCCGCGGTCTCGAGAAGCGCGCCGCCTCGGGTGAGCCGTTCGCCGTCCTTTCCTGCGACAACCTCCAGTCCTCCGGTGACGTCACGCGCGCCGTGGTCGAGGAGTTCCTGCAGGCGGCAGGCGTGAGCGACGACGTGCTGTCCTTCGTGTCCTCGTCGGTGTCGTTCCCGAACGCGATGGTCGACCGCATCGTGCCGAAGACGACCGACGAGCACTCACGTCTCGTCGCGGATCTGCTCGGCGTCAAGGACCTGTGTCCGGTCCCCGCCGAGGACTTCACCATGTGGGTTCTCGAGGACGACTTCGCGGGCGGCCGTCCCGCCTGGGATCTGGCCGGCGCGACGTTCTCGAACGAGCTCGAGGCGTACGAGATGGTCAAGCTGCGCCTGCTCAACGGATCGCACTCGCTCATCGCCTACCTCGGAATCCTCTCCGGCGCGCCGACGATCGACGTGGCGTGGGGACAGGACTTCGTGCGCGAGGCGGTCCTGAACGAGATCACCGACGACTACCTTCCAACGTTCACCCCGCCCACCGGATTCGACGCTGACGCGTACGTGTCCGAATTGGACGCCCGGTGGCGCAACCCGCTCATCGGGCATGGGACCACCCAGGTGGGCACCGACGGATCCGTCAAGCTCCTCCAGCGCATCCCCGACGCGGCGCTGCTCCACCTCCGGCGCGGCGACATGCCGCACCACCTCGCGCTGTGCACCGCCGCGTGGATCGCGTGCGTCGCCCCGCCGACGGGCTTCACCCCGGATCCGCTCGCCGAGCGCATCGTCGAACCCGCCCGCGACCGGCTCGCCGCCGCCGTCGACGGCGCTGTGACCGTTCCCGACCACGTGCGCCGGATCATGAACGGCGGATTCTTCCCGGACGCCCTCGCCGAGCAGGATGCCTTCACCGCCAGGGTCGCCGACCTGCTCACCCTCATCATCCGCGACGGTGCGCGCGCTGCGGCAGCCGACGTCGCCGCCTCCCGCTGAGCCTCCCCCGCCGACCTCCTGGAGCTGATCATCGATGAAAGGCCTGTTCATCCACGGCGCCGAGGACATGCGCCTCGAGGACGTCGCCGTCCCCGAACCCGCCGACGGCGAGGTGCTGCTGCGCGTGCGGTACGTCGGCATCTGCGGTTCGGACCTGCACTACTACTTCCACGGCAAGAACGGGGAGAACCTGGTCCGCGAGCCCTTCGCACCCGGTCACGAGTTCTCCGCGATCGTCGAAGCCGATCCGAGTGGCGAGTGGGCGAAGGGCACGCCGGTGACCGTGCACCCCGCGCGGTACGGCACCCCGGTGGACGGCATCGCGGACCGGCCGCACCTGTGGCCCGGCGGCGATTACCTCGGCAGCGCCGCGGACTTCCCGCACCGACAGGGCGCCGCCGCGGAGTACGTGCTCGTCGAAAAGCCCATGCTCCGCAGGCTGCCGGAAGGCCTGTCACTGCGGGACGCCGCGCTCGCTGAGCCTCTCGGCGTCGCGCTGCACGCGCTCACGATCGCCAACAGCGACTTCGGTGATCGCGCGCTCGTGCTCGGCGCCGGCCCCGTCGGCCTGCTGATCGTCGCGGCGCTCGCCGCGCGCGGCGTCGAACACGTGGCCGTCGGGGACATCCAGGAATCCGCCCTCGAACGAGCCCGCGCGCTCGGCGCCCACGAGACGTTCCTCATCGGACGCGACGACGTCCCGACGACCTCCTACCCCGTCGTGTTCGAGTGCTCGGGTGCGCCCGCGTCGCTAACGCAAGCGGTTGCGTCGGCGGCCCGCGCAGGCGTCGTCGTCCAGGTCGGCATGCTCGCCGACACCGCGATCGGGGTGAACCTCGCGCCGCTCGTGTCGAAGGAAGTCCAGCTGCGCGGCACGTTCCGCTTCTCGACGGAGATCGACGAGGCCGTCGACATGCTCGCGGCCCACCCCTCGATCTCCCAGGTCATCACGCACGTGCTCCCCGCGACCGAGGCGGTGGAGGCATTCGCGACGGCGAAGGACTCCGCTGCTTCCGGCAAGGTCCTCATCGAGTTCTGACCTTCCCCCTCCACCCTGTCGCTTA
>NZ_SMKW01000165.1 GCF_004348985.1 Saccharopolyspora elongata | reverse complement strand
TAGGCAGCGTCAGATGTATATAAGAGACAGCACCCGCACCGGCCCACCCCGGTGACCGGGCGCGATACCCCCGACCCCACGCGCCCGGTCACCGGCACCGCAACGACGTTTCAGGCTCGGTTGTGCGTTCAGGTCACTTGAGCGGTCTCCGCAGGCAGCGCCACGGCCCAGGCTCAGGAGGCGGTGTCGCGGAGGTTCCGGATGCTGCCCAGGAGGTTCTCGGCGCGTTCCCGCCCGGCAGTCGCCTCGGTGAGGCGCCGGTTGACCGTCTGCAGCTGCCGGCTGCGCTCCGCGGCGTCCATCTTCAGCGCCTTGTCCACCTCCCGCAGCTCGCCCTCGATGGCCTCGATCCGCCTGGTCAGGGCGTCGTCCAGAGCCAGCGACAGCTGCTGCTCCGCCTCGATCAGCTGCTCCGCCACGAGCTGGTCCAACGCCGAGCGGGCATCCGCGATGGCCTCGGTCAGCCACTGCTTCAGGTGCTGCTTGTCCGCCGCGTGCTTGCGGGTCCGCGCCATCCACCAACCGGCCCCGAGCCCGAGCACGATCGTCACCGGCAGCACCACCGGGTTCAGCGCCGCGATGCCCAGGCCCGCCAGCGGCATCGCGGCCGCCCGGCCGACGCCGAGCCCACCGGAGACGCCCATGAACACCAGGAGCTTGTCCTCCGCGGTCGGCGGCCGCTTGTCCGGCGGGCGCAACGCGATCGGCGCCTGCGCTCCGCGCGCGAACTGCGAGCGGATCACGTCGAGCTCCTCGGCGGAGAACAGCTCCTTCAAAGACTGCTCGGCGACCGCGGCCAGCCGCGCCGACAGCGTCGCCGCCACCCGGGTCGACGCCATCTGCAACGCCGCGTCGACGTGGCGGGGCAGCTCGGCCAACTGGTTGCGGTCGGCGCTGTCGATGGCCCGGCGGAACCAGTTCTGCACCTCCCGCACCTGGCGGGCCACCTCGTGGCTGGTCTCGACGCGGGTCCGCTGGATCTCGCCGCGCAGCTTCACCTGCCACCCGCGCGTCGACGACCGCCGCGCGGTGGACAGCTCGTCGCGCCGCGCGCGCAGCGACTCCGCCTCGTCCTCGCCGACGGTCAGCGCGCGCTTCTCCGCCGACAGCTTCGCGACCAGCTCACCGAGCACAGTGGACAGTGCCCGCATCGTGTTGGCCTCGCCGAGCATCGCGGCCCGCCCGCCGATCAGCCGCTCCAGCTCGGTGCGCAGCTCGACGATGCCGGACTTCTCACGCAGCATGTCCGCGGCCTGCTCGCTGGGCGCCTTCTCGGCCAGCTCCTGCATCCGGGCGGACACCGGGAAGATCGGCATTTCGGCGAACCGCGGCGCGTGCTCCGCCAGCAGCTTCCGGTCCGCTTCCAGGACCTGCCGCCAGCCGCGGTGCTGATCGGTCTTGGCCAGCGCGAACACGACGGTCTCGACGCGCTCGGCGACCTTCTGCAGGAATTCCAGCTCGCCCCGGGTGAACGGGGCCGACGCGTCGACGACGAACAGCAGCGCCGTCGCCGAGGCCGCCGCCTCCATCGCGAGCTCGCCGTGCAGGGCGTCCAGCCCGCCGACCCCCGGGGTGTCCACCACTGTCACCCTGGCCAGCGCCTCGAGCGGCGCGGTGATCTGCACGTAGCGCGGCGGCAGCTGGCCTTCGGGCAGTTCGCGGCCCGCGCTGGCCCAGTTCGGCAGCTCCGCCAGGTCGAACGGCACCGGCTCCTGCTGGCCGGGGTAGCAGGCGTGCGCAGCCCACTGCTCGCCGTGGGTGAACTCCAGGTACGTGGCGGTGGCCACCTGGGCGTCCACAGGGGACAGTCCCGGGTGCTCCAGCAGGGCGTTGACCAGCGAGCTCTTGCCCCGGTTGGTCTCCCCGACCACCACGACGCTGGGCGTCTTCTGGCGGCCGCGCCGAACCTGCTCGACCCACTCCGCGGCGGTCGGGTCGGCCTCCCGCAGGAACGCCTGCAGCTTCTCCCTGGCCTGCTTGACCTGCTGCGGCAGGCCCACGGTGACCGCGACGCCCGGTGCAGTCATGCGCCTCGCTCCTCTCGAACACCGACGTGGTCGCCCTCGGCCGGTCCGCCGTTTTCGCGCGAAACCGGCGGACTCCCCTCACGAGAGGCGGCGGTTTCGCGCGAAAACGTCGCGGCTTCCGCGGCTGTCACTGCTGCCGCAGCTGGTAAACGGTCACCACCGGGGCTCGCAGCACGCGGTCCCGATCGGCGAAGCCCAGCACCTCGGTCTCGGCGATCACGCCGTCCAGGGCCGGGTCGTCGGTGGGCGTGATGCCACCGGCCTCGTGGTGCGCCGGGTCGAAGCGGGTGCCGTCCGGCCGCAGCGCCGAAACGCCGATGCCGCTGAGCCCCTCGGACAGCCGCTCCACCACTCCCGCGCTGCGCGCCCGGTCCATCGCGTACATGCACAGCTGGATCAGCGTCGCCCGCTCGGTCAGCGCTCGATCCAGCTGATCCATGACGACATCGCTGGTCACGGCGGTCATGTCGGTTCCCACCTCTGCGTCGGCGTCCGGGGCAACTGCCGTGCCCTCGTCCGGATCGGACGCGTCGGGAACACCACCGGTTCCACTTTCAGGTGAATTCTTGCGTCGCCAGCCACGCATCGCCATCACCCGGACCGCAACTGCTGCCAGATCAGGAAGTACGCCCGGTGCACCACGTGCGCGATGCGGCTCTGCGCGGGCGTGGCGCCGAACGACGAGAACGAGCGCCACCAGTTCGCCCGCTCCAGCGCGTAGTCGGTCAGCTCGTTGCGGGGCCGACCGGGCAGGCCGAGCTGCTCGCCGACGTCGTTGCTGCTGCCGACCCGCATCACTTCCTCGGCCAGGTCCGCAGGCATCGCCACCGCACCGGCCGCGACCAGCGTCAACGACTCCAGCACCCGGAGTTGGTGCGCCTCCGGTTTGGCCAGCAGCACCTCGATCGCGTCGTGCACCCGCTGCCGCTCGCCCTGGTCGCCGGAGGCGTGCGCGAGCGCGGTCACCGAGGCCAGCGCTGCCGCGGCCTTGATCCCGTCGGCCCGCGCCCGGAACACCGTGTCCAGCCGGTTCAGCACCGAAGCCAGCCCGGAGGAATCCAGCAATCGACGCCGCAACGCGCCCGCGGTGATCTCCGGGTCGGCGTCGATCGCCTCCAGCGCGCTCCGGATCCCGAAGAGGTCCATCCGCTCCAGCAACCGGTTGCGGGTGCCGGCCGGCACGTCGCACTCCCAGCTGGTGAACAGGTCCGCGGACAGCAGCAGGGTTTCGCGGGTCGCCTCGTCCAGCTGGGCGAGGCCGCGCAGCGCCTCCGCATCGGCGGCGGTGAACTCGCCGGATTCGGCGGTCTCCGCGAGCAGGCCGATCACCGGCAGCACGTCGGCGACCTTGGGCTTGAGCAGCTCGGCCTGCTTCTCCGCGAGCAGCGACGCGGCCTTCCACACCTCGCCGCCCGAGTCCTCGACCGAGCTCGGCTCGATGGTGTCGGCCTTGTTCAGCACCGCGATCGCGTTGACCGGCCCGGCCTCGCGGCTGGCGGTGGCGGCGGTGAACGCGGCCAGGGCCTGCTCGTCGTCGGCCCGGACGCCCTGCGTCACCACATAGAGGACGGCCTCGGCGCCCGCGACCGCGTTGCGCGAAACCGGATCGAGATCGGAGTCGGCGGCGTCGTCGGCGTCGTCCTTGCGGGTGCCCAGCAGTTCTTCGGTGCGCGCCACGGACGCGGCGTCCAGCGAACCGAGCCCGGGGGTGTCGATCACCGTCAGGTCGCGCAGCACCGCGTTGGTCAGGTAGGCCTCCAGATGCGAGACCTCGTCGATGTCCACGCCCAGGTCGGCCGGGATGCCGCCGTCGGCGTCGAAGGGCACGGCCTGCTTGTTGCCGTCGTGGAAGACGACCTCGACGCGGTCCACGGTGCCGTACTGGAAGCGGGTGACCAGCCGGGTGCACTCGCCCACGTCGGTGGGCGCGACCCGGCGCCCGATCAGCGCGTTGACCAGCGTGGACTTGCCGGACTTGATCCGGCCCGCGACGGCCACCTGCAGCGGCGCGGAGAGCCTGCGCAGCACCTCTGCGAAGCCGGCCGCGGTCCGCTCGGACACCTGCGGCTGCAACCCGGTGCACAGCCGGGCGACCGCCGCGGATAACGGGCCAGGCCAGTGCTGCTGCTCGGTTGCCGTACTCAAGTCCGACCTTCCCGATCGTGCGACTCGCTGCGCGCTACATCCTGCCACGCACCCACACCGAACCGGACCAAGTGCGCGCGATCACGGACCGGCCCAGCAGGCCACGACCGGATCCCCGCCCGTGCCTAGGCACACCCGGACGTCTCCACGCGGGTGCGACCTGAGGCTGACCCGGGTCGAGCCCGTGGGATGACGCCGGACCACGTATGCGGCGCATAACCTCGCTAAGTGCGGAAACTGAGCCTCTGGTTGCGGGCGCGCCCGTTGGTCGGCGACAGCGGGATCGCCACCTTCATGCTGCTCGTGCACCTGGGAGAGCTCGACGTCGAGGGCAAGCCCTCGATCGGCATGCCCGCCTGGCTGTACGTCGTGGCCGGGGTGCTGCTGACCGTGCCGCTGGCGGTGCGGCGCATCTGGCCGGTGCGGTCGGCGTACGTCGCGCTGCTCGGCATGGCGATCATGTCGGTCGTCAACACCGGCCCGGGCTCGACCGTGGCCCTCATCGCGCCGTGCATGATGATCTACACCCTGGTCGCCTGCGAGGGACGCCGGATCGCGGCTCTCTACACCGCGCTGACCGGCGCTTTCTACCTGGCGCGGCTGTTCACCGGCGGCCAGCGGGAAGGAAACCTGGCCGAGCTGATCTTCGTCCAGGTGCTCTTCTTCGTCATGCTGGCGGGTTTCTGCTGGGTGCTGGGCGAGTTCATCGGCGCCCGCCGCGCGTACCACGCCGAGGTGGAGAGACGGCTGCGCAACCTGGAGGTCGAACGCGATCAGCAGGCCCGCATCGCGGTCGCCGAGGAGCGCAACCGGATCGCCCGGGAAATCCACGACGTGCTGGCGCATTCGGTCAGCGTGATGGTGACGCAGGCCGACGGCGCCGGATACGCCCTGCGCAGCAACCCGGATCTCGCCGAGCGCGCGTTGCAGGCGATCGGCAGCACCGGCCGCGAGGCCCTCGGCGAACTGCGGAGCCTGCTCGGCGTCCTGCGCGACAGCGACGAGCAAGACCCCGGCCGCATCCCGCAGCCCACCGCCGCGGACCTCAGCGACCTGGTGAACCGGGTGCGCGGGCTCGGGCTCGCCGTGTCGATGGAGCTGACCGGCGATTTCACCGGGCTGCCGACCAGGATTGGGCTCAGCGTCTACCGGATCGTGCAGGAGTCGCTGACCAACGTGGTCAAGCACGGCGGCACGGGCGCCACGGCCTCGGTCCGGGTGGACAACGACGGGCAGCGCATCGAGATCGAGGTGCTGGACGACGGAATCCGGAAGGAGCCGTCCGGGCTGGCCTCGGGCGGCAACGGGATCATCGGCATGCGGGAACGCGCCGCGGTCTACGGCGGCACGCTGGAGGCCGGCCCGCGGCCCGAGGGCGGCTGGCGGGTGCACGCGGTGCTGCCGCTCGATCCGGGCGCGCAGCCTGGGGCATCGGCCGAGAAAGGTCGCTGAGAAATCCGAAACCCCAGCTCGGATAGGGTGTACGGCATGGTGCGGGTGCTGCTGGTGGACGACCAGGAACTGATGCGCATGGGCTTCCGGATGGTGCTCGACGCGCAGGATGACCTGGAGGTCGTCGGCGAGGCAGGCAATGGCCAGGAAGCGATCGAGCTCGCCGAGCGGCTGCGGCCGGACGTGGTGCTGATGGACGTCCGGATGCCGGTGCTCGACGGCGTCGAGGCGACCCGCCGGATCGTCGCGGCGGACAGCGCGAAGGTCCTGGTGATGACCACCTTCGACCTGGACGAGTACGCGCTTTCCGCCCTGCGCAACGGAGCCAGCGGATTCCTCCTCAAGGACGCCCCGCCGGAGAGCCTGGTCACAGCGGTGCGCTCGGTGGCCAGCGGCGACGCGGTGGTCGCGCCCAGCGTCACCAAGCGGCTGCTCGACCGGTTCCTCGGCGAACGCGGCGGCCAGCTGCGGGACGCGTCGGTGCTCGACGTGCTGACCGAGCGGGAGCGCGAGGTGCTGGTACTGGTCGCGAAAGGACTGTCGAACGCCGAGATCGCGAGCACGCTGTTCCTGTCCGAGGCCACCGTGAAGACCCACCTCGGCCGCATCCTGTCCAAATTGGACGTGCGGGACCGGGTGCAGGCCGTGGTGCTCGCCTACGAAACCGGTCTGGTCAAACCGGGTGAGGCGTGAAATGCGCCTCCAGCCACCCATGAACGCCCTGGTGGACGGCTAGCCTGCGGTGGTGAGCGACGCCGCGTGGAAACCCCGACTCATCGCCCTCGACATCGACGGAACCCTGCTCGACCCCGCCACCCAAGCGATTTCCGCCGCGGTCAAGACCGCGGTGCGCCGCGTGGTCGAAACGGGCACCCAGGTCGTGGTGTCGACCGGCCGGAGCACGCTCGGCACCCTGCCGATCCTCGACGAGCTGGAACTGACCAGCGGAGTCGCGTTGTGCTCCAACGGAGCGGTGCGGGTCGACGTGGCGGCGCGGGAACCCGTGTCGATCGAGACGTTCGAACCGGGGCCGGTGCTCGCCGAACTGACCAGGCGGCTGCCCGGGGCGATCTTCGCGAGCGAGGACATCGGCGTCGGCAGCCTGGTGACCAGCAAGTTCTCCGAGGACGAGCTGCACGGACCGCAGCAGCTGGCCACCTTGGACGAACTCGTCGACCACCCGGTGCCGCGGCTGATCGCGAACTGGGTGGATCACGAGCCCGCCGAGCTCATCGCGGCGATGACCGGGGTCCGGCTGCCCAACTGCACCTACACCGTGGACCACTACGAGCCGTGGGTCACCGTGGTGCCGGAAGGCGTGACCAAGGGCTCGGCGCTGGAGAAGCTGCGCGCCGAGCTGGGCATCGCGAGCGAGGACACCTTCGCCGCCGGTGACGGGGACAACGACATCGAGATGCTGCGCTGGGCGGCGCACGGCGTCGCGATGGGACAGGCTGCGGAGATCGTGCGCGCCGCGGCCGACGAGGTCACCGGGCCGGTCGCCGAGGACGGGCTGGCAGCGGTCCTGGACCGCTGGTTCCGGTGAGATCTCCAGGACACCCCTGAGGGGCTGTTTGGAGGTAACGCGGGCTTTGTTCTTTGAAGCGGCGAAGCCGCTTAGCCCACCTACGCAACTCGCACCGCCGCGGGTTCTCAGACGTCGCCTGGCGAGGACAGCCCCGATGCCGTGTATTGGGCATACATAAGTCGGGGATCCCGCAGCCAGGCGGCGTCTGTAACTCCCGCAGGGGGGCCGCCACCAGCACCGCCATGCAAACCGAGTTTGGAAACAGGCTCTCTAGCTTGATCTTTAACCTCGGGGTTGGTGGCCCCACCCCGATTGGTCATGAAGGCAGCCCTTGGTTGATCATTCGTCTTGCGACAGAACAAAGATCGATCCAAGGGCTGCGATGGTTAGTGTGCATGATCCCGATCGTGATGCTGCGTTCGGGGAGTTGGTCAGGTTCCGCCAGGAGTTCTACGAGTGTCTGACCGCGCGGGTGGATGCGTTGTTCGAACTGGCCGAGGCGGTGTTGTGCACCGACGGCCCGGTCCGGTCGCTGGTCGGGTTGTCGTTGGCGCCGGAGCACCGGCGCGGACACGGCGCGTTGTATGACGCGATGAACTGCGGCCGCATCGACGTCGCGCGATTGCGGACGACGCTGGCCGGCGTTCCGTTGCCCCGAGCAACCGATGGGCGGCTGGTGTTGGCGGTGGATGTCAGCCCGTGGCTGCGCCCGGATGGGGGGTGTCAGGTGGGTTGTGTACAAGATCCGATAGTTGATGGAGTACGCAGATGACCACGACTGATCCGCAGCAGCAGGAAGGGAATCCGTTCGGGGCGGCCGGGCAGCCGCGGTCGGCTCGGGAC
>NZ_SMKW01000164.1 GCF_004348985.1 Saccharopolyspora elongata | reverse complement strand
GCCACCCGCACCGGCCCACCCCGGTGACCGGGCGCGATACCCCCGACCCCACGCGCCCGGTCACCGGCTAGAACTCACCGCGCGCTGTCACCAGGTCTGTGCTTCGGTCGGGAGGCTTCGGGCGCGCGCGGCCGTGGCCTGGCGTGGCTCGGAGCGCGTCGGCGTCTCGGAGCGCGTCGGCATCTCAGGGACGTCGACGCTCGTCACCACGGGGACGTTCGGCAGCCGCGTTTCGGGCTGCGGCGCCGGCTGTTCCTCCGGTTCCGGCTCCACGTAGAACCACGCGACCACTTCGCCGTCCGGCTTCAGCTCCACCTTTGTGATGACGCCGTTCGCGCCGATGTCCTGGCGCACGTGGTGCACCCAGTCGCGCAGCGGCCGCAGGTTCCGGCCGGCCCCTTCACCTCCTGGAGCAACCGCTCGTCGTCGGCCTTGCGGCGCGCGAGGCGCTCGCTCCAGCCGACCGGCTTGATGAATCCGCTCATACCGTCACCTCACATGTGATCGGGGTCCGCGCCCTCCGGCGCTTCCCGACGAAAAACCTCCCCCGCCCGGAGGCGGGGGAGGTTCGTCGCGCTAGCCCATCGTCACTCCGGCTGTTGGAACGCGGTCTGGATCATCTGCGGCCCGCCGCGCAGGCTGCGGCTGACCAGGGTGCCCCGGCCAGGCGGCAGCTGCCGCGACTTGATGTTGGCCACCAGCTGACCATCGTCCTTGTTCGCGCTCATCGCCAGACCCGGCGACGACGTCTCCCGCATCTTGCCGATGATCGGCTCGTACAGGGCACGGCTGGCACCACCGGAGTTGCGCACCAGCGCGATGTGCAGACCCACGTCGTTGGCCTGCGGCACGAACTCCGCCAACGGCGCGAGCGGGTTGTTGCCCTGCGGCGCCACCAGCTCGTAGTCGTCGACGATCACGAACAGCTCCGGGCCCTTCCACCAGGAACGGTTCCGCAACTGCTCCTGCGTGACATCCGGACCCGGCAGCCGCTTCTTCAACGACCCGCAGATGTCCTTGACATCGCCCTTCAGCTGATCCGCGTTGACCACGTAGTCCAGCTTGTGCGACTCCGGCAGGACACCGAGCAGGCTGCGCCGGTAGTCGACCAGCATGATCAGCGCTTCCTTCGGGCTGTACCGCTCGGTGATACCGCGGATGATGGTCCGCAGCAGCGCCGTCTTGCCCGACTCCCGCTCGCCGAACGCGTAGAAGTTCGGCTCGGCGTTGAAGTCCAGGTACACCGGGTGCAGGCCGTCCTCGTTGATGCCGATCGGCACCAGCTTCGGGTTCGGCTGCTGCTCCGGACGCGGCAACTGCTGGTACGGCAGCAGATCGGGCAGCAGGCGAACCTGCGGCGCCGGACGCCCCTTCCACGAGCTCTTGACCCGGTTCACCAGGTCGGCGACGCCATCGGGGAGGTCGTCGTTGTACAGCTCCCAGCCCATCCGGGGGGCGCGGACCTCCTTGCCCTCCTCGATGTCCCGCTTGACCTGCTCGATCTCCGCCTCGACGCGGTCACCGATCTTCTCGCTGTCCACGCGGGGCAGGGCCGTCAGGAAGTGCAGCTTGGTGCCGTGCATGCCGCGGCCGGGCCGGCCCGGCGGCACCTTCACCGCGAACTTGCGGTCGATCTCCGACTCGCTCGGGTCACCGAGGCGCAACTCGATGCGGGTCTGCATCAGGTCCTTCATCGCCGGGCGGATCTCCGCCCACCGCGCGGCGGTGACGATCACGTGCACGCCGAAGGCCAGGCCGTTGGCCGCCAGCCCCAGCACGTCCTGTTCGAGCGCCTCGAATTCCTCGCGGAACGTCCGCCACCCGTCGATGATCAGGAACGCGTCGCCGAACGGGTCGTCCTCGAACTCACCGCGCCGCTTCCGGTTGCGGTAGTCGTTCATGTTCTCGACGCCGTGCTGCTGGAACCGGCCTTCGCGGTCGGCCAGCATCGTCTTCAGCTCCGCGATCGTCCGCCGGACGGTGTCCTGATCGCGCCGCGTACCGTAGCCGCCCATGTGCGGCAGGCCGCGCAGCGCGCCGATCGAACCACCACCGAGGTCGACGCAGTAGAACTGCACTTCCTGCGGCGTGTGCGTCAACGCCATCGAAGCGATCAGCGCGCGCACCGTGTTCGACTTGCCGGCACCGACACCGCCGACGATCGCGCCGTGACCACCCTGACCACCGAGATCCACCACCATCGGGTCCTGCCGCTGGTGGTACGGGACGTCGATCAGGCCGACCGGCACCTGGAGCCGACCGCTGCCCGAGTAGCCCGCGGCCGTGTAGCCGCGGTCGTCGGTCTGCTGCATCGGCGGCAGCAGGGCGTCCAAAGTGGGCGGTGTGTCCAGCGGCGGCAGCCACACCGCGTGCGCCGGCGGGCCCTGCCCGCGAATCTTGTCGATGATGATCTGGAAGTCCGTCGGGTCGAGGTCGCTCTTCTGCTCCTTGACCTCCTCGACGACCGGCTTCTCCGGTTCCGGCGGCTTCTCGATGTAGTCCGGGATGAACTCCCGGGGCATCTTGTCGCCGGTGACCGGGGCCGCGCCGCCCTTCAGCGTCGGGCGGCGGCCGCTGGTCTGGTGCAGGTGGCCGGACACGAACGCGGCGCGGAACCGCTCCATGCCGTTGGGGTGCTTCAGGTAACCGTGACCACCGGTGGCGGGCAGGTCGGCGGCGTCCGGAACACCGATCGCCGCGCGGGAGTCCGCCGCGTTGAAGGTCTTCAGACCGATCCGGTACGAGAGGTGCGTGTCCAGGCCGCGCAGCTTGCCCTCTTCCAGCCGCTGGGAGGCCAGCAGCAGGTGGACCTGCAGCGATCGACCCAGTCGACCGATCATCACGAACAGCTCGGCGAAGTCCGGCTGCTGCGACAGCAGCTCGGAGAACTCGTCGATGACCACGAACAGCGCGGGCAGCGGCTCGGCGCAGCGCTCGTCGCCCGCCTCGCCCATCTTCCGGTAGTCCCAGACGTTCTTCGCGCCCGCCTTGTTCAGGATCTCCTGGCGGCGGTTCATCTCACCGGCCAGCGCGTCCTGCATGCGGTCGATCAGCGAGCCGTCGCCCTCCAGGTTCGAGATCGACGCCGACACGTGCGGCGCGGGCTCGAAGCCGTTGAACGTCGCACCACCCTTGAAGTCGACGACCACGAAGTTGAGCATCGACGACGAGTGGGTGGCCATCAGGCCCAGCACGATGGTGCGCAGGAACTCGGACTTACCGGAACCGGTCGAACCGATGCACAGCCCGTGCGGGCCCATGCCGCCGGAGGCGGTTTCCTTGATGTCCAGGTGCACGATCTCGCCCTGCTCGCCAGGGCCGATCGCGACGCGGTACAGGTCGTCGCGCGACCGGGGCCGCCACGCCTCGTTGAGGTCGAAGGTGACGACGTCACCGGCCAGCCCCAACTGCTCGATGTAGTTCAGCGGCGTGGTCAGCGGCTCGTAGCCGCCGCTGTCGGCGTCGGAGGCGGAGAAGCCGCCGGCGACCCGGTACGGGGCCATCTGGCGGGCCAGCGAGGTGGCCTCCTCCATGGTCAGCGAGTCCGGCTTGCCGAACCACTCCACACCGGACCCACCGCGGGCGCCGATGCGGTCCTCCTCCACGACCATCCGCATGCCGCGGCGCGCGGTGAGCTGCCCGAGCAGGTCGGACAGGTCGATCATGGTGACGCCGGCCAGGCCGCCCTCGACGTAGAGCGCTTCTTCACGGCTGATCTCGGCGTCGTCGATGATGATCACGATGTGCGGCTGGCCGTCCGGCGGCGCGGCGTTGCGCTGGAAGCGCGGCCGATCGGCCAGCTGCTCGGCGAGCATCTGCTCGATGACGCCCAGCGAACCGGCCATCAACCGCATCTGGCCGATGCCGTCGGTCTCGGTCGGGTGCTGCGCGTGCGGCAGCCACTTCACCCAGTCCCACTCCGTGCGCGCACGGCCGCTGCTGGCGACCGCGATCATCACGTCGTCGGGGGTGTGGAAGGTGGCCAGCTGGCACACGATCGCGCGGGCCAGGCCGCGCACCAGTTCCCGGTCGCCCTGCAGGCCGACGGCGGCGAAGCCGCGCAGCGAGGTGGCGATCGGGAGTTCCGGCACCAGCGAGTGGGCGCGCACGAAGCGGCGCAGCGCCAGCGTGGTGATCGGCTCCAGCTCGTCGACGGGGCCGGTCTGCGGCGGCACCAGGCGGGTTTCCAGCCGCTGCGAACCGCGGCCGACCCGGACCTGGCAGAAGTCGTTGTCGTTGGGACGGCGCTCCCACATCCGCCGGCTGCCCGCGGCCAGCGACCACAGGGTCTGCGGGTCGGGGTGCACCCACTCGCGGGCCAGGCGCTGCTCGTCGGCCGCCTCCCGCGCGCGGTCCCGCATCTGACCGAGGTACCGCAGGTAGTCCTTGCGGTCCTCGTTCATCTCGGCCTTCTTCTGACTGCCGTCCTTGCCGCCGCCGGCCATCATCCCGAACGTTGAGATGAGCATCATCATCGGCATCATCATCATCATCGGGTTGTCCTTGGCCCGCTGGAGCATGAAGACCATCATCCCCAGCGAGGCCACGATCATGACGCCCGGCAAGACCTTCTGGACGATGTTGCCCGGAATCGTCCGCGGGATCTCCGGCGGTGGTTCGAGGTGCACCTCCCCGCCCGGTGGCCTGGGAGCGGCCAGGCGTGGCGTTCGCTTGAACTGCAGCGTGCTCACCGGACGCAACAACCTTTCCGTGTCAAACGTGCTCTCGAATGTGTCGCAGCCAGCATTCTGCATCGCCGCAACACCGCCGGCGCCGGGGAGCGAGTCGGGCGTGACCAACCAGATATGAAGTAGTTGGCACGAGTTCGACCAAACCTGTCACCCGTCGACGGTCGGTGTGGCCATACTAGGGGCGCTCTTCGACCGGGCGGGTCGGTTTCGGAAGAAAAACCGGCCTTGGTTGGATCGAGCCCAGCGACACAAATGAAGCAAGGCAATCAACCTCAGGGAGTAGGGGGCCCAAGTGGCGACCGGTACCACGGTGTTCAGCCGCGTGACGGTGGTGGCGCCTACAACTCGCATCGACCTGGCGCTTCCCGCCGACGTAGCGGTGGCCGATCTGTTGCCGATGGTGCTGGACATGGCACGCGGGATCACCCCGGACGGCGGTTCCCGGCACGGCGGCTGGTGCCTGGCCAAGCTCGGGGAGAGCCAGCCCCTCGACCCGAGCCAGACGCTGTCCTCGCAGGGAATCGTCGACGGCGACATGTTGCAGTTGCGGCGCCGGTCGGACGACCCGCCGCCGCCGCTGTACGACGACGTCGTCGACGCGCTCGCGGAAGCGGAACCGGGTAGCTACCGGCCGTGGACGAAGGAAACCGCGGCCAAGATCGGGCACGCGGCCGGCGCGCTGGCGCTCATCGGCGCGGCCGTCGCATTGGGACTCGCGGGCCCGGCCGGGCTGCTGCACCCCACCATGGAGGGCACCGCGCCGATCGTCTACCAGATCGTGGCCGCCGTGACGGCGGTCGTGGTGGCGATCTTCGCGACCGGCGTCGGGTCGATCGTGACCCGCGCCTACGCGGCCTCCACCACCGGCACGGTGATCGCCGCCGCCGGCGGTCTGCCGATGGCCTTCGTCGCCGGCTTCAACATCGTGCCGGGCAACGCGCTCGAACCGCGGCTGCTGCTGGCAAGTGCGCTGACGCTGATCTTCGCGGCGGTGTCGATCATGGTGATCGGCGCAGGCATCGTCACCTTCATCGCGGCCGCCACGGCGGCGGCGTTCGGCACCATCGCCTTCCTCGTCGCGACCCTTGTGGACGCCGCGACCACCGCGGGCATCGCCGCGGGTGCCGCGGCCGTCGGCCTGGCGGGCATCTCGCTGCTGCCGCGCATCACCATCCAGCTCGCCAAGCTGCCGCTGCCGCACGTGCCGGGCAGTGCCGAAGACCTCAAGGAAGACACCGGGTTCCCGGACTACCGGATGATCGAGCGGCAGACCGGCCTGGCGCACCAGTACATGACCGGCCTGATCATCGGCTGCGGTGTGGTCGCCGCGCTCGGCTCGATCCTCGCTGCCGCGGCCAGCATCTGGGGCGCGGTGTTCGCCATCGTCGTCTCGGCGGTCCTGCTGCTGCGCGGCCGCAACTACGCCAACGGCAGCCAGGCGATCGCGCTGCTGCTGAGCGGTCTGCTCTCGTCGCTGGGCGTCACCATCGGACTGCTCGTGCAGGTCGCGCAGTGGCCGCTGGCCGTCGCCTGGGTGTTCCCGCCGCTGCTGCTGCTCGGCATCCTGTCGATCGTCTTCGGCGTGGTGTTCCCGAACCGCCGGTTCTCGCCGGTGCAGCGCCGCATGGTGGACATCCTGGAAGCCGTCCTGATCGCACTGGTGCTGCCGCTGGCACTGGCCGCCATGGACCTCTACATGATGATCCGCGACCTCAACCTGAACTTCTTCTGAGGGGCAGCGTGATGCGCTCTAGGACCTTCCGCTCCCGCGGCGGGCTGCGCGGATTCGCGCTGCTCGCCGCGGCGGGCACGCTGGCGCTGGGCGGTCCGACGGCACCTGCGGTCGCGCAGACCGTCGGCCCGCCGCGACTGGATCCGTCCCAATTGGCCAGTCACACGCTGCAGTCGTTCAACTATCCGCAGAAGCAGGGCTGCATGCGGGGCAACAGCGGCAACTCCGTGATCGAGGAGAAGCCGTGGAGCCAGCTGGTGCTCGGCTTCGAACGGGCACACGACGAGGGCTTGAGCGGTTCCGGGCAGACAGTGGCCGTCATCGACACCGGTGTGAACGCTTCGCATCCGCTGTTGCGCGGCAAGGTTCAGAACGGCGGAAGCAGCGTTCCGGACGGTGGCGGGGACAAGGACTGCGACGGGCACGGCACGATCGTGGCGGGCATCATCGCGGCGAGCCCTGACCCGTCCGGCAAGATGGGTTACGTCGGCGTCGCGCCTGATGCCTCGATCTTGTCGATCCGGCAGTCTTCCAAGCTGTTCGTCAGCGAGGCCGACAACGCCACGATCGGCAACACCGACACGATGGCGCAGGCCATCAACATCGCGGTGGACCGGGGCGCGAGCGTCATCAACATCTCGCAGTCGTCCTGCCAGTCGATCGCGCAGGCCAGCAACTACCTGGACTACGGCAACCAAAGGCTGCACAACGCGGTCAAGACCGCGTATGAGCGCGGCGTCGTGGTCGTCGTGGCGGCCGGGAACACCGGCGAGGCCTGTCAGAAGAACGCGTCCGGCAGCCCGACGACCGCGGTGCTGCCGGCCTGGTTCGACGAGTACGTGCTCACCGTCGCCTCGGTGAACCAGCAGGGTGCGCCGTCGGAGTTCACCGTGCCGGGCCCGTGGGTTGACGTGGCCGCGCCGGGCGAGAACCTAATCGCGCTCGACCCCGGCGTCGGCGGCCAAGGGCTGGCCAGCCAGATCGCCACGGGCGAGGACGGCCAGCCGGGCCCGATCCAGGGCACCAGCTTCGCCGCGCCGTACGTGGCCGGGCTGGCGGTGCTGATCAAGGAGAAGTACCCGAACCTGACCGCCGGGCAGATCATGGACCGGATCAAGGAGACGGCGCTGAACCCGGGCGGCATCAACGGACGCAACGACATCGTCGGCTACGGCATGGTCGACCCGGCCGCGGCGCTGGCCGACGTGGTGCCCGCCGAGTGGGGCAAGCAGGCGCCGCCGCCGAAGCCGACGAAGCTGGACGCGGATGTGATCCCGCAGAAGGACTACCCGGCCCTGATCATCGCCCTGGGCGGTGCCGGAGCGGGAGTCGCGGGGATCATCTTCACGGCGTTCCTGATCAACGCGGTGCGCAGCGTCCGGGCGAGGACCCGGGAGAACGGCGGCCGCTGAGCAATACGACGAAACGGCCCGGTGTCCACTTCGGACACCGGGCCGTTTCGGTTTCTGCCCGGGAAGTGGCGAGACCGCTTCGTGGCCGCGCGGGGACGCCGTTTTCGCGTGTGTTTTCAGGGGGTGGGTGCAACACCAAGCGCTTGGGCTAGTGCGTGTGATGGTGTCATCCAGCCGAGGGTCTGGCGGGGGCGGGTGTTGAGTTCGTGGGCGATGGCGTCGAGGTCTTCTTGGGT
>NZ_SMKW01000163.1 GCF_004348985.1 Saccharopolyspora elongata | reverse complement strand
GGCGGGCGCCGGCGGGGTGCTGCCACCTCGAGTGCTGTGACATTGCGACGTCATGTGTAACACTGTACTGGTGAACGGCCTGATCGAACACACCCTCCGCGGCAGCTGGACCCCATCGGGGGCCTCCGCTGCGCCGTTGTCACCACACGCGCTGCGCTGGTTGCGCCAGCGAACCGGCCTGGCCGAGACCGCCACGCCGGCGGTTCCCGTCTCGCTGCTGGAGGTCGCCGAGAGCGACCTGCCGGAAGCGGCGCGCGCCGAGCTCGCGGCCCTGATCGGCGAGCAGCAGGTGCTGACCGACCCCGCCGAACGGCTCGGCCGCGCCGGCGGGATGTCGTACACGGACCTGATGCGCCGCCGTGGCGGCAGCAGGCTCGCGGTGCCCGACGCGGTGCTGCTGCCCACGGACCCGGATCTGGTGCAGGGCGTCCTGAAGATCTGCGTCCGGCATGACATCGCCGTCGTCCCCTTCGGCGGCGGCACCTCGGTGGTCGGCGGCGTCGACGCGCTGCGCGGCGGCAAGACCGCGGTCGTCGCGCTGGACCTGGCCCGGCTCGACCGGCTGGTCTCGCTCGATCCGGGCTCGCGGATCGCCGTGGTGCAGGCCGGGATGCGCGCGGCGGAAGCCGAATCCCTGCTGGCCGCACACGGTTTCACGCTCGGCCACTTCCCCCAGTCCTACGAGCGGGCCACCATCGGCGGCTTCGCCGCGACCCGGTCGGCGGGGCAGGCCTCCGCCGGTTACGGCCGCTTCGAGGACATGGTCGAGGGCGTCCGGCTCGCGACACCGGTCGGTGAGTGGCGGCTCGGGGTGTCTCCGGCGTCGGCGGCGGGCCCCGACCTGCGGCAGCTCGCGGTCGGCAGCGAGGGCGCGCTCGGCGTGATCACCGAGGTGGCGCTGCGCGTCCGGCCTGCGCCGGCCCGGAGCCGCTACGAGGCGTTCGTGGTCGACGGCTGGCAGTCCGGCGTCGACGCGGTGCGGGCGCTGGCGCAGGGGCGCGCGCTGGCGGACGTCACCCGGCTGTCCGATGTGGACGAGGCCGACGTGCAGCTGGAGCTCTCCGGCGCGCTCAAGGCCCGGTCCCTGAAGACCTACTTGCGCGGCAGGGGAATCCGGCAGCCCTGCCTGCTGGTGCTCGGCTGGGACGCGGCCTCGCACGGCGAGCTGAAGCAGCGCCGAGCGGCGACCCTGCGCGCGCTGCGCGGAATCCGCACGGTCCGGTTGGGCCGCCCGGTCGGCGAAGCCTGGCGGTCGCACCGGTTCTCGGGGCCGCGGCAGCGCGACGCGCTGCTGGATCGCGGCGTGTGCGTGGAGACGCTGGAGACCGCGACGCACTGGACCGATCTCAGCGAACTGCGCTCCGCGGTGCGGACGGCGCTGGTGCGGAACCTGCAGGTCAACGGCAAGTCGCCGATCGTGATGTGCCACATCTCGCACGCCTACGAGACCGGCGCCTCGCTGTACTTCACGGTGCTGGCGGCCCGCGACGCCGACGACCCGCTCGGCCAGTGGCAGCGGGCGAAGATGGCCGCGTCGGACGCCATCGCGGGCCGCGGCACGATCACCCACCACCACGCGGTCGGCGCCGACCACCTGCCGTGGCTCGAAGCGGAGATCGGCGACGTCGGCGGCGCGGTCCTCGCGGCGGTGAAGAAGGCCGTCGACCCCACGGGAATCCTCAACCCGGGCAAGCTCATCCGGCCAGCGCGGTGATCGCGCGGTAGCGGTAGCCGAGCCCGCGGTACACCCGGAGCGCGGGCTCGTTGCCCGCGTCGACCATCAGCGCCACGCCGCCGTCGCGGGCGAGCTCTGCGGTCAGGAACGCGCAGAGCGTCGTAGCCAGGCCGGCGCCGCGGTGGTCGGGGTGGGTGGTGACGCCGGAGATCAGGCGGAGCCGGGGCGCGGGCCAGGAGTCGGCGCCGACGGCGAGCAGTGTGCCGTCCGCGCCGCGGATCCCGGCCCAACGGCAGGCCCCGGGATCGTCGGGGAACAGGTACGACGTCGGGTTCGCCTTGCGCAGCAGGCTGGCGATCGCGTCTTCATCGGCGTCGGCGAGCCACTCGACGCCCGTGGTCGGAGCGCTCGGCGGCTCGGTGGCGAGGTGCATCCACCCGAAGGTCGCGCGCACCTCCAGCCCGAGGCGCTCCGCGACCGGCCCGGCGAGTTCGGCGCCGGCGAGCGGCCGGAGCCGGTCGCTGCGCACCTCCGCCATGACCCGCGCGAGGAGCTCCGCCGCGTCGTCGGCAGGGCCGCCGAACAGCACGCGGTCGTACCGGCTCAGCTTCGGCGCGTAGACGGCCACGGCGCGGCCGTGCTGCCACGCGGCCCCGGCCTCGTGCGGGTACTCCGGCGTCAACGCCTGCGCGCCCCAGCGGACCAGCAGATCATCGGTGGCTCCGGCGACGGCGTCGGCGGATAACAGCTCATGCATGCCCCGATGGTCCCCCACTCCCTCGAGGCCCAGGCGGTGAGCGTCGACCGTGGGCGACGGTGACCAACAGGTCGCTGATGGTGGTCAGCGCGGATGCCTGGACTGTGCCGTCAGGGGCCGGGGTGGCCGAGGTCGAGTTCCTTGCCGTGATCCCTCCGCCGCTGGATCGAGCGAACGGCCTGTTCGCCTCACCTATCGAGGTGAACAGGCCGTTCCCGCCGGGTGACCTCAGTCGCGCAGCGACAGGAGCAGCGCCACTGCGGCGAGGGCGGCGGCGATGAAGCCCAGGTGCTGGGCGCCCGCCCACTCGATCCCGATCGCGCCGATGATGCCGGACGCCGCGATGGCCAGGTAGAGGATCGCGGCGTTGAGCGACACCAGCACCGATGCCGAGCCCGGCGACAGCGTGATCAGCCGGTGCTGCTGCGGCGTCGTGATCGCGAAGGCCGCGATGCCGAAGAACACGATCTCCGCCGTCGCCAGGCCGAAGCTCCCGGTGGTCAGCGGCAGCACGAGCAGGCTGACCACCAGCCAGGCCAGCGCGAGCGCGACGACCTTGCGCCCGCCGAGCCGGTCGGCCAGCGCGCCGGCCCCGAAGTTGCCGATCGTGCCGATCACTCCGAGCAGGAACATCAGCACCGCCAGGCGGATTCCGCTCCCCTCGGTGGCCGGCGCGAACACGGCGGCGATGTAGGTGTACGGCAGGTACACGGCGGTGAAGCCGATGAGCGTCGTCGCCAGCACCACCAGCACCCGCCGGTCGGCCAGCGGCGCGAACCGGGCGCGCAGCGACTCGGGGGTCGACGCCGCCACGTCGGCGGGCACCAGCCGGAGCACGCCCAGCAGACCCAGCACCGCCAGCCCGGCGACGAACCACATCGTCATCCGCCAGCCGGACACGGCGCCCAGGGCGGTGCCCAGCGGCGCGCCGAACGCGGTCGCGGCGGTGAAACCCGTTGTCACGGCGGCGATGGCGCGGCCTCGCCGGTCTTCGGGCACCAGCGCGGACGCCGTGACAGCCGCCGTCGGCACGAACAGGCCCGCCCCTGCGGCCGCGACCACCTGCGCCGCGACCACCAGCTGGAACGACGGCGCGACCGCCGTGGCGATGTTCCCGATCAGGTAGACGGCCACCGCGAGCAGCAGGACTCGGCGCCGCCGCCAGCCCGCGGTCGCGGCGACGAGCACCGGCGCGACCAGCGCGCACGTCAGCGCGAAGGCGGTCACCACCTGCCCGGCCGTGCTCATCGAGACCCGGAGGGTGCCGCTGAGCTGCGGAAGCACACCCGCGAGCACGAACTCGCAGGTGCCGACCGCGAAGGTGCCGAACCCGAGCACCGGCACGGCCCACCGGCTCGGCGTGTCCACTGTGGATGTCATCGGCGGGCTCCGACCGCGTTCGCGTACTCGGACATCGCCAGGCCCGCGACTACGAACACCGCTGCTACCCAGGGCAGTGCGGCGGGGGAGAACGGCAGCGCTGCGGCGCCGATGACCCCGGCCAGCGACGCCGCGAGGTATCCCCCGGAGGCGTTGAGCGAAATGACGAAGGAAGCCGCAGCCGGGGCGGCCGCGATCAGCCGGTGCTGCTGCGGCACCGTGATGCTCCACGAGGTGAGCCCGAAGACCACGATCGCGATGACCGCGCCGGCGAAAGTGGCGGTGGACCAGGGCATCACCGCGAAGTTGAGCGCGCTGACCGCCATGGCGGCGGCGATCACCCGTCGCGGCCCGATCCGGTCGGCCCAGCCGCCGGCCACCAGGTTCCCGACGGTTCCGGCGCAGCCGGACAGGAACAGCAGTACCGCCAGCAGCATGCCGCTGCCGCCGGTCGCGGCGCCGACGATCACGCTGACGTACGTGTTGACCACGAAGATCCCGATGAACGCGACGACCGTGGTCAGCAGGATCGCGACGACCTTTCCGTTGCCCAGCGGGGAAAGTCGTTCGCGCAGGCCAGCGGCGGGCGGTGCCGGAACCGGCGGCAGGAGCAGCGCAACGCCGATCCCGGCGGCGACGCCGAGCGCGGCGACGAGCCACATGGTGCCGCGCCAGGTCGCGACCGTCCCGAGCAGCGTGCCGATCGGCACGCCGAGCGCGGTCGCCGCGGTGAGCCCCAGCGTCACCAGGGAAATCGCGCGTGCGCGCTGGTCCTCCGGAGCGAGCGCGGCGGCGGTCGCCCCGGCGATCGGCGTGAACATGGAGGCGCCGGCGGCGGCGAGAACGCGGGTCGCGAGCACCGCGCCGTAGGCCGGGGCGAGCGCGGTGGCGATGTTGCCGACCGCGAAGACGGCGAGCGCGGCGAGCAGGACGCGGCGGCGGGGCCAGTTGCCGGTCAGCGTGGCCATGACCGGCGCGAGCACGGCGTAGGCGATCGCGAAGACGGTCACCAGCTGCCCGGCCTCGGCGATGCTCACCTGCAGATCCGCCGAGATCTCCGGCAGGACACCGGCGACGACGAAGGCGTCCGTGCCCACGGCGAACGTGCCCAGCGCCAGCACCGCCACCCGGAGCGGGACGCGGCCGGTGGTGGGTTCAGCGGTCTTGGTCAAGGGGACTCCCCAAAACGGTACCGATCGTTTCCATGTGGCGGACGGTACCGATCGTTTCCGTTTTGGCGCAAGCTCGGATATCGTGGCGGCATGGCAACGCGCGCTCGAGAACGTCTCGTGGAGGCCGCGGAGCAGCTCTTCTACACCGAGGGCATCCGGGCGGTCGGAGTGGAACGGCTGGTCGCCGCCTCGGGAGTCGGCCGCGCCTCGTTCTACCGGCACTTCGACAGCAAGGACGACCTGGTCGTGACCATGCTGCGCGGTTACGCCGACGGCGTGCTGGAGCGGCTGAAGGCTGACGTCGCCAGCCGCGGTGGCGGGCCACTGGCGGTCTTCGACGCCTTCGCGGAGCGCTTCGCGGCGCCGGACTTCCGCGGCTGCGCCTCGATCAACACGATGGTCGAGATGGCGGACCCGGACAGCGCGGCGCACCGCGTCGCGGCGGAGCACAAGGAAGAGGTCACCGACTACCTGGACGGTCTCCTGGCGGAGGCGGGCTACCGCGGCCACCGGCAGCTGGCCGAACAGCTGATGCTGCTGATCGACGGGGCCAACGTCACGGCCCTGCGCGAACGAACGGCGGAACCGGCCAAACGCGCCAAGGTCATTGCCGCGGCCCTGCTGGATGCCGCCGCCTGATCCGGTCCGCGACGTGCCGGGATGGCGCCGTTTTCGCGCGAAACCGTCGCCCGCCCCTCAGGGGACTTGCCGGTTTCGCGCGAAAACGCCAAGTTCACCCTCGTGGGTCGGGCCCGGTGCCGTTCAGCGGTGGCCGTCGCGGCGCGCCGGTAGCGCCGCCGCCGCGACACCGGCCGCAACGAGAATTCCCGCACTGGCCAGGAATGCCGTGGCGTAATCCACCGGTGCCTGCGGGTCCTGGGTGCCGGAGATGGAGATCAGCGCGGCAAGCCCGAATGCGCCGCCGATCTGCTTGGTGGTGTTCATCAGGCCCGCGGCGGCACCCGCCTCGGTTGCGGCAGCTCCAGCGGTGACCGTGGTCGTGAGCGGCGTGTTCAGCAGGCCGCCGCCGAAGGAGAGGACGATCGCCGGACCGAGGATCCCGGCCAGGTAACCGCTGTCCGCGTCGATGCGGCTCTGCCACGCGAACCCGGCCGCGGCGATCAGCGCGCCGGCGACGATCAAGGTGCGGCCGCTGGCGTGGTGCATCAGCCAGGGTGTGAGGAGCCGCCCGGCCACGATGGTCACGAGGGTGTGCGGCAGGAAGCCGAGGCCCGTTTGCAGGGCGGTGTAGTGCAGCACGTCCTGCATGTAGAGCGTGAGGAAGTACCACATCGGCGCCTGGAAGCACGCTCCTACCAGCAACATCACCGCGTTGCCCACGGCGATCGAACGGTTCTGGAATAGCCGCGGCGGCACCAGCGGTGAGGCCGCGAATCGGCTTTCGACCACCGCGAAGAGCGCCAGCGCGGCGGCCCCGGCGGCGAGCGGACCCAGGGTCTGCGGGGCGGTCCAACCGAGCGGGACGTTCGTGACGCCGTAGGTCAGGCAGGTGAGACCCGCCGTGGCGAGGATCGAACCGGGCAGGTCCAGGCGGGTCCCGCGCGCCGCGAGAGGGCGGTCGGCGGCCAGCGCGCGGGCCGCGGAGACCAGCGCCAGCGCGCCGATCGGCACGTTGATCAGCAAGGTGGCCCGCCAGGACAGGAACTCGGTGAGGGCACCGCCGACGAGATTGCCCGCGGCGCCGCCCGCCACGCTGACCGCGGTCCAGGTCGCCAGCGCGCGTGTCCGATGTGGACCGTCGGCGAACGTCGTCGTCACCATGCTGAGGGTCGCGGGGGCGAGCACCGCCGCGCCGAGTCCTTGCGCGGCGCGCGCGGCGATCAGCGCGGCGGGGCTGGTGGCCAAGCCGCCCACCAGGCTCGCCGCGGAGAAGGCCGCGAGGCCGGCCAGGAAGATCCGCCGCCGGCCGTGCAGATCGGCCAACCGCCCGCCCAGCAACAGGAAGCCGCCGAAGGTCAGGAGGTAGCCGTTCGCCACCCACTGCAGGGACTCCGGCGTGAAGCCCAGCTCGGCCTGGATCGAGGGGAGCGCGACGTTGATCACCGAGACGTCGAGCACGACCATCAGCTGCGCTGCGCAGGCCAGCGCGAGCACCGCGCCACCGACTCGTTCCTGCCGCAATGGAGTCCTCCGCCGTTGTGATACATCTGTATCAGATACACTTGTATCACAACGGAGGGAGTCGCATTGCCGAAGACCGTCGACCACGACCAGCGGCGGGCGCAGATAGCCGAGGGCCTGGTGCGGGTGGCCGCGCGCGAGGGTCTGCATGCGGTGACGATGCGTTCGGTGGCCGCCGAATCCGGTGTCTCGCTGCGGCTGGTGCAGTACTACTTCCAGACCAAGGCCCAGCTGATGCACGACGCCCTGCGCCACCTGGAACGGCAGAGCCAGGAGCGGTGGGCGGCGCGGCTGGAGCGGATGCCGAGCCCGCCCTCGGGCCGCGCCTTCGTCGAAGCGTTCCTCGCCGAGGCGCTACCGACCGACGAGGTGAGCCGGGCTTTCCACCTCGTCGGCGCCTCCTACGCGGTGCTGGCGATGACCGATCCGGAACTCGCCGACCAGCCCTTCGTTGCGGGACTGAACCACCTCGAAGAGCAGCTCGCCGACGCGCTGCGCAGGGCCCAGGCCGACGGTGAGCTGTCGCGAGATCGCGACGCGTCCGTGGAAGCGGCTCGCCTGATCGCGCTGAACCACGGGCTGGGCACGGCGGTGCTCGTCGGCCAGCGGACCGGCCGGGACGCCGAGGCCGTGCTGCGCTGCCACATCGACGAGCTCTTCGCCACCTAGGAGGTCATTTCAGGAGGGCTCCGCCCGACCCATCAGGGGCGCCTGACAGGAGATGGCGATTTCGCGCGAAATCAGCGCCCCGCTGTCCAGGCGCACCTCGTCGAAACTCCCTTAGGGTTCCTAACAGAATGATCACTTGTAGTGACTGGCATTCCCTGATGGTTGATCATGATCGTGTGAAGAAGGGTGAGCAGCCGCCGTGGATCGTGCCGGACGAGCTGTGGGAGCGAATAGAGCCGTTGTTGCCGCGCTGGGAGAACGCGCTGCCTCGGCTGGGTCGCAAGCGACTGCCGGACCGACTGGTCTTG
>NZ_SMKW01000162.1 GCF_004348985.1 Saccharopolyspora elongata | reverse complement strand
ACTCGTGCGGAAACAGGCACAAGACCAGCGTGAAGTAGAACATCAGCCGGGCGGGCAGTGCGCGGGTCCGCTGTTCCCTACGCCAGTACTGATCAATAACTCGATCGACCAATTCCACAGGGAACGTTCGGGTCAGCACGCCGACGGCGGCCCGATCGGCCACGCTGACACCCGCGCCCGCACCTGCCTCAAGATCCACAAGTACGCAGGCTACCGGCCACGCGACAACCTAAACGACCGGCATTGCGGCTAGCCGACGCGTTCGAGGATGCCGCGGATGAAGGCGGCCTGTCCGGCGTGCTGCAGGTCGTCGGCGATCACGCTCACCAGCCGCACGCCGAGGGTGATCGGGGGAGCCCATCCGGCGTCCACGACCTCCGCGAGGTCGTCGTCGGTCAGCCCCGCGACGAACTCGACCGTCCGCGCGTGAACCGCGTCGTGGTACCCGGTCAGCAGCTCGCCGGAGTCGACGCGGACGTCGGCGACTTCGTCGGGATCGTGGCCATAGCCGATGTCCTCGTGCGCGAGCGGCAGTCCGAAGCGCCCCAGCCAGTCCTGCGCGGTCCAGGCCTGCTCCGCCGCGGCCACGTCCGAGACGTGGTCGTCCTGCACTCGGGTCAGGTGCCACACCAGCCAGGCGATCGAGTTGGCCTCCGGATCGACCCGGTACGCCAGCTGGTCGGGATCCAGGCCCGACACGGTCTCGTGCACCACTTCGCGGATCCGGTCGAACGCATCGACGAGCACTTCGGCGCTGGACATCCGCCCACGGTACGACCGCCGCCGGGATCCGGCAGCAGATCCACAGTGGACGCTAGCCGGCCAGCGCGCCGACCCCGGCGACCGCGCGGCTCTCCCGCGCCTGCTCGTCGGTGACCGGCCGGTCCGGCCGCCACGCCGAGGTGAACACCACGCCCGGCGGCACCAGCTCGTAGCCCGCGAACAGGCCCGTGACCTGGTCCGGGTTGCGCAGGTGCAGCGGGTGGGTGCTGGACTGGTAGAGCTCGATGGCCTGCGCGACTTCGCCCGGCCAGTACTCCGGCGTCAGGCTGTGCGACAGCGCCAGGTGGCTGCCGGGCGCGCAGGCCCGCCGGTAGCTGGCGATGATCCCGGCCGGGTCGTCGGAGTCCGGGATGAACGGGAAAACGGAGATCATCAGCACCGCCACCGGCCGGGAGAAGTCCAGCAGCCGGCGGGTGTCGGGGTGGCCCAGCACCAGGTCCGGGTGCCGCAGGTCCGCGCGGATGATGGTGGCGCGCTCGTTGCCCGCCAGCATGCGCTGCGACTGCGCCACCGCCACCGGCTCGTGGTCGACGTAGACGACCCGCGCGTCGGGGTTCAGGCCCTGGGCGATCTCGTGCACGTTGCCGACGGTCGGGATGCCGGAGCCGAGGTCGAGGAACTGGTCGATGCCCGCCTCGGTGGCGAGGTAGCGCACCGCGCGCTGGAGGAAGGCCCGGTTCTCCTGTGCGAACGTGCGCGTCTCGGGCAGCATCGCCAGCACTCGTTCGGCCGCCTCGCGGTCTGCCGCGAAGTTGTGCGCACCGCCCAGGTAGCAGTCGTACATGCGGGCCGGGTTGGCCCGCTCGCGATCCACCCCGGCCAGGTTCGCGAACAACTCCGCCCGGGCCGGATCCTGTCCCGGATGTCCCTGCATCCCCGTGCCTCTCCGGTTCGACGGCCGATCAGCCGTAGGCTGCTCCTGCGCGATCGGCTTGGCAAGATCAGGCGCGGGTGTACTTGAGCACATCCAGCATGCTGTGCTCGTCCGCGGCGTCGGGTTCGCCGAGGCAGGCGGCCAGGTCGCGGCGCACCCGGTCCTGGTCCAGACCGGAGCCGATCACCACGAGCTGTGTGCACCGCGATTCGCCCCGGGCCCACCGCGACCGCTGGAACCGCAGGAAGTCGCCGACGGTGTGCAGCGTGAACTTCTGCCCCTGCCCCGGAGCGCCGAAGTGCACCTGGCCCTTCATCCGGTAGACGCCGTCCGGGCGGTCGTCGAGGAACCGCATCAGCTCCCGCGGGTGAACCGGGTCGTCGGCGGTGAACTCCACGCTCTGGTAAGCGGTGTGCAGGTGCTCGTGGCAGTCGTCGGACGAATCGGCCAGCAGCTCGTCGAAGGACAGCTGGCGCGCGACGTCCTGCCGTTCGCGGACCGCCTCGCGGTCGAACAGCAGAGCCGGGTCGACCCTGCCGTGCGCGGTCGGCAGCACCGGCTTGCCGCCGGCGAGCCCGCCCACCAGCTCCGCCAGCCGCCGCTGGTCGGATTCGGCGACGCGGTCGATCTTGTTCAGCAGCACCAGATCCGCGAAGCGCAGGTGCTGGTCGATCTCGGGGTGGCGGCGCCGGGTCGCGTCGAACTCCGCGGCGTCGACCACCTCGACCAGCCCGCCGTAGCCGAGGCGGGGGTTGGTGCTGTTCAGCAGCAGCCGGACCATGCCGCGCGGGTCGGCCAGGCCGCTGGACTCGATCACGATGACGTCGATGTCGCTGCCGGGCCGCGCGAGCCGGGCCAGCAGGTCGTCGAGCCCGCTGGCGTCGACGGCGCAGCACAGGCAGCCGTTGCCCAGCGACACCGTGGAGTCGACCTGACCGGCGACGCTCAGCGCATCGATGTTGATCTTCCCGAAGTCGTTGACCACGACGCCGATCCGGGCGCCCTGCGGGTTGCGCAGCAGGTGGTTGAGCAGGCTGGTCTTCCCGGCCCCGAGGAACCCCGCGACGATGATGACCGGGATCGGTTGCCGAACCAAGGAATCCGCCTTCCACACGACTGCTGACCGCCCGGCAGCATAGCGATGCGCTGACTTCTTTGAAGCGGCGCAGCCGCTTAGCCCACCCTCGCAGCTTGCACCGCCACCCGCACCGCCATGCAAGATGAGACTGGAACGTGGTTTATCTCCGCTTCGGGACCGGGATGCGTTGGAGGTCTTCGGCTACCACGACCTGGCCGTCGAAAACGGCCGCCGCCTCGTCGTGGAAGCGTTGCGGGTCCGAGTAGCGCTGTGAGAAGTGGGTGAGGACCAGGGTCCGCACGCCGCACTCGGCCGCGACCCGGGCCGCCTGGGCGGCGGTGAGGTGGCGGTACTCGTCGGCCAGCCGCGCGTCCTCGTCCAGGAAGGTCGACTCGATCATCAGCAGGTCGGCGCCCTCGGCGATGGCGAACACGCCGTCGCAGAGCCGGGTGTCCATCACGAACCCGAACCGCTGTCCCGGCCGAGGCTCGCTGACCTGCTCCAACGTCACCTGACCGGTCCCGGTGCGCAGCACCTGCTCGCGCTGGAGCTGCCCGACGGCGGCACCGCGCACCCCGTGCCGGGCCAGCAGCTCCGGCACCATGCGGCGGCCGTCCGGCTCCACCAGCCGGTACCCGAACGTCTCGATCCGGTGGTCCAGCCGCACCGCCTCCAGCGCGCCGAACGGGCCGGTGGCGATCACGCCCTCCCGCTCGATTGGCCGCTCCTGCAGGTCGACCACCTCGTCGAACGCCGAGGCGTAGCGCAGGTTGCGGAAGAAGCCGGCCCCGCTCGCCGGGTAGTGCGCGTGCACCGGCCGCCGGACCCGGTCCAGCGACAGCCGCTGGACCACGCCCGGCACCCCGAGGCAGTGATCCCCGTGGAAGTGCGTCAGGCAGATCCGGTCGATGTCGTGCGCGCTGACCCGCGCGTGGATCATCTGCCGCTGCGTCCCCTCGCCGGGATCGAACAGCAGTCCGGTGCCGTCCCAGCGCAGCAGGTAGCCGTTGTGGTTGCGGGACCGCGTCGGCGCCTGGCTCGCCGTGCCCAGCACGATCAGTTCCCGATTGGACACCCGCGGCACCCTACGGCACCCGCGCCGCGGCGATCACCGCTCGGGCGCCTGCGGGCGGCCGGACGGGACCTCGACCTCGGCCTCCTCGGCGGGCCGCTCCCGCTCCGCCTCGGCTTGGCGGGCGGCGTCGAGGGCCTCGGTCTCCACTCGCGGATCGGGCACCAGCAGGCTGCCGGGCACCGACCGGCCGGCGGCGCCGAGCTGGTTCATCTTCTTCGGTACCGGGGCGCCCTGGTAGGGCAGCGGCACCGGGTGCCCGTGCTCGTCGACCGGACCCAGCGGCTGGTGCACTTCGATGAACTCGCCGTGCGGCAGGCGCTTGATGATGCCGGTCTCCACGCCGTGTTCCAGCACGTCCCGGTCGGTGCGCTGCAGGCCCAGGCAGATCCGGTAGGTGACGTAGTAGGCGATCGGCGGCGCGAGCAGCACGCCGATCCGCCCGGCCCAGGTCGTCATGTTCAGCGACAGCCCGAACACGAAGGCGATGACGTCGTTGACCCCGGACAGCAGCACCACCACGAAGAACGTGATGGCCATCACGCCCAGCCCGGTGCGCACCGGCGCGTCGCGCGGCCGTTGCAGCAGGTTGTGGTGGGCGGTGTCGCCGCTGAGCTTGCGCTCCAGGAACGGATAGATGATCGCCACGGTGAACACCAGGCCGAGCCCGATGACGAGCGGGAAGAACACCGCCGGAATGGTGTAGGGCCCGAGGTAGACCTCCCACGGCGGCCACAGCCGTCCCATCCCGTCGGTCCAGATCATGTACCAGTCCGGCTGGGAGGCCGCAGAGATCATCGACGCCACGTACGGGCCGAAGTTCCAGATCGCGTTGATCTGGAAGATGCCGCTCATGATCGCCAGCACGCCGGTGATGATCAGGAACAGCCCGGTGCTCTTCACCGCGAACACCGGCATGATCCGCACGCCCTCCACATTGGACTCGGTGCGCTTCGGGCCGGGGTACTGGGTGTGCTTCTGGTACCAGACGATCGCCAGGTGCACCGCGACCAGGCCGATGATGAGGCCCGGTAGCAGGAAGACGTGGAGAATGTAGAACCGCGGGATGATCTCGGTGCCGGGGAATTCCCCGCCGAAGAGGATCCACTGCAGCCAGGTGCCGATGACCGGGACCGAGAGCACGATGCCGGAGGCGATCCGCATTCCCGTTCCGGAGAGCAGGTCGTCGGGCAGCGAGTAGCCGATGAAGCCCTCGAACATGCCCAGGAAGAACAGCAGGATGCCGATGGTCCAGTTCACCTCGCGCGGCCGGCGGAACGCGCCGGTGAAGAAGATCCGGAACATGTGCACCACGATCGCGGCCATGAACACCAGCGCGGCCCAGTGGTGCAGCTGGCGCGCGAACAGCCCGCCGCGGACCTCGAAGGAGATGTCCAGCGTGCTCTCGAACGCGCGGGACATCGCCACCCCGCGGAGGTTCTGGTAGACGCCGTTGTAGGTCACCTCGGTCATCGACGGGTCGAAGAACCACGCGAGGTAGGTGCCGGTGAGCACCAGGATGACGAAGCTGTACAGCGCGAGCTCGCCGAGCAGGAACGACCAGTTCGACGGGAAGACCTTGCTGATCTGGCGCCGCATCCCCGGCGCCAGGCGGAACCGCAGGTCCGCCTCGTTCGCCTGGTGGCGGATCTTCCGGAACAGCTTGCTCTCGGGCTTGGTGGGCTGCGTCAACCTGCTCATGTCGGCTCCCGGCACCGCGCTGCGAGCCACCGACGGGCGTCGATTCCGCGAACTCCCGCCGGTCGGCTGGGCGAAACGACACTGCGCGGATACGAGCGTACTGCGCCCGCCCGCCACCGGCAGCCGGGCGCACCGGCACTTGTCAGGCGCGGTCCGAGCCGATAGCGTCTGGACATCCTACGTCCTACGTCTTCATGATGGGCAACAGAGGAGTGGTATGGCCGAGCTGGCCGGCGGAGTGATCCCGCCGCTGTGCACACCGCTGACCCCGGACCGCGAAGTCGACGTGCCGTCGCTGGAGAAGCTCACCGGCCACCTGCTCGAAGCCGGGGTCCACGGGCTGTTCGTCACGGGCTCGACCGGCGAGGCCGGCTACCTGCCGGACGCGGCGCGGTACCGCGTGCTGGAAGTCGTCGCCGGGGTGGCGGCCGACTCCGTACCGGTGCTCGCGGGCGTCATCGACACCGCCACTCCGCGGGTCGTCGAACACGCGCGGGCCGCGCTGCGGCACGGCGCCTCCGCGCTGGTGGCCACGGCGCCGTTCTACGTCCCGACCCATCCGGTCGAGATCCTGACGCACTTCCGCCAGATCCGCGCCGCCGTGGACCTGCCGCTGCTCGCCTACGACATCCCCGTCTCGGTGCACACCAAGCTCGACCCGGAAACGGTCGTCGAGCTCGCGGCGGACGGCACGCTCCGCGGCCTGAAGGACTCCAGCGGCGACCTCGACGGCCTGCGCACCGTGCTGGAAACCCTGCCGGACCGGGACTTCCTGGTCTTCAGCGGCTCCGAGACGATGGCCGACACCAGCCTGCAGCTCGGCGCGCACGGCCTGGTGCCCGGCCTCGGCAACGCCGACCCGCGCGGCTACGTCCGGCTCTACGACGCCGCGGCCGCAGGGCAGTGGCAGCAGGCCGCGACCGAGCAGGCGCGGCTGCGACGGCTCTTCCGGGTGATCGGCGTCGGCGCCCGCCCGATGAGCCGGTACTCGTCGGCGATCGGCGCGTTCAAGGAGGCGCTGGTGCAGCTGGGCGTGATCGAGCACGGCACGACCAGCGTGCCGATGGTGGCGCTCGACGGCGCCGAACGCGTCGAAGTCCGCCGACACCTGGTCGAGGCCGGCCTGCTCCAGGCCTGACCGAACCCGCCGAAGGGAGCGTCAAGTCGTGACCGAGAACCTGCGCCGCCTGCCGGAGAGGCTGGGCCGCATCGCCTACGGCGGGGACTACAACCCGGAGCAGTGGCCCGAAGAGGTGTGGGCCGAGGACATGAGGCTGATGAAGCAGGCAGGGGTGTCGCTGGTCAGCGTCGGGATCTTCGGCTGGGCGCTGGTGGAACCCCGGCCCGGCGAGTTCGACTTCGGCTGGTTCGACCGCGTGCTGGACAACCTCGCCGATGCCGGGATCTCCGCCGCGGTGGCCACCATGACCGCTTCACCGCCGCCGTGGCTGGCGAAGCTGCACCCGGAAACCCTGCCGCGGCGCGCCGACGGCACGGTCCTGTGGCCCGGGGCGCGGCAGGCGTACTGCCCGTCCAGCCCCGTCTACCGTGAGCACGCCACACGGCTGGTAACCCGGATCGCCGAGCGCTACGCGGACCACCCCGCGCTTGCGCTGTGGCACATCGGCAACGAGTACGGGTGCCACGTCCGCGCCTGCTACTGCGACAGCTCCGCGGCGGCGTTCCGGGAATGGCTGCGCGAGCGCTACGGCGGCATCGCCGAGCTCAACGACGCGTGGTCGACGAAGTTCTGGTCGCAGCGCTACGACGGCTTCGACGAAGTGCTGCCGCCGCGCACCGCGCCCACCTTCGCCAACCCCACCCAGCAGCTCGACTTCGCCCGGTTCTCCTCGGACACGATGCTCGACCTGCTGCGCATGGAGAAGGCCGTGCTGCGGGCGGCGACGCCCGACGTGCCGGTGACCACCAACCACGTGCCGCTGGCGAAAACCCTCGACCTGCACCGCTGGGCGTCCGAAGTGGACGTCGTCAGCTACGACTCCTACCCCGACCCGCACGACCCGCAGGCGCACGTGCTCGCCGCGCTGTCCTACGACGTCATCCGGTCGCTGCGCGGCGGCCAGCCGTGGCTGCTGATGGAACAGGCGCCGAGCGCGGTGAACTGGCGCGAGCGCAACGGCGCCAAGCAGCCGGGCCAGATGCGCCTGTGGAGCTGGCAGGCCGTGGCCCAGGGCGCCGACGCTGTGATGTTCTTCCAGTGGCGGCAGTCCAAGGGCGGAGCCGAGAAGTTCCACTCCGCGATGGTGCCGCACACCGGGCCGGACACCCGGACCTTCCGCGAAGTGGCCGGACTCGGCGCGGAACTCGCGGAAACCGGCCCGCTCGTCGACACCCGTCCCGACAACGACGTGGCGCTGGTGCTGGACTGGGAGAGCTGGTGGGCACTGGAGCTGAACTCGCACCCGGCCACGCTGGACCAGCTCGACGCGCTCCTGGCGCACTACTCGCCGCTGTTCGACGCGAACATCGGCTGCGACGTCGTGCACCCGGACTCGGACCTGTCCGGCTACCGGCTGGTCGTGGTGCCGAACCTGTACCTCACCAGGGCCGAGACCGCGGCGAACCTGACCGAGCACGTCCGGCGGGGCGGGCACCTGCTGGTGTCGTTCTTCTCCGGCATCGTCGACGAATCCGACCAGGTCCACCTGGGCGGGTACCTGGGGCCGTTGCGGGAGGTCCTCGGCGCACACGTGGCCGAGTTCTGGCCGTTGGCGGACGGGGAGTCCGTCGGGGTCTCCGTACTGGAGTCGGCCGAGCGCGGGCTTCTGTGGTCCGAGGACATCGTGGTGGACGGGGCCGAGGTGGTCGGGCGGTTCACCGAGGGTGGGTTGGCCGGTGGGGCCGCTTTGACCCGGAACGCCTTCGGGGACGGCGTGGCCTGGTACCTCGGGACCCGGTTGGGGGCCGGGGGGATGCGGGCCGTGCTTGATCGGGTTGTGGG
>NZ_SMKW01000161.1 GCF_004348985.1 Saccharopolyspora elongata | reverse complement strand
CCGTGCCCAACGCTGCAGCGTCTCACGTTCATCATCGGTGAGCACCAACTCGGCCCTGGGCCGTCCGCGACCTGCCATCACCGCATCCTACAATTAGATAGTGGACTTCCGGCGGAGCACACTAGCGACCTCGTGCATGGTTAGTGATGGCGCGCATCGGGGTGTTGTGCGGTCTTGATTCACATCGCAGAGGCCGTCAGTGCGGCGACGGGCTTGCGTTGTGGACGGTCGATGCGTTGTTGGTCCGACAGCAGCCCAGCGATTGCGCGAACGGTGTCATCGAGGCTCTCCCGGCACCCGAGATGGCGAGCCAGGCTGCCCCAGTTTTTCAGATGGGCAATGCCATGTTCCACTCGCACTCGCCGTCTGGCGTGGGATTTCCGTTGTGCTACACGGAGTTCGCCTATGCCGGGCATGCGCTCCAATCGCTTTTTGTGATGCTTCAACATCGGGGTGAGCACCTGGCCGCAGGTCTGTGCACCGAGGCCTTGGTAGCCGGCGTCGGTAAGGATTTCGACTGCCATGGTGTGCTCAAGCCAGTCGGTGACACCGGCCTGCCGGGCTTGGGTGATGTCAGCGGTGCTGCCCCGGGTCGTGGCCCCGCAGAACAACACACGTCCCTGCGCATCAGTAATCATCAGCGCTTTCATGGCATTTTGCCGGGACTTGCCAGAGATGAACTGATGTCGGCCCGCCCGCTTGACGGTGGGCCGGCGCACCCGGATCTCGGTTGCGTCCATCAGTGCGGTCTGCCGCACGCTGTCGAGGTAGGCGACCACATCGGCGACCGTGCGCAGCCGAATCCCCTGTTCCACACGGCAACCACGATCGGCTAACAGCGGCCGGATTTCGTTGATAGCCCGTGTGATCGTCGAACGGTCGACCCCGAACCACGCCGCCAGCACATCATGCGTGCTGCTATGCCGCAGATGCACCAGCGTGGCCAACAGCCGATCCACGAACACCAGCTTGTACTTCGCCCCCGCGCCCGGTGCCCGCCGTCGCGGACGGTCAGACAACCGAGCATCCTGGCGGGCCTGCCACACCGGGCCCACCTCCGCCACCAACTCGGCGATGATCTTCCCGGATAACCCTGTCACCCGACGACTCGACAACACCCCAGCACGACCCACACGAAGATCATCTCAGTCCAAGATCACTAACATGCACGAGGTCGTTAGGCGGACGGAACCTGTCGGCGCTTGTGGTCGTTGATGTCGGGCTACGTCTCCTGCCCGCCGGAGCTGGAGCGCCGAGCGATGTCGTCCTCGGACTGCGCGGCCCTGTGCTCCCGCGACAGCGGCGCGATGTACGACGTGGACTCATCGCGCAGACGGGCTGTCGTGCGGCCGAACGGCGGGTGGGGCTCCTCCAACGGCATCACTTCACCTGGGGAGAACCAGCCTGCTCAGACCGCCCCCAAACGGCAACCGAATCCACCTCACCCAAACCACCCTCGGGGATCCACTGGAGAACCGGATCCGGCGCGTCGGAACGAGTGTCCGAGCCGGCACCTGACATAGCGTTCGGATCCGTCACAGCGACATCCGGCACACCCACCTCACCCAGACCGGACCGGCCCAAAGCCGAATCCGGAATCACCGCAGTGTCCGTTATGGATGGATCAACAACAGCAGCGGGCATGTCGTCGAACCAGCCGTCCGTTCCTGCAACGACAGCATTCAGATCTAGCGCACCGCCGTCGAAGTTCCCCTCACCCCGACCGGCCTGGCCGGAAACGAGCTGTTCGTCGGCGTGCGGCCGGCTGCCAGACGGTGCTGAGCTGGAGGGGAAGTGCGCACCGATGCGGTCACCACCGCCAGTGGCAAGCGGCCACGCCTCGCCGGCGTTGTCAGGTAGCCGCCCCCCAGTAAACGACGGCGGAGTGTTCACGAGGAACGCGGCCCCGGCCCGCTCACCGCTGCCGCCGACGAGCGGCCAGCCTGTCGGCTCCAGGTGCTCCCGCGACGGCGCGATGTCCGACATGGACTCCTCCTGTTGGCGGGCTGTCGTGCGGTCGACCGACACAACACCGTCGAAGCCCCCCACGCCAGACCATTTCACCCCAACAAAATTCGGATCCGGCACAACATCGTCGAACCCATACCACCAGCCCCCGCCGAACTCGACATCGCGGATTTCCAGCCCCAACCCCCTCGCCTGCTGCGCGGGAATCCCCGGCAAACCACTGGACGAATCGATGCTGAGGGCACCGTCGGTCATGAACGCGTTGACGTCAAAGCCGCTGCCGTTCTCGGCGAAAACGTCGTGCGGACCAGTGACCTGGCCAGTGTTCGAAGCGTTGAGCGGGGTCTGCATCTCCTCTTCGGACGAACGCAGGATGTCGTCGATGCTGAGGGCACCGCCTGCGACGGCGGCGTCGGGGGCGGCCTCGTTGAAGAACCGGTCGAGTTCGACGGGGTCGTAGGACAGAGCGTTCAGGTCTGCGGGGCCGAAGGAGAAGACGTCGAAACCGGCCGAAAGAGTAGCGTCTATCATGGCCAGCAGGGTGTCCACAATGCGGCGTTCTTCAGCGCGACGCTCCGCCTCCTCGTTAAAGCTGATCAACTCTTCTTCACCACGCCCACGGCGGATTTGCCTGTCGGCTTCTCGGAGGCTGCTGGTGCCCGGGACCACCGGTAGCGGACGCGGCCGGCCCCATACACCGGGGTCACTGAAGATGACGAGTGCTTTCCCGTTGGGGTAATACCCGAGTGGCGTCTCGTACTCGAGCCACTGATCGGGATGGTCGGCGAGATGCTGGTCCAGAGCGCCCTGGACGTGCTCCGGACTACCGCCGAGCAGGATGACCCCGTTCTCATCGGCGATGTCGACACCCATCAGGGCCAGCCAGTCCTCGGCGGGCAGCGGGGCATCGCTGAGCACGGGGTCAAGAACGTAATTGCGCGGTCTGTACGGAGTGTCGACCACGATCGCAGGCGCCACGTGGAAGTCCCAATTGACCGTGCCAGACGAGCCAGGCAAAGCATCGATGGCATTGGCAGAGGCAACCGAGAGACCTGGGTTAGCACGGACAACGAAGACCTTGCTCGGCTGGGCGCCCAAACGCTGCAACTGGAGCGACCAGAAATGCGCCCGGATCTCAGAATCACCGTCCAGATAGTCGATCCGGATGGGGACGGTTCCGCTGGAGTGATGGTTGAAAGTGGAGTTCTTCAACTGCTCGTGCCACCGGGCCGCCTGCTCCAGGGAGACCGGATTACCGTTAACCAAGCCCAGCGCGTCGAACACCGCATGGGCGTGCTCGGGTCGCAGATTCACCAGATCATCTCCGAGGCCGCGAGAGCTAGCCGCCTGGTAGGCGTCCTGCACAGCCCACACGGTGCGCATGTCACGGTCCAGGCCGTGCAGCATGATCATCGCGTCGTCGAACTGATCGGCCTCGATGTGGCGCTGCAACTGTTCGGCGAACGCCCGGACACCCGGGAGCTCGACGGGTTCCTGCGATGGGCGCGCAGCCAAGGACGGCGCGGAGTGGGCGGGGTTGACGCTGAAGTCCTGCCGGAGCCCGAGCTTCGTCAGGGCGTGGTCGAGCTCGGCATCGCTGAGGGCCTCGTACAGTTCGGCGTGCAGGTCCCGGCTGCGCTGCCGGAAGGCGTCGATCAGGCCGCTGATCTCCGCGTCGCCCTGCACTCGGGCCAGTTCGCGCAGAACCGCGCCTGTGTCGGGGCTCTCGCTGCCCAGCTGGCCGGCGATGAAGTCCGCCCGGCGTGCGGACAGCGCCGCCACGTTGTCGCCACCCGGCTGAGACGCCACCGCGCCGCCGTGGCGTTCGCCGACTTGCGTTCCCCCAAGTCCGGTCGCATGCGGCGCAGTCGGCTCGTAGTCCATCAATTCCGGCGATCCGTGGTGCAACGGACCGGATGTCTCTGCCGCCGGAGCTGCATTCGGATCCGACACGGCACCGCCGAAGTCCCCCGTGCCAAACGGATCCATCTCACCGGTAATCGGATCTGGGGCGCCGCCGTCGAAGTACCCATCGCCCAGAGCAGCCTGGCCGGAAGCGGGTTGCGGGGCCACGGAGTCTCGTGGCCCTCCGGCGGTGTGGGTGTCTTGCAGTGGCCGCGTGGCCATGTAGTGGTTTGTGCCGTTGTAGATGATGTAGCAAGTCAGCCAGTCGTCGTGGAACTCGGCGCCTTGCGTGGACTCGCGGCCGCCGGGACCGATCACCACGATGTTGACGCCCAGCACGCCGGTGGCGAGCTGGGGTGCGATGTCCCCGCCGACGTGATACCAATTCCCGAGTGTGCGTATGTTTTCCTCGATCGACGACCAAGCCCACTCGTCGCCATCACCGGCGGTGGCAGCGAAATAACCGGGATCGTCAATGATTCTTTGTAGAAAGTTGTCGGCGAGCGCGTGGCGCAAACCCTGCACGGTCCGTTCATAGCCGAGCTCGTCAAGCCGGGGCCCCCATACTTCCTTCGGCACCGAAACCAGGACCGACTGGGGAAAGCAATCCCCGTTGGCGTCGACATCGAGGATCTCCAGCCCCAACGCCGTCGCCCTCGCACGCTGCCTATCCCAGGAACCGCCGTCTCCAAGCAGGACCGGGTCCTGGGTCAATCCGGACCTGTCCTGCTCCCTGCCATCGAACCCGCTGTTGCCCTCACCGGCGGTATCACCCGTGCCCGGTACAACCGGGCCGGCATCGTCCGTACCGGCGTTGTCATCCTCCGGACCAACGGAAGAGCCGGTCTGCTCAAACCGAACGACATCGAACAACACAGCAGAATACAAGTGGGCCCCCCGGTACGGCCGGATGCGGAAAAAGTCCCGCAAAATCTCCTCGACCGAGGGCGAGCCCGCAGTACCAAACCGAGCGAGCACCGCGCCGACGTCGTCACGGATAAGCTTCTCGAACTCCCTCACGAGTTCCTTCGCGGCACGGTCCGAATTCGCGTACCACGGATTGACCACCACCCCGACATCCATGACCTCACCACTGCCCGGATCCCCCAGCAACCGGCGGACAAACCCCTGCACCATCCGGCTCACCCGCTGCCGCGCCGACTCCGACAACACATCGAATGTTTCCAGGAAGAACTCGGTAAGCGCCGAAGCCTCGTAGTAGCTCTCCTCGGTGCCATCCGGCGTCGCGTGAACACTGATCTCAACGCTTCGCCATGGGTCTTCCGACCGCCGGATGAGGTAGGTGAAACGCAGCCTGGCGGCCACATCACCCCGCCCCCGCACCCTAAGCGCACGGCGCACCGCAGTATCGACAACCCCGTGCTCGCGGGGCATACGCCGCCCGTGCTCGACCGTGACCCTGTCACCGTGGTATGTCAGCCGCAGGTCCAGCATCTCCAGGCCCCGCTCCGCACGCTCAACCAGCATGTCGGCCAACTCGTCAGCGAACCCCTCCAACTCCGCCCGGTCATGCTCTTCGAGCTTGGCCCCCGGACTGTAGACCTGGGCGTTCCAACCGGCGATCGCTTTATCCCACCAAGGGTTGTGGCTCCACAAAGAGTTTGGCTGCGCAGTGGCCTTCCGAAACAGCCGCGACACCGCGTCCTCAGGCAGCTTCTGCAGCCCCCCAATGAAACCCACCGACGGCGGAACAAGTTGAGTCAACTCGGCAGGCCGTTCGGAGTCCTCCGGCAGGACCACATCGTCACCCTCGTCGCGCGTGCGCGTCCGGTCTGGCTCGGGTTGGTCGGTCGGTGCCTCCGGAACCGGCACGGTCGCCGGCTCCACGTCTTCGACGGAGGACTGCGTAACCACACTCGAGGACGGCACGGCGACGGTGGTGCCGAGTGCCCGCGCACGGTTCTCGAGCAACCACAGGTGACGCGGCTTGACCGACGGCGGCGGGAGGTCCGTGCGCCCCTTCTCTCGCAGTTCGCGCAGGTAGTGCTTCAAGTGCTCGGTGAATAGACCGTCGTCGGTGACGACCCGGTTCGAGCCCGCGCCGCGGAACACCCAGTCATCACCATGCTCGTCACGGCGAACGTACTCGTCGTACGGGCCGGTGAAGTGCGCGACTTCCTCGGCCAGTGTGAGCTCGTCGGCGTCCTCAGCCCAGCGCAGCATGTCTGTCTTGCCGCCCGCAGGCCTGACGGTGATGATCGCGTGCGCGACAGGTGACGGATCGTGCAGCACCCGCATGTGCAAGCCGTCACCACTGGGCAGACGGTAGCCGGGGTCGTTAAAAAGCCGATCAAGACCCGCCTGCGCGCGGTCGACGATTCGCCGCACGTCGACACTGGGACCGACCTGAAACCGTAGCCGGACCGTGTATTCCTGCACCCACTTGCCGGGCCGGACCTCGTAGCGGGCGTGGTCGTAGGCGATCGGGTGCCGCCACGACGAGATCCGCAGTGCCGGTGTGAGCGTCGCCGTCGTCGGCCCGACATCCTCCGCAGACACCCTGACCGGCACAGCGTCGTGCCGCGCGGCCTCGCGTTCCTGCTCGGTCACCGGGTCGGGATCGGTCATCCACTCCGCGGTGGCGGCGGTGCTGTGCGCCCAACTCATTTCGTCAAGCACCGGGTGTGGCTTGGGTAGCCAGCCGGCGGCGGCGGTGATCTCCAACGGCTCGGCGAGGCGGCGTTCCGGACCGGTGTCGTCGAGCGTCTGGTGACCGGGACCGCGCAGCTCCCAGTCAACCCGCAGCTCCACAACGCCCGACGGCAGCGCCGGCGCGGGGGTGATGGTCAGCGCGAGGCCCAGATCGTCGATGGTCGTCGGCACGCCCCGCACCCGGCTGGCATGCTCAGTGATCCCACCGGTCAACACCTGCTCCACCGCAGCTGCGGATGCGGTGTCGGCGGCGTGCAGAGTAACGACCGGAGAGGCAAAACCACGCTCCGCACGCGCGTCCGCCTGCTCCGCCAGGTACCGGGCGTGCCCCGCCAACACCCTCCTCTGCGCCGGAGCGAGCCCGGCCTCAGGTACCTCGACGACAAGCTCCGGACCGTCGTGACGCAGCGGTTCGGCCACAGTGGGCACTCGGCGCGCATAGCGCCTGGTGACCAGGTCAGTCGGCGAGGAAAAACTCGCACCGACCCGGGCATCACCGCTGGTGGCCAGCGGCCACGCCGTCTCGGTCTTGTCGGGCAGTGGTTCTTCGGTAGGTGACGGCGGGATGCTGGTGGGCAACGCGGCCCCGGTCCGCTTGCCGCGGCGGCCGACCAGCGGCCGGCCGTTCGACTCCGGATTGATGCGTGGTTTGGGCGAGAAGAGCGCGCCGGTCCGGGCACCGCGCCTGCTGAACAACGGCCACGCCGACCGGCTCGCTGCCGTGGCGCGCGTGGTGTCCGGGCTGACTGCCACTTGCGGGTGCGCGGAAAACGACACGCCGACCTGGTCACCGCGGTCGTTGGCCCAGGGCACCGCGCTCGCCGGCGCGTCCATCACAACCGCCTCGCCAGTCGCGGGTGACTGTGAGACATGCGGTGCCGTTCCAGGGCCGGGCAGTGGCGAGTCGCGTTCCAGCAGCAGCGTGTCCGGCCTTGCCGGTGAGCCTGGTGGGGGAGCGTCCACCGCTGTCGACGGCGGCGTGTCGGGCTGGACCGCCCGGGTGCGCTGCGGACGTGTGTCCGGACGGGTTGCAGCTGGCATCTCCTCGGGAGGGGCAACGATCACAGCGGGGTGGGCAGTCGAGCCCGCGTAGCTCCCGGCTGGTTTCAACCCGCTGGGAATACTGGTGCCAGCGTCGTACCGACCGGGCTGTGGTGTGTTTTCGGGTGTCGCGGGGCCGGTCAGGACACTGGGCAGTCCCCCCTCGTCGGGAAGCTGGTGATCCGCGCCCGAGTGCTCCAACTTCCGCCCGGAGTACTCGACGAGAACGATCTGCGTCGCTTCAGGCGAAAGCTTGCCGAGTCTTCCGGTCTGGCCATCCAGGAAGACGACACCCTCGGGCCGGTTGATGACGTTGAAGACGTGGGCGACCGGGTCTGCTGTCTCGACGTACACGATCGCACGAGCCCCCAACTGGGCCTTCTTCATGTACCTGATCGCATCGTCCCACGAGTCGAACCGATTCCATTCCGTGGTGTGGAAATAGTTCCGGATAGCGGTGCCCGTGTTTCCAGGTTGTGTCACCCATGGTGCCTTCGCGGCGATGTTGTCCATCGCGTTGTCGGTCGCCTCGATACACTTCAAACAGTTGACGTTCGGCCCACTGTCGGACACATGACCGTGGTACCAGTCCCGCAGCGCCGACCGCAGCCTTCCGGGGAAGCGGTCGTACCAGAGGAAATTGGCGGCATTGATAAACGGTAGGTGCGGAAATTCCGACTTGATGTATTTACTCGCCTGCCGCGGCGAGACCGAGTCGATGTGAATCGCCGGCTCGCTCACCACTTTGCCCTTCACGGCAAGCCCGCACCAGCTATCCGTTGGCATGCCAGCGGGTTTACCCGCGAAGAAATGACCGGCGCCCGCAGAGTAATCCAGGTCAGCGCCTGCAGAATCGGTCCGGTGGTCGTTGGTGAGGTCGGGCCACGGCACCACCGCAGTGTCCGTTATGGACCGATCAACAGCAGCGGGCACGTCGCCGATCGAACCATCGACACCCGCAACGGAATCGGGCCTGGGCCGCCAGCCCTCCTGCTCATCGACGTTCGGCAGGTCAACACCGGCCAGGCCCAAACCAGCCGGGTCAAAGCCGATCAGACCCAAGCGAGGCAGAACCCAGCCGGCCGGCCCCAAGCCAAGGTCAAAGTCAGGCAGGTCAAAGTTGGTCGGGTCAAACTGGGTCAGGTCAAAGTGGGTCAGGTCAAAGTGGGTCTGGTAAAAGTCGAGCAGGCCGAAGTGGGTCAGGCCGGAGTCCACCGCAGTGTCCGTTATGGACCGATCAACAGCAGCGGGCACGTCGCCGATCGAACCATCGACACCCGCAACGGAATCGGGCCTGGGCCGCCAGCCCTCCTGCTCATCGACGTTC
>NZ_SMKW01000160.1 GCF_004348985.1 Saccharopolyspora elongata | reverse complement strand
TGGGTTGCTCCTGCACTACGGCGGGCAGCAGACCGGTTGGCTGTCGGGGGTGCTGGTCGTCGCGGGATTGGCGGCGCTGGTGGTGTTCGCGCCGAGGTTGTTGCCGGTGGGGACGTTCCAGGGCCGGGCGGGGCTGCCGAGCGTGGTGGCGTTGCGCGGTATCGCGGGTGCGGCGTTCTCGGCGGCGGAGGTGTTCGTGCCGCTGATGTTGTCGCGGGAGCGAGGCTTGTCCCCCACCGCCGCGGGTTTGGTGCTGACCACCACCGCGGTCGGGTGGCTGGCGGGTTCGTGGCTGCAGGGCCGCCTGCCAGCGTGGGACCGGGTTCCGGTGGTGGGCGCGGCGCTGCTGGCCGCCGGGGCGGCGGGGGTGGCGACGACGGTTTCCGCGACGGTGCCGCTGGTGGTGTGCATCGCCGGGCTCGCGGTGATGTCGCTGGGCATGGGCCTGGTGTATCCGGTGTTGTCGACGTTGACACTGCGGTTGTCGGCGCCGCGCGAGCAGGGCGTGAACAGTTCGGCGTTGCAGCTCAGCGAGTCGCTGTTCACCACGACGGTGCTGGCGGTGGCGGGCACGTTGTTCGCGGCGTGGCTGGTGTGGTCGCCTGCCACCGCGTATCTCGCGGGTTTCGGTCTCGCCGCGGTGCTGGCGCTGCTGGCCGTCGCGGTGGCCTTCCGCGCCCGGTGAAACCGGTCCTCGCGCCGATCGCCATGTCACCGGCCTGGTCGTAGGCTGCCCGGAAGTCCCCTTTTCGGAAAAGTTCGGCGGGCGTGTCGATCCGCGGCGTTCCCCGTTCGACCTAGGGGTAAGCGGGTCCGAGCGGGACCCCCGGATGACCCAAGGAGACACCACCGTGAAGTACATGCTGATCATGCGCGCGACCGACGAGTCGTTCGAGGCGTTCCAAGACGTCGACTTCAACGAGATCCTGGAGGCGATGGGCCGGTTCAACGACGAGATGATCCAGGCCGGTGTCCTCGTCGCCGCCGAAGGCCTCGACGACGCCGCCGACGGCGTGGTCGTCGACTACTCCTCCCAGCCGCCGGTGGTCACCGACGGCCCCTACGGCGAGACCAAGGAACTGTTCGGCGGCTACTGGATCCTCGACGTCGCCTCCAAGGAGGAGGCCGTGGCGTGGGCCAAGCGCGCGCCGATGGCCGGCCCGGGCAGCAAGTGCGAGATCCGCCGGGTCACCAGCATCGACGAGTTCCCGCAGGACAACGAGTGGATCAAGAAGGAGCGGGCTTGGCGCGAGGCGACCGGCCAGCTCTGAGCCCGGACACGATGGCGAACCCCACCGGCCGCGAGGCGGTCGCGGCGGTCTGGCGGATCGAGTCCGCGCGGATCGTCGGCGCCCTGGCCCGCTACACCGGCGATTTCGCGCTCGCCGAGGACCTCGCCCAGGAGGCGTTGGCGGAGGCGCTGGTGACCTGGCCGCGCGAGGGCGTGCCACGCAATCCCGCGGGGTGGCTGCTCACCGTCGGCCGGCGTCGCGCGATCGACGCGTTCCGCCGGCGCTCCGCCCTCGACGAGCGGTACGCCGCCCTCGCCCACGACCTCGGCGAGGGCGGAGCGGCCTCGGGGCGCCCGCCCGCCGATCCGGCTCGGGACACCGAGGACGTGCTGTGGGATCCCGACCAGATCGACGACGACGTGCTCGCGTTGATGTTCATCGCCTGCCACCCCTTGCTGTCACGGGAGGCGAGGGTGGCGCTCACCCTGCGGGTCGTCGGCGGTCTCACCAGCGACGAGATCGCCAAGGCGTTCCTCACCCCGACCGCCACCGTGCAGGCCCGGATCACCCGCGCGAAGAAGACCCTCGGGGCGGAGCGGGTGCCGTTCGCGGTGCCCTCGGCCGCGGAGCGCACCGAGCGGCTGGGCTCGGTGCTCAGCGTGATCTACCTAATCTTCACCGAGGGGTCCTCGGCCAGCTCCGGTAGCGATCTGATCCGGCTCGACCTCGCGCGCGAGGCGCAACGCCTCGCGCGGGTGCTGACCCGCCTGGTGCCCGACGAGCCCGAAGTCTTCGGCCTGCTGGCGCTGCTGGAGCTGACGGCGGCGCGCTTCCCCGCCCGCACCGGGCCCGACGGCGAGCCGGTGTTGTTGGAGCACCAGGACCGCCGCCGCTGGGACCGCGCCGCGATCCGCCGGGGACGGGCGGCTCTCGCCCGCGCGGAGCGGATCGGCCGGGGCCTGGGCGCCTACGGCCTGCAGGCGGCGATCGCCGAATGCCACGCCGTGGCAGCGTCGGTCGAGGAGACGAACTGGGAGCGCATCGTGCTCCGCTACGAGGCGCTCGGGCGGCTCGCGCCGTCACCGGTGGTCGACCTCAACCGGGCCGTCGCGGTCTGCATGGCCCGGGGACCGGCGGCCGCGTTGCCGATCGTGGACGAGCTGGCGGCCGCGCGGGCGCTACCGAACTCGCATCTGCTGCCCAGCGTCCGCGGGGAACTGCTCACCCGCCTGGGACACATCGACCAGGCACGCACCGAGCTTCGGCTCGCACTGCAGCTGTGCGGGAACGAACGCGAGCGGGCCGTGCTCGAACGCAAACTCGCCGACCTCGGCTGACCGGCAACTACGCGTCTGCCGCCAGAGCTGCATCGGGAGACCGCTGCTTGTGGGGTTCCCGTGGTACTCGCCGAAAATCGGGCGGATATGCCTGACCAGCGGTGATCAGTCGTTGGCGGCGCGGCGGCGGGTGGGTGTTCAGTATTCGACCGTTTATTGAACACGCGGGTCAAGTCTCGGGTATCGCCGCGTGGCGGCGCGCGACTCGTCGGCACGCTTCGAGGAGTTCGGGTGGGTGCAGGTCGGTGAGGTCGGTGTCGAAGGTGGCGAGAATTCCGGCGATGCCGGCCCAGGACCAGGCGCCGAGGATGAGACGGCAGTGATCGGCGTCGAGGTGTTCGACGACGGAGCCACCGGGTGCCCAGCGGGCCACGATGTGGGCGGGCAGGTTGAGTCGTGCGCTGCCGGTGCATTGCCAGGCGGCGGGAGTGTCGCCGCGGTCATGGCTGCTCATGACGAAGTGGGCGAGGTCGCCGCCGGGCAGGTCACGACGGTCGAAGCCGTGGGTCGTGGGGCGAGGGTGCAGCCGGTCCACTCGGTGCACTCGCCACTGGTGGTCGTCGAGGTCGTAGGCGATGAGGTACCACCGGCCCGCCCACACCACGAGGTGATGGGGTTCGAGGCGGCGGGCTGCAGCGAAGTCCTGGTCTTCGGGGGCGGGGCGCGTCCCGTCGGGGCGTAGGAGTTCGGTGACGAGGACGTGACGGAGACGCGCCGCGGTGCCGACCGTACTGAGCGCGGCGGGATCGATCGGTGGTGCGGGGAACTCCCAATAGTTCTGCAGCCGGGTCAGGCGCAGGGATTCCATCGCGGCGCGCAGCGTCTCGGGCATGGCTTGCTGCAGGGTGGCCAGTGCCCTGGCGGTGTCGTCCTGCAGGCCGAACACGGTGCTGGGCGCGGTCTGCAGCGCGATGGCAATCGCGAGCGCCTGGTCGTCGTCGAACAGCAGCGGCGGCAGGATGTGCCCGGTGCCGAGCCGGTAGCCGCCGTCAGGACCGCGGACGGTCGCGACCGGGTAGCCGAGTTCGCGCAGGGTGTCCAGGTCGCGGCGGACCGTGCGCTCGCTGACCGCGAGCCGGGCGGCGAGGTCACGCAGCGGCCACTGCCGGCGTGATCCGAGCAGGGACAGCAGCCGTAACGCCCGACGTGAGGTGGTCGCCATCACCCCATCCTGGCACCAGTACTGGTCATTGGGTGTCCACTACCGGTGTCACCGTCGGGTCGGACAAGTGATCGGTCAACTGGAGGACGGATGAGCATGCGCGTCGTGGTGGTCGGGGGCGGGATCGGCGGGCTCGCGTTGGGTGCCGGTTTGCGCCGCAGCGGCTATGAGGTAGCGGTGTTCGACCGTGACACCGATGTCGCCGCGACCGGCGGCTACCACATCACCCTTGACCAGCGAGCCCAGTCGGCACTGGGACGGCTGGTGCCGCCGGAGGTCATGCGACGGCTGCTGGCGTCGGGGTCGGCGCTGCGACTGCGTGAGCGGGACGCGTTCTGGGACCGCCGTGGCCGTCTGCTCGGGTACGGCCCGGACCTGGCCGGCAGCGCGAGTATCGACGTCGACCGCATCACGCTGCGCACGCTGCTGGCCGAAGCCGTCGGCGAGGACCTGCATCTCGGGCGGGACGCGTCGGGGGTTGGTTACGACGAGCACGGGATGCCGCGAGTCGCGTTCGCCGACGGCACGTCGGTCACCGCGGATCTGGTGGTCGGCGCCGACGGCACCCACTCGGTTATCGCCCGGCATCTGGCGGCAGGACCGACCAACCGCCCGGCTGGCCTCATCGGATTTTCCGGCCGTACCCAACGCGCCGACCTCAGTGCCGCTGAACAGCAGCGGCTCGGGTCACGCTCGACGATGGGAATCGGCCCGCGGGGCGCTGCGCTCTACGTCGGATTCCTCGACCCGGTCGGCAACGCCGCGCTCGATGCCCCTGAGCTCAGAAGATCGGTCACCACCGGCCCGACCTACATCTGGGGCGCGATGTTCCCCGAATCCGCTCGGACCGAATCCCTGCGCGACCTGCGCGGCACCCAGCTGCAGACGGCCCTGCTCGACCGGTTCCGCGACCGCCGGTGGACCGATCACACGCTGGAGGTCATCGCCCGCGCCGATCCGGCCAGTGTGGCCGCGTTCCGGTTCAACGCCGCCTCGACCCGCGCCGCCGACCTCGCGCCGTGGAACGCCGGCCGCATCACCGCCCTCGGTGACGCGGTCCATGCCACACCACCCACCGCCGGCATGGGCGCTGGCGCGGCCATCCAAGACGCCGCTGACCTGCTCGACCGGCTCGACACCATCTCCGACGGCACCACGACGCTCGCCGACGCGATCGGTCACTTCGAAGCCCGGATGCGCCAGCGCGGCAGTGAAGTCCTCACCATGGCCATGAAGACCGTTCGCTTGATCCTGGTCACCGACACCCCCCTCGGCGCCGTGGCCACCGCGGTGGCCACCCCGATCATGGCCGCGGCCGCCCGGCTTCGGCGCTAACCGCCCACTCCCGCCCAACCGGCGTGCTTCCTCGATCAGAACCCGTGCCGAGATCAAGTACTCGCACGCCCAGCCGGAGTCGTGATCGTCGCGCGGTGCCTGCCCCAGTGATCGGGTGGGCGGTGAAGACTGTGGGCATGGAGTTCTTCTGCTACCACCGCGACCGGCCCGGCTCCTTGCCGTTGCGCGAGGCGCTGCTGGAAGCGCATTGGTCCTACATGGGCCGGTTTGCGGACGTGATGATCGCCCGGGGGCCGACCCTCGACGGGGACACGCCGACCGGCAGTGTGCACATCGTCGACCTGCCTGATCCCGCTGCTGCGCGCGCGTTCGCCTTCGACGAGCCGAGCTACCAGGCCGGGGCGTACCGGGATGTGCTGCTGCGGCGCTGGCGCAACGTGCTGGGGCGCACGATGTGGGACTTCCCCGGCGGTAGCAGTGGCGGCAACCGGTACTTGGTGCTCGGTCTCGGTGCGGGGCAGGCGGTGGACCTCGAGGTGCCGCGGGGCCGGGACGACGTGATCGCGTACGGGCCGCTGCTGTCCGACGACGGCACTGCCTGGATGGGCACGGCGGCGCTGGTCCGGGCGCAGGACCCGGACGAGGCGCAGGGTGTCCTCGACGCGGACCGCTACGCCGATGTCGAGGTGCACACGTGGCAGTTCGGCGGGCGCCGGTAGCAGGAGTTCCGCCTGGCGCAGTTCGCGGTCCTGGCATCGGCCGGCCCCCGTGGGGCATCGCGGTGTGTTCCTGACAGCGATGCCCCACGGGGGTTCGGGGTTAGTTCAGGTGGGTTTCGAGGGCGTCGGCTCCGGCGGTGGCTCCGCCGCAATCGTGGATGATCTGGCGCATCCACTGGAGGTTGGCGCGGACCTGCTCGTCGGTGGCGATGTCGTCGACCGTGGTGCGTAGTTCGGTGGCGGTGAGGGTGTCGGGGTCGAGGTGGCGGGCGAGGCCGAGTTCTTCGGCGCGGGTGGCGTTGGCGGTTTGTTCGGGCATTTGCGGTACGGCGACCAGGGGTACTCCGGCGTGCAGGGATTCCATGGTGGAGTTCATGCCGGTGTGGGAGAGGAAGACGGTGGCGTGGCGCAGGACGGCGGGTTGCGGGAAGGAGGTGCGGACGTCGAAGTTGGCGGGGATGTCGCCGAGGCCGGCGGGGTCGACGTGGTGTCCGGTGGACATCGCGATCTGCCAGGGGCTGTCGGCGAAGGCTTCGAAGCAGATGCGGTAGAACTCGGGGCGGTTGTTGAACGCGGTGCCCAGGGAGATGAACAGCAGTGGGGCGTCTGGGTGGCGGGGTTGCCAGGGCTGGTCGTGGCGGTCGCCGAGTAGTGGGCCGATGAAGTGGAATCGTTCGTCGAAGGTGTCGGCGGCGAGCTGGAATTCCCGGGGCAGGAACACCAGGTTGAGCTCGGCCGGCGGTGCGCCGAAGGGCAGTTGGGCGCGGACACCGAACTCGGCGCCGATTTCCTGGATCCGCCGGCCGAACTCGGCGAAGGCTTCGGGGGAGAATGCGGGGTTGTCCTTGGCGACGGTGTCGAGCAGCGAGAATTTCTCGTTGACGGCGAAGCTGGGCACCAGTGCGATCAACGGGATGCCGAGGTCGTCGGCGAGCATGCGCCCGATAGGGCTCATGACGTCGACGCAGACAGCGTCCGGCGGGTCGGCGCGGAAGTGCTCGCGCAGCGGCGGGAAGCTGTTCTTGATGTCGTCGACGAAGAACTGCATCAGCCTCCCGACCGGGGGCGGCACGGATTGCGACTGGGGCGGTATTTCCGGCACGTCGGTGGGCAGTTCGACGACGTCGGCGCCGGTGGCTTCCACGGCCTGGATCATCTTCGGGCCGGTGGCGTAGCTGACCCGGTGGCCGCGGCGCAGCAGTTCGGTCACCAGGGGCAGGGTGGGGTTGATGTGGCCGGCGGCAGGCATGCTGATGAACGCGAAGTGCTTTTTCATGATCCCTCGTACTGGACGTGCGCGTTGTGCGCGGGGCTCACCGTCCAGTATCCGGATCCGTTCCGGCGGCGGCATGTGGCGTTGATCATCACCGTTTTCGCCTATTCCGGTCAAAAGGTGTTCGGGGCCGGTGGAATTGCGTTCCGGAATCGGCCGCTCGCCGCAATTCCTGCCACGCCCCCGTTTTGCCGGAGCCCGCCGGCGCTTTTCCCTGGCGGCCCGGTTCCGCGTTGTTCCCGGTGTCAGGGCCGGGTGAGCACGCGCGGGCCGTCCTCGGTGATGGCGATGGTGTGCTCGACGTGGGCGGCGCGGCTGCCATCGCCGGTGAGCACGGTCCAGCCGTCGTCGGCGGTGCGGATGTCGTCGCGGCCGCCGGCGAGGAACATCGGCTCGATGGCCAGGACCAGGCCGGGGCGCAGCGGCGTGCCGCGGCCGGCGGGGCCGTCGTTGGGCACGAACGGGGCTTCGTGCATGTCGCGGCCGACGCCGTGGCCGCCGAGGGGGTCGGGGATGCCGTAGCCGGCGCTGCGCCCGACGACGCCGATGGCGCGGGAGATGTCGCCGATGCGGGCGCCGGGCCGGGCGGCGGCGATGCCGTCGGCGAGGGCCTGCGCGGTGGTGTCGGCCAGCCGGGTGTCCTCGGGGCGGGCGGTGCCGACGCTGAAGGTGATGGCGGCGTCGCCGACCCAGCCCCGCAGGCGGGCGCCGCAGTCGATGCTGACGAGATCGCCGTCGGCGAGCCGCTGCCCGTTGGGGATGCCGTGCACGATCGCGTCGTTGACCGAGGCGCAGATGGTGCCGGGGAACGGGGTGGGCGCCCAGTTGGGCCGGTAGCCGAGGAACACCGGTTGTGCGCCGGCGTCGGTGATCGTGGTGTGCGCGAGTTCGTCGAGTTCGCGCAGCGTGGTGCCGGTGGTGGCGTGCTCGCGGACGGCGTGCAGCGCTCGGGCGACGATGCGGCCCGCTTCGCGCAGCGCGTCGATCTCGGCGGGCGTCTTCAGTTCGATCACGTGCGTCTCTCCCACACCACTGGACCCAATAACTATACCGATATTAGTATCACGGCCATGGTGCGTGTGCCGCTGAACGAGCAAGAACGGCAACGAGGCGAACTGCTCGGCCAGGCGCTGCGGGAGGCCCGCGGCGCGCGCAGCATGGTCGAGATCGCCGCCGCGTCCGGGATTTCCACCGAAACCCTCCGCAAGATCGAGAAGGGCCGCATCCCCACCCCGGCGTTCTTCACCGTCGCAGCGGTGGCCGACGCGGTGGGACTGTCGCTGGACGAGCTGCGCAAGGACGTCGCGGCAACGCAGGAAGCGCAACAGCGCATGTCGGCGTGACCCGGCCGGGCCGGGCATAACTCCCCCTTAAGGCCGGCTGAAACCAGGCCGGCTTCGCGGACCCCTCGGGCGCCGGGAGACGGTCCGCTTCGGACAGTCCACATCGGACACCGATGGTGGCGACTCTTCGTGTCCGCGCATGCGTTTCCAGTTGACCCCGCCACGCCCTCCGCGTGCTGCGATGGAGATCACAAGCGGGCTCCCGTGTGGTGCGTACGCTCCGGCAACCGGCCGGTAACCCGCCGGGCGCATGGAACGTCTGACACGAATTCATGACGAATTCGCTACGATTCGCCGGCCGGGTCGGGGACAGGACAACAACCGGCACTACACGAACGGAGTGACCAGTTGCCCGCCGAGCACCCCGACCCGTTGCGCCGCTGGTGGTGGCGGACCCCGCTGGCGGCACGCCTGCTGCCCGCCGTCGCGCTGCTGACCGCGACCGGCGCCGGCGCGCTCAGCGCCCTGCCGGCAGGCAGCCAGGACGTCGCCACTCCGCCGCCCCCGCGCGCCCCCGTCGACTACGTCGCGCCGACCACCACCACGGCGGTCACCACGAC
>NZ_SMKW01000015.1 GCF_004348985.1 Saccharopolyspora elongata | reverse complement strand
CTGGCCACCCGCTACGCCCGCGAGCGGCTGACCGACATCGCCAAGAACCAAGGAGCCACCGTGCCCACCACCCCCGAGGTCCTGTTCGTCTGCGTGCACAACGCCGGCCGCTCCCAGATGGCCGCCGGCCTCCTGCACCACCACGCCCAGGGCCGCGTGACCGTCCGCTCCGCCGGATCCGCACCCGCCGACACCATCAACCCCGCCGTGCTCGAGGTCATGAACGAGCTCGGCCTCGACCTGTCCCAGGAGTTCCCGAAGAAGCTCACCACCGACGCCGTCGAAGCCGCCGACGTCGTTATCACCATGGGCTGCGGCGACGCCTGCCCCGTCTTCCCCGGCAAGCGCTACCTCGACTGGGAACTCACCGACCCAGCCGGGAAGTCCATTGAGGACGTTCGGCCGATCCGCGACGACATTGACCGCCGCGTCCGCGCCCTGTTGGCCGAACTCGTGCCCGAAGCGGCGAAGTGAGCGTCGTCCGCAACGTGATCATCGTGGGCTCTGGCCCTGCCGGGTACACCGTTGAGGTGTACCCGCCGCCGGGAGCGGGAAAGCCCGGCACCGGGGGATTTTCCGGTGCCGGGCTTTGCCTCGGTGGTTATTGCGTTGCGGCGTTCTGCGGGGTGTTCTGCTTCTCGTCGCCGAGCTTCATGCCCTTCGTTTCCGGCAGGAGCCAGAACGTGATCAGCGTGATCACCCCCAGGCAGATCGCGTAGATGTTGAACCAGCCCGACAGGTCCAGCTCCGACAGGTACGTCTGGACGTAGGGCGCGGTGCCGCCGAACAGGCCCACCGTCAGCGCGTACGGCACGGCCAGGCCGAGCGCCCGGATACCGGTCGGGAACAGTTCCGCCGTGATCGCCGGGCCGATCGCGTTGAGCACGCCGTTGAGCACCACGCCGATCGACATCGCGACGAACAGCTGCCAGACCTCGCCCTGGATCAGCATGTTCAGTGGGTAGAACAGCACCAGGTACACCGGCCAGACGATCAGCAGCAGCCGGCGGCGGCCGATCCGGTCCGACAGCCAGCCCCAGACCGGCATCGACGCGATGTAGAGCGCCGTTGCCGCCGCGCCCGCCAGCATCGCGCCGGTCGGATCGGTGTGCCGCTGCGAGATGGCGAACGTCGGGGCGTTGACGGCCCAGACGTAGTAGACGATGGTGCCGCCGACATTGATGCCCACCACCCACAGCATCGGCTTGATGTTGGCCCGCAGCATCCGCAGGGTCGACCGCCTCGGCCGGGCCTCCTTCGCGACCGGCTCGGCGTCCGCCGCGGCCTTGAAGATGTCGGTCTCGGTGAACTGCTTGCGGAGCACCAAGGCGTACAACCCGAGGAAACCGCCCAGCACGAACGGGATCCGCCAGCCGAAGCTCGCCATCTGCTCGGGGCTGAGCAGCGCGGAGAGCGCTGCGCCGAGCGCCATGGAGAACAACGTCCCGATGCCGCCGGACACGTAGATCACGCTGGACCACAGGCCCCGGCGCTCCGGAGGCGCGATCTCCGCGAGGTAGGTCTGCACCGACGGCAGCTCGCCGCCGTGCGCCAGGCCCTGCGCCAGCCGCGCCAGCACCAGGATCGTCGGCGCGAGCAGCCCGACCTGGTCCGCGGTCGGGCACAACGCGATGACGAAGCACGACCCCGCCGACAGCCCGATGCTCAGCGTCATCACCGGTTTGCGGCCGACCCGGTCGGCCATCCAACCGAAGAACATCCCGCCGATCGGCCGCGCCACGAACCCGATGGCGAACACCGCGAGCGTCTTGAGCAGGTCGGATCCGGCGCTACCGCTGTGGAAGAACTGGGAGGCGAAGAACACCGAGTACGCGGCGTAGACGCCCCAGTCGTACCACTCGATGGCGTTGCCGAGGCCGAGCCCGATCAGGACCTTGCGCCGCGACAGGGGAGCAGTGGGCGCGCTCATGCACACAACCTTTCCGCGGCGAGGCCCGCCAGCAGTGCGGATGCCCGGCCGAGCACCGAGCTGTCGAATCGGGCCAGCGGCGAGTGGTTCGCCGGCGCCTTCCCCGGTTCCACCCCCGGCACGTGCGCGCCGAGGAAGAGCAGCACGCCGGGAACTTCCTGCAACACCCGGGAGAAGTCCTCGGATCCCTGCGACGGGTGCTCCGCGGCGTGGTAGTGCTCTTCGCCGAACAGCTCGCGGGCGACGCCGCCGACGTACTCGGCTTCGGCGGCGTCGTTGACGGTCGCCGGATAGCCCGCGGTCAGCGTGACGTCCACCTCGACGCCGTGCGCCGCCGCGATCCCCCGCAGGTACCGGCCGAACACCTCGCGCAGCTCCGGTTCGGCGTCGGGATCGACGGCCCGGACGGTGGCCTCGAAGGACGCGGTGTCCGGGATGATGTTGGCGGTGGTGCCCGCGCGCAGCACCCCGACCGTGACGATGACCGGGGAGAACACGTTGAACGAGCGGGTCACCGCGGTCTGCAGCGCGCCGACCATCTCGGCGGCGGCCACGATCGGATCCCTTGCCTCGTAAGGAGTCGCGCCGTGCCCGCCGGTGCCGCGCACCGTGACTTCGAGGGTGTAGGACGCGAACAGCGTGACGCCGGCCCGGCCGGAGATCAGGCCGGCGGGCAGCCGGTGCGGCACGACGTGCAGGGCGTAGGCGTGGTCGGGCCGGCGGCCCGCCGCGTCGAGCACGCCCTCCTCGATCATGACGCGCGCGCCGTCGTAACCTTCCTCGCCCGGCTGGAACATGAACACCACATCGCCGGCCAGCCGGTCGCGGTGCGCGCTCAGCAGCCGGGCCGCGCCGATCAGGCCCGCGGTGTGCAGGTCGTGGCCGCAGGCGTGCATCGCGCCGTTGGTGGCCGCGAATTCCTCGCCGGAGCGCTCCTCGACGGGCAGCGCATCCATGTCCCCGCGCAGCAGCACGGTGGTCCGCCCGCCCGGGGCGGGCTCGGAGCCGGTGCCGCGCAGCACGGCGGTCACCGAGGTCGTCCCGGTGCCGGTGCTGATCTCCAGCGGTAGCCCGCGCAGTTCGTCCAGCACCCGTTCCTGGGTGCGCGGCAGGTGCAGGCCGACCTCGGGCTCCCGGTGCAGCGCCTCGCGCACCCTGGCCAGGTCGGGCTGCAACGCCCGGGCGTCATCCAACAGATCCAATGTCGTGAACCTCTCTCAACCTCTCGTCCAGCTGGTCTAGAGTTTGAGCGCGCAGGCGGAGCAACAAGATCATCCGCTGGATGCGCTCGCCCATGGCACATCGAGAGCGGGAAACGTGCATCAGGACTTCTCGGAAAGCGACTTGGCGCTCATCCACGCCCTGCAGCTCCAGCCCCGCGCGCCCTGGACCTCGCTGGCGCCCGTGCTGGGTGCGTCGCCGACGGCGTTGGCGCAGCGCTGGGCCCGGCTCCGCGCGGCGGGGATGGCGTGGATCACGGCGTATCCGGTGCACGGCGTGTTCTCCGGCGGCGCGATGGTGGCGCTGGTCGAGATGAACTGCATTCCGGGCGCGGTGGACGACGTCGCCGCGAAGCTGGAGCGGATGCCCCGCGTGCACAACCTCGAACACGCCGCCCAGGGGCGGGACCTGATGCTGACGGTCTCCGCCGGTTCGTTCGGCAAGCTGTCGGCGCTGCTGCTGGACGAGCTGCCGAAGCTGCCTGGAGTGGCGTCGCTGCGCTCCCACATCGGAGCCCGGATGCACATCGAGGGCAGCCAGTGGCAGCTGGACGCGCTGGACCGGGAGCAGCGCGAGGAGATCCAGCGCGCCGGCCGCGCCGAGCAGGGCAGGCCCAGCGAACCGATCTACCTGCGGTCCGACGTCTACGCGCCGCTGGTGTCCGCCCTGGCGCACGACGGCCGGGCCACGGCCGCCGAACTCGCCGCCCAACTGGGCCGGCCGACCTCCACGGTCCGCCGCCAGCTTTCCGCTCTATTGCGCTCCCGGACGCTGAGGCTGCGCTGCGAAGTCGCCCAGTTGCACACCCGGTGGCCCATGCAGGTGATCTGGTGGTGCCGGCTGCCGGGCAGCACGCTGGCCGCGGCGGTGTCCCGGTTGCGCGAGGACTCGCGGGTGCGGTTGTGCATGTCGGTGACGGGTTCGGCGAACCTGGTGGTGAACGCGTGGACGGCGGACATGGGCGACCTGATGAACATGCAGGACAGCCTCGAGCGGCTGTTGCCCGCAGGGGGGATCGTGAACAGTTCGGTGATCCTGCGGACCCGGAAGCGGGTGGGCTGGCTGATGCACCCGGACGGCCGCTGCACGGGCGAAGTCATCCCGCTGCCCGGGCCGCTGTCGGGCGAGCCCGAGGTTGATCGTCCGAAGTAGATGGATCAGGGAAACCGGACGGAGCGGAGGAAGGCGGGCAGCAGCCACGGCCGACGCCCCCAGACAATCGTCCGTGCGGTGCAAGCGAGTACGCCGGCATCCGGGGCCTGACCTGGGCGGAAGTCGAGCAGCCGTAACGGGAGTGTCGTCAGGCGGCCAGGCCGTCCATCGTCACCGGCAGGTGGCGGGGGCCGCGCAGGATCGGGCTCGGCCGGTACGGCGGCGGGTCTTCGACCAGCTGCGGATCGCGCAGCCTGCGGGCGAGTTCGGTCAGCGCGATCTGGGTTTCCAGCCGGGCGAGCGGCGCGCCGAAGCAGGCGTGCACGCCGGAGCCGAAGCCGAGGTGCTGGTTGTCCTCGCGCTTCGGGTCGAAGCGGTCCGGGTCGGGGAAGCGCGCCGGATCCCGGTTGCCCGAGGCCAGCAGCAGCCACACCGGCGCGCCCTTGGGGATCACGCTGCCCGCGACCTCGACGTCGGTCAACGTCGTGCGCTGGGGCAGTATCTGCACCGGAGGCTCGTAGCGCAGCAGCTCCTCCACGGCGCGGGCCGCCGCCATCGGCTCGGCCCGCAGCAGTTCCAGCAACTCCGGCTTCCGCAGCATCGTGAGCATCCCGTTGGTGATCAGGTTGACGGTGGTCTCGTGCCCGGCGATCAGCAGCAGGACCGCGTTGGTGATCACCTCCAGCAGGGACATCCGCCCCTCCGGCCCCTCGTCGGTGATCCACGCGGACAGCATGTCGTCGCCCGGGTGGCGGCGGTGCTCCTCGATCAGCGCCGCCAGGTACTGCCCGAGTTCGAGGCGGCCCTGGCGCACCGCGTGCCGCTGCGCCTCCTGGTCCTCGGCCGGGCTGAGCCCGGCGACCACCACGTCGACCAACCGCCGGAAGTGCGGCTCGTCCTCCCGCGGCACGCCCAGGAGCTGGCAGATCACCGCGACGGGGAAGGGGTAGGCGAAGTCGTCGACCACGTCGAAGCGGTCCCGGCCGTCGAGCCCGTCGATCAGCCCGGTCACGGTCCCGGCGAGGTCGCCGCGCATGTCGTGGATGCGTCGCGGGCTGTGCGGGGGACCGAACGGGCGCATCGCCAGGCGGCGCAGCCGGTCGTGCTCGGGCGGGTCCAGCCGGATGAAGCTGGGCGGCAGCATCCCCTCGTCGTCCGGTGTCGTGCCGACCAGCGGATCGGCGCCGGGGGCGAGGTTGCGGGCGTCGGAACTGATTCGCGGGTCCTGCAGCAGGTTCCGGATCTCCCAGTAGGTGGTGACGAGATGGATGCCGCTGTCGTCGCGCACCACCGGCGTGCCGCGGAGCTCGGCGTAGACCGGGTACGGGTCGGCGCGGACGGCTTGGTCGGTGATCCGCCGCACCGGGCTGGTCGTGTGCATGGACGCGCTCCTCGGAGTCAGGCGCGGGCCGGTGTGAAGACGACCCGCCGTTCGCTGGGCGAGTGACCGGTCAGGGTGACGGTGGGGCTGTGGGTGGGCAGCGTCGGATCCGGGAACCTGGCCGGCACCGGTCGCAGCGCGGCCGAGCGCTGGTCCACGCCGGGGAAGCCCGGCGGGAACGGCGCGGCCTGCTCGATCAGCCGCTTGTAGAAGCCCATCCACTTCCCGTGGTCGAAGCCGACCGCGGCGATGACGCGCCCCTGGTAGCCGTACGCGGCGGCGAAGCAGTGCGCCTCCAGCGCGCCCTGCTGCACGATCAGCTCGTCCGCCATCGACGGCACGCCGACGGACTTGATGTTCACCCCGAACTGGGCCGACCAGAACGACGGCATCCAGAGGTGCGGGCGCCGCTGCGAGCCGGTGCTGATCATGTTGTGCGCGGCGATCTCGGCCTGCGCCACGGCGTTGCCCCAGTGCTCCAGCGCGAGGAACTGGTAGCCGAACAGCGGATGCGGGGTGCGCGCCACGTCGCCCGCGGCGAACACGTCGTCGGTGACGATGCCGTGGACGTCGAAGGCCCGGCAGCCGGCGTCGCAGGCGATGCCGCGGGGGCCGGCGGCCAGGCCCGAACCCGCCAGCCAGTCGGTGTTGCGCACCGCGCCCAGCGCGACCACGGCCACTTCCGCATCCACCACGGTGCCGTCGGACAGGTGCGCGCGCTTGAGGCGGCCACCGGCATCGCCTTCCAGCGCGGTCACCATGACCCCGCAGCGGAGGTCGACACCGTGCTCGCGCTGCAACTGCGCGGCCACGTCGCCGACCACGCCGCCGAGCGCGCCTACCAGCGGAGCTTCGCCGCGCTCGGCGACGGTGACCTGCAGGCCCCGCTCCCGGCACGCCGAGGCGACCTCCGAGCCGGTGAAGCCGGCGCCGATGACCAGCACCCGGTTCGGCCGCCTGGCCAGCCGCCGCGCGAGCCCAGCGGTGTCGTCCCTGGTGCGCACCACGCACACGCCGTCGAGCGCGGCCTCGGTCTCGTGCGGCCACGGGCGGGAGCGCCCGCCGGTGGCGATCAGCAGGCGGTCGAACCCGACCTCGCCGCCGTCGGCCAGCAGGACCCGGCGGCCGTCCCGGTCGAGCCCGGTGGCGGCGACGCCGAGCCGCCACTGCGCGTCGATCGCGCGCCGGCGGGGGAGACCGGTGTCCTCCGGCAGCGACCGGCCGAGCAGCACCTGCTTGGAAAGGGGCGGCCGGTCGTAGGGCTCGTGGGGCTCGTCCCCGATCAAGGTGAGCGAGCCAGCGAAGCCTTCCTCGCGCAGCTGCTCCGCCGCCCGCAGACCGGCGAGCGAAGCGCCGACGATCACGATGCGGCCGTCTTCGCGCAGCGCCGCCAGCTGACTGTCAGCGGACATCGCCGCCAGCTCTCCGGCGGTCGACCAGGATCGCCTGGACCGGACAGGCCGCGGCGGCGCGCAACACGTCGTCGCGGTGCGCCTCGTCGACGCGCGGCTGGTAGAGCAGGGCCTCTTCGCCGTGCAGCGAGAAAACTCCCGGCGCCAGGAACGCGCATTGCGCGAATGCCTGGCAGCGGTTCAGGTCGACGACAATCCTCATCCCGACTCGCCCCCTCGACGTCGCAAGGCGCGTCGGCCGCATCGAGACACCCGCGCCCCGCCTCATGCTGGCAGCGGGCCGACCACCCCGCATGACCACCTTCCCCGCGGGCTCGGGTGCGGGCGACCTGCCCGGGTGCTGGCTCGGTGTGGATTCAGCGATATGATCGATGGATGGAATTCCGGCAGGTCGAGCACTTCCTCGCCGTGGTGCGCAGCGGCAGCTTCACCGCCGCCGCGCGGGAGATCCACATCGTCCAGTCGGCGCTGAGCGCTTCGATCCGCAAGCTCGAAACCGAGCTGGGCGCACCGCTTTTCGAGCGGACCACCCGCCGCGTGGCGCTGACCGAGGCGGGCCGTGCCCTGCTCCCGGTCGCCCACCGGCTCGTCTCCGACGTGGACGCGGCGCGCGGTGAGGTGTCCGCGGTCGTCGGCCTGTCCCGGGGCCGGGTTTCCATCGGCATGATCCAGATGCTGACGGTCGTCGACCTGCCGCGCGAACTCGGGGTGTTCCAGTCGCGCTATCCCGGGATCCGGATCCACGTCCGCGACGGCGCCGTACCCGAACTTTCGGCGGCCGTCGCCGACGGCGAGCTCGACCTGGCCTACCTGGCCGCCGATGGGCCGCTGCCGGGCGAGCTGATCAGCTTCGCGCAGTGGACGCAGCGCATCGTCCTGGTCACCTATCCGGGACATCGGCTCGCACACCGGCGCCGGGTCCGGCTGGCGGAGATCGACGACGAGCCGTTCGTGGACTTCAGCGGGAGCGTGATGCAGGCGATGGTTCGCCGCCGGTTCGCCGCCGCCGGGCTCCGGCACAACCCGGTTTGCGAGGCCACCAACGTTCCGCTGCTGATGGAGCTCGTGGCGACGGGGCTGGGCATCACGATCGTCCCGCAGTCCGTCGCCGAGCGGGCCGGGCTGCCCTTCGCCCGTATCGAAGGCACCGACTTCACCAGGACGGTCTACCTGGCCGGGCGGCTGCCGGAACCGACGAACCCGGCGGCGCGGGCACTGCTGGAACACCTCACCGGCTGACACCATGCCGACGCGCGGTTTCCACCGGGGCGAGGAGGAGCCCGAGCCCGACGAGCGCGAGGACCATCGCCAGCGTCGTCCCGCCCGTGATGCCGGCGATGAACGCGAGAACCAGGGCTCGCACGGCGAAAATCCGCAGCAGCCGGGCCACGTCGGAGGACGACGTGTCCATTTTCCCTCCCAGGAACCGAAATCCACCGAATCCGCATCAAGTGTTCCCGCCGGCGACCCATCGCGTCCAACACTTCTTTTCGCTGCGATCCAGCTGTGAAATCGATCGATGACCGGACCACCGAGACCGTCCGGGACGCGGCGACGGCGCGTACGGATGAGGATGGCGTTTTCGCGCGAAACCGTCGTTCAGCACGCCTGGCGAACGCCGGTTTCGCGCGAAAACGGCGCCGTTGCAGCGGGCCCGCCACGCAGGACGAGTTCTAGAGCCAGCCCCGTTCGCGGGCGGTGTTGGCCGCTTCGATGCGGTTGCGGGCGCCGAGCTTGGCCATCGCCGTCGACAGGTAGTTGCGGACCGTGCCTTCGGCGAGGCTCAGGCGGCGCGCCAGCTCGGCGTTGCTCGCGCCGGTCGTGGCTTCGCGCAGGAGTTCCCGTTCCCGGTCGGTGAGCGGATCCGTGTGATCCCACGCCGCGATCGCCAATTCCGGTGCCACGACGCGTTCTCCGGCGTGCACGCGGCGCAGCGCCGCCACCAGTTCCGCGATCGGCGCGTCCTTGAGCACGTATCCCGCGACGCCGCTGTCCATCGCGCGCCGCAGGTAGCCGCTGCGGGCGAAGGTCGTGACGATGAGGACTCGCACCGGATTGCCGGCCCGGTGGAGCTCCGCGGCCACCTCGAGTCCCGTTCGCCCCGGCATTTCGATGTCGGTGAGCAGGATGTCGGGCCGGTGCCGCTCGACGGCCGCGAGCGCGTCGTCGCCGTTGCCCGCCGTCGCCACCACGCTGACGTCCGGCTGCAGGTCCAGCAGCGCGGCGAACGCGTCGAGGACCATGCCCTGGTCTTCCGCGAGCACGACCCGGATCTCCGCGCCCATCTAGGTCGCCACCCGCAACGGCACCGCGACGGTGAGCGTGGTCCCCGCCGAACCGGTGCGCTGCACCCGGCCGCCCAGTGCGGCGATCCGCTCGCGCATGCCGGACAGCCCGTTGCCCTCCGGCGCGTCGCCGCCGACGCCGTCGTCGGCGATCACCAGCTGGAGCTCGCCGTCCTGGGCCTTCAGCCCGATGTGGCAGGTCGTCGCGGCGGCGTGCCGGACGACGTTGGTCACCGCCTCGCGCAGCGCCAACGCCATTTCGTGCTCGGTGGAACCCACGATCGCCAGTTTCTCATCGCGCCGCACGACGACGTCGACGCCGAGGCTCGACAGCGCGTGGCGCGACGCCTCCAGCTCGGAGTCGAGGCTGGCCTGCCGCCAGCCCGTGACGGCGTCGCGGATCTCGGTGAGCGCCGCCCGGGCGGTGCTTTCGATCTCGGCGGCTTCGCCTCGCGCCCGTTCGGGATCGCGGCCGATGAGTTCGCTGGTGAGCGCTGCCCGCACCACGATCGCCGTCAGCGAATGGCCGAGGAGGTCGTGCAGATCGCGCGCGATGCGCTCGCGTTCCGCCAGGGTCGCCAGGTGCTCGATGCGCGCGTTCTGGCTGCGCAGTTCGGCCGCGGCGCGGTCCCGCTCGACCCAGTTGATCTGCATCGTCCCGATGGCCCACAGGAGCACCAGCGACGGGACGAGGCCGTAGAGCCGCCAGGGCATCGGCACGATGGAGACCACGGAGAACAGGCTGACCAGCACCGACAGGCCGACGAACCAGCGCAGCGCGGTCCGCCGCGATTCGGAGACGCCCGCGAACGCCGCGGCGTAGACGAACAGCACCGCGGCGCCGGAGTTGACCGGCGTCATGGCCGCGCCGAGCACAGCGGTCGGCACGGTGCACCACCAGCGCGCGCGGGCCGGGCGGTGCCATGCCAGCAGGTACATCGGGACCACTGCGCCCATCACGGCGAACGCCAGCGCCCAGTCCACCCAGGTCGATCGCGGGTCGAACGCCGGGCCCCAGAGCAGGTTCGCCAGGTAGACGAGGTGGATCCAGCGGGCGAGGCGTGCGCAGCTTCTCATGATCGGGCATGACGGTACGACATCGCGGCGAGCGCCGCGGTCACCGCGGTCGCGCCGAGCAGGACGAGCGCATGCACCGCGGCCGCCTCGCCGGCGAGCTGGGCGAGCGCCAGCTGAGACAGGTGGTACGTCGGCAGGAATTGCGCGATGTGACCGAAGAACGCGGGCAGGATCTCCAACGGCATCCACAGGCCGGAGAGCACCGCCGACGGGAACAGGAACGCGTTGAGGATCGCGGCGGTGGCGTTCGATCCGGCCTGGAAACCCACCGCGAGGCCCAGCAGCGCGAACGGCAGCACGCCGAGGATCAGCACGGCGAAGACGCGCAGCAGCTCGACGACCGAGACGTTCAGCGAACCGGTGAGGGCGGCGGTGGCGGTCATGGCCAGCAGGACCCCGGCCGAGTAGGGCAGCACCGCGACCAGCTTCGCGGCCAGCGTCACCCCGATCGGCACGGCGGACACCCGCTTCGCCCGCAGCCAGCCGCGCTCGCGGTCTCCCGCGACGGTGATCCCGGGGTTGGTCAACGACACCGACAGCACGGCGAAGGTCCCGAAGGTCGCCAGCATGCCGGTCCCCGCCGGGACCGGGCCGGCCGGGATCCTCCCGTACAGCGAGACGAACAGGGCGAAGAACCCGACCGGCATCACGATGGAGAAGAACAGCGCGGTGGGCTCCCGGAAGATGGCCCGCAGCTCGTCCGCGACCTCGACGCCGAAGATCCTGGCGTTCATGCGGCGCTCCGTCCGGGCAGGCCGACCACGGCTTCCTCCAGGCCGGCGCCCTCGACGCGGAGATCGCTCAGCTGCGGGTCTTCGGCCAGGAGCACGCGCAGCAGCGCCTCCGGGCAGCGGGTGCTCAGGCGGAGGTGGTCGCCGTCGCGGCTGATCGACATGACCTCGGGCAGTTCGCGCAGCCGGGCCTGGTCGAGCGCGGTCCTCGCGGTGACCGTGCGGTCGGGCAGCCGGGACATCAGCTCCTCGGGCCGCCCGGCGGCCACGATGCGGCCGCGGTCCAGCACCACCACGCGGTCGGCGACGGCGCCGGACTCCTCGATCAGGTGCGTGGTGACCAGCACGCCGGTGCCGCGCGCGCGGCGCTCGGCCAGCACCTGCCAGAACCGCCTCCGCGCCGGCACGTCGAGGCCGGTGGTCGGCTCGTCGAGCACGAGCAGCGCCGGTTCGGTCACCAGCGCCATGGCCAGCTGCAGCCGCTGCCGCTGCCCGCCGGAGAGCTTGGCCGCCCGGCGCCCGGCCAGCCCGGTCAGGTCCAGCTCTGCCATCACCGGCCCCGCTGCGGCGCGAGGGAAGCCGCCGCGCACGGCGGCGCCGGTGACCAGCTCGCCGACCTTCAGCGTGTTCGGGAACCCGAGCGACTGCTGCACGACGCCGAGGCGCCGCCGGGTCGCGGCGATCCGCGGATCACCGCCGCCGATCCGGATCCGGCCGCCGTCTTGCGGGTGGAGCAGGCCGGTCACCAGGTTCACCAGGGTCGTCTTCCCGGCACCGTTCGGCCCGAGCAGCGCCACGCACTCCCCGGCGCCGACGTCCAGGTCGACCCCGTCCAGGGCGCGCGTGCCGCCGTACCGGTGGCGCACCGCGCGGACTTCCAACACGTTCTCCATGGCCGATCATGTTCGGCTCGCCGCGGTGTTCCGGGTAGTGATCGGGCGTCACCGGCCAGGAGTGACAAAAGTCAGGTGTGCCGGCTCCAGCCTGGGGCGAGTCGCTCGGTGCTCGGCTGATTACTCCATGTTGTCACAGAGAGTGAGCGTATCCACATATAACGGTTTGATCTCAACCAAATGGGGTAGCTTGCGACGGCATGAAGCCCCCGAATCTGCGACGCTCCGTAATCACGCTGACCGCCCTGATGATCGGCACCGGTGCCGCCGCCGCCTTCGCCCCCATGGCGAGTGCGGCCACCTCGGTGGAGGACCAGGTCGTCGCCCTGGTCAACAAGGAACGGGCCGGTGCCGGCTGCGGCGCCGTCAAGGTGGACTCCCGGCTCACCAAGGCGGCCCAGGAGCACAGCGCCGACATGGCCAAGCGCACCTACCTCGATCACACCACCCCCGACGGTGTGACCTTCGCGCAGCGCATCTCGAAGGCCGGCCACCCGTCGCCGGGCGCGGAGAACATCGCCCAGGGCTACCAGAGCGCCGCCGAGGTCATGGCGGGCTGGATGAAGTCCGACGGGCACAAGGCGAACATCCTGAACTGCTCCAACAAGACCATCGGCGTCGGCCTCGACACCAACGGCGACTACTGGACCCAGGACTTCGGAAGCTGAGCACCGAGATCCCTTTGGTCTATACGCTCGTCCGGTGATGTTGCCGCCACCGGACGGGCCGGCCACGCCCTCGTTCGACGAAGTGCTCCGGCGGCGCCGGAGCATCCGGGCGTACTCCGGCGCGCCCCTGTCCGCACTGGCGGTGAGCCGGTTGCTCTGGGCCGGGCAAGGTGTCAGCGGCCCGGGACTGCGAACGGCCCCGTCTGCGGGCGGATCGTTCTTCCTGGGATTGACGCTCGTGGCGGGCGACGTCGCGGACGTGCCCGCCGGGAGCTACCGGTACGAACCGGGCGCGCACCGGCTGGTCCCGCTGGCGCGGGGCGATCTGCGCGCCCAGATCGGCGACGCGGGCATCGACGACCAGCCCTGGCTGTCAGGGCCGCAATTTCAATGGAAATTGGACCTTCGATTTCAATGGAAATTGCGGCAGGTCTAACCCGGAAGAGTCATGGCCTCGTCGCGCCAGGTGGCCGTGCCCTTCTTCGCGGTGCGGCGGCCGAACGGCAGTGCCGTCGGTGCGGCACCGGCGATCAGGCGGCAGACGATCGTCCACATAGGACGCGTGAGCTAGCGGGTCGCGGCGATCGGCTCGTACTGGTGCTCGGGCCGGCCGCTGGCGCCGTACCGCAGCGTCATGACGGCCCTGCCGTCCTGGGCCAGCGCCGCCAGGTAGCGCTGCGCGGTGGCGCGGGCGATGCCCAGTTCTTCGGCGATCTCCGCCGCGGAGCGGGCGCCGCCGCCGTTGCGCAGCGCGTCGATCACGAGCTGCGACGTGAGGGTGGACTGGCCCTTCGGCGCCGCAGGCCGGTCGCCCTCGTGCAGCAGCCGCACCGCCCGGTCGATCTCCTCCTGGTCGACCGCGCCGCCGGTCACCGGCAGCCGTGAGTGGTAGCGGGCGTAGGCCGTGAGCCGGTCGGCGAGCTGTTCCGCGGTGAACGGCTTGATGAGGTAGTTCAGCGCGCCCGCCGCGAACGCGGCGCGGACGGTGGCGGGGTCGGTCGCCGCGGTGAGCATGATCGTGTCGACGTCGAGCTCGGCGAGCAGCGAGACCCCGGCGCAGTCGGGCAGGTAGTTGTCCAGCAGCACGAGGTCCGGGCTGTGCGCGTCGATCAGCTCCCGCGCCTGCGCCGCGGTGTGCGCGGTGCCCAGGACGCGGAATCCGGACACCCGCTCGGTGAACTCCGCGTGCACCTGCGCGACCCGGAAATCGTCCTCCACCACGACAACCCCGATCACACCGTCACCTCCTGAGTGGTTTCGAGAACCTTCGGCAGCACCGCCACGAACACCGTCCCATGCGCCTCGCCGGCATCGACCAGCCGCACGTCGCCGCCGAGGCTGCGCGCCGCCTGCCGGCACAGCGCGAGCCCCAGCCCGTTGCCGTCGTCGCCCTTCGTCGACACGCCCTCGGTGAAGATCTTCTCCCGCAACGGTTCCGGCACGCCGTCGCCGGTGTCCACAACGGACATGTGCAGCGTCGTGCCGTCGGCGAGCAGGTCCACTTCGACGCGGGCCGGGCGGGCCGATCCCAGCCGCGCCGCGTCGATCGCGTTGTCGACCAGGTTCCCGACGACGGTCATGACCTCGACCGGGGCGACCACCTCCGACGGCACCCAGCTCGTCTCGCCGAGCTCCAGCTCGACGCCGCGTTCCGCCGCGACCGCCTTCTTGGCGGACAGGAACGCCACCAGGTAGGGATCGCGCACCGCTTCGGTCGCCGGACCGAGCCGGGCCACCGACCCGGAGGAAAGCGCCTGCACGTATTCGACCGCTTCCTGGTGCCGCCCGGTCTGGAGCAGCCCGGAGAGGGTGTGCAGCCGATTGGTGAACTCGTGCCGCTGGGCTCGCAGCGTGTCGGTCATGCTGCGCACCGACTCGAGTTCCCGGCTGAGCGCCGCGAGATCGGTCTGGTCGCGGAGGGTCAGCACACTGCCGAGCTCGGTGCCGCCGCGGACCACGGGGCGGTGGTTGACCACCAGCATCCGGTCGCCGGTCACGGTGATCAGGTCGTCGGCGGGCCTGCGTTCGGCGAGCACGTCCCGGAGCCGCTGGGGGATGGCCAGCTCCGCGGCCGGGATGCCGACCTCGATGGGCGTGTCCAGCAGCCGTTCGGCCTCGCGGTTGCGCACCGAGACGCGGCCGGCGGCGTCGACGGCGAGCACGCCCTCGCGGATGCCGAAGAGCACCGCTTCGCGCTGGCGCACCAGCTCCGCCAGCTCCTGCGGCTCCAGCCCCAGGGTGCGCCGCTTGAGCATGCGGGTGAGCCACGCCGCCCCGGCCACGCCGACCAGCAGCGCCCCGCCGGTGAACGCCGCGGTGTTCCCGATCAGGCGCAGGAACGTGTCGCTGATGTCCTCGGCGTCGAAGCCGACGCTCACCTGCCCGACGACCGCGCCGTCCGGGGTGCGCAGCGGGACCTTGCCCCGCGCGGAGAGGCCCAGCGTTCCGCGCTGCACGTCGACGACCTCGTGGCCGGTGAGCACCCAGCTCGGGTCGGTGCTGACCGGCTCGCCGATCTTGGCGGCGTCCGGGTGCGCCAGCCGGATGCCGTTGCGGTCGGTGACGACGACGAACAGCGCGCCGGTGGCGGTGCGGGCCCGTTCGGCCTGATCGCGCACCTGCGGCAGGTCGCGGCGCGCGACCGCGCCGCCCAGGTCGCTGTCGGCGGCCACCGAGCGGGCGACGGCGAGGGCGCGCTGGCCGTACTGGTCGACGAGGTTGCGGTCGAGCAGGGAGGCGACGAGGACGAAACCGATCGCGGTGACCAGGGCGATCAAGCAGATCTGGAGGGCCAGGGCCTGCCGCGCGAACCGCATCGGGCGGCGTGACATCCCTCGACTGTACCCGGCGAGCAAAACGCGCAAAACGCGGCGAACGCGGGATAGGCGGACAACGTCGACAACCCTCCCCAAGGTGAACGGGGTCACCTACGGTTCCGCAGAACGAAACGCCGTTGTAACGAGGACCACCGTCGGTCCGCGGGGAGGAGGAGCGTTGATCGCGCTGCTCGGCTTGTGCATGGTTACCGTTTTCCTCTACCTGGTGATGAGCAAACGGCTCTCCCCGATGGTGTCGCTGATCGTGGTCCCGGCGGCCTTCGCGGTGCTCGGCGGCTTCGCGCCGGACCTCGGCGACATGGTCACCGACGGCATCAAGTCGGTCGCCCCGACGGCCGCCATGCTGCTGTTCGCGATCCTCTACTTCGGCATCATGATCGACGCCGGGCTGTTCGACCCGATCGCCCGCGCGGTGGTCCGGCTGACCCGCAACGACCCGCTGCGGCTGATCATGGGCACGGTCGCCCTGGTGGCGGTGGTGTCGCTGGACGGCGACGGCACGACCACGTTCATGATCACGGTCTCGGCGCTGCTGCCGATCTACCGCAAGCTGGGCGTCAGCCCGGTGCTGATGACCGGCCTGGCCTGCATGACCAACGCGATCCTCAACGTCGTGCCCTGGGGCGGCCCGGCGGCGCGGGCGGCCAGCGCGCTGAAGCTGGACCCGCAGGAGCTGTTCGTCCCGATGATCCCCGCGCTGGTCGCCGGGCTGGCCACCGTGTTCGTCATCGCCTACGCCATCGGCCTGCGCGAGCGCGCCCGGCTGCGCACCGCCGCGCCCGTGCTCGTCGGGGCGGGCGGGCCCGACACATACCACGGGGGCTCGGCGGACTTCGACGTCCTCGCCCCCGACCGCGAGTCGCTGCGCCCGAAGCTGTTCTGGTTCAACGCCGCGCTGACGATCGCGCTGCTCGCCGCGCTCATCATCGGCGTCCTGCCGATCGCGGTGCTGTTCATGATCGGCTGCGGGCTCGCGCTGATCGTCAACTACCCGCGGCTGGAGCAGCAGCGCGCCCGCATCGCCTCGCACGCGGACAGCGTGGTCGCGGTGGTCGCGATGGTGTTCGCGGCGGCGGTGTTCACCGGCGTGCTCTCGGGCACCGGGATGATCGAGCAGATGGCGCACTACCTGCTGACCGCGATGCCGGACGCGCTGTTCCCGTTCTTCAGCATCATCGTCGCGGTGCTGAGCGTGCCGTTCACGTTCTTCATGAGCAACGACGCCTTCTACTTCGGCGTCATGCCGATCCTGGCGGAGGCGGGTGCCCAGCACGGCATCGGCGCGATGGAGATCGCCCGCGCCTCCCTGCTCGGCCAGCCGATCCACATGCTCAGCCCGCTGGTGCCCGCGATGTACGTCCTCATCGGACTGGCGAAGGTGGACCTGGGCGACCACCACCGCTTCGCGATCAAGTGGGCGCTCGTGGTTTGCGCCGTCGTCATCACCGCCGGCCTCGGGCTCGGGCTGATCGCGATCCACTGATCCCGCAAGGGAAGTCGACCGGCCGCGGGCCTCACCGGGGAGGCCTGCGGCCGGTGCCGCGCTCGAAATCGGCGTGCGCCGCGGGCCGTGCGCGTGGTGGGATCGAGCCTCGTGCGACCGACTACGAATCCGGTTCCCGAGGGCGACCTGCCGGCCCGGATGGATCAGAACCTGGCCGAGCACGCGTGCCACCTGCACCGGAGCTTGAGCGGCGCGACCGTGGTGGACACCGGCGACCTCGTCGTCGCCGACAGCGGGCTCGACGACGACACCTTCAACATCGTCGCGGCGGCCCGCTTCGCCCCGGAAGCCGCGCCGGCCCGGATCGCCGAGACGATCCGGGCGCTGGCCGCCACCGGCCGTCCGTTCTCCTGGTGGGTGGGCCCGGCCGCCGAGCCGGCGGACCTGAGCTCCCTCCTGGCTGATGCCGGTCTGCCGGCCGCCGAGCGCGAGACGGCGATGTGGGCGGAACTCGGCGCTTCCCTGCCGCAGCCGCGTGCGGAGCGGCTGGAGGTCCGCCCGGTGACCACGCCCGAGCAGCTCGCCGACTACGCGACGGTGCTCGCCGCGAACTGGGATCCGCCCGCCGACACGGTGCGCCGCTTCTTCGCCCTGGCGGCCCCGCAGGCGCTGGCCGCCGATTGCCCGGCCCGCTACCTGGTCGGCTACGTGGCGGGCCGGCCGGTCTGCTCGGCCGAGGTGTTCTGCCACGCGGGAGTCGCCGGGATCTACAACATCTGCACGCTGGCCGACCACCGGCGGCGCGGCTACGGCGGGGCCATGACGCTGGCGACGCTCCACGCGGCCCGAGCCGCCGGCCACCGCATCGCGGTCCTGCAGGCTTCACCGGACGGCGAGCCCGTCTACCACCGCCTCGGGTTCCGCTCCTGCGGGCAGTACACCGAGCACGCCATCACCGGCTGATCACTTCCGCGACGTGCGCCGGCAGGCCGCCAGCGCGGTGGCGGTGACTTCGACGGCCACTTCGCCGAACGCCCCGCGCCGCCGGAGCCCGGCCCTGGCGGCGGGCACGAGCCGGTGGCAGCAGAGGTGCACTGCGGCGGCCAGGTTCCCGTGCAGCTGCCCGCGCTGGAAAGTCCGTTGTAGACGGATGAGGGTGCGCATCGATCGTCCTTCCTCAGTGAGAACCGGAATGTCGGATGTCTCGGCGGATCAGGATCCGCGGGTGTTCGCGCGCGGTAGGAGCTGCTCCCCGGCGGGTGAGGTGAACGGACCGTTCGTCTCGGTAGGCGAGGTGAACAGGCCGTTCGCTTCATCCACCAAGGCGTCGTTTCAGGGTGGTGTGCTGGCACGTGTGGATGTGCCCGTCCGGGTGCAGGGCGCCGGTTTCGCGCGAAACCGCCACGGGCACCGGGCGTCTTCGGGTGAGCCGGGCGGGGCCATTCCGAAACGACCTCCGGGCGGGGTGGGAGGTGAACGGACCGTTCGTCTCGGTTGGTGAGGTGAACAGGCCGTTCGCTTCATCCACCCGCCATCGGGGGCCGGAAAGCAGATGAGCGGTTCCGGCAGTCGGACCGCCTGAACCGCTCATCGGTGTGCCCGCGCTCGCGGTCAGCCGCGGAGGGCGGCCGCCGGAACCGCTTCGCGCTCGGTCGCGCCGGGCAGCGGTTCCTCGGTGATGGTGCTGCGGAAGCGGCGCAGCCGCAGGCTGTTGCCGACCACGAACACCGAGCTGAACGCCATCGCCGCCCCGGCGATCATCGGGTTGAGCAGCCCGGTCGCGGCCAGCGGCAGGGCCGCGACGTTGTAGGCGAAGGCCCAGAACAGGTTGCCCTTGATCGTGCCGAGCGTGCGGCGGGAGAGCCGGATGGCGTCCACCGCGGCGCGGAGGTCGCCGCGCACCAGGGTCAGGTCGCTGGCCTCGATGGCGACGTCCGTGCCGGTGCCCATGGCCAGGCCGAGGTCGGCCTGGGCGAGCGCGGCGGCGTCGTTGACGCCGTCACCGGCCATGGCCACCACGCGGCCCTCGGACTGCAGCCGCTTGACCACGTCGACCTTGTCCTGCGGCAGGACCTCGGCGATCACCTCGTCGATGCCCACCTCGGCCGCGACGGTGCGCGCCACGGTCTCGTTGTCGCCGGTGAGCAGCACCGGCTTCAGCCCGAGCTCGCGCAGTCCGGCGATGGCCTCGGCGGACGTCGGCTTGACGGTGTCGGCGACCTCCAGCACCGCCTGGGCGGCACCGTCCCACGCCACGGCGACGGCCGTGCGGCCCTGCCGTTCGGCGTCGGCCTGCGCCGCGGCCAGCTCCGCGGTCAGCGGCTGGCTCCACTGCTCCAGCAGCGCCGGCCGCCCGACGAGCACGGCGTGACCGTCGATGACCGCCTGCACGCCCAGACCCTCGACGTTGCTGAACTCCTCGACGGCGGGCAGCTCGCCCACGAGCTCGGTCGCGCCCCTGACGATCGCCTTGGCGATCGGGTGCTCCGACGCGTTCTCCGCCGCACCGGCCAGCCGCAGCACCACGTCCTCGTCGATCCCGTCGGCGGCGTGCACCGCGACGAGCGACATCTGTCCACTGGTGACGGTGCCGGTCTTGTCCAGCACGATGGTGTCGATGCGCCGGGTCGATTCCAGCACTTCCGGGCCCTTGATGAGGATGCCCATCTGCGCGCCGCGCCCGGTGCCGACCAGCAGCGCGGTCGGGGTCGCCAGGCCCAGGGCGCATGGGCAGGCGATGATCAGCACCGCGACGGCGGCGGTGAAGGCCGCCGCGGCACCGGCACCGGTGCCTAGCCAGAACCCGAGGGTCCCGATCGCCAGCGCGATGACGATGGGGACGAACACCGCGGAGATCCGGTCCGCCAGCCGCTGCACGGCGGCCTTGCCGTTCTGCGCGTCCTCGACGAGCTTGGCCATCTGGGCCAGCTGGGTGTCGGAGCCGACGCGGGTGGCACGGACGACCAGCCGGCCGCCGGCGTTGACGGTGGCGCCCACGACGGTGTCGCCGGCACCGACCTCCACGGGCACGGACTCGCCGGTGAGCATGCTCGCGTCGACCGCCGAGCTGCCCTCCTCGATGACGCCGTCCGTGGCGATCTTCTCGCCGGGCCGGACGACGAACCGGTCGCCGACGGCGAGCTGATCAGTCGGGATGCGGACCTCGCGGTCGCCGCGCAGCACCGCGACGTCCTTGGCGCCGAGTTCCAGCAGTGCCCGCAGCGCGGCGCCGGCCCGGCGCTTGGAGCGGGACTCGAAGTAGCGCCCGGCGAGGATGAACGTCGTGACCCCGGCGGCGACCTCGAGGTAGATGTTGCCGTCGCCGCTCATGCGCTGGATGGTCAGCTCGAACGGGTGGGTCATGCCGGGGACGCCGGCCGTGCCGAACAGCAGGGCGTAGAGCGACCACAGGAACGCGGCCAGCGTGCCCATGGAGATCAGCGTGTCCATGGTCGCCGCGCCGTGGCGCAGGTTCGTCCACGCGGCCTTGTGGAACGGCCACGCGCCCCACACCACGACGGGCGCGGCGAGGGTGAGCGAGATCCACTGCCAGTAGGTGAACTGCAGGGCCGGCGCCATCGCCAGCGCGATCACCGGAACCGACAGCACGGCCGAGATGATCAGCCGGTCCCGCAGGGGCTTCGTCGGGTCCTCGGGCTCGGTTTCGTCCACTTCGGACTGGGGCGGCAGCGGCAGCTCGGCGGAGTAGCCGGCGGCCTCGACGTGCTCGACCAGCTGCTTCGGGTCGAGCCCCTCGGGGTAGCTGATCTTGGCCTTCTCGGTGGCGTAGTTGACCGTCGCGGTGACGCCGTCGAGCTTGCCGAGCCGCCGTTCGATCCGGGCGGCGCAGGAGGCGCACGTCATGCCACCGATGGCCAGTTCGATCTCCGCGGTGGGACTTGTCTCAGTGCTCATCGGAGTTCTCCCGTTCACCCGTGACCGCCGTGGCCGTCCCCGGTGGGGGCGGGGTCGTGCTGCCCGTCCGCCGGTTCCTGCGCGTTGACTGTGAATTCCGCGGTGCGGACCGTACCGCCGTGCTGGAAGTCCAAGAACAGCCGGTAGGCGCCGCCGGAGGGCACCTCGGCCTGGAAGGCGATGCCCGGCCCGGCCGGGGTGCGTCCGTCGCCGGGCGAGCCGGTCGGATGCACGTGCAGGTAGGCGAGGTCGCCGGTGCGCAGCGCCACGAGGTGGCCGTAGGCCGCCAGGTAGGGCTGCAGGTCGGTGACCGGCCTCCCGTCCTTGCGCACCGTCAGCGTGACCGGCGAGGACCGGCCGGCGACCAGTTCGCCGTCGAGGCGGACCTGGTAGCCGTCGACCTCGGCGAGCCGGGACGGGGCGGTGGTGATGGGGGAGAAGGCACCCGGCGCGGACACGTCGACGCCCAGCGTCTGGCCCTCGCCGCCGGTCGGGGTGAAGTCGGCGAACACCCGGTAGGTCCCGGCGCCGGGCAGGCGCATCGGCACGTGCCAGGTCCCGTCCGGAGATATCTCAGGGTGGAGGTGCTGGTATCCGGCGGTGTCCCGGCGGACGACGATCAGGTGCATCCACTTGTCGTGCTCGACGTCGAACCGGGTGACCGGTCGTCCGTCGGCACCGGTGATGCGGAAGGAGAACTCGTCGGTGGTCTCCGGCGCGAGCAACGTCGTGGTGGGCGCGAGGGTGTAGCCGCCCCTGGTCGACGTCAGTCCGGCTGGAGTCTGGTCCTGCGTGGCTCCCGCGACGGTGCCGCTGTGGTCGCCCGCATCCCCGGCGTTCCCACCGTCGGGGTGTCCGGCGTGTGCTTGCGCGGTGCCGGGCGTGAGCGGGCCGACAGCGGTTCCGGTGATCCACGCCCCGCCGAAGCCGAGCGCGACCAACGCACCGTAGGCGGCGAGCTTCGCTGCTGTGTTCATCACGACCCTTTCGTGCCGGATCCGCGCGGCGGCGGATCCGTTCGGCGCCTCAGCCGGCGGCCAGTTCGTATCCGGCTTCCTCGACCGCTTCGCGCACGTCCGCGTCGCTCACCGGTTCGCCGCTGCGCACGGTCACGGCGCCGGTCGGCAGGTCGACGCGGACGTCCGAGACCGAGCCGATCTTGGTGATCTCCTCGGTCACCGACCGCACGCAGTGGTCGCAGGTCATGCCGGTCACGGTGTAGTTGGTCTCGATCACGTCGCCGTCCCCTTTCGCTGGCTTTCCGCCGGCTCGTCGCCGACGCGTCCTTTATACCCTAGGGGGGTACTGTAGTCAACGAGTGGGTCGCACCACGCGTCACTTCCGTTTCTCCCGTGGTCACAGCGATTCGCGAGCGGCCGGCGTCGGGTCGACACTGCAGACCGGATGCGCGGGATTCGGGAAGTTCAAGGTGACGCGAATGGAATGCGGTTGTCGGCACGGGGGAATCAGCCTCGCGAAGGCCACTCAGGACCTTCCCGAGGCCGAGCTGCGCGGCGCCGCCGACGTCCTGGACGTCACCGAGGACAGCAGGTGCGTGAGGCGGGGCGCGCTGTTCTGCGCGGTGCCCGGAGCGCACGTGGACGGGCACGACTTCGCGGACGAGGCGGTGGCGGCGGGAGCCGGCGCGCTGCTGGTGCGGCGGTTCGTCGACGCGCCGGTGCCGCAGGTGCGGGTTCCGGCCGTGCGGCCGGCGGTGGGGCCGGTGGCCGCCGCGGTGCACGGCCATCCGGCGGACGCGCTGGCGGTCGCCGCCGTGACCGGCACGAACGGCAAGACCACAACGGTGCACCTGATCGAGGCGGCGCTCGCCGCCGCCGGGTACCGCACGGGACTGGTGTCCACGGTGGAGGCCCGGATCCCCGGGGCGCGCAACCCTGCCGCCCTGACCACCCCGGGCGCCGCCGAGCTCCAGCGGACCCTGTGCCGGATGCGTGCGGCGGGCGTCCAGGCGGCGGCGATGGAGGTGTCCTCGCACGCCGTCGACCAGCACCGCATCGACCCGGTCACGGCCGAGGTCGCGGTGTTCACGAACCTCAGCCCGGAGCATCTCGACTACCACGGCACCACGGAGCAGTACTACGCGGCGAAGGCGGCGCTGTTCACGCCGGACGCCTGCCGCCGGGCGGTGATCAACATCGACGACTCGTGGGGGCGGCGGCTGGCGGCCCAGGCGCGGGTGCCGACGGTGACCGTGGGCCAAGCCCGCCTGGCGGACGTGCGGGTCGACGCGGCGGCCTCGACGCCCGGCGGCATGCGGGTCCTCGTGCGGGACGGGCGCGACGAGGTCGAGCTGACCACGCCCGCCTGCGGGGGGCAGCCCGCGAACCTGGTCGCCGCCTACGCGGCGGCCCGCCTGATGGGGGTGTCCCGGCGGGACGCGGCGGCCGGCCTGGGTGCGGCGCCGCCGCCCGGCCGGTACCAGCGGGTGGACGCCGGCCAGCCGTTCCAGGTGGTGGTCGACTTCGCCCACACGCCGTCCGCGCTGGCCCAGCTGATCGCCACCGCGCGCCGGGCGAACCCGGCAGGGCGCGTCCACCTGGTGGTGGGCAGCGCGGGCAACCGGGACCGGTTCAACCGCCCGGACATGGGGCGCATCGCGCTGGCCGCCGACACCGCGATCTTCACCGCCGACGACCCCTACGACGAGCGGCCCGGGGAGATCATCGCTCAGATGCTCACCGGCACGATCGGCTGCGGCGGCGCGGAGGTGCTGGTGCAGGAGGACCGCAGGCGGGCGATCGCCGCGGCCGTCGAGCGGGCCGAGCCCGGTGATGTCGTGCTCATCGCCGGCCGGGGCCACGAGCGCTACCAGACGGTCGGCGGAATCCGCTTCCCCTTCAACGACGTCGCCGTCGCCGAAGCCGCGCTCGCCGGCCGGGTTCCGCGCGTGAGCCGCCACGGCGCCTAGGCGCAGGTGGCCGGCCACCACGGCATCAACGTCCTGACCCGCAACACCTAGGTGACGGCCAACGCGTCGCACCGCCGGGGGTTGCAAGCCATACCCCCGTTGGGTATACAGGGAGCCGCTCGCCGAACACCGTCGTCGAGGGGAATGCGAACCATGGCCGACCATCCGGAAACCCATGACCACCACGGACACGCGGATCATCGGCCGCTGACGGGGCGGGCGCTGACCCGGTCCGCGATCTCGGCCACCCTGCACTGCCTGACCGGCTGCGCGATCGGCGAGGTGCTCGGCATGGTCATCGGCACCGCGCTGGGCCTGTCGAACGTGGCGACGATCGTGCTGGCCGTGGTGCTGGCGTTCGTGTTCGGCTACGGCCTGACGATCCTGCCGGTGCTCCGCTCGGGGCTGGCCTTCGGTGCCGCGCTCGGCGTCGCGCTGGCCGCCGACACGCTGTCGATCACCGTGATGGAGATCGTGGACAACCTGATCATGGTGGTCATCCCCGGCGCGATGGACGCCGGGCTCACCAGCCCGCTGTTCTGGGGCTCCCTGTTGGTCGCCCTGGCGATCGCCTTCGTGCTGACGGTGCCGGTCAACCGGGCGCTGATCGCCCGCGGCAAGGGGCACGCGGTCGCGCACGAGTACCACCACTGATCGCGAACGCGCGGCGTCAGGGCAGCTGCGCCGGCCGGGTGCCGAGGAGGAAGAAATCCGCGCTGACCGGTCGCGCATATCCGGGGAGGAGCCGGTCGGCGCGCTTCGGCGCGGGCGTAGCCGAGCATCGTGCTGGAGGCGTCGATCGCGGTGACGTTGTGCCCGAGCTCGGCCAGCAGCGTGGCGAGGAACCCGGTGCCGGTGCCGACGTCGAGCACTTCGAGCGGCCGGTCGCGCCGGCCGAGCAGCTCGACCAGGGCCTTCTCGCAGGTCGCGCGCCACGCATCGCGTTTGTCCTGCGCGTAGTCCTGGTAGAAGCGGTCGTACGCCGGGGCCCGGCGGTCCCAGTTGTCGCGGACCGCATCGATCGCCGCTCGCAGGTCGTTGCCCATTGGTACCGCCCTTCCGCTCAGCCGCGAGTGTAGTTGCGAATGGTTTGCAACAATGACGGTCAGGTTCCCCGGCCCGTCGCGGCCGCGCCGCAGTTCGCGCTGGCCACGAGGTCGCGCGCGATCGCGGTACGCGGCCGGGTGAGCAGCTCGTGGGTGGCGGCGTGCTCGACGCGGCGGCCCGCTTCGAGCACGTGGATCTCGTCGGCGATGCCAGCGATGGCGGGCAGGTCGTGGCTGATCAGCACCAACCCGACCGCGGTGGTGCGGGCGGCTTCGGCGAGCAGGCCGAGCAGCTCAGCTTGGTTGATCAGGTCTTGGCCCGAGGTGATCTCGTCGCAGATCAACGCCGCAGGCCGGGCGAGCAGCGCCCGAGCCAGCGCCGCCCGCTGCAACTGCCCGCCGGAGAGGGCATCGGGCCGCCGCGCGGCCTGCGACGAGGTGAGCCCGATCGTGGCGAGTACGCGCGCCGCCTCGGACCGGGCCTGCTCGCTGCTGAGGCCGCAGGCGAACTGGGCGGTCCTGGCGATCTGGGCGGCGACGGGCCGGAACTCGTCGAAGGACGCGCGGGCGTTCTGGTGGACGTACTGCACCTGCGTCCGCTGCCGCCGGTCGCGGCGCCGGATGGCGGCGGCCAGCGGGACGCCGTCCAGCAGCACTTGACCGCTGTCCGGGCGGGTCAACCCGGCGAGGCAGCGGGCGAGGGTGGTCTTGCCCGCCCCGGAGCGCCCGACGATCGCGACGCACCGGCCGGACGGCACGTGCAGGTCCACGTCGTCGAGCAACCGCTTGCCGTTCGCCGTCTTTCCCAGCCTGCGCGCGTGCAGCCCGGACGCCGGATCCGCTGCGTGCGGAACTCGGGGCGCGTCCGGCAGACGGGGTTCGGCCGCGAGCAGGCTCCGGGTGTAGGCGTGGGCCGGCTCCTGCGGCAGCCGGCTCGCCGGGCCCCGCTCGACGTTCCGCCCGTCCAGCAGGACGACGATCTCGTCGGCGAGCCGCCGGGTGAGAGTGAGGTCGTGGGTGAGCAGCACGGTGGCCGTGAGTGCGCGCGGCTGGCGCTGAAGTCGACGGTGGCGAACTGCCACCGCGCCGGCAATGCGGTGGCGGGGTCGGCGACGCGGCGGTAGCTGTAGAGGATGTCGTCGGCGGTGACCGGCCTGTTGTCGTGGAACCGGGCGCTGCGCAACCGGATCAGCCACCGCATCCCGGTCGCGTCGGGTTCCCACGACTCGGCCAGGCGCGGCACGACGCTCATGTCGTCGGCGTAGCCGACCAGCGTGTCGAACAGCGCTTTCGCCCTCGCCTGGTCGACGAACCGGCGGCCGCTTGCGCCGTCCTCGGTGGACGTTCGATCGCCGCTGACCACGCCATGCCCGCTCAGCGCGCCAAGCGCCCGAGCAGGGCGGCCGCGATGCCGATCATGACGCCGGCGGCGACGACCAGGACACCGAAGTCCAGCGCCAGGTGCGCGGGCGTGCCGATCAGCAGTCCGCGCAGGGCGTCGACCTCGTAGCTGAGCGGGTTCGCGTAGTTGACCGCCTTCAGCCACCCCGGCATCAGGTCGACCGGGTACAGGGCGTTGGAGGCGAAGAACAGCGGCATGGTGATCGCCTGCCCGATGCCCATCAGCCGGTCCCGGGACAGCACCAGCCCGGCGATCGTGATGGACAGGCAGCAGAAGAAGGCCGAACCGAGGACCACCACGGCGCCCATCGCGAGCAGGTTCACCGGGTTCGCGGTGAGGCCGACGCCGAGCAGCGCCGCCAGCACCAGCACCACGAGCGCCTGCACCAGCGCGCGCACCCCGGCGGCGAATGCCTTGCCGGTCACCAGGGCGACTCGCGGCGTGGGCGTGACCAGCAGCTTCGCCAGCACTCCCGCATCCCGCTCCCAGATGATCTGGATGCCGTAGAAGATCGCGATGAACAGCGCCGACTGCGCGAGGATGCCCGGCGCGAGGAAGTCGAGGTAGGGGACGTTCCCGGTGGGGATCGCGCGCAGCCCGGTGAACACCTGGCCGAAGATCAGCAGCCACAGTGCGGGCTGCACGGCTCTGGTGAGCAGCTCGGCCCGGTCGTGCCGCAGCTTCTGCAGCTCCACCAGGCACATTGCCGCCACCCGCGCCGCCACCAGGCCCGGCGGGCTGCGCCGCACCGGTTCAACCGAGGCGGCCGGAGGTGCGTCGAGTCGCGCGGACATCTCGCATCCCTTCTCCCGTTTCCTCGAAGGTGTCGTCGGTGATCGTCCGGAAGACGTCGTCGAGCGTGGCGTCCGGTCCCACGGCCGCCTTGAGCTCGGCGGGGGTTCCCCGCGCCCGGATCCGCCCGCGGTGCATCAGGGCGAGCCGCTCGCAGTGCTGGTCGGCCTCGTCCATGTAGTGCGTCGTGACCAGCACGGTCATCCCGGTCTCGGCGCGGATCTGGGCGATCCGGTCCCACACGCCCTCCCGGCCGATGGGGTCCAGACCGATGGTCGGCTCGTCCAGCACCAGCAGCTTTGGCCCGCTGACCAGCGCCTGCGCGAGTTCGAGGCGGCGCACCATGCCGCCCGAGTAGGTGCCGGCCAAGCGTTCGGCGACGGTGGTGAGCCCGACGGCGCCCAGCGCGGTGCGCACCGCGGAGCGCCGCTGCGCGCGCGGAACGTCGAAGAGGCGGGCGAACAGCGCGACGTTCTCCCACCCGGTCAGCGACCCGTCGGCCGAAAGCTGTTGCGGCACATAGCCGATCAGCCGGCGCGTCGCCAGCTTGTGGCGTGCCGCGTCGACCCCGAAGATCTCGACCACGCCCGCCGCGGTGGGCAGCAGCGTGGTGATCGCGCGGATCGTGGTGGTCTTGCCCGCGCCGTTGGGACCCAGCAGCCCGAACACCTCGCCGGCCCGGACGTCCAGGTCAACCCCGTCGACCGCGACCTGCTCGCCGAACGACTGCCGCAGGCCCCGGCACCGCACCGCCACCTCGGTCATCGACGCCACCTCCTTCCAACGCGAGGACCAATGCGCGCAACCCGCGCAGGGCATCGGCGACTGCCTTCTGATCCGCCGCGGACAGCTCGGCGAGGGCGTCGCCCACCAGGCGGGTCCGCGCCTGCCGCCAGGCGGCGACCCGGTGCGTGGCGGCGTCGGTCAGGTGCAGCCGGACCGCGCGGCGATCGCCCGGATCGGTCTCGCGGCGCAACAGGCCGACCCGGGTGAGCTGGTTGACCAGGGTGCTCGCGGAGTTCGCCGCCATGCGCAGCCGGAGCGCGGCGCCGGCCACGCTGACGCCCGGCTGCTGCTCGACGACCTGGAGCAATTCGACCTGCGCGCCACGCAGGTCCGGCATCGGCAATTCGGCGCGAAGGCTGCGCCGCACGACCCGCCGTAGGGTCGAGATCACGGTCGTCAGCTCGTCGGCGACGGCCCGGGAGTCCACCTCGCCCACCCGACAAAGCTACCTCTCATTGCGAGGTACCGGCGATCACCGAGAAACGCGAGGTGCGGGAACGAATCCCCGTGCCACAGGGGAACATCCCGCGCGGTCGGTGCCCGCGCCGGCGAGGTTCGTTCCAGAACGGGGTGCGGGCACGGCGTGACCGCCTGAACGCAAAGGTGGCGATTTCGCGCGAAATCAGCGCTCGGCAAGAGGGCGGGGTGGCAATTTCGCGCGAAATCGCCACCCCGTCTAATCCGGTCGTGGGCCTTCCGGGCGGCCGCAGCGGCCCGGAAGACCCACGGCACTCGGTTCAGCTCGCGGTCAGGCCCCACTGCTGCGCCGGGTTCTCCGGGTCGCAGGGGAACAGCCGCACCTCCGACCCGCTCAGGTGGCCCAGGCAGGTGTTGGTGTCCATGTGGTGCAGCAGGCTGCCTTCGTCGGCGGCCTCAGCCCGCCACTGCTGGGTCGGGTCGTAGGAGTCGCACGGCATCAGGCGCACGTACGGGCCGCCCGCGTGCCCCATACAGCTGTTCGTGCGGTTGATCCGGATCAGCTCCGAGTGGCCGAGGTACTCACGCGACCAGTTCTGCTTGGGATCGCTCGGGTTGCAGCCGGTCAACGTGATCGCGTAGCCGTCCGGGCTCTGCAGGCACGTGCCCGCCGCCACGTTGCTGAACGACGCCTCCAGGGGAGCGGGCGCGGCTGCCGCGATCGGCAGCGCGGCCGATCCGCTCAGGCACAGTGCGCCCAAGGCCGCCAGGGTCCAGTGGCTCGCTTTCCGCAATGAACTCACCTCGTAGAATCGCGTAGTAGATTCACATCGCGCGCACCCTTCGGGCACGTGCGTCACCGAGTTCACTGCGATCTCGCCGAAAATCCCGCAATTCACCCCACTGTGGGCGAGCGGTGGCCTGCTGGCCGGGAACCGGGTACGCCGCCGGGTCCCGGCCGTCGCGGTCAGCCGAGGGTGTCGAGGACCTTGCTGACGATGGCACCGGTCGCGAGGCCGTAGCGTTCGTGCAGCGTCGGCAGGGCGCCGGCGTCAAGGAAGGCGTCGGGCAGCGCGATCGGCACGATCCGCTTGCCGAGCCCGCGGGTCACCACGGCCGAGGCGACGGTCTCGAACAGCCCGCCCACCACGGTGTGGTTCTCCAGCGTCACCACCAGCCGATCGGAGTCCACTTCGGACAGCACGGTGTCGGCGTCGAACGGCTTGATGGTCGGCGCGTGCACCACGGCGACGTCGACCCGGTGCTTCGCGAGCTCCTCCGCGGCTTGCAGCGCCCGCATCGTCATCAGTCCACTTGAGACGAACACGACGTCCGAACCGCCGCGCAGCACCGCGGCCTTGCCGAGGCGGAACGAGTAGTCGTACTCGTCCAGCACGGTCGGCACCTTGCCGCGCAGCAGCCGCAGGTACGTCGGACCTTCGGCGGCGGCCAGCTGCGGCACCGCCTGCTCGATGTCCACCGCGTCGCACGGGTCGACGATGGTGAGGTTCGGCATGCCGCGGAAGATCGCCACGTCCTCGGTCGCCTGGTGGCTAGGCCCGTAGCCGGTCGTCAGGCCTGGGAGCCCGCCGACGACGTTGACGTTGAGGTTCGGCTCGGCGATGTCCAGGCAGAGGAAGTCGTAGGCGCGCCGGGCGGCGAAGACGCTGTAGGTCGACGCGAACGGCACGAGCCCCACCTCGGCCATCCCGGCGGCCGCGCCGAGGAGCAACTGCTCGGCCATGCCCATCTGGAAGAACCGGTCGGGGTGGGCCGCGGCGAACACGTGCATGTCGGTGTACTTGCCGAGGTCGGCGGTCAGCCCGACGATCCGGTCGTCCGCCTCGGCGAGCGCGGCCAGCGCGTGGCCGAACGGGGCGCTGGTGGTCCGCTGCCCGGGGTCGGCGAAGGAGGCGATCATCGCGGAGGTGGTCAGCCGCTTCGGGGTCGTGGCGGTCATCGTGTCTGCTCTCCCGGGTGGTTCTCGGTCAGCTGCTCGCGGCACAGCTGCCACTCGTGCTCCTCGATCCGCATGAAGTGCGCCTTCTCCCTGGCCTCCAGCAGCGGGACGCCGCGCCCGATCCTGGTGTCGCAGAGGATCACCGCCGGATCGCCGACGGGCGCCGACCGCTGCGCGGCGGCGTCGAGCGCGCGCAGCAGCGCCGGCACGTCGTTGCCGTCGACGCGCTGGGTGAACCAGCCCGCCGAGGCCCACTTCTCCTCGGCGGGCTCGATGCCCAGCACGCCCTTCGTGGGCCCGTCCGCCTGCAGCGCGTTCATGTCCACGACGGCCAGGATCCGGCCGAGCCGGTGGTGGGCGGCGCCCATCGCGGCCTCCCAGGTGGAGCCCTCGTCCAGCTCGCCGTCGGACAGGAAGTTGACGATGCGGGGCTGCTCGCCCCGCAGCCGGGTGCCGAGCGCCATGCCGACCGCGACGGTGAGGCCGTGCCCGAGCGAACCGCCGGAGATCTCCATGCCGGGCGTGTAGGAGGCCATGCCCGACATGGGCAGCCGGGAGCCGTCGGCACCGTAGGTCGCCAGCTCGTCGACCGGGATGGTGCCGGCCTCCGCGAGCGCGGCGTACAGGGCGATGGCGTAGTGGCCGGTGGACAGCAGGAACCGGTCCCGCTCCGGCCAGTGCGGGTCGTCGGCGCGGAAGCGCAGCTGGTCGACGTAGAGCGCGGCGAGGACGTCGGCGACGCCCAGCGCCTGCCCGACGTACCCCTGGCCCTGCACCTCTCCCATGTCCAGCACGTGGTGCCGCATGCGGAAGGCCGCCGCACGCACCCGTTCGGCGCGCGCCGTCAGGTCGCTGCCGGTGGCGATCGTCATCGTGTTCCTCTCAGGAGTGGAGGCGGTCTCGGAAACTGTTGGTGAAGTCGGTTCTGTCTTTGAAGCGGCGTAGCCGCTTAGCCCGCCCGGGCAGCTTGCACCGCCGCGGGTTCTCAGGGGTCTTCTCGCGAGGACAGCCCCGACGTGGTGAATTGGTCATTCATGATGTCGGGGAACCCACAGCGAGAAGACGCCTGAGGTTCCGCCACCCGCACCGCCACGCAAGACGAGTCTGGAAATAGGCCTCTCAGTGCGCGGCGGCGGGCCGGGGTTCGTCGTTCTCCGCGCTGCGGCGGAGCGCTTCCTGCCGCTCCCGCTTGCCGAAGGTCTCGCGGGTCAGCAGGGCGGCGACCAGGCCGAGCACCGAGTAGGCCAGGAACAGCAGCGCGGGACCCATCCAGCCGAGCGCGAGGAACAGCAGGGTGGTGACGAACGGCGTGAAGCCGGAGATCATCGCCGAGATCTGGTAGGCCAGCGAGGCGCCCGAGGAGCGGGTCTTCGCCTGGAACAGCTCCGGGAACCACGCGCCCTGCGAGCCGGCCAGCGCGTTCTGGCAGACGCCGTAGGAGATGGCCACGGTGGCGATGATCGCCAGCACCGAGCCCGTGTTGACCAGCAGGAACATCGGGATCGCCCAGGCCGCGCCGAAGAGGCAGACCCAGACGTACACCGGGCGCCGCCCGACCCGATCGGTCAGCCCTCCCCAGGCGATCGTGGCGAAGATGCCGATCGCCGAGGCGACGCACAGCGACAGGATCGTCTCGCCGCTGGTGGCCAGCTTCTCCGACTTCAGGTAGGAGATCATGTACGTGATGGCCACGGCGTAGCCCGCGGTCTCGGCGATGCGCAGGCCGATGCCGCGCAGCAGGTTCCGCCAGTCGTCCTTGATCACCTCGACGATCGGCGACTTGACGATCTCGCCGCTGTCCCGGACGTCCTCGAACACCGGCGACTCGGGCACCTTCGACCGCACGATCAGCCCGATGATCACCAGCAGCAGGCTGGCCAGGAACGGCACGCGCCAGGCCCAGTCGCCGGGCAGCGCGACCGAGCCGAGGAAGACGAGGTTGGCCAGCAGCAGCCCGATCGGGAAGCCGGCCTGCACGATGCCGGTGAACTTGCCCTTGCGCAGCCACGGGGCGTGCTCGTAGGTCATGAGGATCGCCCCACCCCATTCGGCGCCGTAGGCGATGCCCTGGATGATCCGCACGGTGACCAGCAGCGCCGGGGCGAGCACGCCGGCCTGCGCGTAGGTGGGCAGCAGGCCGATGGCGAACGTGGCCAGGCCCATCACGATCAGCGAGGCGACCAGCACGGGCTTGCGGCCGATCCGGTCGCCGAGGTGGCCGCCGATGACGCCGCCGAGCGGCCGGGCGATGAACCCGACGCCGAGCGTGGCGAAGGCCGACAGCGTCCCGACGATCGGTGAGGCGTTCGGGAAGAACGCGATGCCGAAGTAGAGGGCCGCGGCCGTGCCGAAACCGATGAAGTCGTAGCTCTCGATCACGGCGCCCGCGGTCGATCCCCACGCCACCCGGCGCACGTCCGGTGTGCCGTGCACCGGCCCGCTAATGCGCAGCGGTTCCGCGCTCATCACTCACCTCTTCATTGGGGTAGTTCGACGTTGTCGACACCGGCTCAGCAGTGTCAACACTGCGGGAGATATTCAGCTCTGTTCGCCGGTTTGTCAACAGTGATCTGTCGAGTAAAACTGCTGCCACAAGCGGTAACAATCGCACTTGGTGGGATGCTCTTGTGTGTTGACAGATCACTGTTAACATCTCCGCATTCGCTGCTTGAGGAGGAACCTTGTCGGACCGCTGGCCCGGGTGCTCGACCATCAGCTTCCGCCACCTCGGGTTGTCCGAGGCGCTCGGCGTGATCGCGGGGTGCGGCTTCGCGGAGATCGATCTGGGCGCGCTGCCCGGCGTGTGCGACCACGTGCCCTACGAGCTGACCGAGGCCGCCGTGGCCGAGGTGGTGTCGACAGTGCGGGCGGGCGGCCTCGCCGTCCGGTCGGTCAACGGTGACATCGGCGACCTCAACCTCGTGCTCGACGCGAACGCCGCCCGGGAGCGGGAGACGCACCTGCGCCACCTGCTCGATCTGACCGTGGGCTGCGGCGCGGAGGCTCTGGTGCTGCCGTGCGGCGCCCAGTCGCACGAGCCGGTGACCGGCCTCGGCGAAGACCTGGATCGCGTCGCGGGCGAGCTCGCGCGGGCCGCCGAGCTCGCGAGCGCCCACGGCGTGGCGATCTGGGTCGAGGCGCCGCACTTCTTCCGCCTGTGCGCCGACGTCGACCTGGCCGCGAAGCTGATCGAGCGGCTGGATCAGGCGGTGGGCGTCGTGCTCGACACCAGCCACATCGTTGCCTCCGGCGGCGACCCGGCCGCCTTCGCGCTGCGGTTCGGGCCGCGGATCGCCCACGTGCACCTCAGGGACGCCGTCCCCGGCGGGATCAACCACAGCATCGGCAACGGCGTGGTCGATTTCCCCGCCGCGTTCGAGGCGCTGCGCTCCGTCGGCTACGGCGGATCGTTCGCGCTCGAACTCGAAACCCGCGATGTCACCGACGACGAACGGCCCGCCGCGGCGGTGCGCGCCGCCGAGTACATCGCGACCCTGCTCTGAATCGTCGACCGAAGGAGGACCAGCAGTGACCAGCATCCAGCGCACGGCGGTGGTGACGGGCGCGGCCGCGCCGCGAGGCATCGGGAAGGCCGCGGCACTGCGGTACGCCCGCGAGGGGTGGGCCGTCGTCGTGCTCGACCTCGACGAACCGGCCGCGAAGGCCGCCGCCGAGGACATCGCCGCGCAGACCGGCGCGACGGTGTTCGCGCACGGCATCGACGTCGCCGACGAGCCGTCGGTGCAGGCCGCCTACGACGCGGTGCGGGCCGAGGTGGCCGCGGGTCGGCTGCCCGCGGTCGGCGCGCTGGCCAACATCGCGGGCATCACCTCGCCGGTGCCGTTCCTGGAGACCACCCTCGACCTGTGGAACAAGGTGCTGGCGGTCAACGCGACCGGCACCTACCTGGTCACCAAGGCCTTCCTGCCGGACCTGATCGAGGCGGGCTGGGGACGCATCGTCAACATGTCGTCGGTGTCGGCCCAGCAGGGCGGGGGAGTGTTCGGCAAGACCCCGTACTGCGCCGCGAAGGCCGCCATCCTCGGGTTCACCAAGTCGCTGGCCAAGGAGCTCGGCGCGGCCGGGATCACCGTCAACGCCGTCGCGCCGGGCGCGGTGGACACCGACATCCGCGCGGGGGCGACCACTCCGGAGCTGGAGGACGCCATCACCAGCGGCATCCCGATCGGCCGCCAGGCCACAGTGGACGACGTGGCCGCGGTGATCACCTGGCTGTCCACCGACGACGCCGGTTACCTGCAGGGCACCACGATCGACATCAACGGCGGGTCGTTCCTCCACTGAGGACGGATGGGTGACATGACGTATCTGTGGGACGATCCGGCCACGTTCGCCGACGACGCGCTGGCCGGGTTCTGCGAGCTGCACACCGGCCTGGTGCGGCAGGTGCCGGGCGGCGCGGTGCGGCGGGCCCGCCCGCAGCGCCCGAAGGTGGCGGTGTTGCCCGGCGGCGGCTCCGGCCACTACCCGGCCTTCTACGGGATCATCGGCCCCGGCCTGGCGGACGGCGCGGTCAGCGGCAACCTGTTCACGTCGCCGTCCGCGCAGGACGCCTACTCGGTGGCGATGGCCGCGCAGTCCGGCGCCGGGGTGGTGTTCAGCTACGGCAACTACGCCGGCGACGTGATGAACTTCGGCCTGGCCACCGACCGGCTGCGGGCCGAGGGGATCGCCGTCGACAACGTGGTGGTCACCGACGACATCGCGAGCGCCCCGGAGGCGGAAGCGCAGCGGCGGCGCGGCATCGCGGGCGACTTCGCGGTCTTCAAGATCATGGGCGCGGCCGCCGACGAGGGCATGGACCTCGCCGGGGTCGTGCGGGCGGGCCGGAAGGCCAACGAGCGCACGCGCACGATCGGCACCGCGTTCGCCGGATGCACCTTCCCCGGCGCGCCCGAGCCGCTGTTCAGCGTGCCGGACGGGCAGATGGGCCTGGGGCTGGGCATCCACGGCGAGCCCGGCTTGCGGGACGTTCCCCTGCCCTCGGCCGGGGAACTCGCGGCCGACTTCGTCAGCAGGCTCCTGGCCGAGAAGCCCGCGGACGCGGGGGAGCGGGTGGCAGTGCTGCTCAACGGCCTCGGCGCGGTCAAGCAGGAGGAACTGCTCGTGCTGTGGCGGCCGGTGGCCGCGCTGCTGCGCGAGTCGGGGCACGTCCCGGTGCTGCCCGAGGTGGGCGAGCTCGTGACGAGCCTCGACATGGCGGGGGTGTCGCTCACCGTCACGTGGCTGGACGACGAACTCGAACGCCTGTGGGCGGCTCCGGCGTGGACCCCGGCGTTCCGGCGCGGCCGGACGGCCGACGAGCCGCAGGCGGCGGCCCAGCCCGAGGCGAGCGAGCCGGAAACGACTGCGCCGGTGTACTCGCCCGCCTCGGCCGAGTCCCGCGAGCTCGCGGAACACGTGCTCGCGGCGCTGCGCCAGGTGGCTTCGGCGTTGGGGGAAGCGGAGAACGAGTTGGGTGCCATCGACGCCGTGGCGGGCGACGGCGACCACGGCCGCGGCATGGTCCGCGGCATCGGCGCCGCGCTGGCCGCCGCCGAGGAGGCCCAGTGGGCCGGGGCGGGAGCGGGGGACTGCCTCGCCGCCGCCGGGGACGGCTGGGCGGCGCGCGCGGGCGGCACGTCCGGCGTCCTGTGGGGCGCCGGGCTGCGCGCCGCTGGGGAGGCCATCGGCGACCGCGGCGGCAGTGCGGAAGTCGCGGCCGAGGCGGTAGACGCCCTGACCACCCGCATTACAACGCTCGGCGGCGCGGCGGTCGGAGACAAGACGCTGGTGGACGCACTGGAACCGTTCCGGGCCGAACTGCTGTCCGCCGTCGCTGCCGGTGCTCCGGCGGCCGTCGCGTGGCCGAGCGCAGCTGAGGCCGCCGACAAGGCGGCCCGGAACACCGCGGAACTGGTGCCGCGCAAGGGACGGGCCCGGCCGCTGGCCGAGCGCAGCATCGGCACGCCCGATCCCGGCGCGGTGTCCACTGCCCTGATCGCCCGGACGATCGCCGACCACCTGACGGGAGAACTCCGATGACCTACCGGATCGCGATCGGCTGCGACGACGCCGGACTGGACTACAAGGAACGCCTCGCCGCCGACCTGCGCGCCGATCCCCGGGTGACCGAGGTGATCGACTTCGGCGTGCATCGCGACGCCGACGACGTGCACCGCCCGTACCCGGAGATCGGGCTGGCCGCGGGCGAGGCCGTGCGCGCTGGCACCGCCGACCGGGCCGTGCTCGTCTGCGGCACCGGCATCGGGATGGCGTTGTCGGCCAACAAGGTGCCCGGCGTGCGGGCCACCACCGCCCACGACTCGTACTCGGTGGAGCGGTCCGTGCTGTCCAACAACTGCCAGGTGCTGGCCCTCGGGCAGCGGGTGGTGGGGCTCGAACTGGCCCGCCGGCTGGTGCGCGAATGGCTCGGTTACGAGTTCGACCACCGATCGCCCAGCGCGGCGAAGGTAGAGTTGATTGCCGAGTACGAACGGTGCTGAGCGCCGTCGGTGGCGCGGAACCGAGGAGGCTGCGAGTGGTGAGCCGTCAGGCGCAGGCAGGCCGGAACCTCCGGCAGATGGCCGTCGACGCCCTGCGGAAGGCGATCACCACCGGCACGTTCCCGCCGGGCACCCACCTCGGCGAGGTGCAGGTGTCCGACCAGCTCGGCATCAGCCGCGGCACGCTGCGCGAGGCGCTGCGCGAACTGCAGCAGGAGGGCCTGGTCTCCTACGGCGATCGCGGCCGGGTCGCGGTCCGGCAGATCGACGAGAAGGACATCATCAACACCTTCACCGTCCGGGCCGCGCTGGAGGCGGTGGCCGGTGAGACGCTGGCCTCCAGCTACTACCGGGAACAGCACTGCCAGAGCCTGCGCGCCGCCGTCGACGACATGGCGGCGGCCGCGCAGGTCTCGCTGGAGGCGCAGATCGAGGCGGACCTGGCCTTCCACGAGCTGCTGTGCGAGCTCACCGGGAACGACGCGCTGCTGCGGTCGTGGAAGCTGCTGGAAGGCTCGATCCGCATGTGCATCATGTACCGCGGCCTGGAGCGAGCGCTGAGCAACATGAGCGCCGACCGCCACCTGGAGATCGTCACGGCGATCGAATCGGGCGACCCCGTCAAGACGCAAACGGTGATCCAGGACCACATGGTGGCAACGGCGCAGGCACTGCTGTTCGGGACCGTCCGCAGCCGCAGGCCGATCAACATCCTGGGCGAGGCCCCGCCGACCGGCCAGGAAGAACGACCGGAGAAGCACGCCTGACGAACGCCCGGCCCCGGCCGGGCGTTCGCCGTTCCGGCGATGTCCACTGTGGATTCGATCCGCCGGCGGCCCGAAAGCGCGCCACGGCACAGGGTTCCCCCCGTCGCTCGGCCGCGATGATCGAAGTCGTCGTCTGGGCAGGAGGTTGGGCTGATGTGGCCTACCTGCTCGACGGAGACGTGACCAGCCTCTGCCCGGAGTTCCAGGACGTCGACGGCGCCTACGCCGCCGTGGTGAAGAACGTCGCGGACTTCCTCGCCTGAGACCTGCGCAATCAGCTGGTGACCGACGCCAGGACGGTGGGTTGCGGGATGCTCCGCGCAGCTGGAACCGGCGCGTCGAAGGTATTGCGGTCCCGCGGGCGGGGTACCAGGGGTGTGATGGGCGCGTCGAGGGGGCGGCGCGATCGGAGCTCACTTGCTCGTCCCTCCCCGGTGCCCGTTGCCGCGTGGAGGTGGTCGATGGCAGCGCCGTCCTCGAAGTCCCAGGTCACCCGGCGCGTTTACGCGCTGGGGTCGCCGGCGGCGATCCTCTTCGGTTACGACAACGGGATCATCTCGGCCGCCATCCTGTTCATCCCACACGAGCTGCCGCTCACCCCGCTGCTCAAGGGCGCCGTCGTCAGCTCGACCGCCGTCGGGGCGATGGTGGGGGCCTTGGGCAGCGGGCCGGCGGCCGACCGGCTCGGGCGGCAGCGCGTCCTGCTCGCCGCCGGGGTCGTGTTCACCGGCTACGCCGCCGCGGGCGTGATCGTCTGGTGGTGCGTGCCGGAGACCAAGCAGCGGAGCCTGGAATCGCTGGAGCGGGCCTTCCGGCGAGGCGCCCGCTTCCGGCCGGAGGGATGACGTGGACCGGCGCGAGTTCGTCAAGCTCTCGCTCGCGGGTGCGGGCGCGGTGCTCCTCGGCGGCGTGCCGCGCGCGGGCGAGGCGCAAGGCCTGACCGTCGCCGATCCGGCCAGCACGTTCTTCGCGACCGCGTTCAGCGAGTACGCCGCCACCGTCACCACCGACAGCACCGGTGACCTGTGGCCGACCTGCTGGGCGGACGACGATTACGTCTACACGGCCAACGGAGACGGCCAGGGCTTCGGCGACGATCCGATGGCGGCCATCGTGGTGAACCGGATCGCCGGAACGCCCGAGACCGGCCTGCGCGGCGAACGGCTGGCCGCCGGCGACGCGGTCGCCAAGCCCCACGCCGATCCCAAGCTGTACAACGCGAAACCCACCGGCATCGTCGCCGTCGACGGCAACGGCGACGGCCGGGACGAGCTGTACCTGGCGGTGCAGGACCTGCGCTTCGCGCCCGCGTCCACCGCGTTCGACGACGCCGTGGACGCCACCGTCGTCAAGTCGGAGGACTACGGGCTCACCTGGCAGCAGTCGTCCGAACCGATGTTCACCGGCCACGTCTTCACCACCGTGATGTTCCTCGACTTCGGCCGCAGCCAGGAGCACGCCCGGTCGCTAGGCCCGGAGAACGCCGGGTACGTGTACGCCTACGGCCTGGACGGCAACTGGCGCGATTCCTACAGCAACGAGGTGACTTCGCCGACGAGCCTGTACCTGGCCCGGGTTCCCCGGAACTCGATCCAGCAGCGGGACACCTGGCGGTTCTACGCCGGGGCGGGGAGCGACGGCAGTCCACAGTGGAGCGCAAGCATCGGCGAGAAGGCGCCGGTGCTCACCGACGAACGGCGGCTGTACGCCGACCTGCACGGCGAAGGCCGCCGCGATCTGACCGTGGTCTCCCAGGGCGGCGTCCTCTACAACGCCCCGCTGCGCCGGTTCATCTACACCTCGTGGACCGAGTACACCTTCGAGTTCTACGAGGCACCGGCGCCGTGGGGGCCTTGGCGGCTGTTCATGTCGAAGGACTTCGGCGCCCAGCCCTGGTTCGGCCGCCCCGGCCGCGCCCGGCTGCTCCCCGTGCCGGGCGGCCACGACGTGCCGACGCCGGAGACCGGCGAACCGAAGCCGGCCTGCGCCGGGCCGAAGAACGGCGGCTACGCGCCCACCATCCCGGCCAAGTTCGTCTCGGCGGACGGGACGCGGATGTGGTTGCAGTCCAACTGGTTCCTGAACGTGGCGTGCGGGCTGCCCAACTACGAGTTCTCGCTGCGCCGGTTCCACGTTTCCCCGCGCAGGCCCGGCGATCCGGGGCAGAACCCGCCCGACCCGGCGGACAACCTCGCCGCTCCCGGGAGGAGGCCGTTCCCCATCGAGAAGTCGGCCCACTACGGCCACGGCGACTACCTCAACAACGGCGTCCGGGGGGAGAGCGAGGACAGCTTCGACGGCGCCCGCAAGCAGGCCGACTTCTGGGGGTACGTCTGGCAGGACGAGTACTGGATCGACCGCGTCGTCTACACGACCGGCAGCATGTTCTCGGATGGCGGCTGGTTCGCCCGCGACCTGACCGTGCAGGTCCGCCAGGGCGCGAACTGGGTGGGCGTCAGCGGCCTGACGACCGCTCCCGCGTACCCCTACGACAGCACCGCGGGCCCGAACAAGACCTACGTGCTCGCGTTCGACCCGATCGCCGGGGACGGCGTCCGGATCACCGGAATCCCCGGCGGCACGGCGACGTTCACGTCGATCGCCGAGCTGGAGGTGTACTTCGACGGCCGGTGACCTAGCGCTGCGGGGCGAACTGGGCGAGCAGGCCCCCGACCGGGTCGGCGCCGTCGTCGGGCATGTGCAGGTGGACGGCACCGTGGTTGTCGAGGAGCCGCGTCCCTTCGCCGACGGGGTTCTCGAAGAGCATCGCGGTGTAGGCGGTGAACAGCTGCTCCAGGCGCTCGCGCCAGTCGCCGCCGGACGGGCGGATCGATGCTGCCCAGGACCTCGTCCAGGATCGCCGCGTGCAGCTCGGCTCGTGAGTGGTTTGGGTCGCTATGGCGCTCCAAAATGCTCACGACCGAGGTACTGGTCTCTTCCGGTAACCGAGGCACTGAAGGTGAGTACGCTTCGTGGAGTAGGAACGCGTTTCCGGGCGAAGGGGGAACTTCGTGGGTTCGGAGCAGGCCGGGCGGGCGCCCGAGGACGCTGATGCGGTGCGTGCCGACTCCCTCGCCCGCGAGATCTTCACGGGCGTGGCCAGCAAGTGGTCGCTCCTGATCATCGAGGTCCTGCGGGACCGCACCCTCCGCTTCAGCGAACTGCGGGACGAGGTGGAGGGCATCAGCCACAAGATGCTCACCCAGACCCTGCGAAGGCTCGAACGCGACGGCGTGGTGCACCGCACGGTGCACCCCACCGTGCCGCCGCGCGTCGAGTACCGCCTCACCGATGCGGGCCGGTCGCTCCGCGACACGGTCAACGGCATGTGCGCGTGGAGCCGCATGCACCTCGACGAGATCGAGGCGTCCCGCCACCGCTTCGACGCGCAGCAGCACGCCTGACCCAGTCGCCGGGCGACTTCAACGGGTGAGGAGTTCGCGCAGGGCCTTGGTGACCTCCGCCGGGGCTTCTTCGGCCATGAAGTGGCCGCAGGAGACCGGGACGTGGCGGAGGTCGGGCGCCCATTCGCGCCAGAGGGCGGCGGCGTCGAAGCCGAGCACGGCGCCCCAGTCTTGCTGCAGGACGGTCACCGGCATCCGCAGCCGGTTCCCCGACTTCCGGTCGGCCTCGTCGTGCTCGACGTCGACGTGAGCCGAAGCGCGGTAGTCGGCGACGATCGAGGTGACCGCTTCGCGAGAGGCCGTCAGGTAGGCGGCGCGGACGTCGGCGGGGATGGCGCCGGGGTCCTGGGCCCAGATGTCGAGGAAGTGGCCGAAGAACGCGTCGGCGCTGGCGCTGATCATCTGTTCCGGCAGGCCGGGCGGCTGGGCCATCAGGTAGAGGTGGAAGCCCACCGCGGCCGAGGTGCCGTGCATGACGTTCCACATGTCCAGCGTCGGCAGGACGTCGAGCGAGGCGAGGTGGGTGATCGTCTCGGGGTGGTCGAGGCCGGCGCGGATGGCGACCAGGGCTCCTCGGTCGTGCCCGGCCAGCGCGAAGCGCTCGTGGCCGAAGGCACGGGCGAGGGCGACGACGTCGGCGGCCATGGTGCGCTTGGAGTAGGTCCGGCCGGCGGTGTCGGCGGGCTTGTCGCTGTCGCCGTATCCGCGCAGGTCGGGGCAGATGACGGTGTGGTCGGCGGCGAGGTCGGCGGCGACGTGCCGCCACATCAGGTGGGTCTGCGGGAAGCCGTGCAGCAGCACGATCGGGCTGCCCGAGCCGCCCACGGCCGCGTTGAGCGTCACGCCGTCGGCGACGGTGACGCGCTGGTAGTCGAATCCGGTGATCGTCGGTGCCATGGTGGGCCTTCCTCGTATCGCGTTGACCCGTCGAGCCTGCGCGCGGCCGATCAACAACCGGTCAACGGCGGCTCAGCGCCCGGGTTCGCGCGGCGGCTTATACAGTGCGTGGCGTGTCTGTGCAGGTGAGTGCGTCGAGGGTGACCTTCGGTGTGCTCGGTCCGCTGGAAGCGGTCGGTGCGAGCGGCCCGGTCGACCTCAAGGGACCGCTGCACCGCGCCGTGCTGGCCCGGCTGCTGATCGCCAGGGGCCGGGTCGTGCCTCTCACCCGGCTCATCGACGACCTGTGGGACGACCCGCCGGAGAGCGCGGTCGGCACCGTCCGGACCGTCGTCTCCAGCTTGCGCCGAGCTCTCGAACCGGACCGGCCGCCCCGCTCGCCCGCCCGGCTGCTGGTGACCGCGGCGCCGGGCTATGCGCTGCGCGCGGCATCCGGATCGGTGGACGCCCAGCGGTTCGAGGCGGCGGTGGGCGACTCCGCGTCCATGCTCGCGGCGGGGCGGGCCGATACTGCGCTGTCCACTTTGGACGAGGTCCTGGCGCTGTGGCGGGGGCCCGCGCTCGCTGAGTTCGACGACCGGGCCTGGGCGCGTCACGAGATCTCGAGGCTCGACGAGCTGCGGCTGCTGGCCGTGGAGCGGCGGGCGCAGGCGGCCTTGGCGCTGGGGCGGGCCGCCGAGGCGGTGCCCGATCTGGAAGGCCAGGTCGCCGAACACCCCTGGCGCGAGACGGCCTGGCAGCTGCTGGCGCTCGCGCTCTACCGCAGCGGTCGGCAAGGCGACGCCCTGGGCGTGCTCCGCGAGGCGCGGAAGGTCCTGGCGACCGAGCTGGGCGTGGATCCCGGCCGGGACCTGCAACGGCTGGAGGCGGACATCCTCAGCCAGGCGCCGCACCTGTCCGCGGCGCCCGTCCCGGCCGAGGCACCGGCCAGCGCCGACCAGCCGGTCGAGCCGCCGATCGTCGGCCGCGCGGCCGAGCTCGCGCAGCTCGCGGCCGCCGGCGCACGCGGCCGCCTGGGGCTGGCGCTGATCTCCGGCGAAGCCGGGGCAGGCAAGACCGCGCTCGCCGAAGCCCTGACCGACGAGCTCGCGGCAGCCGGCTGGATCACCGCCTGGGGGCGCAGCCCGGAGCAGGACGGCGCACCCGCCGGGTGGCCCTGGACGGAGATCACCACCGCCCTCGCGGCCGCGGGGCATCCGCCGCCCGTGCCACCGGCGGCGGGCGAAGACCCTGCTGCGGCGCGGTTCCGGATGCACCGGGCGGCCGCCTCCTACCTGTCCGCCGTCGCCGAGCGCGCACCCGTGCTGCTGGTCTTCGACGACCTGCACCGGGCCGGCGAGGAAACCCTTTCCCTGCTGGCATTCCTGGCGACGACGCCCGTCGACCGGCGGGTGCTGGTCGTGGCGACCTACCGCAGCACCGAGATCTCCGCAGCGCTCACCGACGCGCTCGGCCGCTTCGCCCCGGCCGAACCGACCCGGGTCTACCTGGGCGGCCTGGCGGAAACCGAAGTGGACGAGCTCGCCCGCGCGGTCACCGGCCGGGAACTGGATGCCGCGACCACCCGCGCGATCCACCGGCGCAGCGGCGGCAACCCGTTCTTCGTCCGGGAGCTCACGCGGCTGTTCGACGCGGAGGGGAGCAAGGCGCTCTCCGGGGTTCCGGCGGGCGTGCGGGACGTCATCCGCCGTCGCCTGGCCGGGCTGCCGCAGCCGGCGCGCACGGTCCTGCGCCAGGCCGCGGTCGTCGGCCGCGACGTCGATCTCGATCTGCTCGTCCCGCTGGCCGGCGACGAGGACCTGGTGCTCGACGTGGTCGAATCGGCGCTGCTCATGGGATTCGTGGCCGAACCGGGCCCGAACCGGCTGCGGTTCACCCACGAGCTGATCCGCGACACGCTCTACGAGGAAGCGCCGCGCCTGCGCCGGGCCCGCTGGCACGCCGCCATCGCGGAGACGATCGAGCAGCTGCGGCCCGGCGAGGTGGAATCCCTGGCGCACCACTACTTCCACGCCGACGACCGCCGGACGGCGGGCCGGGCCGCCCGCTACGCCAAGGCGGCGGCCGAGGCGGCCGAGCGGCGGTTCGCCCCGCACGAGGCGGCGCGGCTGTGGCGGCAAGCGATCGCGGCCCACGACCATTCCGGGAGCGGCGACGCGCGCGCCCGGCTCGGGCTGATCACGGGCCTGGTGCGAGCCCTCGCGGTCGCGGGCGGGCTCGACGAGGCCCGGCGGCACCGCGCCGAAGCGATCGCCGCGGCCGACGAGCTCGGCGATCCCGATCTGACGGCGCGGGTGATCGGCGCGTTCGACGTGCCCGCGATCTGGACCCGCAACGATGACGAGGACGTTGCGCGGCAAGTCATCGAGGCCACCGAGCGCACCCTGGCGGCCCTGCCGGACGGCCGGGCCGAAGCACGCAGCCAGCTGCTCAGTACACTCGCGCTGGAACTGCGCGGCACGCGGGCGCAACGCGGGCACGAGGCCGCCGCCGAGGCCGAGGCGATCGCCCGCGAGCTGGACGATCCGGCGTTGATCGCGTTCGCCCTCAACGGCCGGTTCATGCAGTGCTTCCAGCGCGCCGGGCTCGCCCCGCAGCGCGCCCGCATCGGCGCGGAGCTGGTCGAGCTGGCGGAACGCCACGGCCTGGTGACCTTCGAGGTGCTCGGCCGCCTGATCCTGATCCAGGCCCACTGCGCGCTGGCCGAGTTCGCCGCCGCCGACGAGCACGCGGCGGCAGCCGACCGGCTGGCCCAGCGCCACGAGATTCCCCTGGTGGGTGTATTCACCGAGTGGTACGCCGCGCTGCGGCTGGCGGTTTCCGGCGAATCGGCGGGGGCGGAGGCCGCTTACCGCGCGGCCACGATCCGGTTGCGGGGCACCGGGATGCGGGGTGTGGAGCAGGGCGCCCTCCCGCTCGCCCTGCTGGGCCTGCGCCTGCCGGATCTGTCCGAAGTGGACTGGAATGCGGACTGGGGCCCGTACGAGGACTGGGTGCGCCCGCTGGGCCTGCTCGCCGCCGGTCACCGCGAGCAGGCCCGGGACGCGGCGCGGGCGCTGCCAGACTCGCCCCGTGATCTGCTCTACGAGGCACGCCTGTGCCTGGAAGCCGTGCTGGCCATCGGGCTCGCGGACCGGCCGATGATGGCGCGGGTCTACGAGCTGCTGCAGCCCGCCGCGGGCGAACTCGCAGGTGCGGGCAGCGGCCTGCTCGTGCTCGGCCCCGTCGCGCAGTACCTGGGCGACCTCGCCGCCGCGCTGGACCGGCGCGAAGCGGCCGGGAACCACTACCGGCAAGCGGCGGCCGTCGCGCGGCAAGCCGGGGCGCCGCACTGGATCGCCGCCGCTCGCGCCCGCCTGACCTGAGGAGTCGTTTCCGAGTGGTGTGCGGGCACGTGTGGACGTGGCCGCCCGGTGAGCAGGGCGCCGGTTTCGCGCGAAACCGGCGCCCTGCCCCACGTGGAATGGCGGTTTCGCGCGAAACCGCCATCGGCGCCGAGGGCCTTCGCGGTGAGTCGGCGTGGCCATTCCGAAACGGCCTCTGAGTCAGGCCAGCGCGGCCGGTGGCGTGTCGGCGCGTCGCCCGGCCTGCACGGCCGCGAAAGCCTCGGCGATGCCGTCGATCCCCGCCGTCATCGCCGCGGCGTCCAGCGAGTAGGGCAGTCGCACGAAGCTCTCGAACGCGCCGCCGATCCCGAACCGCGGCCCGGCCGCCAGGCGCACGCCGAACTCCGGGGCCACGGCGGCCAGCGCCGAGCTCGCCGGCTGGGGGAGCCGCGCCCACACCGACAAGCCGCCCGCGGACGGGCTGGTCGTCCAGTCGGGCAGGCGCGCGGCCAGCAGGTCCAGCAGCAGGCCACGGCGCAGCCGGAGGTCGGCAAGCCGGTCCGGCAGGAGCCTGTCGATCTCGCCCAGCAGCTCGGCGCACGCGAGCTGTTCCACCACCGGCGTGCCGAGGTCGATCCCGGACCGCGCCTGCCCGAGCCGCTGGACGAGATCGGCGTCGGCGCGGATCCACCCGACCCGCAGGCCGCCCCAGAAGGTCTTGGCCGCCGAGCCGATCGAGATGACGCCGTTGCGGTGCGCGGCCAGCGGAACCGGCGGATCGACGTCGAGGGCGAGCTCCGCCATCGTCTCGTCCACCACCACCGGACAGCCCGGCCGCAGCTCCGCCCGGTCCCGCTCGGGCAGGCAGAGGCCGGTCGGGTTGTGGAAGTCCGGCAGGAGGTAGGCCATCGCGGCGCCGCGGGTGGCCGCGGACAGGCTCTCGACGTCCCACCCGGTGTCGGTGACCGGGACCGGAACGACCCGGCACCCGGTCGCGCGGAAGACCTGCAGCGCATGCGGATAGGTGGGGTGCTCGACGACGACCCGGTCTCGCAGCAGCGTGCGCGCGATCAGCCCGAGGGCGTGCTGCGCGCCGCTGGTGATCAGGACCTGGTCCGGGGTCGTCGACAGCCCGCGGTCGGTGTACCGCCGGGCGATGGCGGTGCGCAGCTCGGGCAGCCCGAGCTGCGAATAGCCGTGGCGCGGCAGGTGGCGGGGGAGCTGGTCCAGCGCCCGGCGGTACGCCTGGTGCAGGGCCTCGCCGGGAGCGGGCGGGGCCGCGTGGGAGAAGTCGATCAGGTCCCGGCCGGTGGTGTCCGGCTCCGGTCGGTCCCCGCCCGGCGGAACCCGGGTCCGGCTGCGCGAGCGAGCGCGAGCGCTGAGATAGCCCTGCTCGCGCAGCGCGGCGTAGGCCGTGGCCACCGTGGTGCGGCTGATCCCGAGCACCGCGGCCAGATCTCGCTCGCCCGGCATCGTGGTGGCCAGCGGGAGGCGGCCGTCGAGGATCAGCAGGCGGATCAGGTCGGAGAGCCGGCGATGCGCGGGCCCCGGGCCCGCGGACCAGTCGCCCAACAGCCGGGCGAGCGCGTGGCTGCTCGTGTGCATGAGGCCAGAGTCTACGATCTGGCCCTTTCATCCGATGCCAGATGGCGGGCACGATCGTCGGCGTTGATCCAGAACCGACGTTGAGGACACCCGTGGCTTCGATCTCGCAACCGAAAAGCCGCCGCCATTCGGTGGCCCGCCGGATGACGGCCGCCGAGCAGCTCCGCGCCGAGAAGAAGGCGTGGCGGTTCCCGCAGCTGGTCGTGGGGCTGATCGGGTACGGCACGTCCCTCACGTTCCTGGTCCAGTCGTCGCTGGGGGCTTCGAGCTGGAGCGTTCTGGCGGAGGGCATCTCGCTGCGCTCGGGGATGACGTTCGGCTGGGCGACGAACCTGACGGCCGTCGCCGTGCTGCTCTGCTGGATCCCGCTCCGGGAACTGCCGGGGGTCGGCACCTTCCTGAACGTCGTCCTGGTCGGAACGTCCGCGGACGTCGCGGCTTCCTTCTTGCCGATGCCCGCTTCGCTGCCGCAGCAGCTCGGCTACTTCGTCCTCGGGCTGCTGATGCTGACCTTCTTCGACGCCGTCTACCTGGGGGCCAGGTTCGGTTCGGGGCCGCGGGACGGGCTGATGACCGGCGCGGTGCGCATCACCGGCAGGCCGATCTGGATGGTCCGCACCGGGATCGAGGTGGTCGTCCTGGCCGCCGGCTGGATCCTGGGCGGCACGGTCGGCTTCGGCACGCTGCTGATCGCGTTCTGCATGGGCCCGATGGTGCAGAACTTCCTGCGCTTCACGACCGTTCGCCTCGCCGGCGACCACGAGTGACCACAGTGGGCGGACCCGAGAGTCTTCGGATCCGCCCACTGTGGACGTTCCTACTGCTGTGCGAGCGAGTGCGCCGGGGCGTCGATCCGGCGGAGTGAGCGCTCCTTCGTTTCCGGCAGCAGCAGGCCGCAGACGATGCTCAGCACGTCGTACACCCCTAGCATCACCCCGATGGCGTTGCTGCCGTACGCGGCGGCCAGGCCCGCGGCGAGGACGGGCGGCACACCGCCGCCGATGATGGTCGCCACGTTGTAGCTCATGCCCGCCGCGGTGTAGCGGTGCCCGGTGGCGAACAGCTCGGCTAGGTAGGCGGCCGCCGGGCCGAGGACGATCCCGCCCCCGATCATCAGCAGGCACAGGCCGATCCCGACGAGCGCGGTGTTCGCGGTGTCGATGACCGGGAAGGCGATCAGCCCGCAGGCGAAGGTGACCACGTTCCCGACGAGGACCACGCGGCGCCTGCCGAACCGGTCCGATGCGGCCGCACCGGCCGCCGTGGCCGCGGCCAGCACGATCCCGCCGACCACGCCGAGCGCGAGCATGGTCGGGCGCGGGATCGCCAGCACCGTGCTGCCGTAGGTGGTGAGGTAAACGGTGCCCATGTAGTTCAGCGCGAACGCCGCGGCCACGGTGCCCCCGGCGAGCAGGATCAGCCGGGTGTCGCGGCCGAACGCGGCGCGCAGCGGCGCGGCGTCCCGGATCCGGCGTTCCCGCTCGGCGTGCAGCTCGCGGAAGACCGGGGTCTCCTCAATCCGCAGCCGCACGTAGAGGCCGATGCCGACCAGCAGGGCGCTGAGCAGGAACGGGATTCGCCAGCCCCAGGCCAGGAACGCGTCCGGGCTCAGCACCAGCTCGACCGCCAGGAAGGTCGCGCTGCTCAGGCCGAAGGCCGTGCCGGGACCGAGCTGCGGGAACATCCCGAAGCGGCCGTGCTTGCCGGGCGGGGCGTACTCCACCGCCAGCAGGGCCGCGCCGCCCCATTCGCCACCCACCGCGACGCCCTGCATGAACCGCAGGACCATGAGGATGACCGGCGCGGCGATTCCGAGCGTCGCCGAGCCCGGCAGCGCGCCGATGGCTACGGTCGAAAACCCCATCAGCAGCAGCGTGTAGACCAGGGTCCGCTTGCGCCCCAACCGGTCTCCGAGGTGGCCGAACAGCGCGGAGCCCAGTGGGCGGGCGACGAACGCCACCGCGACCGAGGCGAGCGAGGCGATCGTGCCCGCCGCGGTGCCGAGCGCGGGGAAGAAGACCTTGGGGAACACCAGCGCGGCCGCGGTGCCGTAGATGAAGAAGTCGTAGAACTCGATCGTCGTGCCGGCGAAGGAAGCGAGCGCGATCCGGCGCGTCGGTAACGCGGCTTCGCCGTCGTGGGTGGTCATCGGCAGTCCTCACGTGTCGGGATGGCAACGGGGCCGGAGCAAGATCATCGCCGGTCGCCCCGGAGGACCTCAAGCCGGAGTGCGTCGCCGTACCCGCTCGAGACCCTGCCGGGCCATCCTGCACCAGAGGTGCGACAGGCGGCGCCGCGGCCGCCTGTGCCGGGCGCTGATTTCGCGCGAAATCGGCATTTCACGTGGGGGAGGGATGGCGATTTCGCGCGAAATCGCCACCGGCGTCTTCAGCAGGCGGATCCGGTTTCGCCTGAAATTGGGCGTTTCCGGCCGACGGAAGTCACGGGTCGATCACGAGAGCTCCGGCTGGGCTAGGGAGTTCCGGCAGTGTCGCGCGGTCGGATTTCGCCCGTGAGATCGACCGAATCTCCCTTTTCGGCCAGGGCGGGTTCGCGCGCGGCCATCCACTGTGGTCAGCGGGGAACCACCGCGACCGGGCACGGCGCGCGGTGCAGGACGCCTCTCGCCACCGAACCCAGCCGCAGCGCGGTGAATCCTCCGCGCCCGCGCTGGCCGACCACCAGCAGCTGCGCGTGCTGGGCGGCGTCGCACAGGGCCGTCACCGGCGGGACGTTCGACACGATCCGGCGCACGGCGACCTCCGGGTAGGCGTCGCTCCAGGCCGACACCTGCTCGGCGAGGCGCAGTTCGGCCTGGGTGAACAGCTTGTCGCGGTCCGGGCCGTCGTGGGGTCCGGGGGTGAAGTAGCTGTTCGGCAGCGCCTGCACGGCGACCAGTTCGCTGCTCCGCCGGTTGGCGGCGTCGAAGGCGTAGTGCAGGGCGGTCCGGCTGCCCGGCGAGTCGTCGACCCCGACGACGACCGGGCCGGACTTCGCCGGGCCCACACCGCGCACCACGACGACCGGCGACGTGGCGTGCGCGGCCACCGCAGCGCTTATCGAACCGAGCAGCGCGCCTCGGAGGGCGCCGTGCCCGTGGGAACCCACCACCAGCAGCCGGGCGGATTCCGACCGGTGCACCAGCTCCGCGGCGGGATGGCCGTAGGCGACCTCGTCGACGATGTCCAGCTCGCCGGCGGCGTGCCGGCAGCGGGCGTCGATGTCGTGGACCAGCTCCTTGGCGTAGGGCTCCCGCGCCGGATCGTCGCTGACCAGCACGAGCCGCAGCGGAACCGACAACCGAACGGCTTCCGCGGCCGCCCAGAGCGCCGCCCGCGCCGATGCGCCGGAGCCGTCCACTCCGACCACGACGGACTGTTCTTCTCGAGCCATGCTCCGCGCCCCCACGAGGTTCCTGCGCGACCGTGCCAGCAGGACGGGCGTGCCGCTAGGGCCGATCGGCCCTACCGGCGCGTACGGGAGCGCGCCCCTGGTGACCATCTCCTCTGGACGGGGCGGCGCGGCGGGCGCAACCGTCGATCCGGGAGGCGACCGCGGCGATGACGGGTCTGTGCACCGATCTCTACGAGATCAGGATGGCGGCCGGCTATCTGCGCCGGGGCATGACGTTGCCCGCGACGTTCAGCCTGTTCGTGCGGGAACTGCCGCGCGAGCGCGGATTCCTGGTGGCCGCGGGGCTCGCCGACTGCCTGGACTTCCTGGAACGGCTGCATTTCGCCGCCGAAGACCTGGCCTACCTCGGCGACGTCGTGCACCTGCCGGAAGGCGATCTGGCCGCGCTGGCGGAACTGCGCTTCACCGGCGACGTGCTGGCCGTGCCCGAGGGCCGGGTGGTCTTCGCCGGTGAACCCCTCCTGGAGGTCACGGCGCCGCTGCCGCAGGCGCAGCTGGTGGAGACGGCGCTGCTGAACTTCGCGACGTTCCAGACGGCGGTGGCGGCCAAGGCGGCCCGCTGCCGGATCGCCGCGCCGCACGCGGACCTGGTCGACTTCGCCGCCCGCCGCACGCACGGGCTGGGGGCGGCCCGGGCGGTCGCTCGTGCCTCGGCCATCGCCGGGTTCGCGGGCACCAGCTACGTCGCGGCAGCACGCGAGTTCGGGCTGTGGGCGGCCGGGACGATGGCGCACTCCTACGTCGAGGCGTTCCCCGACGAGCGCACCGCGTTCCGCGCGTTCGCCGCCGATTTCCCTGATGCCGTGGTGTTCCTGGTCGACACCTACGACACCCTGCACGGCGTGCGCGCCGCGATCGACGTCGCGAGGGAGCTTCCCGCCGGCAGCCGCATCGGGATCCGCCTGGATTCCGGCGACCTCGGCGCGCTGGCGGTGCAGGCGCGACGGTTGCTGGATGACGCGGGATTCCCGGGTGCCCGGATCATGGCCAGCGGCGGGCTCGACGAACACGCGCTCGCCGAACTCGCCGCCGCACCGATCGACATGTTCGGCGTGGGCACCAAGATGGGCGTTTCCGCCGACGCGCCGTCCCTGGACAGCGCCTACAAGCTGGTCGAATACGGCGGGACGCCGGTGATGAAGCTGTCCGTGGGCAAGCTGACCGCGCCTGGCGCGAAACAGGTCTACCGCGGCGAGCCCGGACAGCCCGACCTGCTCGCACTGCGCACCGAGGACCCGCCAGCGGGCCGTGAACCGCTCCTGGAGCCCGCCATGCGCGGTGGCGCGCGGGTGGATCAGCCGGAGGCGGTCCGGGCGGCGCAGCGCCGGTTCGAGCACGACCTCCGGTGGCTGCCCGAACCGGCCCGTCGGCTCGTCGGCCCCGAGCCGGTCGAGGTGCACGCGACGCCGATGCTGCTGCGGTCCGCCGAATCCGTCCGGCACCGGCTGGAACAGGCGTTGTGAGCGGTCAGCGCGGCCGGCCGGGATACCACCAGTTCGGCGGCGGGGCCTGCCGGTTCGCTTCGCGTTCCACCGTCGCGGGCAGGATGACGTGGACGCCGCGCGCCGCGACGGCGCGGTCGATGTCCGACGGCGCGACGATGCCCACCAGCCGGCCGGCGTCAAAGATCAGGACGTGCCCGTCGGTGGACTCCGACAGCCGGGGCAGGACCGCCGCCAGCGGCTCGTCCGGTGCCGCGGTGGGCACGTGGGCCATCGGGCAGGCGGCGTCGCGCAGCGTGGCGGGTGGCTGGCCGCAGGCGGTCAGCGAGCGGATCCGGCGGAGGGAGACCAGTCCGTCGACCCCGCCGTCCTCGCGCACCACGGGGAAGCTGGCGTGCGCGGGGCGGCGGTCCAGGAACTCGCCGGTCGTCGAACGGCCGTCGACGGTCTCGACCGGATGCGACATCACGTCCCGCATCAGCACCCCGGACAGCGCCATCCCCGCGCGGGCCTGGCGCTCCTCGGCGAAGGCGATGCTCGCGATGAAGAGCCCCAGCAGGATCCACCACATCCCCTCGGGTCCCTGGAGGATCGACTGCGCGAATCCGGCGGCGACCAGCAGGCCACCGAGCCCGAGCCCGGCGCGGGCCGACCACGCGGCCGCCTCGAACCGGTCGCCGCGCCATCGCCACAGCGCGGCGCGCAGCACGCGGCCGCCGTCCAGCGGAGCGGCCGGAACGAGGTTGAACACCGCCAGCACGAGGTTCAGCAACGCCAGGTAGGTCAGCACGCCCACGACGAGGCCGCCCGCACCCACCCGGGCCGCGCCCCAGGCCAGCACCCCGAATGCCACGCCCACCACGGCGCTGGCGACGGGCCCGACGATCGATATGCGCAGGTCGGCGCCGGGACTGCGCGCCTCGTCCCGCAACTGGGCGATCCCGCCCAGCAGCCACAGCGTGATGCCCTCGACCGCGACACCGTTGCGGCGGGCCACGATCGCGTGCGCGAGTTCGTGCGCCAGCAGCGAACCGACCAGGAGGACCGCGGCGGCCAGCCCGGCCAGCGCGTAGCCGACGGCGGAGTGCCCGGGGAACGCCAGCGGCAGCTGGTAGCCCGCCAGCCCGATGGCGACCAGCACGACGATGCCGAGCACGCTCCAGTGCAGCCCGATCCGCACCCCAGCCACTCGTCCCACCGGGACCGTTCCGCGCATGACCGCACCTCTGCCGGATTGAGCCTCACCTCCAGTGTGCCTCCCCGCTCCCAGGATCACGCCGAGCCGGAGCGGCGGTGCGAGAGCGCGACGAACCGCGATCCAGGTGGGGAGGGTGTCTCCTGGATCACGTGTTCGACGAAGTCCTCACGTCTTCTGGGGTGTGATCGCTAGCCTGTCCGGTCATGGCTCGCACCCGCGTGTACCGCAACGGCATCCTCGACGCCGAAGACTTCCCCGTAGCCGACGTTTCCGACCACCTCGCCGACACCGCCGCGACGGTGTGGCTGGACTTCTGCGCACCCACGGCCGAGGACCTGGCCGCCATCAGCGAAGAGCTCGGGCTGCACGAACTGGCGGTGGAGGGTGCGATCCACACCCAGGAGCGGGCCAAGCTGGAGTGCTTCCGCGCCCACTCGCTGCTCACCGCCTACGCGGTGCGGATGAACCCGCAGACCGGGCACCTGCGCACCTCGGAGCTGGCGGCCTTCATCACCGACCGCGCGCTGGTCACGGTCCGCAAGGACGAGCACTTCGACATCGACGCCGTCGTGCACCGCTGGGACACCGCGCCGGAGGGGTTGGCCAAGAGCGGAGCCGGTTTCCTGCTGCACGGGCTGCTGGACTACATCGTCGATGGCCACTTCGAGGCCGCGCAGGTGCTGGACGACCAGATCGAAGCGCTGGAAGATCTGGTGTTCAACGACAAACCGGACCACGACGCCCTGCAACGGCGCTCGCTGCACCTGCGCAAGAGCCTGGTGCGGATGCGGCGCGCGGTCGTGCCGATGCGGGAGGTGCTGAACACGGTCGCGCGGCCGGACATGCGGCTGGTCGACGAGACCCTGGCGCCGTACTTCCACGACGTCCAGGACCACGTGCTGCGGGCCTCGGAGTGGACCGAGTCGCTGCGGGACCTGATCACGACGGTGCGGGAAACCCAGCTCAACCTGCAGGGCCACCGGCTGAACATGATCATGAAGAAGGTCACCGGCTGGGCCGCGATCATCGCCGTGCCCACGGCGATCACCGGCTTCTACGGGCAGAACGTGCCGTACCCGGGTGCCCAGCAGCCGTGGGGTTTCTGGGTCTCGGCGTCGGCGACCGTGGTGCTGTGCATCGCGATCTACGCCCTGTTCAAGAAGCGGGACTGGCTGTAGCGCAAGGCGAACCGGCGCGGTCCGCCGTCGCTTACCTCGAGCCACTGTCCCTTGTGGATGGTGCTGATGATTCCGGGTGATCGCGGCACGGGCTGTCCCGGAGCGATGAAGCGAAGCTCCTCCGAGGGATCGATGTAGTCGATATCTTCAGTATTGAATGAAATTTATCCTTTGGGTACGGCCAGCCTTCGCGGATGCGACCGAGTCCCGGCGCGGCAAGGCCCCGGTCGCCGTGGGCGGCCGGGGCCTGCGGCTCCTCGCGCGGGGCTGTCAGCTCTTCGGGTCGTCGCGCTGCTTGTCGTCGACCTGCTGCGGGCTGGGCTTGCCGGAGTCCAGCTTGTCCTGGTCGCGCTCGGCTGCGGCCTTCTCGTCGTCCTTCAGGCCGCGCGCTTCGGCTTTGAGCACGCGGGCGGACTGGCCGAGCGAGCGGGCCATCTTCGGCAGCTTCGCCGATCCGAACAGCAGCAGGACCGCGGCGAGCACGATCAGCCAGTGCCAGGCACTGAGCGAACCCATGGGCGTACTTCCATTCGCTGTCGTGGAAACCTGGGCCCCGCGACGCCGCCGTCGTCCGGTGCGGGAGTCCGTGGCGTGCCGGTTCCCGTGGGACCAGGTGACCCGTCGTTTCCCAATGGCTCGGAGTATACGCGGACCCGGCGCATCCCCGGCCGAGCGCCCGATTCCTGACCAGGGCGAATCCACTTCGGCGCGACCGGATCGAACACGTGGCGGCAGCCCGGAATCCAGGTGAACACCCGGCATCTTCTTGTCTACTGTGGATGATCATCCTGCGGGCAGGGGTGCAGCAGCTCGGCCCGGCCCCGGTCTTGCGGCTGGACGGCACCGCGTGCCCGGCTCCCGCGACGCCGGGTGACGACGCCATCACCGCAGGTCCCGGCGAGACGCCGCCCTTCGACGTCGAGGCCACCCGTGAACCCGCACCTCCGGGTCGGTGACAGAACTTCCACAACTTCCGATAGGTGCTAAAGCGAGACGCCGCGTGGTGCCGTGCGGCACCATCACCCACCACCCGGTCCAGGAGACCGGTGTCACAGTGAGGTGATGATGCGGAAGTTGAAAGTGGTCCTGGCGGTGCTGGGCGCGGCGCTGCTGGTGTTGCTGGTGCCGCCCCTGGTCAGTTCGGGGGGCGATGCCCCGGGCTCGCAGATCCGCGGCCTGCGGGTCATGGTGCCCAACACACCGGGTGGCGGTTACGACATCACGGCGCGCACCGCGGTGAAGGCGATCGAGGACACCGGGCTGAACGGGCCGACCGAGGTGTTCAACCTGCCCGGCGCGGGCGGCACGGTCGGGCTGGGCCGGCTGGTCAACGAGTCGGGCAACGGCGCGATGGTGATGTCGATGGGCCTGGGCGTGGTGGGCTCGGTCTACACCAACCACTCGCCGGTGTCGCTGCAGAACACCACGCCGATCGCGAAGCTCACCGAGGAATCCGACGTCATCGTGGTGGCCAAGGACTCCCCGTACCAGAACATCGCCCAGCTGATCGCGGCGTGGAAGGCCGACCCCGGCGCGGTTCCGGTCGGCGGCGGCTCGTCGCCCGGCGGCCCGGACCACCTGGCGCCGATGCTGACCGCGAAGGCCATCGGCCTGTCCGCGAAGCAGGTCAACTACGTGCCGTTCGACGGTGGCGGCGAGCTGATGGCCTCCGTGCTCGGCAGCAAGGTCGCCTTCGGCGTCTCCGGGATCGGCGAGACGCGCGACCAGATCGCGGCCGGCGAGCTGCGGGCGCTGGCGGTGACCAGCCCGGAGCGGGTGCCCGGCATCGACGCGCCGACCCTGCGGGAGTCCGGTGTGGACGTCAGCTTCACCAACTGGCGGGGCATCGTCGCGCCCCCGGGCATCACCGAGCAGGAGCGCGAGAAGCTGATCTCGCTGTTCACCGAGCTGCACGCCAGCGAGCAGTGGCAGCAGGCCATGAAGCTCAACGGGTGGTCCGACGCCTTCCAGACCGGCGATGACTTCGGTGCGTTCCTGGCCTCCGAGAACGACCGCGTCGCGTCGGTGCTGAAGGAGTTGGGGGCGGCATGAGTTCCACTGTGGACAAGACGGAGTCGCCGGCGGAGCCGGTGCGCGAGAGCTGGTGGCGCACGCACTCCGAGCTCGGCATCTGCGTGCTGCTGCTCGCGGTGGGCGCGCTCGTGCTCGTCGACGCGGCCCTGATCCCGACCGATTTCGCGCAGCGCGGCCCGGTCGGGCCGAAGGCGGTGCCGGTCGTGGTCGGTTCGCTGCTGGTGCTGGTGTCATTGCTGCTGGCGCGGGACGTGCTGCACGGCGGCCGCGGCGAGGCCGAGGCCGGCGAAGACGTCGACCTCGACGCGCCGACCGACTGGCGCACGCTGCTGTTGCTGTCCGGGTTCTTCCTGCTCAACGCGGCGCTGATCAACATCATCGGGTTCCCGGCCTCGGCCGCGATCATGTTCTGGGGTGCGGCCTACGCGCTGGGCAGCCGCAACCTGGTGCGGGACCCGCTCATCGCGGCCGCCATCTCGGTGCTGACGTGGCTGGCGTTCAACGAACTGCTCGGCGTTCCGCTGCCCGGTGGCCCGCTCATGGGGGTGCTGTAACCGATGGACCTGACGAACCTCCTGGGCGGTTTCGCCACCGCCCTGACCCCGCAGCACCTGCTGTTCGCCGCGATCGGCGTGGTGCTGGGCACCGCCGTCGGCGTGCTGCCGGGCATCGGCCCGGCGATGGCGGTGGCCCTGCTGCTGCCGGTGACCTACGCGTTGGATCCCACCGGCGCGTTCATCATGTTCGCCGGCATCTACTTCGGCGGCATGTTCGGCGGATCGACCACGTCGATCCTGCTCAACACCCCCGGCGAGAGCGCCGCGGTGGTGGTGGCCATCGAAGGCAACAAGATGGCCAAGAACGGCCGGGGCGCGCAAGCGCTGGCGGCGGCGGCCGTCGGGCACTTCGTCGGCGGCCTGGTCGGCCTCATCCTGCTGGTGCTGCTGGCACCGGTCATCGCGGGCTACGCGGTCGACATCGGCGCGCCGGACTACTTCGCGTTCATGGTGCTGGCGTTCGTGGCGACCTCGACGGTGCTGGGCAGCTCGCGGATCCGCGGCTTCGCCTCGCTGCTGATCGGGTTGACCATCGGGCTGGTCGGGCTCGACCAGATGAGCGGGCAGGCCCGGCTGACGTTCGGTTCGCTGCAGCTGGTCGACGGCATCGACGTGGTGCTCGTCGCGGTCGGCCTCTTCGCGGTCGGCGAGTCGCTGTGGGTCGCCGCGCACCTGCGCCACACCCAGGAGAAGCCGATCCCGGTCGGCCGGCCGTGGATGTCCCGGCAGGACCTCGGGCGGGCGTGGAAGCCCTGGCTGCGCGGCCCGCTGATCGGTTTCCCGTTCGGCGCGATCCCGGTCGGGGGCGCCGAGGTGCCGACCTTCCTGTCCTACACCGTCGAGCGGCAGCTGGGCCGCCGCAAGGGCACGTGGGGCAGCAAGGGCGCGATCGAGGGCGTCGCCGGCCCGGAGGCCACCTCGACGTCCAGCGCGGCGGGCACCATGGTCACGATGCTCACCCTCGGCCTGCCGACCACCTCGGTGGCCGCGGTGATGCTGGCGGCGTTCCAGCAGTACGGCATCCAGCCCGGTCCGCTGCTGTTCCAGCGCGAATCGGACCTGGTGTGGGCGCTGATCGCGAGCATGTTCGTCGGCCTGGCGCTGCTGCTGGTGATCAACCTGCCGCTGGCGCCGGTGTGGGCGAAGCTGCTGCAGATCCCGCGGCCGTACCTGTACGCGGGCATCCTGTTCTTCGCCAGCGTCGGTGCGTACGCGATCGGTGGCGAGGCAATGGATCTGGTGCTGCTGTTCATCATCGGGGCGATCGGCTTCGCGATGCGCCGCTTCGGCCTGCCGGTGCTGCCGGCGATCATCGGCGTCATCCTGGGCCCGACCGCGGAGCTGCAGATGCGCCGGGCGCTGCAGATCAGCGACGGTGACCTGACGGGCCTGGTGAACTCGCCGCTGGCGATCGTGGTCTACGTGATCATCGCGATCCTGCTCACGTACCCGCTGTGGGGCCGCCTCGTCCGCCGCACGCCGAAACCGGCGGAACCGGCGGACCGGGTCGACGCCTGACCTACCCGGACGAAGGGCGTCTTCGGGCACATCCGCCCGAAGACGCCCTTCGCGCATGTTCAGGAGCTCATCGCCGGGGCTTCCTCCGCCCCGTCGACCAGGGGGTGGCGCGTCGTGCCGAGCCACTGGGTCTGATCCGTTCTCGGTGCTCCGCAATTTCCATTGAAATTGAACCTTCGATTTCAATGGAAATTGCGGACTGATGCACTCCGGCGCCGCGTTCGGGTGGGGGGCTCAGCTCCGGGGCTTGCCGAAGATCAGGCGGTAGCCGACGAGCAGGATCAGTGCTCCCAGCACCGCAAGTCCCCAGGTGCGCAGGTCGAAGAACGTGCCGAGCTCGACGTGGAAGAGGGTCTTGCCGACCCAGCCGCCCACGAAGGCGCCCGCGACGCCGAGCAGGATCGTGACGATGCAGCCGCCCGGGTCCCGTCCCGGCATGAGCGCCTTGGCGATCCCGCCCGCGATCAGTCCCAGCACGATCCAGCTGATGATGCCCATCGGCGTCCTCCCTGACGTTTCGTCCTACGGCGGGCGCAGCATTCCAGATCACCGGATCGGGGTCCGCCCCCGATCGGACCGTCGTGACGTTGATCTCAGAAATCCGCACGATCCATTGTGGACCCGATGCGGCGTCCGGCCGAAAGTCGCGTTGTCGCGGTGGCCAATCGGCTACGGTGCGTGTGGATCACTTGGTTCGACAGCGATGGAGAGCACGCCGTGCCGGGCAGACCGTGGGACAACGGTGGACCGCAGACCGCCGCCGAGCGGCGCTTCGACGAGCTGCTCAGGCCCAGCAGGGCGCCGGCTCAGCCCGCCGACGAGCCCGTGCCGGGCGAGGGAAACGGCCAGGTCGAACCCGCGGAGCGGGTGATCCGCGGCGAGTACTTCACCCGTCGGCTGATCGACTCCCTGGAGGAGGGCGGCTGGCGGTTGTTCAACCGGCGCGGCGCCCAGCCGCTGGTGATCGCGGTCGAGAACGCGCTGCTCACCGGCCGGGTCGAGCTGCGCAACGCCGACCTGCCCTACCTGCTGGAGTTCGTCGGCTGCCGGTTCGAGACGGCCCCGGACCTGCGGCAGGCCCGGCTGGCCGGGCTGGTGATGTGGAACTGCCGGTTCCCCGGGATCAACGCGCGCAACCTCTCGGTCAGCAACGACACCGTGCTCCGCCGGTGCCGGAGCATCGGCGGCATCGTGGACCTGGCCGACGCCGATCTCGGCGGCTCGCTGCTGCTCAACGACAGCGAGCTGCGCAATCCCGGGCGGCGCGCGATCTACGGCGACCGGCTCAAGGTCTCCGGCGCGCTGCTGGGCATCCGCCTGCAGGTCGCGGGCGAGATCCGCATCCCCGGCGCGCAGGTGGGCGGGAACCTGACGCTCTCCGGCGGAACCCTGCGCAACCGCGGCCGGAACGCGCTCAACGCCACCGGCATCCAGATCGGCGGCTCGCTGCGGTTCGACGTCGACCGGAACACCGACCGGGCGTTCACCGCCGCCGGCCGGCTCATGCTGCCGAGCGCGCGCATCGCCGGTGACCTGCGGCTCCGGAACGCGCTGCTCGAACCGGGCGTTCAGCCGCCGCGCCGCGGCGACTCCCAGCACGACGACCCGGCCGCCACCCTGGTCGCCGACCGCGCCGACATCCGCGGTGACATCCAGTTCGACCAGAACTTCCGCAGCGGCGGAACCCTCCGGCTGGTCAGCGCCACAGTCGGCGGCGACCTGCGGATGGCGGGCGCGCAGATCGATCTGCGCTGGCTGCGCCCGCCCGCCGCCTCGGTGGAGCAGCCGCTGCGCGCGGCGCACCTCGACGGCATGCAGATCTTCGGCAACCTCGACGCCCGCAACGTCGTCGTGCGAGGCCAGTTCCGGATGACCGACGTCACGGTCAACGGCAGCATCCAGTTCAACAACGCGAAGCTGGTTGGGCCGCGCACCGACGTCCTGCGGGCCAGCCGGGCGGTGGTGGGCAGCAACCTGGAATGCCGCGAGGCCGAGATCATCGGGTCGCTGCAGCTGCAGGGCGTGCGGGTCGGCGCGAACGTCGACCTGCGGTCGGCGCGGCTGACCAAGCCCGCCTGGCACCAGCACCGCAAGGGCTACAAGGCGTCGCTGGACCTGCGCGCGGCCCAGATCGAACGCGACCTGGTGTGCGCCGAGGGCTCGCGAACGTTCCGCGCGGAGGGCGCGGTGGAGCTGCGCTGGGCCACGATCGGCCGGCACCTCAACTTCTGGGGCTGCGAGCTCGGCGACGGCTTCTCCCCGGCGGCGCTCAACGCCTTCGGCGTGGTGGCGCAGGAGCTGACGCTGCTCCCGCACAGCGCGCCGCAGGGGCGGATCACGTTGCGGCAGGCGCGGTGCGAGCTGCTCGCCGACAACGCCGTGCTCTGGTCGGCCAGGGGAGGGCTCGACTTCGAGGACTTCGGCTACGAGAACTTCTCCGAGTCCTTCGAGCTCACCGACCAGGACCGGGTGCAGGAGCGGCTGGGCTGGCTGCGGGCCACCTCCGGCGGCGCCTACCAGCCGGGTCCGTACGACCAGATCGCCAAGGTGTTCCGCGCCAACGGCCTGGAAGAGCACGCCGTCACGGCGCTCATCGAGAAGCAGCGCCACCGCTACGCGGCGACCAGCGCCACCACCCGGCCCGGGCTGCGGTGGACGGTGCGGTTGTGGAGCCTGCTGCAGCGGATCACCGTCGGCTACGGCTACCGCCCGCTGCGGGCGCTGGCCTGGATGCTGCTGTTCGCGACCGCCGGCACGGCCTGGTTCGCCGTCCACCCGCTGATCCCGATCAACGAACAGGACCATCCGGTGTGGAACCCGCTGCTGTACACATTGGACCAAATGCTGCCGGTGGTGACCCTCGGCCAGGACGACATGTGGCAGGCCCGCGGCGCTTCGCAGTGGGTGACCGTCGTCCTCGTGGCCGTCGGCTGGACGCTGGCGACGACCGTCGCGGCGGGCATCAGCAGGGGCCTGCACCGGGAACGCTGACCGGCGGACCGGACGACGGACGCCGCAAGAGCAGGAAACCGGAGGAGAGCCAGTGAGACGATATCGGGTTGGCCGCCGCATCGCGGCGATCGGGACGGTGGCGCTGGTCGCCGCGGCGTTGCCGGTGGCGGCGAACGCCCAGCCGGAGCCCACGACGGAGGTCCGGCTGATCGCGTTCAACGACCTGCACGGCAACCTGGAGCCGCCGGCCGGTTCGTCCGGGAAGGTGACGTTGCCCGACGGCGGCACGGTCGACGCCGGTGGCGCCGCGTTCCTGGCCACCCACGTCGCCCGGCTGCGCGCCGAGAAGAGCAACTCGCTGGTGCTCTCGGCGGGCGACAACATCGGCGCGTCGCCGGTGAACTCGGCGCTGTTCCACGACGAGCCGACCGTCGAGTTCCTCAACGAGCTCGGGGTCGCCGCGGCGGTCGTCGGCAACCACGAGTTCGACGAGGGCTACGCCGAGCTCCAGCGCGTCCAGTCCGGCGGCTGCCACCCGGCCGACGGGTGCCAGTTCCGCGATTCCTACGGCGGGGCCGACTTCCCGTACCTCGGCGCGAACGTCGCCTTCGACGACGGCCGGCCCGCCCTGGCACCGTTCAGCGTCGAACGCGTCGGCGGGGTGCTGATCGGGATCATCGGCGTGACGCTGGAAGACCTGCCGGCGATGGTCACGCCCGAGGCGATCAAGGGCCTGAAGTTCGGCGACGAGGTCGAGGCCATCGACCGCACGGCGGACCTGCTGGACAGCGCCGGGGTGAAGGCCCAGGTGGTGCTGCTGCACCAGGGCGACAACACCGAGGGCGGCGGACCGGACGACTGCCGGGTGCCGCCGGGTCCAGCGACGGAAATCGCCGCCAACGCCTCGCCGAAGGTCGACCTGATCTTCACCGGGCACAGCCACCAGCAGTACAACTGCGTGGTCGACGACCCGGCGGGCAACCCGCGCACCGTGCTGCAGGGCGGCTCCTACGGCCGGCTGCTGTCGGTGGCGGACCTGAGCGTCGACCGGCGGACCAAGGACGTCGTGCGACCGGCGACGAAGGCGCACAACGAGATCGTCACCCGCGACGTGCCGCCGGACCCCGCCGCGCAGAAGCTGATCGACGAGGCCGCCGGGAAGGCCAAGCCCATCGCGAACCGCCAGGTCGGCACGATCACCGCGGATCTGCTGCGGGAGCCCGTGCCCTCCGGCGAGTCCGCGCTCGGCGACGTGCTCGCCGACGCGCAGCTGGAGGCCACCACCGGCAACGGCGCGCAGGTGGCGATCACCAACCCGGGCGGGATCAGGACGGACCTGGTGCACGCCTCCTCGCCGGAGGGCGAGGGTGACGGGGTGGTCACCTACGGAGAGGCCTACGCGGTGCAGCCCTTCGGCAACGTCATGCAGACGATGACGCTGACCGGGGCGCAGCTGAAGAACGTCCTGGAACAGCAGTGGCAGCCGAACGCGACGCGGATCCTGCAGGTCTCCTCGACGCTGCGCTACACCTACTCCGCGTCCGCGCCCGTCGGTTCGAAGGTCTCCGGCATCACCATCGCGGGCAAGCCGGTCGACCCGAACGCGCCCTACCGGGTGTCGGTGAACAACTTCCTCGCCTCCGGCGGGGACGGGTTCACCGAGTTCGCCGGGGGAACGGAAATCGCCGGTGGACCGATGGACCTCGACGCGCTCGTCGGCTACCTGGGCGCGCACGCCGGGCTGGCGCCGCCGCCGGCGGATCGCATCGCGGTCGCCCCGTAACGCGGCCCGTGGGGCCCGTGCACCGCGGGCCCCACGGAGTCGTTCAGGGACAACGCGTTTCGGCCCCCGATGTCCGAATTCTCCGGCTGCTTGGCCGGATCGTGATCTTCGCCGACCCGTCGCCGCGCGAACCGGCGCGATAATGGGCTTGATGATCATGAGCCGACCACTGGGGGTGGGCCTGTCGTGGGAACCCGATCGGATGCGCCGCGCGAAGACCTCCGCGCCGGGACGCCGTGCTGGATCGAACTGATCACCACCAACGTCGAAAAAGCCTGCGAGTTCTACTCCGGGCTGTTCGGCTGGGAGTACGAGACGCACCGCGATCCGCGGGCCGGGCTGCACGTGATCGCCCTGCAGGAGGGCTTCCCGGTGGCCAGCATCCGCGAATCCGCCGACGACCGCTCGCAGTGGCGGTTGTTCCTCGCCACCGACAACAGCTCGGCCACCGCCGCCGCTGCCGGGAAGCTGGGCGCGCAGATCATCGTGCCGCGCAGCCGGGTGCCGGAGCTGGGCGTGAAGCTGGTGCTGTCCAGCCCCGCGGACGACGAATTCGGCCTGCTGGAGCCGGACGAGGCCTGGCAGTTCGACGTCGGCCTGCCGGGCACCCTGGTGTGGGCGGAGCTGGTGACCATCAAGGCCCAGACCGCGGACCACTTCTACGGCGAGCTGTTCGGCTACAGCGCGGAGCAGTTCGGCACGGAACACCGCACCGGGTACGCGGTCTGGTACCTCGACGACGAGTCGATGCTCGCCCGCGTCAGCATGATCCGCGAGCTCATGAGCACCCAGGCCCGGCCGCACTGGCTGCTCTACCTCGGCGTCGACGAAGCCGTCGGGACCGACGACGTGGTGCACCGGGCGATCGCCCTGGGCGGCCGGGTCCGGGTCGATCCCTACGATTCGAGCCTCGGCCGCGCGGCCGTCCTGCGGGATCCGACCGGGGCGCGCTTCGCGCTCGTCGACCCCAGCCAGGCCAGCGAGTACGGCACCGCGGCCAACGACGATCCCTACGACGACTGAGACCGGGTCAGCGGTTGAGGCGCTTTCGCCCGGTGACCTTGTTGTAGACGACCAGGACGATGACGGCGCCGATGATCGAGCCGATCCAGCCGGCGGGCTGGAAGCCGCGGAAGCCGACGGTGAGCAGGCCGAACAGGAAGCCGCCGACGACCGATCCGGCGACGCCGATCACGATCGTCATCAGCAGGCCGATGTTGTCCTTGCCCGGCACCACGGCACGGGCGATGAAGCCCGCGATCAGCCCGAACACGATCCACCCGATGATCGTCCAGAACATCGCACTCACCCCATCGTCGGTGGTCCATCTCTGCCGGATCAACGCTACCGGATCGCGCAACCACGAGGCGCCGCCGCGACCGCCGACCGTCCTGTTTCGACAGTGGCGATCCGGCGCGCGCCCGGTGATTTCCCACGTCAAACGGCCATTCGCGGACGAACGTGGGGGAGGTAACAGCCCTTGTCCAGCTGTTCATCTCGCCGTCCCCGCGGCGTTGGGCGGCCGTCGCCCCGCGCAAATCCGGCCGGGTGTGAATGGGTCGGTCCTGTGGCGAGCGGCCGGTCGAATTCCCGCTTTCGCCGGTCTTCGGGCGGGTGGGCCTGGCACGATGGCTCGACTTCGTCGAAGGAGGAGCATGGACCTACCGTCGGTTCCCGCCAGCGTCACCGCCCTGATCGGCTCCGGGAAGCTGCCGCCGGAGATCGCCGCGTTCTTCACCGCTTCCGGCGGACTGGCCGAGGAAACGGGTTGGGGGCACGTCTCGTCGGCCGTGGAGGAGCTGCTGGCGGCCGGGGACGTGGCGGAGGACGTTCGAGGTGTGCTGGCGCTCGCCGGCGCGTACGGCCGCCTGGACGAGCTGGAAGACTGCGTGGACCCGGACGAGATGGACGAGGACAACGACCGGGCCGTGGAGCTGTTGCAGGCAGCCGAAGCCGGCGGCGTCGACGAGGACGAGACCGCCGAGCTGTGGTGGTACTCCGACCACCTGCGGGCGTCCGCGGACCGCATGCGCGACTACATCGAGGAGATGGAAGCCTACGTCGCCAAGCACGGGGCGACTCCGCGCGGGCGGCTGGAAGCGAAGCTGGGGCCGGCCAACGACCTCTACGCCGCCGGCGATCGCGCCGCGGCGGTCGCGTTGTTCCGCGAGGTCGCGGAAACCTCCCCCTGGGACTCCGATTTCAGCGGCTGCTCCGACCTGATCGGCGTCGGCTGGTGCCGTCTGCTGCACGACGCGGCCCACACCGACGGCCCGGAGGCGGCGCGGAAGACGTGGCAGGAAGCCAGAACCCACTTCCGGGCGGCGCGGTTTCCCCAGGAGGTGCACGCCTGGCCGTTGGTCGAGATGCTGTTGGGCACCGGAGTGCCGGACATCATCGAGGTGATCATCCGCAGGTGGATCGAGGCGGCCGAGAAGGCAGGCGAGGCGGACGTGCCGGTGACCGAGGAGCAGCAGCGCATCTTCGAGCTCGCCCTGGCCGAGATCGAGGCTGCTACCGGGACGGCCTAGCGGATCCCGTTGCAGGTCAACGGGATTGCCGCCCGGCCTGCGCGATGGCTTCCGCGGTGGTGGTGACGGCGGGGGAGGCCCACCTGCGCTGGTTCGTCACCAGGTGCAGCGGGGTTTCGGACAGTTCCGGGCCGTTCACGCGGCACAGCGATCCGTTCGCCAGCTGGTCGACGACGGCGAGGCGGGGCAGCACGGACAGGCCGAGTCCGGCGGCCACGCAGGAGCGGGCCGCTTCGATGCTGCCGAAGCGGGTGATCCGCGGCCGCGCCGCCGACGCCGCCGTGAGATCGCGCAGGAACCGGTCCGTGTAGGAACAGCCTTCCTCCAGCAGGAAGTACTGGTACGCGGCGAGGTCCTGCCAGTCGTGGTGTCCGCCGGCGGCCGGGTGCCCCGCGGCGGCGACGAGCTCGATGGCCTGCCCGCCGATCGTCCGTGCGGCGTACTCGATGGCGACGTCGTCGTCGAGCAGCAGCGCGATGTCCAGGCCGCCTTCCGGGCGCCCCAAGCCCTGCAACGCGTTCGCGGTGCTCAGTGGTTTCAGGTGCACCTGGATGTCGGGGTGCGTGGTGGCCAGCGCCGAGATCACCTGTGGAAGCAGGTACGCGCACAGCGATTCGGTGGCCCCGATGACGACCTCGCCGGCGATGGTGCCGCCGCTGCTCGCCGAATCGTGCAGCCGTCGCTCGACGTCCAGTAGATCTCGGGCGTGCGTCGCGACGCGCCGACCCGCGTCGGTCAGGCGCGCCCCCTGCGGGAGGCGGTCGAACAGCCGCACGTCGAGCTCGCCCTCCAGTGCTTTGATGTGGCTGGTGACGGTGGATTGGACGACGTGCAGCTCCGCGGCGGCGGCGGTGAAGCTTCCGGTGCGGGCCAGGGCCATGAAGGTCTGCAGGAGGCGGGTGTCCACGGGTGGGAGTCTATCGAGTTTTGAAATAGGGTCAATCGAAATCAATCGTTGGACGCGATAACTCCCTGGTGGCAGAGTTCTTGGCATGACCGATGTGCAGCGCTTCTCCGCATTCACCACCGACCCCAGCGGCGGCAACCCCGCCGGTGTCGTGCTCGACGCCCGTGAGCTCGACGACGCCACCATGCAGCGGATCGCGGCCGACGTCGGCTACTCCGAAACCGCCTTCCTCGCTCCGATCGAGGCCGCCGAGCGCCGCTACCGGCTCCGCTTCTTCAGCCCGCTGGCCGAGGTCGCGTTCTGCGGTCACGCCACGATCGCCACCGCCGTCGCGCTGGCCGAGCGCGACGGGATCGGCGACATCGTCTTCGAAACGCCCGCGGGCACCATCGGGGTGAGCACCGACGAGCGGGAATCGATCGTCGCCAGCCTCACCAGCGTGCCCGCCCACTCGCGGCCGGCGACCGCCGACGAGCTCGGCCGCGCCCTGGAGGCCCTGCGCTGGTCGGCCGACGACCTCGACCCGGCCTGGCCGTCGCACGTCGCGTTCGGCGGCAACAACCACCTCGTGCTCGCCGCGCGGTCGCGCGAGCGCCTGGCCGATCTCGACTACGACTTCGACGCGCTCGCCGACCTGATGCGCGAGTACGACTGGACCACGGTGCACCTGTTCTGGCAGGACGAGGCGGGAGTCGTGCACGCCCGCGACCCGTTCGCGATCGGTGGCGTGGTCGAGGACGCGGCGACCGGCGCCGCGGCGGCCGCCTTCGGCGGCTACCTCCGGACCCTGGGGAAGGTCTCCGAGCCGGAGCGGATCACCATCGTGCAGGGGCAGGACATGGGGCGGCGCAGCGAGCTCATCGTCGGCATCGACCCCGAGGACCCGCGGGTGACCGTCACCGGCGCCGCCGTGCCGATCGTGCAGTAGCCGCATCAGCCGCCGAGGTTGTCCGCGCATCTGGCGAGCAGGGCCGACAGGCGGTCCTGCTCACCGGCGGAGAGTCCGGCGAGCATCCGCGTCTCGGTCTCGGTGACCACGATTTCGGCCGTGCGCAAGCGCTTTCGGCCTTCGACGGTGAGCGCGACCGGCCGGGCGCGTCCGGTCGTCGCGCGCTCGGCGACCGACACCAGGCCGGCCTTGCGGAGTCCGTTGAGGACGTCCCGCAGCGACTGGCGGGTGACGAAGCAGAGTCGCGCCAGCTCCGCGGCCGGGATGTCCGGGTGGTCGGCCAGGGCGCGCAGCACCGCGTACTGCGACATGGACAGCTCGACCGGGCGGAGTCCTTCGTCGCAGGCCTGGCGGAGCAGCTGCTGGACCCGTTTGACCAGGTAACCGGGCCGGTTCTGGGTGGGGGCTTGACTCATGTCAGGAACCTTACACATACTGGTTGATGTAAGGAACCTGACACAGGGGAGTGCGCATGACCACCACGACGATCGACCCGAACGCCGACGTCGCCACGCTGATCAACACCTTCACCGTGGTGCCGGAGCGGCAGCGCGAGCTGGTGGACCTGCTGGTGCGCGCGACCGAAGAAGTCATGCAGCACCGGCCGGGATTCGTCGCGGCCAACATCCACACGAGCCTCGACGGCACCCGCGTGACGAACTACGCGCAGTGGGAGAGCGTGCAGGCGTTCCAGGAGATGCTCGCCGACCCGGTGTGCCAGGAGCACATGTCGGCGGCGCGCGAGATCGCCGACGCGGAACCGTTCCTCTACGAGGTGGCGTCGGTGCACCACAGCTAAAGCCTGTTTCCAGGCTCGTTTTGCGTGGCGGTGCGGGTGGTGGCCCCTCAGGCGTCTTCTCGCTGTGGGAGCCCCGACATCATGAATGACCAATTCACCACGTCGGGGCTGTCCTCGCTGGGAGAACCCCGCAGGGGTGGGCGCCGTGAACCCGCGGCGGTGCCGGTTGCGAGGGTGGGCTAAGCACCTTCGGCGCTTCAAAGACAATGACCTGCGCTACCACAGCCCACGCTCGGCGTATCCAGACAGCCTCTGCAGGCACCCGTGCGCTGAACTGCTTCCCGTTCGCGCCACGGGTGCCCTTCCGCCTTTGGTCAGATGCGTTCGAAGACGGCGGCGAGGCCCTGGCCGCCGCCGATGCACATCGTTTCCAGGCCGTAGCGGGCCTCGCGGCGGTGCATCTCGCGCGAGAGCGTCGCGAGGATGCGGCCGCCGGTGGCGCCCAGCGGGTGGCCCAGCGAGATCCCCGAGCCGTTGACGTTGAGCCGCTCGAAGTCGGCGGGCTTGAACTCCCACTCGCGGGTGCAGGCCAGCACCTGCGCGGCGAACGCCTCGTTGAGCTCGATCAGGTCGACATCGGCCAGCCCGATTCCGGCGCGCTGCAAGGCCTTCGCGGTCGCCGGCACCGGTCCGATGCCCATCGTGCGCGGCGGCACCCCGGCCCGCGCCCAGGACACCAGCCGCACCAGCGGCCGCAGCCCGAGCTCGGCCGCGCGCTCCGGCGTCGTCACCACGCACACCGCGGCCGCGTCGTTCTGCCCGCTGGCGTTGCCCGCGGTGACCGTCGCCTCCGGATCGGCCTTGCCCAGCACCGGCTTCAGCGCCGACAGGGTGTCCATTGTGGTCTCCGGGCGAGGGTGCTCGTCGACGTCGACCACGGTGTCGCCCTTGCGGGAGCGCACCGTCACCGGCACGATCTCGTCGGCGAAGAGCCCGGCCTGCTGCGCGGCACCGGCGCGCTGCTGCGAGCGGACCGACAGCTCGTCCTGCTCGGTGCGCGAGATTCCGTATTCGCGGCGCAGGTTTTCGGCCGTTTCGAGCATTCCGCCCGGCACCGGGAAGTTCTTGCCGCCCGCGGTCACTCGGCCGCGAGCCAGCGCGTCGTGCAGTTCCAGCCCGCTGCCGCGGATTCCCCACCGGGCCTCGGTGGTGTAGAACGGCGCGCTGCTCATGCTCTCCGCGCCGCCGGCCAGCACCACGTCGCTGACGCCGGTCTGCACCTGCATCGCGGCGTCCAGCACGGCCTGCAGGCCGGAGCCGCAGCGGCGGTCCACCTGGGTGCCGCCGACCTCGACGGGCAGGCCCGCGTCCAGCGCGGCGACGCGGCCGATCGCCGGGGCGTCGGAGTTCGGGTAGCACTGGCCGAGGATCACCTCGTCGACCGCATCGCCGGGCAGCCCGGTGCGCGCCAGCAGCGCCTCGATCACCGTCGCCGCCAGCTCTACGGCCGGCACGGTCTTGAACACCCCGCCGAACCGGCCGATCGGGGTCCGCAGCGGTTCGCAGATCACCGCTTCGCGCATCGCTTGCTCCTTCGAGTCCCGGTGGCGGCCGCTCCGCCGCCGTTTCGTTCGTAGCACAGCGCCGGGGTGTGCCGAAACGCTCGGCGATTAAGTCCGATCACGTCTTACTGATAGGTCAATTCAGTATTGGACGGTATTGGCAAGCCGTGCGATGGTGCGTCGGAGGAAACCTTGGGAGGTCGGCCATGCAGTGGGCGCAGCGGGTCAACACCGTGCGGGTGATCGGCACCGGCGTGATGGGGCGCGGCATCGCGCAGCTGGCCGCGGCCGCCGGGCTGACCGTGGAGCTCGCCGACGCCCGCCCCGAGGCCGTGTCCGCCGCGGTCGACCAGATCGGGCAGATGTTCGACAAGCTCGCCGGCAAGGGCCGGATGACCGGTGCCGACGCCGCCGCGGCGCGGAACCGGCTGCAGCCGGTCGACAGCCCGCTGGCGCCCACCGGGTGCGACCTGGTGATCGAGGCGGTCCGCGAGGACCTGCCGACCAAGCGCGAGCTGTTCGCCGAGCTGGAGAAGATCTGCCCGGCGCACACCGTGTTCGCCACCAACACCAGCTCGCTGTCGGTGACCTCGATCGCCACCGCGCTCGCCGACCCCGGCCGGCTGGCCGGCCTGCACTTCTTCAACCCCGTCCCGCTGATGCCCCTGGTCGAGGTGATCCCCGGCGCCCGGACCGCCGAGTGGATCCCGGGCGCGCTCGTCGACCTGGTGCACCGGCTGGGCCACCAGCCGGTGCGGGCCACCGACACGCCGGGCTTCCTGGTCAACCACGCCGGCCGCGGCCTGATCACCGAGGCGCTGCAGATCCTGGGCGAGGGCCTGGCCGCGCCCGCCGACGTCGACCGGATCTGCCGCGACGTGCTGGGCCTGCGGATGGGTCCGTTCGAGCTGATGGACCTCACCGCGCTGGACGTCACGCACCCGGCGACGGAGAGCATCTGGTCCGGCTACTACGGCGATCCCCGGCTGCGGCCGTCGCCGATCACCCGCTCCCGCCTGGAAGCGGGGCTGCTTGGCCGCAAGGTCGGCGAAGGCTTCTACCCCTACACCGACGGCGCGAAGCAGGAGCCGCCCGAACCGCAGGCTCCGCAGGCGGAGACGCACCCGATCTGGTCGGACAACGCGGAGCTGCTCGACGCGCTGGGCGCGGCGGGCGTGCCGGTGGAGCGTGGCGACGAGCCCTCCGAAGCCGCCGTCATCCTCCTCGCCCCGTACGGTCACAGCGCCGCGACGGCCGCGCTCTCGGCCGGGCTGCCTCCGGCGCGGGTGTGCGGCGTGGATCCGCTCAGCACGGAGAAGCGGTTCACGCTGACCGTGCACCCGGCGACCGATCCGGCGCTCGCGCGCTCGGCCTGGGCGGCGCTGGCCGCGACCGGCCGGGCGGTGACCGTCGTCCGCGACGGCGCGGGCATGATCGCGCAGCGGCTGCTGGCGTCGATCGTGAACACCAGCTGCTTCATCGCCGAACAACGCCTCGCCACGCCCGGCGATATCGACACGGCGGTGCGCCTCGCGCTCGGCTACCCGCGCGGTCCCCTGAAATGGGGACAGCACGTCGGCCCGCGCCGCGTGCTGGCGGTGCTGCGCGCCCTGCAGTCGGCCACCGGCGACCCGCGCTACCGGCCCAGCCGCTGGCTTGTCGAACGAGCCGGACTCGGCCTCGACCTCACCGAAACCGGCACCACGCCGCAAGACCTGCTCTCGTGAGCGCTCGTTCCGGCAAGTAGCTGAAGCGAACGGCCTGTTCACCTCGTAGATCGAGACAAACGGTCCGTTCACCTCGAACCTGCAGGCGGTTCCCTTGGAGGGGGCGGCCTGCCGGGGTCGTTGGAGTGAACGGCCTGTTCGCCTCGTCTAGCGGGATGAACGGTCCGTTCACCTCGAACCTGCAGGCGGTTCCCTTGGAGGGGGCGGCCTGCCGGGGTCGTTGGAGTGAACGGCCTGTTCGCCTCGTCTAGCGGGATGAACGGTCCGTTCACCTCGGAGCGGTAGACGGGCGTGTGGCCGGACAACATGAAGCGCGAGATGTAAGAGGACACTGTGGACTTTGAACTGACCGACACCCAGGTCGCCTTCCGGGAGATGGCGGCCCAGTTCGTTGACGCGGAGATCGTGCCGCACGTGCGCGAGTGGGACCGCCGCGAGGAGGTCGACCTCGGGATCGTGCGCAAGCTCGGCGAACTCGGCTTCCTCGGGCTGACGCTCCCGGAGGAGTACGGCGGAGTCGAGGCCGACATGGTCAGCTACGCGCTGGTCATCGAGGAGCTCGGCCGCGGCGATTCCTCGGTGCGCGGCATCGTCTCGGTGTCGCTGGGACTGGTGAGCAAGTCCATCGCCACCTACGGCACCGAGGAGCAGAAGCAGCGCTGGCTGCCGATGCTGACCAGCGGCGAGGGCCTGGGCTGCTTCGCGCTGACCGAGCCGGACGCCGGCTCCGACCCCGGCTCGCTGACCACCCGCGCCCGCCGCGACGGCGAAGACTGGGTGATCACTGGCCAGAAGATGTTCATCACCAACGGGACCTGGGCCAAGGTCGCGCTGCTGTTCGCGCGCACCAGCGACGACGGCGGCCGCGGCATCACCGCGTTCCTGGTGCCCACCGACTCGCCCGGCTTCACCGCGAACACCGTGCACGGCAAGCTCGGCCTGCGCGGGCAGGCCACCGCGGAGCTGGTGCTCGACGAGGTGCGGGTGCCGGATTCGGCGCGGCTCGGCGAGGTCGGCAAGGGCCTGGGCATCGCCCTGGGCGCGCTGACGAAGGGCCGGATCTCGGTCGCGGCCGGTGCGGTCGGCGTGGCGCAGGCCGCGTTGTCCGCTGCGACCCGGTACGCGGGGGAGCGCGTGCAGTTCGGCAAGCCCATCGCGGCCCGGCAGCTGGTGCAGGAACTGCTCGCCGATTCCGCCGTCGAGGTCGAGGCCGCCCGGCTGCTGACCTTGCGGGCCGCGTCGCTGGCCGAGCGCGGGGTGTCCCGCCAGGAGCTGACCACCGCGTCGTCGATGGCGAAGCTGCACGCCAGCGAAACGGCCGTGCGGGTGTCCAACAACGCGTTGCAGGTCTTCGGCGGGTACGGCTTCATCGACGAGTACCCGGTGGGCAAGTACGTCCGCGACGCGCGCGTGCTGACCCTCTACGAGGGCACCAGCCAGGTCCAGAAGCTGATCATCGGCCGCGCCCTCACCGGCGTCGACGCACTCATCTGATCCGCGTTCACGCATCTGAACGAAGGGCACCCCCGCTCGGCATCGCCGACTGGGGGTGCCCTTTTCGCATGGGTGGCAAGTCCCTGTTCCGGGGTATTGACGGTGTTTTGCCGGTATCGCTATCGTGACGCGAACTGGAAACTAAGTTTCCTGTTTCCCGCCGCCAGGATCGGGAGCCGCCACCGCGGCTCTGCTCTTCGACCGAGGAGATTTCGATGAGGTGGCAGAACTCCGCACGCGCCGTCACGATCGCCGCGGCCCTGCTGTTGACCAGCACCGCGGCCCAGGCCACAACCCAAGAGCCGGAACTGGATCCCGTTGTCACCAACGGGATTTTGTCTGTCTGCGGCAAGACGCTGTGCAACGACAGCGGAGCTCCGGTGCAGCTGCGCGGCATGAGCACGCACGGCCTGCAGTGGTACAGCCAGTGCGTCAACGACGCGTCGCTGGACGCGCTGGCCGACGACTGGCAGGCCGATGTGCTGCGGATTTCCATGTACATCCAGGAAGGCGGCTACGAGGACGACCCGGCCAAGTTCACCGAGCTGGTCGACAAGTACGTCGAGGCGGCCAGTCAGCGCGGCATGTACGCGATCATCGACTGGCACATGCTCGATCCCGGTGACCCGAACTACAACCTGGACCGCGCCAAGACGTTCTTCACCGAGATGGCCAAGCGGCACAAGGACAAGACCAACGTCCTCTACGAGATCGCCAACGAGCCCAGCGGCGTCGAGTGGTCGCAGATCAAGAGCTACGCCGAGGAGCTCATCCCGGTGATCCGCGAGCAGGACCCGGACTCGGTGGTGCTGGTCGGCACCCGCGCCTGGTCGTCGCTGGGGGTTTCGGAGGACTCCAACGAGCAGGAGATCGTCGACAACCCCGTCAACGCCGACAACATCATGTACACGTTCCACTTCTACGCGGCGTCGCACGGCCAGGAGTACCTGGACACGTTGTCGCGCGCGGCCGACAAGCTGCCGATGTTCGTCACCGAGTTCGGCACGCAGGAGGCCACCGGCGACGGCGGGAACGACTTCGACATGGCCCAGAAGTACATCGACCTGATGGCGTCGAAGAACATCAGCTGGACCAACTGGAACTACTCCGACGACTCCCGCTCCGGCGCGGTGTTCAAGGAGGGCACCTGCGAGAACGGGCCGTACCCGGGCACCGGCCAGCTCAAGCCCGCGGGCGAGTGGGTCCGCGAGCGGGTCAAGTGAGGTGATCCCGGTGCGGAAACTGCTCCGCGCGGGCACGGCGCTCGCCGCGGTGCTGGGGCTGGCGTTCACCGCGACGGATGAGCTGCGGGTGCCGGAACCGGCGCCGGCCGTGGCGGCGGACCCGCAGGTCCAGGCGCCCGTCTGGACCGCCGAAACCGACCGCGGCACTTCGGTCTTCGAGGGGATCGAGACCAAGCCCGGCAGCGTCGAGGTGGTGGCCGATCCGCAGGGCGAGCACGACGACGTGTACCGGCTGCACACCTCCGGCGTGCCCGAGGGCTCGGAGCGGGTGCGGGTGGAGTCACGCGGCCACAAGACGCCGGACGGCGGCCGGCTGCGGTTCACCGAGGGCGACACCTACTACATCGGGTGGCGTTCGATGTGGGAACCGCTGCCGACGAAGACCGGGGAATGGGTGGCGTTGTGGCAGCTCAAGGACTACGGGTCGGGTGCTGGCACGCCGCCGCTGTCGCTGCGGGCCCGCGGCGACGTGCTCGACCTGGAGTACTGCGACCCGGACATGAAGACCACGCAGCTGTGGAAGATCCCGCTGCCCAGGGACAGCTGGAACAGCTTCGTCGTCGGGGTGCACGTCTCCAGCGATCCGGGCAAGGGCTGGGTCAAGTTCTGGCACAACGGCGAAGAACAGGTCCTCAATGGACAGAATCAGTTCCCGGCGGCGACGCTGCGCGCCGACTTCGTGACCGACAAGTGGGGCGTGTACCGCTCCGACGGCATCACCGGGGAGGCCACGGCCTACCTCGCCGACGCCAAGGTCGGGAGGTCGTACGCGGACGTGGCCGGGTGACGTCCGGGCAAAAGGGGCCGTGCGTGTTTTGTGTTGCTGTAGAGCCTGTTTCCAAACTCATCTTGAGTGGCGGTGCGGGTGGCGGAACCTCAGGCGCCTTCTCGCTGTGGGATCCCCGACATCATGAATGACCAATTCACCACGTCGGGGCTGTCCTCGCGAGAAAGCACCTGAGAACCCGCGGCGGTGCAAGCTGCGAGGGTGGGCTAAGCGGCTGCGCCGCTTCAAAGACAAGACCCCGCGTTACCGTGCCTCACACCACGACAATCAAAACAGCCTCTATAGCAGCACAAACACGCACGGCCCGCTTTGATCTGGCTGCCGCACGGGTTCGATGGGAGTCCACATCGGTCGGCCGAACTCAGCCGTGCATGTGAGTGAAAGCGCTGGTGCATAGGGGTTTCTGCCGTCGGTGGCGGGGTCTTCACGCCGGAACCGAGGCGGTAGGTGGTCGGGTGGGGGTTCGCTCCCGCCGCCAGACATGAACGAACCCCCGGCTGGTGGACGCGGATTCCGCGTCACCTCCGACCTTGGTGTCAAAAGTAGGGCAGTCGATCGGGTCGCGTCAAGTATGTGACGCACATTCAAGAATGTGAATTCTGTGAAATACTTGGGAAATCCGGTCAGAAGTATGTCTACTGTGGACGCATCGTCGCATGATGAGTCGCGCGTGGTCCGATTGTCAGCGTCGGTTGAGGGCACTCGGCCGGAGTCGCCAGGGCGGATTCCGGGATCCGCTCGACCGCGTCGGCAGCAGCGGCGCAGCGCGCATGCTCGCCGGCCTCCCCGGCTACGTTCGGCGACACCTTCCGCGGCAGGACACCGGCGGTGCGGCTCCGGCCGTGGGTCCAGCCCGGCCGACCGCTTGCGCTGCGGAGCAGTTCTCGTCGACGCTCGACCAGGTAGTCCATCGGTGCCCTGAGCTGGCCTTCGCGTGGTCGTCGCCGGTTGGATAGGATTGCGCGGGAAGTGCGATCGGCAAGGCGGCGGATGAGCGTGGAAGACAACCGAGGATCCTCGGTTTCGGGGGCCCAGACCCTCGACAGGGGAATCCGGGTCCTGTGGCACCTCGCCCGACGGCCGGACGGCGAGACGCTGACCGAAATGGCGCGCTCGTTGGGGCTCAACCGCAATGCGCTGCACCGGATGCTGGAGGCGCTCACCGCGCACAACCTGGTCCGGCGGACCGAGGACAAGCGGTACCACCTGGCCTACGGTCTCGTGGAGTTGGCATCGGCGGTGGACAGTGATCTGCGCGGCTTGGCCTACCCGATCATGGCGGGGCTCGCCGACGCCGTCGATGCGACGGTGCACCTGATGGTGCCGGTCAGCGATGCCGAGGTACAAGCGGTGCTGGTGGTCGAGCCGAGGCTCGCCGCGGCGCACATCGCCTTCCGGACAGGTCAGCGCCACGCGATAGACCGCGGCTCAGGCGGTATTGCGATCTTGGCGGGCCGCCCACCCCGTGATGACGACCCGGCCGAGGTGGTGGCGGCCCGCGAGCAGGGCTACGCCGTTTCCACCGGTCACGTGATCCCAGGAGTCATCGGGGTTTCGGTGCCGGTGGAGACACCTCCGACGATGTCGGACGTCAGCATCGGTGTGTCGCTGGTCGATCCCGCTGCGGTCGAGCAGGTGGCGCCGCGGGTGGTGGAGGCAGCCCGCGAGGTGAGCGCGCAGCTGTTCGCCTCACGCTCGCGGGTGCGCTGACGCCGCGGACCATCACTGCCGGTAGACCGGATCAGTGGCGTCCCTCCTGGAGCGGACCCAGCCGGGGTCGAGGCTGTCGGTGATGGCCTGTGCGCGGAACTCGTCGAAGACGACGACCCGGTCGGCGATGCGCCACTGGCCGCTGCGCCGTTCGAACCGGTCCACGTAGCGGCATCGGATGATGGCCAGTTCCTGCTCGGTCGCGCCGTCGACCGGCGCCTGTCTGAGGTAGCAGAGGCAGTAGGACTCGACCTCGGCCGCGTCGTCGCCGGTGAAGTCGATGAGCACGTTGCTGATGAAGTGCTGGGACGAGTCGATCGTGGTGTGCCGCCGACGGATGTCCTCGATCAGGCCGCTCACCGGCCCGTGGTAGCCGCCGTGGTTGTCGATGGCGTCGGGGAAGTAGCAGTCCCGGATGCCGTCGTAGTCGAGCCGGTCCACCGCCCTCGCGTAGCGGTAGAGCACCTGCTCGATGGCGACCCGATCGTCCGATGTGGTCATTCGCCGCTCCCTGCGTCGTTGAGCCGTTGTGCTGCTTCCTGCCCGGCGAGCCGACCGAGCACCAGGGCGTGAGCCACGGAATTCCCGCCGCCCACGTAGCGTTCCCCGAGGATTCCCCCGGCCGCTTCGCCCGCCGCGTACAACCCCGGAACGACGTGGCCGCCGATGTCGAGCACGCGGGCGCGGCTGTCGATGCGCAGGCCGGTGTGCGTGCACACCAGCTCCGCGGGGAGCATCCGGACCGCGTAGAACGGACCGGTTCCCACCGGTGGCAGCCGGGGGTCGACCTGCTTGGCGGCCAGCGACTCGTGCCGGAGGAAGTCCTCGTCGTGACCCCGCTCGAACAGCGCGTTGAACCGCTCGACGCTCCGGATGAGGTTGGCGGCCGGCACGCCGATCCGCGCGGCGAGTTCGGGCAGCGTGTCGGCGCACCGGACGACGCCTTTGCCGACCTCTTCGAGGACCCGGCCCGCCGCCCAGTCGGCGTAACCGGTCGGCAGGCCGGTGCGGGCCGCTTCGTCGAAGACCGCCCAGACGAATCCGCCGTGGTCCTTGAGGATTCCGGGACTGACCGCATAAGGGGCGTCCTCGTCCATGCACCGGTGGCCGTCGGCGTTGACGTGGATCCGGGACGCCGGCGGGAATCCGCTCTGCCAGTGGTGGAACCGCTGGAACTCGGCGGTGACCAGCAGCAGACCCCAGCCGTGTCCGAACAGCGACAGGTCGTGCCGCTCGGCCAGCGCGATGTGATCGCCCCGGCTGCCGGGGGCGGCGACGACGAACAGGCTGTCGCCGGCGATGCCGGCGTCCGGGAAGTACTCCCGCACCAGCTCGGGGTTCTGCGCCAGCCCACCGCAGGCCACGACGACGGAAGGCGCGGTGACCTCCGCGCCGTCGACGACCACCCCGCGCACCGCCGGCCCGTCGCGGAGCAGGTCGGTGGCGCGGCTGCCGAGCGCAAGATCGACCTTGAGCCGTCGGCGGGCGCGGTCCAGGGCCTGGACGAGCCCGTACCCCTGGTCCTTCGGCACGTGGCCGCGCCAGACGTCCTCGACGCCGGCGCGGGTCAACCCAGGCATGTGCGCGTTGCGGGACAGCTGGGCGGGGATCTCGACGCCGAGGTCGAGCAGCCAGTCGATGAGCGCGCTCGACTGCTCGCAGAACATCCGCGTCGGGCCGGGCAGCACGCGCCACTGGTTGAGGTCCATGTAGTGCTGGAACATGCGTTCCGGCGAGTCCTCGACACCCAGCGCCCGCTGCACGCCGGTGGCCGCGGCGGTCAGCATCCCGGCGGAGAGCTGCGTCGACCCGCCGATCTCGGCCTCGGATTCCAGCACCAGCACCCGCAGCCCGTGCTGCGCCGCCGATACCGCCGCCGCCAGCCCGGCGCCCCCGGCGCCGATGACGACGAGGTCGTAGTCGTAACCCATGGATCTACCTCAGATGTGTTGGGAGCCGCCGTCGACCGGGATCACCGCGCCGGTGATGTACCGCGCGCTGTCGGACAGCAGGAAGTACAGGGCGCCGAAGACCTCGATGGGCGCGCCGACCCGGTGCAGCGGCACGGTGCTGAGCGCGCGGTCGAGCGCCGCCGGGTCCTCCCGCACCCATCGCGTCATCTCGGTGTCGACGAAGCCGGGCGCGATCGCGTTGACCCGGATGTTGTCCGAGCCCAGTTCCACGGCCATGCAGCTGGTCAGGTGCCGCACGGCGGCCTTGGACGAGTTGTAGGCCGCGCGGGTGGCGCGCACCCGGACTCCGGCCACCGAGGCCATGTTGACGATCGCGCCGCCGCCGTGTTCGCGCATGTGCCTGGCGGCGGTCTGCGCGCCGTAGACGACGCCGTTGACGTTGACCTGGTAGGTGGAGGTGAGCTGCTCCGGCGGGATCTCGGTGAACTCGGCCTGCGGGAAGATCCCCGCGTTGTTGACCCAGAAGTCGACTCGACCGAACTCGTCGAGCCCGGCGCGCAGCAGGCCGTCGTGGCCGGCGGGGTCGGTGACGTCGGCGCGGTGGCCGACGACCCGCCCGCCGTCGGTGATCTGCCGGTTGACCTGCTCGGCGACCTCGGGCGCACCGGTGAGGTCACCGGCCACGACGTTGATGCCGCGCCGGGCGAGCTCGGTGGCGAAGACCGCGCCCATGCCGCGACCCGCACCGGTCACGACGGCGACCTTGCCGACGAGTTCGGGGTAGCTCGCGGCGATGGGGCTGTCGTCCGCGCGCGTCGGGTTGGCCTGGTCGTTCGGTGCCGTCATCGGGGATTCTCCAGGTGTTCGCAGGAAGAGGTGGTTCAGTCGCGGGTGACGACCCGCTCGGCGATCCGCCAGAGCCCGCCGTGGCGGACGAAGCTGTCGTCGATGGTGGTGACCCGGTCGATGGCCACCGCGTCGGAGCTCGTGGTCCGCACGATGAGCAGGTTGGCCTTGACGTGGCACTCGTCCGCGCTGATCTCGCGGTCGATGCAGACGTTGGTGACGATGTGGTGGGCTCGGGGGTTGTTCGCGGCGAAGGCGGCGGCGAACTCGGTGAGCGCTTCCCGTCCGCGGACGGGTTCGGGATAGGTGGGGGAGCGGAACACACCGTCGGGGGTGAAGGTCTCGGCCCACTGCCGGGCCGCGCCGCCGTCGATGGCGTGGGCCTGTTTTCCCAGCAGGTTCAGGATTTCGAGGAGTGCGCCGGTCATGAGGCGTCCTCGGCGAGCGCGGTGGTGATGCGGTGGTAGGTGCCGCCGGACACCAGGCCGCCGTCGACGACGAGCTCGGTGCCGTTGATGTAGGACGCCTCGTCGGAGAGCAGGAAGGCGACCGCCCCGGCGATCTCCTCGGGCGCGGCCACCCGGCCGGCGGGCACGGATCGGAGGCTCTCGTCGACGAACCGGTGGTCACCGGAATGCAGCAGGGGAGTGTCGACCAGCCCCGGGTGGACGGAGTTCACCCGGACGCCCTTGGCGGCGAATTCCAGGGAGCCCACTTTGGACAGCCCGCGCACACCCCACTTGCTCGCCCCGTAGGAAGCGGAGAAGTAGCCGACCATCCCGGCGATCGAGGACACGTTGACCACCGACGCGCCCCCGGCTCGCGCCAGCGAGCCCGAGAGGAACTTCATCCCGAAGAAGACGCTGGACAGGTTGATGTCTACGACCCGGCGCCAGTCGTCGACCGACGTCTCGGCGATGCCTTTCCGGAAGCTCACACCGGCGTTGTTCACCAAGCCGTGCAACGCCTTCCCGTCGAGCGCCGTCGCGAGTCCTCGCCACGCATCGGGATCGGCCACGTCGAGGTGGTGAGCCCGGCCGGTGCCTCCCGCCGCGGTGATTTCGTCGGCGACGGTGCGGGCGGCGGCCAGATCGATGTCGGCGAGCAGCACATCGGCGCCTTCCCGGGCGAGGCAGAGGGCCTCCGCCCGGCCCATGCCGCTTCCGGCGCCGGTCACCACGATCCGGCGATCGCGAAACCTGGCTGTCATAGTGCGAGTTCCCTTCCCTTGGTCTCCTTGAGGAAGAAGGAGGTGACGAGGCTGATCAGGGCGCAGGCGACGAAGTACCCGGCTGGGGCGAGTTTGTTGCCGGTCGAACTCACCAGCAGCGTCGCGACGAACGGCGCAGTGCCGCCGAGCAGCATGTTGGTCACGTTGTTGCCCAACGCGATTCCGCTGTACCGGAAGCGGGCCCGCAGCATCTCGGCGTACGTGGCGAACGAGACGCCGTTGACCACCGAGACGCAGATGAACAGCACGGCCGGGCCCAGGATCGCCAGCGGCGCCGGGCCGTCGGCCATCAGCATGAACATCGGCACCCCGAGCAGCACCCCGGCCGCGGATCCGCCGATGAACACCGGTTTGCGCCCGATCCGGTCACCGAGGTAGCCCGAGATCGGCAGGGTGATCACGCCCAGGACCATCGCGATGCAGGTCGCGGCGAAGGCGAACTGGGGCGAGCGCTGCCCGGCGGTCTGCAGGTAGGTCGCGGCGTAGACCGAGGCGATGTAGTAGCCGCCGGTGATCACCGCGCCGAGCAGGATGATGGTGAGGACCTGCCGCCACGCGGTCGAAAGCACCGCGAACAGCGGGACCTTCACGACCTCGCTCTGCTGCTGGACGTCCTCGAACTGCTCGGTCTCATCCAGCGAGTTGCGGATCCACAGCCCGACCACGCCGATGACCAGGCTCAGCAGGAACGGGATTCGCCAGCCCCAGGCCGCGATCTGCTCGGCCGACAGCCCCGTGGTCAGCGCGAGCGCCATCAGGGATGCGCACAGCGACCCGATGTAGGTGCCGGAGTTGACCATCGATGTCTGAAAGGCGCGCCACTTGGGCGGAGCGTGCTCGGAGACGAACGAGTTGGCGCCGCCGAGCTCACCACCGGCGGCGAAACCCTGCAAGCAGCGCGAGAGCGTCAGCAGCGCGGTCGCCCAGACGCCGAGCGTGGCGTAGGTGGGCAGCAGGCCCATCAGCGCGGTGGCCACCGCCATCAGCAGGATCGTCCAGGTCAGCGCCTTCTTGCGGCCGTACTTGTCGCCGATGTGGCCGAAGAAGATCCCGCCCGGCACGCGGAGGAAGAACGCCACGGCGAACGCGGCGAAGGTGCCGAGCAGCGCCGCGGTCGGATCGTCCTGGACGAAGAAGTGGGCGCTGACCATGGTCGCCATGTAGCCGTAGATGCCGAAGTCGTAGTACTCGACGACGGTGCCCAGGATGGCGGCGCGGATAACTTTGGCGTGCGACTGCGCAGGTCGCGCGCCCGCTTGGTCGGTGGCTGTGACGCCGTCGGTGGTGGAATTCGCCATTGAATGTCCTTCGGTGCGGCTCGTCCGGGACGAATGAGCGCAGTATGCTCAAATAGTGAGCGCGATGCTCACTAAATGGGAGTATATGGATCCGTCCCGTTCCTTGGCAACGGTCAACAGGCGCAACCGCGGGGCAGCACGAAGGTGGCCGCTCCAACTGCGTGCAGCGGCCCGGCGTCACGACCAGGACATCTGCCGTACGACAACACCAATCCGCTGGTGGTTCTCAGCATGATCGTCAACGGGGGATGTCGCGGAATCAGCAGACCGGGCCGATCGGTGAGCTGATCAGCGGGCTGACGGTGAAGGATCCAGCGAGTCGGACGCCGCTGGAGAGGTGCGCCGTCTCGTGCGCCCGCTCTTGCCGGAGGTCGGCACGAACCCGTTCGCGCACCTGCTGGATCCGCGCGCGAAACGGCGCTCTGCGTGAGGGCGGGGTGGCGATTTCGCGAAACCGCCACCCCGTCAGGCGCCGGGCGCATCCGGGGGAGCCTGTCCTCGGAGATTTTCTGGCGCGACCCCGCTGGCGGGATCGGGCTCGGTTCAGTCCGGCGCGTTGGCGGCGCGGAGGGTGCGCATGGCCTCGGCGAGGGCCGCCGAGTCGGCATTGCCGAGCGGGGCCAGGACCCGCTTGCGCAGGATCTCGGCGCACGCCGCGCGGGAGCGCTCGGCGATGTCGCGGCCGTGGTCGGTGAGGACCGCGTAGGTGACCCGGCGGTCGGCCTCGCACGGCTCGCGGCGGATCAGGTCGGCCTTGGCGAGGCGGTCGGCGACCTTGGTGAAGCCGCCGCTGCTCAGCGCCGCCTCGCGGGCGAGCTTGGTCATGGGCATCCGGTGGTCGGGCGTACGGACCAGGCGGAGCAGGATCTCGAAGGAGGCCGGTGGGAGCCCGAAGCGCTCGCCGATCTCGGCGTCGATGTGCTCCTGCGTGACGTGGTAGCCCTCGATCACCAGTCCCCACCAGGTGATGATCTCGTCGTCATCGGTGCACGGATCCGGGCCGGTCTTGCTGTTCACCGGGATGCTCCCTCCTGCGATTGCGGCCCCGCCAGTCTACCTGAAACAGCTCGCAAGGAAATCTCTTGCGGAGAAGATGCAGCACGAGTATTGTCTTCCATGGAAGAGATGAGCGACTGGTTCCGACGCAGCCGCCCAGCCCCTTGAACAGGAGTCAGACAGTGAGCACCCCCGTGAAGGTCAGCGTCATCTACTACTCGGCCACCGGAACCGGCACCGAGATCGCCAGCACCCTGGCCGCCGAGGCCGAGGCGGCCGGCGCAGAGGTGCGGGTGCGGCGTGCCCCGGAGCTGGCGCCCGACGCGGCGATCGACAGCAACCCGGCGTGGCGCGCCAACGTCGAGGCCACCAAGTCCATCCCCGAGGCCACCCCGGACGACGTGGTGTGGGCCGACGCGGTGCTGTTCGGCTCGCCGACCCGCTTCGGCAACATCGCCTCGCAGCTCAAGCAGTTCATCGACACCCTCGGCGGCCAGTGGGCGCAGGGGCAGCTGGCGGACAAGGTCTACAGCGGCTTCACCTCCAGCTCGACCGCGCACGGCGGCCAGGAGTCGACGCTGCTGGCGCTGTACAACACGTTCCACCACTTCGGCGGCATCGTGGTCGCCCCGGGCTACACCGATGGCGCGAAGTTCGCCGACGGCAACCCGTACGGCACCAGCCACGTCGACGCCCAGGGCGCGAACAAGGTCGACGACGTCACCCGCGCGGCGGCTGCCGTCCAGGCCAAGCGGGTCGTGACGGTCGCCAAGGCCCTCAAGGCCGGTGCCGACGCCTGATCGACCTCAGGCCCAGGAGTGAAGGGCGTCTCCCGTCGGGAGGCGCCCTTCACGCGTTCGACCGGGTCGCGGCGATGGCGGAGACGACGAGGCCGTCGCGGACCAGCCAGCGGCCGGTGAACGCCGTCAGCGGGCGGCCCGCCAGTTCCGCGCCCTCCTTGCGCAGGTGCGCGGTGAACGTTCCGGTGCCGAGTTCGAGCCGGGCGTCTTCGAAGCCGAGCCAGCGGCGGGTGATCGGATACCACGCCTTGTACACGGTTTCCTTGCAGCTGAACAGGATCCGGTCCCAATGCATGTCGGGTCGCGCCGCGGACAGCCGGACCAGTTCGGCGCGTTCCGCTTCCAGGGACACGACGTTGAGCACGCCGTCGGGCAGCGGGGCGTGCGGCTCGGCATCGATGCCGACGGTGTGCACCTGCTCGGCGCGCGCCACGACGGCGGCCCGGTAGCCGGCGCAGTGCGTGATGCTGCCGAGGATCCCGGCCGGCCACTGCGGCGCTCCGCGCTCGCCGCGCAGCAGGGGAGCGGGCGGCACGCCGAGCCGGCTCAGTGCCTGGCGCGCGCACCACCGCCCGGTAGTGAACTCCCGGCGGCGCTTGTCCCGGGCGCGCGCGATCAGCGCTTCCTCTTCAGGGAACAGGACCACGCCCGGTGGATCGGCGAAGGCTTCGGCGGAGCTGACCCCGGCGGGCAGCAGTTCCTCGATCACGAACGGCCTCCAGGACGCCTGCCCGCTCGCATCTCGGTGACGGGTCGGCCCGACCCGCTGGAAAGTTCCGGCTGCACCGGTCCACGGTAGCGCCGGGCGAACCGCCCGAGGCGCCCGCGGGTCGCGCGAAGGACCTCCGCCGGTGCGGATCCGATCACAATCCCAATCCGTGGAGTTGGGTTTACACGATCCGGGCGTCCGGTTACGGTCTTGGGCATGATCCGGACAGCGGCCCTGACGACACGAGGTTACGTGGACTTCGTGCGCGTGTCCTCCGCACTCTGTTGCCGGTAACGGTTTTCTCCGCTTCTTCGCGCGCGTCGTAGCGCGACCACCTACAGCTCCGCCGGAGCTCCCCCGCACAGCGTCTCCGCTGGTCGGCACCCGTGCGTGGTTTTTGTCGCCATAGCAGCAAAAAGTACGCACGGCACCTGAGCAGCGGAACCGGGGCTCCGGTGATCCTCCAGCACGGCCCATCCGTCGTGGCCGTGCTGCGCCCTCATGCCCTCCGGAGAGTGCAGATGACTGTATCCACCGAGCGCGCGCCCACCGGCGCGCCGACCGATCGAGACCCGATCCCCGTCGCCACCGTGCAAACGCGCACCGCGCGGCGCGAAAACCGCGTGCCCCGTTGGGTTTTCAAGCTGATCAGCCCCATCGCGCTGGTGGCGCTCTGGCAGGTCCTCAGCAGCACCGGGGTGCTCAGCGACGACACCCTCGCCTCGCCCGCCACGGTCGCCGGGACCGCCGTGGAGATGTGGGACGAAGGGCGGCTGCAGGAGGCGATCGCCGCCTCGCTGCAACGCGTCGGCGCAGGCCTGGTGGTCGGCGTCGTCGTCGCGATCGTGCTGGCGACCCTTTCCGGCCTGTTCCGCCGCGGCGAGGACCTCATCGACGCGCCGATGCAAATGCTGCGCACGGTGCCGGTGATCGGGCTCATCCCGCTGCTGATCATCTGGTTCGGCATCGGCGAGCAGCCCAAGATCGTGCTGATCGCGCTGGCCGTGACCTTCCCGCTGTACATGAACATCTACGGCGGCATCCGCAACGTCGACGCGGGCCTGGTGGAGGCGGCCAAGACGCTCGGGCTCGGCTGGTTCGCCCAGGTGCGGCACATCATCCTGCCCGCCGCGATGCCCAACGCGCTGGTGGGGCTGCGGTACTCGCTGGGTTCGGCCTGGCTGGCGCTGGTCTTCGGCGAGACGATCAACGCCACCGCGGGCATCGGCTACGAGATGAACATGGCCCGCGAGTTCTTCCAGACCGACGTGATCGTGGTCTGCCTGGTGCTGTACGCACTGCTCGGCCTCGTCGCCGACTTCATCGTCCGACTGCTGGAAAGGACCCTGCTGGCATGGCGACCGGCGTTCAGCGGAGCGTAGTGAAACCCGCCTCGGTGCGCGGCCTGAGCCGCCGCTTCGGCGACCGCACCGTGCTCGAAGACCTAGACCTGGACATCGAGCCCGGCCAGTTCGTGGCGTTGCTCGGCCCGAGCGGCTGCGGCAAGAGCACGCTGCTGCGGATCCTGGCCGACCTCGACCGCGAAGTGACCGGCGAGGTCGAGGTGGCCGTGCGGCGCGCGGTGGCGTTCCAGGCGCCGCGGCTGATGCCGTGGAAACGCGTGTGGCGCAACGTGATCCTCGGCCTGCCCGGCCGCCCGGATAAGAAGCGGGCGGTGGCCGCGCTGGAGGAGGTCGGCCTCGGCCACCGGGTGGACGTCTGGCCGAAGGTGCTTTCCGGCGGCGAGGCGCAGCGGGCGTCGCTGGCGCGTGCGCTGGTGCGCGAACCGGACCTGTTGCTGCTGGACGAGCCGTTCTCGGCGCTGGACGCGCTGACCCGCATCAAGGCGCAGCAGCTGGTCGGCGAGCTGTGGCAGCGCCACGGCTGCGCGATCTTGCTCGTCACGCACGACGTGGAGGAGGCGCTGCTGCTGGCCGACCGGGTGCTGGTGATGCGCGACGGCCGCATCGGCTACGACCAGGTGCTGGACCTGGACCGCCCGCGCGATGTCACCGACCCGGCCTTCCTGGCGCTGCGCGCGGAGTTGCTGTCCTGGCTGGGTGTCGGGACCGGAGAGGGGAGTTCGTCATGACCGTCGAGTTCATCGGGATGATCGGGGCGCAGCACGTCTCGGAGATCCACGCCGCGGACGGACCGGCGGTCAACCCGGCGTTCCTGCGGAAGTTCGCGCAGGCGCACGAGACGGCCGGGTTCGACCGGGTGCTGATCGGTTATGGGTCGAGCAGCCCGGAGAACACCCAGCTCGCCGCCTACGCCGCCGCGCACACCGAGCGGCTGGGCTTCCTGATCGCGCACCGCCCGGGCTTCGTGGCGCCGACGCTGGCGGCCCGCACCTTCGCCACCGCCGACCACCTCACCGGCGGCCGGATCGCGGTGCACATCATCACCGGCGGCAACGACGCGGACCAGCGCCGCGACGGCGACTACCTGGGCAAGGACGAGCGCTACGCACGCACCGACGAGTACCTGGACGTCCTCCGCCGGGTGTGGGCCGCCGAGGAACCGGTGAGCCACGAGGGCGCGCACTACCGCTTCGAGGACTACAACGCCGCCGTCCGCCCGGTGCGGCAGTCCGGGATCCCGCTGTACTTCGGCGGTTCGTCGGAGGCCGCTCTGCGGGTCGGCGGCAAGCACGCCGACGTCTTCGCGATGTGGGGCGAGCCGCTGGCAGAGACTGCGGAGCAGATCGCCGCGGTCCGGAAGGCTGCCGCAGAAGCGGGGCGGGCGGAACCGCCGCGGATCAGCGTGTCGTTCCGGCCGATCCTGGGCGCGACCGAGGAGCAGGCGTGGGAGCGGGCCCACCGCATCCTCGACCGGATCAACGCATCGCGCGGTGGCCTGGCGTCATTCACCGGGCCCAAGACGCTGAACCCGGGCCAGCAGGTCGCCAACGTCGGTTCGCAGCGACTCCTCGCCGCCGCAGCGGCGGGGGAGCTGCACGACCGTGCACTGTGGACACCCACGGCGGCGGCCACCAACGCGGCGGGCAACTCCACGGCGCTGGTGGGCACCCCGGAGACGGTGGCGGCGGCACTGCTGGACTACGTCGACATCGGCGTGACGACGCTGCTCATCCGCGGCTACGACCCGTTCGACGATGCGGTGGACTACGGCCGCGAGCTGATCCCGCTGGTCCGCCAGGAAGTCGCCCGCCGCGCCGCCGCGTGACCCTCGTCGATTTCGCGCGAAATCGACGCCTGCCAGGCGTGCCGAACGGCGATTTCGCGCGAAATCGCCATCAGCCAGTGCGCGGAGACACCAAGAGGAGAACACCATGACCACTGTCGCACCCGGGCGATCCGAGTTCGCCCGGTCGCTTTCCCCACGGCAGAACAGCTTCCCCGCCCGCCCGGTCTTCGACGACGTCGAGGACGAACGCCGGTTCCGCAAGCAGCGGCTGGCCGCGGCGCTGCGGATCTTCGGCAAGCTCGGCTACAGCGAGGGCGCCGCCGGGCACATCACGGTCCGCGATCCCGAACTGCCGGACCACTTCTGGGTCAACCCGCTGGGCCGGGCCTTCAGCCGGATCAAGGCGTCCGAGCTGCTGCTGGTCAACCACGAAGGCGAGATCGTGCACGGGGACCTCCCGGTCAACCAGGCCGCGTTCGCCATCCACTCGCAGATCCACCAGGCCCGCCCGGACGTCGACGCGGCCGCGCACAGCCACTCCATCTGGGGCAAGGCGCTCGCCGCGCTGGGCACCGAACTGCTGCCCATCTCGCAGGACAGCGCCCAGTTCTACGAGGACAACGTGATCGTGCCGGACTTCTCCGGGGTCGTGCTCGACCTGGAGGAGGGCCGCCGGATCGCCGCGACGCTCGGGCAGCGCAGGCTGGCGATCCTGGCCAACCACGGGCTGCTCACCGTCGGCCGCAGCCTGGAGGAGGCGGTGTCGCTGTACGTGGCCGCCGAGCGGAATTCGAAGGTGCAGGTCGTCGCCCAGGCGGCCGGGCAGCTGCAGCTGATCCCGCACGAGATCGCGCGGCACACCAGGCAGCAGTACCAGCAGCACCGAGACCCGGGCTGGGTGACCTTCGCCCCGCTCTTCGAAGAAATCGTGCACGAGCAGCCGGATCTGCTCGACTGAGACTGGAGACAACGGAGTGCGTACGACCAGAATCCTGGTGTCGGTGCTGGCCGCTGTGCTGCTCGCCGTGGCGGGCTGCGCCGGGAGCAGCGAGCCCAAGTCGCTGTCCGACGTGACCCTGGTGCTCGGCGACCAGGCCGGCGGGCTGCGAGCCAGGGTAGAAGCGTCCGGGGCGTTCGAGGACGCCCCGTACAAGATCCGCTGGGCCAACTTCCAAGGCGCGGCACCGCTTTTCGAGGCCATGCGCTCCGGAGACGTGGACACCGCGACCGCCGCGGACGCGCCCACCGTGCAGGCCATCGCCGGCGGCGTGCCGGCGCGACCGGCCGTCGCGACCGCGGCGTCCCCGTCATCGACGGCGATCATCGTGCCGCCGGGCTCGCCGATCCGCACCGTGGCCGACCTGCGCGGCAAGCACCTCGTGGTGTCCACCGCGCCGGGCAGCGTCTCGCACTACACCGCGCTCGGCGCGCTGGAGGAAGCCGGGCTGACGCAGCAGGACGTGCAGATCACCTTCAGCCTGCCGACCGACGCTCAGGCGGGCTTCAGCGCCGGGCACATCGACGCCTGGTCGACCTTCGACCCGTACCTGTCGATCGCGGAGCACGCCGGGGCCCGGGTGATCCGCGACGGCCAGGGCATCAACGGCCGCAACGGCATCCTGTCGGTGTCCACGGCGTCGGCTGCCGACCCGCTCAAGCGCGAGGCGCTGGCCGACGCGATGCGGCGGTTCGAGGCGGCGTGGCGGTGGAGCGACGAGAATCCCGAGGAGTACCAGCGCGTCTACGAGAAGCTGACGTCGCTGGAGCCGCCGGTGGCGCACCAGATCCTGACCCGGACCAAGCAGGAGGTCCGGCCGTTGACCGATGATGTGGTCGCCGATCTGCAGGCCGTGGCGGATCGCTATCTCCAGGCGGGCGTGCTGCGCGAGAAGGTGGACGTGGCGAAGGCCTGCGAGCGGGATCTGTACCCCGGCAAGTGAATCCTTGTTCTGTGCGAGAAGGTGGACGTGGCGAAGGCCTGCGAGCGGGATCTGTACCCCGGCAAGTGAATCCTTGTTCTGTTAAGAAGCGGCGGCAGCCGCTTGCGGTGTGAAACTCAACTTGCACCGCTGCGGGTTCTCAGGCGTCTTCTCGGGAGGACAGCCCCGGCGTGGTGTATTGGTCATACATGAGTCGGGGATCCCGGACCGAGAAGGCGTCTGAGGTTCCGCTACCTGCACCGCCACGCAAGCCGCTTTCGAAACAGTTCAGTGAGAGGAGCCTGAGATGACCCGGAACTGGGTGCCGGACGGGCCTTGCCGCGGCACCGTGGTGGTGCTGCCGGGCAGGGGCGAGAACCCCGCCGTCTACCAGCGCTTCGGCCGGCGGCTGTCCGCGGACGGCTACGCCGTGGTGGTGCCGGACCCGGACAGCGGTCCCGAGACGTGGTTCCGGCCCGGGGCGGCGCGATTCCTGGCCGGCACCGATGTCGGGGCGCTGCGCGCCTGGGCGCTCGCGCTGGAGGTCGAGGTGGACGGCCTGATCCTGGCGGGCACCCCGCTCGCGCAGGGGCAGCAGCCTGCCGACCGGGACGAAGAGATCGGGGTGCGCACGTCGTGCCCGGTGCACCGCGAACTGCTGGAGAACGACCCGGAGTTCCAGTGGGGCCGGTTGACCGGCGACGTCCCCGAGCCGCCGAAGCGGCTTCCGGACGTGCCGACCCTGCTGCTGCACGGCGACGCGGACACGCTCGCGCCGGTCGCCCCGGTGACCTCGCTGGCGGCCAAGCACCCGCAGAGCTCGGTGGCGGTGTTCAAGGACGGCGTGCACGACATCCTCAACGACAAGTTCCACCGGAGCGTGGCCGCGCGCATCGTGCTGTTCTGCGAGGAGGTCGCCAAGGGTGCGGTGCTGCTGCCCGAGACGCCGGCAGCGCCGCGGGCCCGCCGGTCGGCCCCGGTGCACATCTCGGCGCGCACCGACTATTCGGTGCGGGCGCTGCGCGACCTGGCGGGCAGCGGCCCCGAGCAGGTCAAGTGCGAGGTCATCGCCCGGCGGCAGGGCATCCCGCTGAACTCGCTGGTCAACCTGATGATCGAGCTGCGGCGGGCCGGGCTGGTCACCAGCCAGCGCGGATGCGACGGGGGCTACTCGCTGGCGCGACCGGCCGGCGAAATCACGATCGGCGAGGTTGTGCGCGCGGTGGAGGGTGGGGTTACCTCGGTGCACAACGATTCACCCGGCGCCGAGGTGTGGCGCGAACTCGGCCGGCAGGTCGGCGAGTTCCTCGACGGGGTGCCGCTGGTCGGCGATCGGTGAACAAGGAAGGATTCTGATGACCCAGCACGACGCGTTCCACCCCGATCTCTCGACCCGGGTGTCCGAGGAGCAGCGCCGCTCGCTGCGCACCCGGCTGCACCACGTCCGGGCCGCCGATCTGGACAACAAGACGGCGCAGACGGAAGGCATGCGGCGGCTCGCGGCGATCAGCGGCGACCTGGTCGGCTCGGAGCGGATCTGGATGGGCGAGACGCACGTCGGCCCGTCGACGGCCTCGGACAACCACCACCACGGCGAGTCGGAGACGGCGATCTACGTGGTCAGCGGTCACCCGGAGTTCGTCTTCCACGACGGCACCGAGGAGGTGCGGATCAAGACGGAGCCGGGCGACTACATCTTCGTGCCGCCGTTCGTCCCGCACCGCGAGGAGAACCCGGACCCGAACGACCCGGCGGAGGTGGTGATCGCCCGCAGCACGCAGGAGGCGATCGTGGTTAACCTCCCGGAGCTCTACCACCTGGAGCCGGGGGAGAGCTGACGCACGCGGGTGCTCGGGGCCGGCCCCGAGCACCCGCTCAGGACGCCGTCGTCACCTCGGTTCCGCGATGGCCGGGCTCCTCGCGGGCGACCAGCGCCGCTCCTGAATCGCCCCGGTGTTGACACCCGCCTGGTTCTTCACGAGGCTGGGCTCCGGGAACCGACTGGTCGGTATGCGTCGGTCCGGCAGGCGCAGTGCGGCGCGTAGGAGGCGTGGATGGGCATCGGGGAGCCGTTCGGGACGTTGCTGGTCGCGAACCGGGGCGAGATCGCATTGCGGGTCTTCCGCGCCGCGGCGGTGCTGGGCACCGGCACGGTCGGCGTGCACGCGGCGGATGACGCCGACTCGCTGCACGTGGCCCGCTGCGACGAGGCCGTGCCGCTGCCCGAGAATGGTGCCGCCGCCTACCTCGACGTCGCCGCGATCATCGAAGCGGCCCGCAAGACCGGCGCCCAGGCCATCCACCCCGGATACGGGTTCCTCTCGGAGAACCCCGCCCTGGCCAGGGCCTGTGCCGACGCGGGCATCGCGTTCGTCGGCCCGGACCCGAACGCGCTGGAACTCTTCGGCGACAAGGCGAAGGCCCGCGCGCTCGCCGGCGAACTGGAGATCCCGACGCTGCCCGGCACGGCGGTGGCGACGCTCGCCGACATGGAACGCTTCCTGGACACCCTCGAACCGGACCTCTCGCACGGGCGCAGCGCGGCGGTGATCAAGGCCGTCGCCGGTGGCGGCGGCCGGGGCATGCGCGTGGTGCGCGGCCGGGACGAGCTCGCCGAGGCGTACCGGGCCTGCGAGGCGGAGGCGCTCGCCGCGTTCGGCTCCGGAGAGCTCTACATCGAACGGCTGCTCACCGACGCGCGGCACATCGAGGTCCAGGTGATCGGCGACGGCCAGCGGGTCGCGCACCTCTGGGACCGCGACTGCAGCGTGCAGCGGCGGCACCAGAAGCTGATCGAGGTCGCGCCCGCCCAAGGACTCGACCGGCAGCTGCGGCAGAGCGTGCTGCAGGCCGCGACCCGGCTGGTCGGCGCCGCCGGCTACCGGGGCGTGGCGACCGTGGAATTCCTGGTCGGCGGCCAGGAGTTCTTCTTCATGGAGGTCAATCCGCGGCTGCAGGTGGAGCACACCGTCACCGAGGAGGTGCTCGGCCTGGACCTGGTGCGCAGTCAGCTGGAGATCGCCGCCGGCGCGAGTCTCGCCGACCTCGGTCTCGACCAGGATCGAGTGCCGTGCCCGCGCGGCAGCGCGATCCAGATCCGGCTCAACGCCGAGACGATGACCGCCGACGGGCAGGTCCTGCCGCAGTCGGGCGTCCTCGATCGCTTCGGGATGCCCGCGGGGCGCGGCATCCGCGTCGACACGGCCGGCTATCCGGGATACCGCACCAACCCGGGTTTCGACTCCCTGCTGGCCAAGGTCGTGGTGCACGACGCGGCGGGGTTCACGGCGGCCCGCAGGCTGGCGGTCCAGGCGCTCGACGAGCTGCAGATCACCGGCGTCGCCACGAACCTCCCGCTGCAGCAGGCGATCCTGCGCTCCGACGAGTTCGCCGCCGGACGCTGCTCGACGTCCTATGTGGATGGCAATCGAGCCGCGTTGCTGGAGGCCGCGCCGAACGCCGTGCCGGACGCGCCCCTCGGCGCCACCGTCGCGCCGATGAGCGGCTCGGTCGTCGCGGTGGAGGTGTCCCTCGGCGACGTGGTCGCGCGCGGGCAGGTCGTGATGGTGCTGGAAGCGATGAAGATGCAGCACGTCATCCGCGCGGAAAGCGGCGGCGCGGTGACGCAGGTCCGCTTCCGGGAAGGCGACGTGGTCGACGCCGGGGAACCGGTGGTGATCGTCTCCGGCAACGACGAGATCGGCGTCGCCGACCTCGCGGACGAGCGCATCGACCCCGACCACATCCGGCCCGACCTGGCCCGCGTGCTGGAGCGAAAGAGCCTGTGGGCCGATGAGAGCCGGCCCGAAGCGGTGCGCAAACGCCACTCGCGAGGCATGCGCACCGCGCGCGAGAACGTGGCCGACCTGGTCGACGAGGGTACTTTCACCGAGTACGGCGGCTTCGCCATCGCGGCGCAGCGCAAGCGCCGCGAGCTCGACGACCTGCTGCGCAACACGCCCGCCGACGGCATGATCACCGGCGTCGGCCAGGTCAACGGCGCGCAGTTCGGGCCGGAGCGCAGCACCTGCGCGGTGCTCGCCTACGACTACACCGTGCTGGCGGGCACGCAGGGCTACTTCAACCACCGCAAGACCGACCGGATCCTGGAGGTCGCGCGGCAGCGGCAGTACCCGGTGGTGCTGTTCGCCGAGGGCGGCGGCGGCCGGCCGGGCGACGTCGACATCCCCAAGGGCGGCGGACTGATCACCCCGTCGTTCCTGGCGCTGGGCGAGCTCAGCGGCAGGGTTCCGACGGTCGGCATCGCGGCGGGCCGCTGCTACGCGGGCAATGCCGCGCTGCTGGGCACCTGCGACGTGGTGATCGCGACCCGCGACGCCAACATCGGCATGGGCGGCCCGGCGATGATCGAGGGCGGCGGGCTCGGCGTGTTCGCCCCCGAGGAGATCGGCCCGATCGACGTGCAGACGGCCAACGGCGTGGTCGACGTGGCGGTCGACGACGAGGCGGAAGCGGTCGCGGTGGCCAAGCGCTACCTGTCCTACTTCCAGGGCGATGTCACGGACTACTCCGAGCCGGACCAGCGCGGACTGCGCCACGTGGTGCCGGAGAACCGCAAGCGCGCCTACGACGTGCACGCCGCGATCGACATCCTCTGCGACGAGGGCTCGATGCTGGAGCTGCGGCCGGAGTTCGGGCGCTGCACGATCACCGCGCTGGTGCGCATCGCGGGCCGGCCGATGGGGCTTATCGCGAACAACCCGATGGTGCTCGGCGGTGCGATCGACGCCGATGGCGCCGACAAGCTGGCGCGGATGCTGCAACTGTGCGAGGTGTTCGGGCTGCCGGTGGTTTCGCTCTGCGACACACCGGGATTCATGGTCGGCCCGGAGTCGGAGAAGACGGCGACGGTGCGGCACTTCGGCCGGATGTTCGTGCACGGTGCGCGCCTGACGGTGCCGATGGCGACGGTGGTGCTGCGCAAGAGCTACGGTCTCGGCGCGATGGCCATGGCAGGCGGCACGATGACTAAACCGGCGCTGACGGTGGCGTGGCCGAGCGGCGAGGTCGGCGGCATGGGTCTGGAAGGCGCGGTGCGCCTGGGCTTCCGCCGCGAGCTGGAGGCGATCGCCGACCCGGAGCAGCGCCAGCAGCGCTACGAAGAGCTGGTGGCCCAGATGTACGAAACGGGCAGCGCGATCAACACGGCGATGCACCTGGAGATCGACGACGTCATCGACCCGGCCGACACCCGGGACCTCCTGCTCCGAGCCCTCCCACCGGTCGCGCGAGCGGGCTGGACCAACCCCCAGGCCCGAGCCATCGTCGACGCCTGGTAACGGCTTTGGACGGGTGCCGTGAGTGCTTTGGTCGCTGTAGAGGCTGTTTTGAAGGTCTGGCTGAAGCGAACGGACCGTTCGTCTCGCCTATCGAGGTGAACAGTCCGTTCGCTCCACCCCATCAGCCTGGGGCCTGCGCATGCTGAATGGAGTGAACGGACCGTTTATCCCGTCTATCGAGGTGAACGGTCCGTTCACTTGACCCCGGCTGGCGGGGCGGAACCAGGTCGCTCGCTGGGGCTGCCCGCGGAAACCTCCAGGTAGGCCGAGTTCCCAAACAGCCTCTATAGCACCGAAAAGCACTCACGGCACCCGACCTGGCCACACAATCCGCTAGCCGTAGCCTTCGGCTACTGCTCCTCTTGCGTCCTGAGCTCGCGGAGTTCCCGAAGGGCGTCGGTCGCCTTGGCGACGAGTTTTGCGAGGCCCGCCTCGGTGGTGAAGAGATCGAAGCCGGACTGACCGCCGATCTCGAACTCGACTTCGTCCTGGCAGACCGTATAGCTGGTCGAGCACTCGTGCATGCTGACCCAGGTGCCTACCTTGGTTCCGCTCATGGTCCGCTCCTTCGCTTCTGCGGCTCGCTGACACCGCCGCGACCTGGCCTTGTATCGTCGAGCCCTGCTTTGACCGGCGGATCCGACGTTGCCCTTGAAATCAAACAGTTCGGAATCGATACGGGCAACGCGACGGGCAGGGCACTTCTTGGGCTCTGATGACGTTTCCGCCATCGTTGCAGGGCCATCCGGGCCTGGTTTATCCCGACCTGTTGGGAGAAGCTCGCTACGTGGACGACCGGGACGCCGTCGACACGTTTCGCCGCACGTGGCGTCACGTGCTCGGCGCTGCGGCGTCGGCCGACCGGTCATTGCAACTGATCCGTGAGGCGAGGAAGAAACAAGGTGGCAAACAGTAGTCAGTTCACAGGTTGGCGGAAGTCGAGCCGCAGCAACGAAACGCACAACTGCGTTGAGATCGGATTTGCGCCGGGCCTCGTCGGAGTTCGCGACACCAAGGATCGTGATGGTGGAACGTTGGCCTTCGGCCAGTCTGCCTGGCTCGACTTCGGCGCCAAGCTCCGCTCCGGTGCGTTCGACGAGCGTTGATGCGGGTGTGCGGGGCGTCGGCAGAGGACGCCCCGCACACCTGAGGCTCACTCTGCGGAGACGACGGCGATGAGGTCGCCTTCGTTGACCGCGTCGCCTTCGGCGACCGCCACGCGGGTCACCACCCCGTCGGTTTCGCTGAGCACCGGGATCTCCATCTTCATCGACTCCAGGACGGCCAGCTCCTGGTCGGCTTTGACCGCCGTGCCCTCGGTCACCAGCACCTTCCAGACGTTGGCGACCATTTCGGCCTTGATCTCCATGTTGTTCCCTTCAGATCAGCGGGCGGCGATGATCCGGTCGACCACGCCGGTGTCGTAGTTCCCGGCGACGAACTCCGGGGCGTCCAGCACTTCGGCCAGGAACGGCAGGTTGCACTTCGGGCCCCGCACGACGAACTCCTCGACCGCCCGCCGCGCCCGTGCCAGGGCGTCCGCGCGGTCGGCGCCGTGCACCACGATCTTCGCCAGCAGCGGGTCGAAGTGCGGGCTCACCTCGGTGTTCGCCGCGTAGCCCGACTCGACCCGCACCCCGGCCGGCTCGGTCCAGCCGGTGATCCGCCCGGGCCGGGGCAGGAAGCGGACCGGGTCCTCGGCGTAGAGCCGCAGCTCGACGGCATGCCCGCGCGGTGCGGGGAAGTCCGCCGGAACGTCCGCCCCCGCGGCGATCCGCAGCTGGAGCTCCACCAGGTCCACGCCGTGCACCTCCTCGGTGATCGGGTGTTCGACCTGCAGCCTGGTGTTCACCTCCAGGAAGAAGAACTCCCCGGTGCCGGGATCGAGCAGGAACTCCACGGTGCCCGCGTTGCGGTACCCGACGCTCTCGGCCGCCCGGACCGCAGCCGCGCACAGCCGGGCGCGCAGCGAATCATCCACGGCCGGGGAAGGGCATTCCTCCACGACCTTCTGGTGCCGCCGCTGCACCGAGCAGTCCCGCTCGCCGAACGCGCGCACCGAGCCGTCGGGCATGCCGACGACCTGCACCTCCACGTGCCGGGCGCGCGGCACGTACCGCTCCAGCAGGATCCGGGCGTCGCCGAACGCGCTCCCGCCCCGCGACAGCGCGGTCCGCACCGCGCGTTCCAGGGACGCGGCATCGCGAGCGACGCCCATCCCGATACCGCCGCCACCCGAAACCGCCTTGACCATCAACGGAAAACCCAGCTCCGAAGCGGCGGCGTCGGCTTCGGCGGCCGACGCGATCCCGGAACTGCCCGGCAGCACCGGAACCCCGGCCGATGCCATGTGCGCCCGCGCCGCCGCTTTGTCGGCGAGCAGCTCCATCGCCTCCGGCGACGGACCGACCCAGACCAGGCCCGCTGCCGCGCAGCGGCGCGCGAAATCCGGATTCTCCGACAGGAAGCCGTAGCCCGGATGCACCGCCGTCGCCCCGGTCTTCCGCGCCACCGCGAGGATCGCCTCCGCCGAGAGGAAGTCGCGCGGCGCGTCCAGCGGGACCGCCTCGTCGGCTTCGGCGACGTAGGGCAGCCCGGTGTCCACTTCGGAATGGATCGCGATGGTCCGCACCCCGAGCCGGCGGGCGGTCCGGATGATCCGCCGCGCGATCTCGCCCCGGTTGGCCACCAGCAGGCCGTCGATCACGAGGCCCTCCCCGTGACGTCGTCCCGGCGCAGCGCGCTGATCCGCTCCGCCGAGTACCCGAGTTGCGCCAGCACCTCGTCGGTGTGCTCGCCCAGCCCCGGCGGGCGTTCGGGGGAGCGGGCCGGGGTGTCGGCCAGCCGCAGCGCCGGGCCGGGCAACGTCGCGTGCACGCCGTCGCGCAACGGCACCTCCACCGCGATGCCCCGGGCCTGGACCTGCGGATCCGACACCAGATCGGCCACCGACTGCACCGGCCCGCACACCACCCCGTCGGCCTGCAGCGCCGCCACGACCTCGGCCTTCGTGCGGCCGCGGGTCCACGCGACGACCTGCGCGTCGATCCGCTCGCGCTCCCGCACCCGCCAGCCGCTGTCGGCCGCCTCCTGCTCCGCCCACTCCGGGTGGCCGAGAAGGGTGCTGAAGGACTCCCACATCTTCGGCGTGATCGGCGCGATGTACACCCAGCCGTCGCCGGCCGGGTACAGCCCGGAGTAGTTCGTCGGCAGCGCCGAACCCCACCGCGTCGGCTCGCCGATGCCCGCCGCCGCGACCGAGAGGTGGTGCGCCAGCAGCGGGACCATCGAATCCAGCATGCCCACGTCGATCAGCTGGCCCCGGCCGGTGCGTTCCCGCGCCAGCAGGCCGAGCATGGCCGCCATCGCCGCCTGCATGCCGGTGACGTTGTCGGCGACGAACGGCCCGGCGATGGTCGGCGCGCCCTCGGGCTCGCCGGTCATGTCGGCCAGCCCGCTCATCGCCTGGATGATGCCGTCGTAGGCCACCCACGACGAATACGGCCCGGTGCGGCCGAATCCGGTGATGTGCACCATCACGGTCCGCGGGTTGATCCGGTGCACCTCGTCGAAACCGAAACCGAGCCGGTCCGGTACGCCGTTGGCGTAGTTGGTCACCAGCACGTCGGCCCGGCCGATCAGCTCGTGCAGGACCTCCTTGCCCTGCTCGCTGCGCAGGTCGAGGGCGATGGCGCGCTTGTTGCGGTTGTTCGCGGCGAAGTAGAGGCTGTCGCCGTCGTGGACCGGCTGGGCGCGGCGGCCCATCTCGCCGTCCGGCGGCTCGACCTTGATCACCTCGGCCCCGTGGTCGGCGAGGATCTGGCAGCACTGCGGTCCGGCGATGTAGTGCGCGATCTCCAGCACGCGCACCCCGCTCATGGCGCTGATCATCACGTCACCCCCGGAAATGCCAGGTCGAAGGGCCTGCGGCGCGCAGCGGTGCGGCCAGTTCGGCGAACTCGCACAGGAGCGGTCTCGTGTCGCGGGGATCGATGATCTCCTCGATGTTGAACGCCTCCGCCGTGCGGAACGGGGAGCGGATCGCGTTCATCTTCTCGGTGATCTCGTCCAGCAGCGCCTGCCGGTCCTCGGCGGCGTCCAGGTCGGCCCGGTACGCGGCCTCGACGCCGCCCTCGATGGGCAGGGAGCCCCAGTCCGCCGACGGCCACGCGTAGCGGTAGTGCACCCGCGCGGCGTTGGTGTGCGCGGCACCCGCGACGCCGAAGACCTTGCGCAGGATCACCGACGCCCACGGCACCTTCGCCTGGTAGACGGCGTTGAGCGCGCGCACGCCGTAGCGCATGGTGCCCGCCTTCTCGGCCTCCACGCCGATGACGAAGCCGGGCTGGTCCACCAGGTGCACCACCGGCAGGTGGAACGTCTCGGCGAGGTCCACCAGCCACTCGATCTTGCGGCTGGAGTCGGCGGTCATGCCGCCGCCGTAGACCATCGGGTCGCTGGCCAGCACCGCCACCGGCCAGCCGTTCAGCCGCGCCAGGCCGCCGACCGCCGACCGGCCGAAACCCCTGCCCAGCTCCAGGAACGAGCCCTGGTCGACCACGGCGTTGATGATCGGGCGGATGCGGTAGGGGCGGCGCCGGTCGCGGGGGATGGCCTCGATCAGCCAGTCCTCGCGGCGCTCTGTGTCGTCGCCGCACTCCGCGCGCGGCGGCAGTTGGTGCACCGACGGCGGCAGGTAGGACAGGAAGCGGCGGGTGCGGTCGAAGGCCTCCTTCTCGGAGTCGACCACGTCGAACACCACGCCGTTGCGGCCGTGGATGTCGCTGCCGCCCAGCTCTTCCTTTGTGACGGCCTGTCCCAGCCGCGCCACCAGCGGTGGCCCGGCGGCGAAGACCTGCGAGATGCCGCGCACCATCACCGAGTAGTGGCTGGCGGCCACCCGCGCGGCGCCGAGCCCGGCGACCGAGCCCAGGGCCAGCGCAACCACCGGGATGGTGCCCAGGTTCGCCGCGACCCACTCCCAGCCCGGGTTGGCCGGGACGTAGGTGCGGCCGATGGTCTCCAGCGAGCGGATCGACCCGCCGCCGCCGGTGCCGTCGACCAGCCGCACCAGCGGGATCTGCAGCTCGTTGGCCAGCTGCTCGGCCATGATCTGCTTCTCCCGGATCGAGGCGTCCGACGCGCCGCCGCGCACCGTGAAGTCGTCGCCGCCGACCACGACCGGCCTGGCGTCCAGCCGCCCGCGGCCGAACACGAAGTTCGCGGGCTGGAACGCGCCGTCCGGCTGGAACTTCCCGGCGATGCCGCCGATCTCGTGGAAGCTGCCGGGATCCAGCAGCTCGTCGATGCGTTCCCGGACGGTCAGCTTGCCGTGGTCGTGCTGCCGCTTGACCTTCTCCGGCCCGCCCATGCGCTGCGCGAGCTCCTCGCGCCGCCGCAGTTCGTCGATTTCCGGCTGCCAGGACAATGTCCCTCCAAAGTGGTCACGTGGATCGGTCGGTGGAGGCGCGTCAGCTCGCGGCACGCGGGCCGAGGGGGGCGACGTTTTCGCGCGAAATCGGCGTTCCGCACGCGTGGCATGCGACGTTTTCGCGCGAAAACGCCAACTCGCGAGCGGGTATGAGGACGGGTGGACGGCGTGGTGTTGGAAGCGTTGCGCGACGCATTCGGGTTAGCTCCTAGCGGTTCCGGCGTGGATCGAGGGCCTGTTGCGCGACATCGCCGAGGACGTTGAACGCCAGCGCCGTCGCCGCGATCGCGATGCCGGGCACCAGCATCTGCAGCGGCGCCTGGTAGAGGAACGTGTAGGCGCGGGCCAGCATGGAGCCCCAGCTCGGGTCGGGTGGCTGCACGCCGAGGCCGAGGAAGCTCAGGCTGGCCTCGGCGATCAGCGCGTGCGCCAGCAGCAGGCTGGACTGCACGAGCACCGGCTGGATCGAGTTCGGCACCAGGTGCCGCAGCACGAGGTGCCGGCCCCGGCTGCCGAAGCTGCGCGCCGCCTCGACGTAGGTCTCCTCCTTCACCGCGAGGACCTGCGCGCGCATCAAGCGGGCCACCGAAGGCGCGAACACGATGCCGACCGAGATCATCGAGTTGACCAGGCTCGGCTGCAGGGCCGCCGTGATCGCGATCGCGAGGATGATCGCCGGGAACGACAGCAGCGTGTCCACCACGCGCATCACCGCGCTGTCGACGATGCCGCCGAGGTAGCCCGCGGCCAGCCCGAGCGGGATGCCGATCAGCAGCGCCACCCCGACCGCCAGGAAGCTCGCCAGCAGCGACGCCTGCGCGCCGTGGATCAGCCTGCTGAGCACGTCCCGGCCGAGGTCGTCGCTGCCCAGCAGGTAGCCGGGCGTGCCGGCCGGGGCGAGGATGGCGTCGAAGTTCTGCGCGTTGGGTTCGTGCGCGGTCACCACCGGCGCCAGCAGCGCCAGCGCCACCAGCACCGCGAGGTAGCCGGCGGACGCCAGGCCGCGCCAGTCCCGCACGACCAGCCACAGCCGGTTCTCCCGGCGCGGTGGGGAAAGCGTGGTCATGGCATCACTCCGAGATACGCGGGTCGATGAACCGGTAGGCCAGGTCGACCACCAGGTTCGTGAGCAGCACCAGCAGCGCGGTGATCAGCACGACGCCCTGGATCACCGGGTAGTCGCGCTGGGTGGTCGCCTCCACGACGAGCGTGCCGAGGCCGGGAATCGCGAACAGCGTCTCCACCACGACGCTCGCGCCGAGCACCCGGCTGACCAGCAGCCCGATGATCGTCGCCAGCGGTAGGCCGGCGTTCTTCAAGGCGTGCTGCCAGACCATCGTCCGGTGCGACAGGCCCTTCGCCCGGTGGGTGCGCATGAAGTCCGACCGCAGCACCTCGATCAGCGCGCTGCGCAGCTGGCGGCACACCTCGGCGGCCCCGACCATGCCGAGCGCGATCGCGGGCAGCACCACGTATTGCAGCGTCTGCACGGGATTCTCGGTGAGGCCGACGAATCCCGTCGCGGGCAACCACTGCAGCTGGACGGCGAAGACCAGCACCAGCACCATGCCGATCCAGAAGTTCGGCACCGCGATGCCCAGCGTCGCCGCGCCGGTGATGGCGGTGTCGGCCGGCCGCCCCTGCCGCAGCGCGGCGGCCACGCCGAGCGGAACGCCGAGGGCGACGGCAACCAGCAGCGCCGCCGCGCCGAGCGTCAGCGTGGTGGGAAGTCGTTGCCAGATAAGCGATCCCACGCTCTCGCCGGTGCTCAGCGAGGAGCCGAGATCACCGGTGATCGCGTGCCGCAGCCAGTCGAGGTACTGCACCGCGAACGGTTGGTCCAGCCCGAGCTGGGCGCGGATCTCGGCCAGTCGCTCCGGGGTGGCGTGCTCCCCGGCGATGGCCTGCGCGGGGTCGCCGGGGATCAGGTGCAGCAGGCCGAACACCACGAACGTCGCCAGCACCAGGGTCGGGACGGCCATCAAGACCCGCCGGCCGATCATGCGCAGCAGCGCGGTGTCCCGGCCCGGTCGCAAAGCCAGCGCGGTCATCGTTGGATCCTCACGGTGGTGAACTTGGGTTTGCCCAGCAAGTTCGGTTCGAAGCCCTGCACGTGCTCGCGGTAGGCGGCGACCGCGTCCGGGAAGATCAGCGGCACGAAGAGCGACTGATCGGCCACGATCCGGGCCACCGCGCCTAGCTTCTCCGACCGCTGGGCCAGATCCGCGGTGCTGTTCGCGGCGTTGAGCGCCTCGTCGATGCCGGGCGTGGCCACGTGCCCGGCGTTGTAGTAGCCGCGCTCGGTGAACATCAGCTTGTAGGTCAGGCCCGGGTCCGGCCGTCCGGTCCAGGCCGACAGCAGCGCCGGGTACTTGCGCTCGTTGAAGAACTCGCTGCTGGCCTGGGTCAGCTCGGTCGGGATCAGGTCGATCTGCACGCCCACCTTGCCGAGCTGGTACTTCAGCACCTCGGCCAGCCGCACGTTGACCGGATCCGGGTAGGTGAGCAGCGGGAACCGCAGGCCGTCGGCGTGACCGGCATCGGCGAGCAGCCGCCGGGCCCGGTCGGGGTCGTGCGGGTAGGTGGGCACCGCGGACTTCGGGAACGCCCAGTGGTCCGACGGCAGCGGCGTCCAGCCCGGTTCGCCCTGCCCGAACTGCGTGACCTTCAGGATCTGCTCGCGGTCCAGCGCCAGGTTCAGCGCCTCGCGGACCCGCTGGTCGCGGAACACCGGCGCGCTCAGGTCCAGGTAGATGATCAGCTGGTACAGCTGCGGGCCGGCGGCGACCTTGGTGCCCTTCGCCGCGCTGAGCAGCCCGACGTCCTGCGGCGGTGGGTTGAACACCATGTCCTGCTGGCCGGAGCGCAGCGCGTTCACCGCGGTCGAGCCGTCCTTCATGATCGTGAAGTCGATGCTGTCCAGGTGCGGCAGCCCGCGCTGCCAGTAGCCGGGGAAGCGCTCCACCCGCACCAGCTGGCCGTAGCGCCATTCGACGAACTTCCAGGGCCCGGCGCCGACGGGATTGCGTTCGAAGGCGTCGCCCTCGCGCTCGGCGGCGGTGGGTGAGACCAGCATCCCGGCGCGGTCGGCGAGGGTGAGCAGCAGCGAGCTGTCCGGCCTGGCCAGGTTCAGCCGCACCGTCCGCGCGTCGAGCACGTCGACGCCGGTCACGGCGGCCACATCGGACTTGATGTTGGACTTGGGGCCCTTGGCGCGCTCGATGTTGTACTTGACGGCCTGCGCGTCGACCGGTGTGCCGTCGTGGAACCGCACGTCCGGACGCAGGTGCAGCACCAGCGCGGTCGGGTCGTCCTGGTTCCAGGACTCGGCCAGTCCCGGCGCGGGCTCCAGCGTCTTCGGGTCGAACGACACCAGGGTGTCGTACATGGTGTAGAGGATCGCGTGGTCCGATCCGGAGTTGCCGCGCTGCGGGTCCAAAGAGGACGGATTGGACCGCCACGCCACCCGAAGGTGCTGGCCGCCCTCGGCGGCTCCGCTGCCGCACGCGGTCAGCGCCAGCAGCAACACCCAGACCACTGCGGCGATGCGCTTCACGCCTGGCCTCCTTCGACGCCGCGCAGCGGCAGGGATTCGGGGAAGTGGCACGCGGACCAGCGGCCCGGTTCGACCTCCGCCCACTTCGGGACCTCCTCGGCGCACCGCTGCTGCGCGTAGCGGCACCGGGTGCGGAACCGGCAGCCCGACGGCGGGTCCACCGGACTCGGGATGTCGCCTTCGAGGACGATGCGGTCCCGCTGCTGGGCGCCGATCCGCGGCTGCGCCGAGACCAGTGCCTCGGTGTAGGGGTGCAGCGGCCGCTCCACCACCTCGTCCACCGGGCCGAGCTCCATCAGCCGGCCCAGGTACATCACCGCGACCCGGTCGGCGATGTTCGAGACCACCGCCAGGTCGTGGGTGATGAACAGGTAGGACAGCCCGAGGTCGGCCTGCAGCCGGCGCAGCAGGTCGAGGATCTCCGCCTGCAGCGCCACGTCCAGCGCCGACACCGGTTCGTCGCAGACCACCAGCGCGGGATCCAGGACGAGCGCGCGGGCGATGTTGACCCGCTGCTTCTGGCCGCCGGAGAGCTCGTGCGGGTAGCGCCCGCCGTGTTCGGCCGACAGGCCGACCGACTCCAGCGCCGCCAGTGCGCGGGTCCTGCGCTCGGCGCGATTCCCCTTGCCCTGCACCACGAGCGGCTCTTCGACGCTGGCCGCGATGCGCATCCGCGGGTCCAGCGACGCGTTCGGGTCCTGGAACACCATCTGCAAGCGGGTCAGCGCTTCGCGCCGGGCCCGGCCGCGCAGCGCCGCCAGGTCCGCGCCCGCGAGGCGCACCTCGCCGCCACTGGGGCGCACCAGCTGCAGCAGCGCGCGGCTCAGCGTGGACTTGCCGGAGCCCGACTCGCCGATCAGGCCCAGCGTTTCGCCTTCGCGCAACGCGAAGGAAACACCGTCGACGGCGCGCACCCGCTCGCCCTTGCGCTTGGTCGCGAACGACACCGCAAGGTCATCGACCTGAAGCAACTCGCTCACCTCGCGACCCCCGGCAGCGTCAGGTCGGCGGTTCGGCCGCAGCGCACCGTGCGCGCGCCGGCGACCGGGAGCAGCTCGGGCCGGTGGTCCCGGCAGTCGTCGGTGGTGAAGTCGCAGCGCGGGTGGAAGACGCATCCCGGCGGCGGGGCGTCCGGCGGCGGCACCCGGCCGGGGATCGCCTTGAGCTCGGCGTGGCGGGCCTCGATCCGCGGGATGGCCTGCAACAGCCGCGAGGTGTAGGGGTGCCGGGGCGCGCCGAGCACGCCGGAAACGGGCCCGCTCTCGACCGTTTCGCCCGCGTAGAGGGTGACCATCCGGTCGCAGAGCTCGGCGACGACGCCGAGGTCGTGGGTGATGAACAGGACCGCCGTGCCGTGCTGCCGCGTCAGGTCCCGCAGCAGTTCGAGGATCTGCGCCTGGATCGTCACGTCGACGGCGGTGGTGGGTTCGTCGGCGATGAGCAGCCGGGGGCGGCAGATCAGCGCGATCGCGATCATCACGCGCTGCCGCATCCCGCCGGAGAGCTGGTGCGGGTACTCGCCGAAGCGCTGCTCCGGCAACGGGATCCCGACGGCTTCGAGCATCTCGACCGCGGCCGTGCGGGCGGCCCGCTTGCCCATGCCGCGATGCGCCAGCAGGCATTCGGTGAGCTGGTGGCCGACGGTGAACACCGGGTCCAGCGCGCTCATCGGTTCCTGGAAGACCATGCCGAGTTCGCTGCCGCGCAGCCGTTGCCGCTCCGGCTGCGAGAGGCGGAGCAGGTCGGTGCCCGCGAAGCGGATCCGGCCGTCGATCACCGCGGGCGGCGTGGGCAGCAGACCCATCACGGCGAGCGCGGTCAGCGACTTGCCGCTGCCGCTTTCGCCCGCCATGCCGACGATCTCGCCGGCACCGACGTCGAAGGACACGTCGCGCACGGCGGTGGTGCGGGATTTCCGGCCGAGGAAGGAGATGTTCAGGTGCTCGACTTCCAGCACCGGGTCCGGGGATTTGCGGGGGAGTGTCAACGCTGGCCTCCCGAGGGTGTGTGACGCCGGGCACTCTAAGCCGTGTGTAAAACTGACGTCAATATCAGTTTTTAGATGTGCGCTAAGTTGGCGCATCTCTGTACCGAGTCACCAGGAGGTAGCGGTGGCCGTTGAGCGGCTGCAACCGGTAGCCAGCCCGAAGACGCCGAAGGGGCGCGGCTCGAAGGAATCGCTGCTGCGCGCGGCGCGCACGGTGTTCGGCCGGTCGGGCTTCGCAGCGTCGCGCGTCGCCGACATCGCGGCCGAGGCGGGCATGTCCAACGGCGCGTTCTACCGGTACTACACGGACAAGCGCGAAGCACTGGTCGAGCTGATGACGGAGCTGCTGGACGGCCTCTTCGACCAGTCGCGCGCCCGGTGGAACCCGGGAGACGCGATCGAGTCCGTGGTGATCAGCACGGAGCGCTACTTCCGCTACTACGAGGACAACGCCGACCTGTTCCGGGTCCTGCACGAGACAGCGCAGACGGACCCGGAGATCGAAGCGATGCAGGCCGAGAGCCGGCGCACGTTCCACGACCGCATCACGCGGATGGCCCGCAAGGGCATCGAGCGGGGCCTGATCCGCCCGAGCCTCGACCCGGAGCTCAGCGCGGCGTTCCTGGGCGGCATGACGGAGCACTACGCCTACACGCGCTTCGTCCTCCACCGCTACCCGGAACGTGAGGTCCACGAGGTGAGCCGGGAACTGGCGAACTTCTGGGCCCACGGCGCCCTGACCTGAGCCGCGAACCGGAAATGCGCGCGATCTCTCAGCCGCGTGGGCCGGCCTGAGCACTTGCTGTCCGAAACCGGACGGGTCGTTCTCGGCTCTGCTGCCGCAGACGATTCGTCTTCACAGACGTCGTCGTGGATCATCCACGCTGATAATCGTCCACAAAGGCCGGACATCGAGCGAGATGGGGCGCGCTGTTGAAGCGTGTGGTTCCACCTGCCCCACAAGCGGTCAGCGGGACAGGTGGAGCGGCCGGATGAGCCGCGCGAACATCACGCCTCGGGCATGCTGGACTGGTGACGCAAGAACGCCCCATGCATCCCCAGGCGGGGCATCCCGGCGCCTTGGACGGCGATTCAGCCGCCAGCCCGGGCGTGCCCCTGTTCCGGGTGGGCGTCAGACCGGATATCGGACGCGCTTGGACCAGACGTGCCCGCTGCGCGCAACGGTGATCGGTCCCCGGTAGGCCGTGCGGGCAGCTGCTTTGGCATCCGCCGGAGTGACGTTCTTCATCAAGTACAGGTGGGTCAGCATGAGTTCCGCGGCGCCTGCCCTGGTCGCGAAGTTCCCCGACGTCCACGGCGCTGCACATGTTGCCACGATCGCGTTCGGGAACTTCCTTGGTGTACATCGCTTGTGCGAGGAAGAGGTCGGCGTCCTCGGCCAGCTCGACGAGTTCCTCGGCGGGCCCGGTATCACCGGTGTACGCGACCGTGATGCCGCCTGCACTGATCCGAAAGCCGATGTTCGGTTCGTAATGGGGCAGGGCGACAGTTCGCACCCGGAACGGGCCGAGGTCGAACGCGTGCGGGGGATCGATCACGTGCACGGTGTACGGATGGCCGACGAACTCCTCCCGGTCGAGCCCGAGCACCGCGTCCAGAGCGCCGGATGGTGCGTACAGCGGCACTGGCGGCAGGTTGAGGTCGCGTCGGAATGCCCGCGCGCGCAGGAATGGGCTGAGGTCGGCGACGTGGTCGGGGTGGCCGTGACTGATCAGCACCGCGTCGACCCGCTCAGGGCCGCAGTGCCGCAGCAGGGCCGGGAAGGACGCGTACCCGAAATCGAGGACCAGCCGGTATCCAGCGCATCAGGAATATCGCGAGTGGAAATCGTGCGTGGCGGGCGATTGCGCGGTCCAGGCGCACGATTGGATGCGAGAACGCCGAGCACCTTGCCGATCACGGCAAGCCGGTGCGTCCGGTCGGACACGATCGTAGTCGGGTTTCCCCATATGGTGGCGAATTCGCGTACTGGAACGAGAGGACCACGGGGTGCCGACCATGCGCGCCTCCACTGGCTCGCCTTCATTTTCCGAACAGCATCAACGCCGGTGGTGCAGTTCACCAGTTCCCCACCTCCGAAGGTGTCTCAAATGCCAGACACGCCTCGTCGTACCTTGGCTGCGGTGAAGGTCGACGAGACTCGCTGCGACTCGAGATGTGCACGGGGCGAGGGGGTGGCAGGCGAGGAGTTCGTACGACTTCTGTTCGATGGACAGGACTTCTTCGGTCCTGGGGGTGCGGGAGCCGGGAACTCGCCAACTTCTGGACCCACGGCGCCCTGGCCTGACGAGGGTTCGGCGAAACCCGCTCCACTGAACACCGGGCTTGCGTACTGTCGATCTCGTTCCCGTCCGAGATCTTGAAAGGCTGAATTGTGGGCGTCGATGCGAGCTTCCGGAGCGCCACCGAGCAAGAACTGGACCGCGCCCGCCGGGATGCGGCCTATGCCGCGCGTCTGTTGAACGAACCCGTGGCGGGAGACGAGACCCCGGGAGGCTCCAGCCTCAGCGTGCAGCGCCGCACCTTCTACATCCAGCGGTTCTCCCTCGACACGTGGGAGCACCTGGTCGCGGACGCGCCGGTGAACGTCTTCAAGGGAGAGGACTACGTCGACCTCGACTGGGACTACAACGAGGATGCGGAAGAGGACGACGACGGCCCCAGCCAGGCCATGGAGATCGACCCGGGCCTGATCGAGGAGCTGGCCGGCTGGCTGCGCGATGCGGAGCCCGAGGACATCTACGACGGAATGGACGAAGACGAGCGGGAGTTCGTCGAGGCCGAATTCGAAGACTTCCGCACGTTCGTCCTAGCGGTCGCCGAACGCGGCGAGGGCGCGCTCCTCCACGTCGCGTAGGGCCCGCGCTCCTCCAGTGCGCACCGACCGGTTCGCGGGCGCGGGGTTCTCCGCAATTTCAATGGAAATCGGACCTTCGATTTCCATTGAAATTGCGGGCCGTCTGCTGGCAGAGGGTGTCAGTGGACCGGGCCTAGTACGGCAGTCGGACTTCGTGGGCTGATACCAGCACTGACCTTGCGTCAGCCAACCGGTCCCGTTGTCGCGTGCGGTCGGACCGCTGGATCGAGCAGCGACAAGGTCCGTTGCTCCGCATCGAGAGCGACACGGACGCCGACGGGCATCGGCAGGTTCGGGCCGGCGTGTCCGAAATCGACGTTGCCGAGTACCGGGATATCACGCTTGCCGAGGACGTCGAAGACGATCTCGGGGAGGGTCGGCGAGGCATCGGACGAACCGAGCCCACCGATCCGGCATGGAACACCGACGACCATGCCGGAGATGCGATCAAGGATGCCGCAGTGCCGCAGCACGTGCAGGTCGCTCCACACCCATGACGCCTCGCCGCCAAGCTCCTCCCAGAACAACACCGCGCCGTCGAACCAGTCGAGCGGCAGCGCGTAACGCGTCGCCTGCGCCCTCATGATGCGATTGAGCACCCCGCCGATCAGCGGCCCTTCGGCACGCCCGGCACGCCAGCACTCCCACGACGGCTCGGTAGGCAGCGTGCCGATCGCCTCGGTACCGGTCAGCAGCGTTGAATAAAGGTCCTCAAGCTCCCCTCTGCGCGCGGCGGGGACGGCCTGCCACGCCCCGCCGAGGCCGGGCGTCGCCAAGTCGGCGTGGAATCCCACCAAGCCTGTGCGCGAATAAAGCACCAGATGCAGCAACGAGATGTCGCTGTAGCCGAGGATGGGCTTGGGATCGGCTGTGACCGCTTCGATGTCGACAAGGTCGAGGTAGCCGAGGACTGTCTGCCCCCCCGTCATGCGCGATGATCGCCCGCACCTCGGGATCCCGCAGCAGAGTGTTGAGCTCCTCGGCGATCTCCGCCGACGGGGCCGAACTCCACCAAGGCCTCCGCCCGGGTTCGAGCAGCGGCGCGCGACGCGGCCCGCACTGGTTCGAGCCGCCCATGTGGTGTTCGGCCGGAGCTCGCAGGTCGTGAAGGCCACCGGCAAACGCTTCGAGATGACCTTCGCCCTGCACCTCACGGTGGAGGGCGGCCTGATCGCCCGCCATCACATGTACGAGGACAGAAGTCAGCGTCGTCAACGACGACTTCGCCGGATGCCTCCGCGTGCATGCGGGTTGTCTCTGCACGCAGTAGCCGGGGAGTTATGGCAGTCCGAAGTGCTCACGGGTCGGAGCGGTCGCCGCGAGGAGTTCGTAGGCAGTGTGCTCGGTGTCGAGGACTTCTTGGGTTCGGACGTTCCGGTGCCAGAGTTCGCCTTCGGCGACCGCGTGGGCGTCGCGGAGTGCGAAGAGGGAGCGCGCCAGGCGGGAGCGGACACCGTCCACAGTAGTCTCTTGGTGTGAAACGGCTTCGCGGAGGGATTCCTGAGCCCGGCGGCACTCGGCGATCGCCGCTTCGAGGCGGCGGGTGGTTTGGCGGTTGATCAGCAGGAGGCTCACCGCCGCCGCGATCAGCGCGCCCAGCACCGTGGTGCCGATCCGCTCGGCGACCAGGGCGTTGTGCGCCGCCGGGTTGCCTAGCGAGCTGAGGCCGAGGGCCAGGGGAGTCACGAACATCAGCCCCAGGGCGTAGTTGGCCTGCACCACGAGTTCGGCGACCAGCTGGCAGACCACCACCAGGACGAGGATCGCCATCGGGCGCGGGTGGAAGCCGAACATCACCAGCGCCAGCAGGGCCCCGGCGATGGTCCCGGTCGTGCGCTGGACCGTCCGGTGCCAGGTGCTCGTCGCGTTCGCCGACTGCAGCACCGCGCTGGCCGACACGATCGCCCAGTACTCGTGCCCGAGCCCCAGCGCGCCGGTGATCAACCCGGCGAGCAGGCAGGCGATGACCATCCGCCCGGCGCCGGGCAGGAACGGCGCGATCCGCCGCAGCCGCTGGGTGGTCCGCAGTTTCAATTGAAACCGCGAACCGCGCGTCCTCGTCGACGGTTTCAATTGAAACTGCGGTTCCAGTGGACGGTTCCGGGGGGCCGGGACTCGGCCGCGGTGGATCTTCCGGGACAGCGCGCGCAGCTCCGCGGCGGCGTCGGTCGGGTGGTGGAGCAGGGTTTCCGCCTGGGCCAGGTGGGCGCGGATGCGGTCGAACGTGCCGCGGTGGGGCTTGCCGCGCAGCGTCGCCATCGCCCGGTGCACCGCGAGGTGCGCGCGGTGGCGGGTGGCGTGGCCCGGGGTTTCGAGGTGGTCCGCGACGGCCGCCAGGGCGCGGGCGGCGGCCACCCGGTGGGGCCCGGTCGGGTGCAGCAGGTTGCCGAGCAGGCTCAGCGCCACCGACAGCACTGCCGATGCGGCGGTGACCCCGATGTGCAGGCCGACGGTGGACCAGCCGTGCGAGGCGTACGCGGCGGCGCCGGCCGCGAAGACGAACATCAGGCCGCCGGGCGGGCCGAAGTCGAGCAAGTCCGACGCCAGCTTCCCCAGCGCCGCGATCGCCGTGAGCACGAGGACCCCGGCCAGCGGGTCGTCCGTGGCGGCGGCGATCATCGTTGCCGCCGCCACGCTCGCGACCAAGCCCAGCGCGATCAGCGACAGCAGGCGCGCCCGGCGGGACCACGTGTCCACCCGGCAGTACAGCGACGTGAAGGCGCCGAACGCGGCGAAGGGGACGAGGTCGATGCGGTCCAGCGCCACCAGCGCGACTATCGGCGTGGCGAACGACACGCCGACGCGCGCCGCGGGCACCACTACGCCGCCGACCGTCCAGTTGAACCGCAGCGCTTCGCGGGTGCGCAGGGTCCGGCGGAGACGGGAGACGGCGGCGCGGGAAAAGACGTTCACTAGTAAAATATTACCAGATGGTTTACTTGTGAAGGAGTTGCGTTGGGCGACGTGGTCGGACGGATCAGCGCGCAATGGCGCGAGCAGCGCCCGGACCTGGACGTGTCCCCGATCGACGTGATCGGCAGGGTGCGGCGGCTGGGTGCGCTGACCAACCAGCTCGACGAGTCCGCGTTCGCCGACTCCGGGCTGTCGCGGATGGAGTTCGAGGTGCTCAGCGCGCTGCGGCGGGCCGGCGGCGGGCTGCGCCCCAGCCAGCTCACCAGGGAGACGCTGTCCTCCGGCGCGGCCACCACTAAGCGGCTGGCCCGGCTGGAGACCGAGGGGCTGATCACCCGCACCTCGTCCCGGCGCGACCGGCGGGAGATCGACGTGCGGCTCACCGAGCGCGGGCTGGAGCTGATCGACCGGCTGTTCCCGGCGCAGCTGGAGCGCGAACGCGACCTGCTCGCACCGTTGGCACCCGACGAACGGGAGAAACTGGGCGAGCTGCTCGCCAAGGTGCTGGAATCACTCGACGGAACCGCGCGATGACCCGCTGTCCTGCGGCGAGGCGAGTGCGGGCACCTGATCTCGTTGGGTTAGAGTTCTTCGGTTCATCACGGGTGTTTCCCGCGACCTGGCGAACTCGGAGTGATCGTTCGATCACGAAGCGGTGGTCGACGTCGGTCGCCTGATCGAGAGGACCCAGTTGGCCACGGTGCAGTTCGAGTCCGGCCGTGCTGTCCTGAACCTCGGCGGCCTGCCGGACCGGCTTCGCGGAATCGTCGTGAACCACTCCCGCGCCGTCATCGCGGTCTCGGTGCCGCTGCTGATCGCGTCCTTCGCGCTGCTGGTGCTGATGCGGCGGGCCGGGCTGGACCAGGGTTCCGGCATCGACTACCAGGTGTACCGCTGGGCGGTGCACACCTGGCTGGCCGGCGGCGACATCATGAACACCGCCCCGACCGTCAGCATCGGCCGGGTGCTGCCCTGGGTGTACCCGCCGTTCGCGCTGCTGCCGCTGCTGCCGTTCGCGCTGCTGCCGTTCGTCGCCGGGCTGGTCGCGCTCTACGTCGTGGACCTGCTCGCCATCGGCGCGGCGCTGTACCTGGTCACCCGCCACCTGTGGCCGGTGGTCGGCAAGCGCGGCGCGCTCGCGGTGGCGATGGCGCTGCTGCCGTGGACGTTGTTCCTGGAACCGGTGTACGCCTCGTTCGGGCTGGGCCAGATCAACATCGCGCTGATGGGGCTGGTCATCGTCGACTGCCTGGCGCCCAACCCGCGCTGGCCGCGCGGCATGCTGATCGGCATCGCCGCGGCGATCAAGCTCACGCCCGCCGCCTTCCTGCTGTTCTTCCTGTTCCGCAAGGACTTCCGCGCCGTCGGTGTCGCGGTGGCGACGGCCGTGCTCGGCACGCTGGCGGGCTTCGCGCTGAACTACCGGGCCGCCGTGGAGTACTGGTTCGGCAAGGGCCCGGCGCACGGCGTCAGCGGCTCCGCCTTCCACACCAACCAGTCGATCATGGGCGGGCTGGCCCGGCTGGAACTGGGCCCGGTGGCGCAGAACGGGATGTGGCTGGTGCTCGCGCTGGCCTGCACGGCCGTCGTGGCCTACGCGATCCGGCGGACCGAGCCGGCGCTCGCCGTGGTCGCCAACGGCCTGCTCGCGCTGCTGGTGTCGCCCACGTCGTGGTCGGATCACTGGGTCTGGTGCGCGCCGGGGCTGCTGGTGCTGCTCGGCTACGCCGTTCGGCTGCGCAGCCCGGGCTGGCTGCTCGCCGCCGGGGTGACCCTGGCGACCGTGCTCGTCGCGTCGTTCCGGATGCTGCCCACGGGCCCGCCGTGGACGCCGTTGCAGCACGTGTTCGGCAATCCCTATCTGCTGCTGGGATTTGCGCTACTTGTGCTTCTCGGTCGTTTTGCCCGGAATCAACCGCGGCCGACTGCGCCGGAAGAACCACTCGCTGCGGCCGCGTTGCGGAGTTGAGCCGGGCGTCCTGCTCGACAGTGGACGGTCTGCGATCGCGAACTCGTTGCCAATCGGGTGAGTTCGCCGTGGTGCACCCGGGGTGTCCGGGCGAACACGGAAAGCGCTTGTTCTGAACCGAATCCGAACTCGTAGTGCGGCGATTCGGTGGTGCGCAAGAAGATCGTGAACAATGCCACTCGGGGCGTGGAACAGTCGCGTATGGACATTGTCGTGGTGCAGAATTCCCGAGCCCGCCGGGTTTGCGACAACGGTGTCCCAATGGCTGGGAGCTCCGCAATCTTCGTTTAACTTCGCGTTACTCAGCGGTAGCTTTCCGGCTGCTCGCTATGTAGAGTGCCTCAAACTGACCAAGAGTGCAACGGCGCATCCTTTTGTCAGTGCCCCCAAAGGCTCTTGCGGGATCGCAGTGGGTGAGTCATGCCCTGCTGCGACCTGCGGCCTGACGACGGGAGGTCTGATGCCCCAATCCCACCATGCAAGAATGATGGCGCAGCGCAGCGCCGCTTCCCAGGGTCTTTACGACCCGGCCTACGAACACGACGCTTGCGGTGTCGCATTCGTCGCCGACCTGCGCGGTCGGCGCAGTCACGACCTGGTGACCAAAGCGCTGACGGCGCTGCGCAACCTGGAGCACCGAGGTGCCAAGGGTGCCGACCCGGACACCGGGGACGGCGTCGGGCTGCTGACCCAGATCCCGGACGAGTTCTTCCGCGCCGTCGTACCGTTCGACCTGCCCGAGCGCGGCGGCTACGCGGCGGGTACCGCGTTCCTGCCCGCGGACCCCGACGAAGCGGCACGGGCCGCGGCGGACATCGAGCGGATCGTGGCCGAGGAAGGCCTGCGGCTGCTCGGCTGGCGCGAACTCCCGGTGGAGCCCAGCTGCGCCGGCAGTTCGGCGCGCGAGACCATGCCGAGCTTCCGCCAGTTATTCCTCGGTCCCCTCTCCTTTGTTGACGGCACCGATGCCGCGCACGGCGAGACGGCGCTGGAGTTCGAGCGGCGTGCGTTCTGCGTCCGCAAGCGGGCCGAGCACGAAGCCGACGTGTACTTCCCGAGCCTGTCGGCGCGCACCATCGTCTACAAGGGGATGCTGACCGAAGCGCAGCTCGGCGCCTTCTACCCCGACCTGCACGACGAGCGGTTCGCCAGCGCGATCGGCCTGGTGCACAGCCGCTTCTCCACCAACACGTTCCCGTCCTGGCCGCTGGCGCACCCGTACCGGTTCATCGCGCACAACGGCGAGATCAACACGGTCAAGGGCAACCGCAACTGGATGCGGACCCGCGAGAGCATGCTGGCCACCGATCTGATCCCCGGTGATCTGCAGCGGCTGTTCCCGATCGCGACGCCGGGCGCCAGCGACTCGGCGACCTTCGACGAGGTGCTGGAACTGCTGCACCTGGGCGGCCGGTCGCTGCCGCACGCGGTGCTGATGATGATCCCCGAGGCGTGGGAGAACCACGCCGAGATGGACCCGGCCCGCCGCGCGTTCTACGAGTTCCACAACTACCTGATGGAGCCCTGGGACGGCCCCGCGCTGGTGGCGTTCACCGACGGCACCCAGATCGGCGCGGTCCTCGACCGCAACGGGCTGCGGCCCGGGCGCTACTGGGTCACCGAGGACGGGCTCGTGGTGCTGGCCAGCGAGGTCGGCGTGCTGGAGGTCGACGCGGACAAGGTCGTCCGCAAGGGCCGCCTGCAGCCGGGCCGGATGTTCCTCGTCGACACCGGCGAGGGCCGCATCATCGACGACGACGAGATCAAGGGCGAGCTGGCCGCCGAATTCCCGTACCAGGAGTGGCTGGACGAGGGCGTGGTGCACCTGGCGGACCTGCCGGAGCGCGAGCGCGAGCTGCCCTCGCACGACTCGCTGATGCACCGGCAGCAGGTCTTCGGCTACACGCAGGAAGAGCTGGGCGTCCTGCTCAAGCCGATGGCCACCACCGGAGCCGAGCCGATCGGTTCGATGGGCAACGACGTGCCCTTCGCCGCGTTCTCCGAGCGGCCTCGGCAGCTGTTCGACTACTTCACCCAGCTGTTCGCGCAGGTCACCAACCCGCCGCTGGACGCGATCCGGGAAGAACTGGTCACCTCGCTGAGCACCCACGTCGGGCCCGAGCACAACCTGCTCGACCACGACCCGCGGGCCTGCCACAACCTGGCGCTGCCGTTCCCGGTGCTGGACAACGACGAGCTCGCCAAGATCGTGCACGTCGACGACGACGGCGACCACCCGGGCCTCAAGCCCGCGGTGATCGATGCGACGTTCCACGTCGCCGGTGGCGGCGAGGCGCTGCGCACGCGCCTCGACGAGATCTGCGACGAGGTATCGGCCGCGGTGGCGAGCGGGGCGCACGTGCTGGTGCTCTCGGACCGCTCGGCCGACGTCGAGCGCGCGCCGATCCCGTCGCTGCTGACGACCGGCGCCGTGCACCACCACCTGGTGCGCGAGAAGAAGCGCACCCAGGTGGGCCTGATCGTCGAAGCCGGCGACGTCCGGGAAGTGCACCATGTCGCTCTTCTCATCGGTTACGGCGCCGCTGCCGTTAACCCGTATGTGGCGATGGCCACCGTCGAAGATCTGGTGCGCGGTGACGTGATCAAGGGCGTCGACGCCAAGCAGGCCACCGCGAATCTCATCAAGGCGCTGGGCAAGGGCGTCCGCAAGACCATGTCCAAGATGGGGGTGTCCACTGTGGCCTCCTACACGGGCGCGCAGATCTTCGAGGCCATCGGCCTCGGCGACGAGGTCGTGCGGCAGTGCTTCACCGGCACCACCTCGCGGCTCGGCGGCGTCGGGTTCGACGTGCTGGCCGAGGAGGTCGCCGACCGGCACCGGCGGGCGTACCCCGCCGACGGCGTCGTGGCACCGCACCGGGTGCTGCAGACCGGCGGCGAGTACCAGTGGCGGCGCGAAGGCGAGCCGCACCTGTTCAACCCGCAGACGGTGTTCAAGCTCCAGCACTCCACGCGCAGCGGCCGCTACGAGGTGTTCAAGGAGTACACCCGGGCAGTCGACGACCAGTCGCAGGAGCTGATGACCCTCCGCGGGCTGTTCAAGTTCCGCTACTGCGTGCGCAAGCCGGTGCCGATCGACGAGGTCGAGCCGGTGTCGTCGATCGTCAAGCGGTTCGCCACCGGCGCCATCTCCTACGGGTCGATCTCGCAGGAGATGCACGAGGTGCTGGCCATCGCGATGAACCGGTTGGGCGGCAAGTCCAACACCGGTGAGGGCGGCGAGGACGCCGATCGGTTCACCCCGGACGCCAATGGCGATTCGCGGCGCTCGGCGATCAAGCAGGTCGCCAGCGGCCGGTTCGGCGTGACCAGTGAGTACCTGGTCAACTCCGACGACATCCAGATCAAGATGGCGCAGGGCGCGAAGCCCGGCGAGGGCGGGCAGTTGCCCGGCCACAAGGTGTACCCGTGGGTGGCCAAGACCCGGCACTCCACGCCGGGCGTGGGACTGATCTCGCCGCCGCCGCACCACGACATCTACTCGATCGAGGACCTGGCGCAGCTGATCCACGACCTGAAGAACGCCAATCCCAGGGCGCGGATCCACGTCAAGCTGGTGTCCGAGGTCGGCGTCGGCACGGTCGCCGCGGGTGTGTCCAAGGCGCACGCCGACGTGGTGCTGATCTCCGGCCACGACGGCGGGACCGGCGCCTCGCCGCTGTCGTCGATCAAGCACGCCGGCGGTCCATGGGAGCTCGGGCTGGCCGAGACGCAGCAGACGCTGCTGGCCAATGACCTGCGCGACCGGATCGTGGTGCAGACCGACGGCCAGCTCAAGACCGGGCGCGACGTGGTGATCGCGGCCCTGCTCGGGGCCGAGGAGTACGGGTTCGCCACGGCGCCGCTGGTGGTCTCCGGCTGCATCATGATGCGGGTCTGCCACCTCGACACCTGCCCGGTGGGCGTGGCGACGCAGAACCCGCAGCTGCGCGAGAAGTTCACCGGCAAGGCCGAATACGTGGTGAACTTCTTCGAGTTCATCGCGCAGGAGGTGCGGGAATACCTGGCGGAGCTGGGATTCCGGTCGCTGGCCGAGGCGATCGGGCACGCCGACCTGATCGACACCTCCGATGCCGTGCGGCACTGGAAGACCCAGGGCCTCGACCTCACGCCGATCACGCACGTGCCGGAACTGCCGCGCGGCGCGGCGCGGCACCAGACCACCGAACAGGACCACGGTCTGGAGAAGGCGCTGGACAACACGCTGATCCAGCTGTGCGAAGGGGCGCTGAAGGAAGGCACCCCGGTGCGGCTGGACATCCCGGTGCGCAACGTCAACCGCACGGTCGGCACCATGCTCGGCTCGGAGCTGACGCGGCGGTGGGGCGGCGAGGGCCTGCCGGACGACACCATCGACGTGACGTTCACCGGCTCGGCCGGGCAGTCCTTCGGTGCGTTCGTGCCGCGCGGCATCACCCTGCGGCTGCTGGGAGACGCCAACGACTACGTCGGGAAGGGCTTGTCCGGTGGGCGGATCGTCGTTCGCCCGGACGCGTCCGCGCCGTTCGCGGCCGAGCAGAACATCATCGCGGGCAACGTGCTGCTCTACGGCGCGACCGGCGGTGAGCTGTTCGTTCGCGGTGTCGTCGGCGAGCGGTTCTGCGTGCGCAACTCCGGCGCCGTGGCCGTCGTCGAAGGCGTCGGCGACCACGGTTGCGAGTACATGACCGGTGGTCGCGTGGTGATCCTCGGCGAGACGGGGCGCAACTTCGCGGCCGGCATGTCCGGCGGCGTCGCGTACCTGCTGGACCTGGACGCCAGGCGGATCAACCCCGAGATGGTCGACCTGGACCCGCTCGACGACGCCGACCGCGAGTTCCTGCACGACCGGGTTCGGCGGCACTACGAGCAGACCGAGTCGGCGGTGGCGCGCGAGCTGCTGGCCGACTGGGACACAGCCGTCGAGCGCTTCGGCAAGGTCATGCCGAGGGACTTCAAGCGGGTGCTCGCGGCCCGGACCGCCGCCGAACGCGACGGGCGCGACGTCAACGAGGCGATCATGGAGGCCGCACATGGCTGATCCCAAGGGATTCATGACGACGCCGCGGGAAACGCCGCGGCGTCGCCCGGTGGACGTGCGCATCAAGGACTGGCGCGAGGTCTACCTGGAGTTCGAACAGCCCAAGCTGCAGAAGCAGGCCGGCCGCTGCATGGACTGCGGGATCCCGTTCTGCCACCAGGGTTGTCCGCTGGGCAACCTGATCCCGGAGTGGAACGACCTGGTGTGGCGGGACGACTGGCAGGAGGCCGCGGAGCGGCTGCACGCCACGAACAACTTCCCGGAGTTCACCGGGACGTTGTGCCCCGCGCCGTGCGAGGCCGCCTGCGTGGTCGGCATCAACTCCGACCCGGTCAGCATCAAGCAGGTCGAGATCACCATCATCGACAAGGCCTGGGAAGCCGGTCACGTCCGCCCGCAGCTGCCCCGCGCGGGCACGGGCAAGAAGGTCGCCGTGGTCGGCTCCGGGCCCGCCGGGCTCGCCGCGGCGCAGCAGCTGACCCGCGTGGGCCACAGCGTCGTGGTCTACGAGCGGGCGGACCGCATCGGCGGGCTGCTGCGCTACGGCATCCCGGAATTCAAGATGGAGAAGCAGCGGCTGGACCGGCGGCTGGGCCAGATGCGGGCCGAGGGCACCGAATTCCGCACCGGCGTGAACGTCGGCGTGGACGTGACGGTGGAGCAGCTGCGCGACGACTACGACGCGGTGGTCCTCGCCGGTGGTGCGACGCAGGCGCGCGATCTGCCGGCGCCGGGGCGCGAGCTGGACGGCGTGCACCAGGCGATGCAGTACCTGCCGCTGGCCAACAAGGTGCAGGAGGGCGACCTCGCGCGCTCGCCGATCCACGCCGAGGGCAAGCACGTGGTCGTCATCGGCGGCGGTGACACGGGCGCGGACTGCGTCGGCACGGCGCACCGGCAGGGCGCGGCTTCGGTGACGCAGCTGGAGATCATGCCGATGCCGCCGGAGTCGCGTTCCGAGGCCCACCCGTGGCCGACCTACCCGATGATCTACCGGGTGTCCTCGGCGCACGAGGAGGGCGGCGAGCGCCTGTACTCGGTCAACACCCAGGAGTTCCTGGGCGACGACCAGGGCCGCGTGCGGGCGTTGCGGCTGGTGGAGGTGCGGCGCACCGACACCGGCTTCGAGCCGGTCGAGGGCACGGAGCGGGAGCTGCCCGCGCAGCTGGTGCTGCTCGCGATGGGCTTCGTCGGCCCGGAGCGAGCGGGTCTGCTGGAGGATCTGGGCGTATCCCTGGACGCCCGCGGCAACGTTGCCCGGGACGAGAACTTCATGTCCAGTGTGGACGGAGTCTTCTCGGCGGGGGACATGGGCCGCGGCCAGTCCCTGATCGTCTGGGCGATCGCCGAGGGCCGCTCCGCGGCGGCCGGGGTCGACCGCTACCTGGCGGGTCGCAAGATCCTGCCGTCGCCGATCGCTCCCACCGATCGTCCGATGGTGTGATCGAAAGCTGTTCGCCGTGAGGCGAGGGGCGCCCCTGACCGAGCCGGTCAGGGGCGGCCCTCGCCTCGTGCGGAGCCCCGGCCTGGACGAGACCGCGCCGGAGCGATCGGGGGTCGTGAGCGTTTTGGGCCGCCATAGCAGTCCAAAACGCTCACGACGTCGGCTGCCGCCGTCAGGCGAAGGCGTCGACGCCGGTCAGCTCGGCGGAGAGCGCCCACAGCCGGGCCGCCTGGCCCGGGTCGGTCACGTAGTCGCGCACGCCGGTCCAGCCTTCGGTGCTGTCGGTGGGTTCGGCGATGTCGCAGTCCTCGCAGTAGGCGCCGCCCATCCCGGCCAGCCGCGGGGACGTCGCCGCCCAGACCTGCGTCGCCGCGCCCTGCTCCGGCGTCTTGAAGTCGCTGTTCACCAGGTTGCCCGCCGCGTCGATCCAGCCTGCCGCGACCATCTCCTCCTTGGGCAGGTGGCGCACCAGCGGCGTGAGGATGGCGCCGGGGTGCAGCGAGAACGCCCGCACGCCGCGATCCCGGCCGAGCGCGTCGAGGTGGGTGGCGAACAGCGCGTTCGCGGTCTTCGACTGGCCGTAGGCCAGGAACCTGTCGTAGCCGCGCTCGAAGTGCGGGTCGTCCCACCGGATCCCGGAGAACTGGTGGCCCGCCGAGGACACCGAGACGACGCGCGCACCCGGCGCGATCGCCGGCCACAGCAGGTTGATCAGCGCGAAGTGGCCGAGGTGGTTCACCGCGAACTGCATCTCCCAGCCCGGACCGACCCGAGTCTCCGGGCAGGCCATGGTCCCGGCGCTGTTGATGACCAGGTCGATGCGGCGGCCGGAGGCGAGGAACCCTTCGGCGAAGCCGCGGACGCTGTCCAGATCGGCGAGGTCCATCCCGGCCACCTCGACATCCCCGAGGGCTTCCCGCGCCTCGGCCACCCGGCGGGCGGGGACGACGACGTGAGCCCCCGCGTCGGTGAGCGCGCGGGTGGTCGCCAGACCGATGCCGGAGTAGCCGCCCGTGACGATCGCGAGCTTGCCGGTGAGGTCGATCCCGCGCAGGACTTCGGCGGCGGTGCTGCGGGCGCCGAACCCGGATCCGATCCTGCCCTGCGGTGTTGCGGTTGCTGTCATGCGGCGGACGCTATGAGCTAGAGCCCGCTCTAGGTCAAATCAGTAGGCTCGCGGCATGACCCACAGCGCCTCGGAGCTCAGCATCGGACAGGTCGTGGAACGCACCGGGCTGAGCGTGCACGCCCTGCGCTTCTACGAACGCGAGGGCCTGCTGATCGGCCCGGTGCGGCGCAATTCCAGCGGTCGCCGCGTCTACCGCCGGCTGGACGTCGAGTGGCTGGTCAACTGCACCAAGTTCCGCGCCTCGGGGATGCCGCTGGCGACCATCCGGCACTTCGCCGAGCTGGTCCGCAGCGGACCCGGCAACGAGGACGAGCGGCTCGCGCTGCTGCGCGAGCACCAGCGGCAGGTCGTCGACCGGATCAACGAGCTCACCGACTGCCTCGCTCTGATCGACCACAAGGTCGCGGTCTACGAGGAGCACGTCTCCAACGGCACCGCGAGCGGCCTCTGGAACCTGCCGGAATCCGCCGATCAGGCGGGCTGACGCGGAGTCCGGATCGAGTACTGCTCGACGGGCCATCTGACCAAGTTCGTCAAGCCCGGCGCGGTGCGCAACGTCGCCTGGCGCGACCCGGACGGCTCCGAGGCGCTGATCGCCTTCAACGCCACCGATGCCACGTAGAACGTGGTGGTGAACTGGGCGGGCCAGTCCTTCGCCTACGACCTGCCGGGCCAACACGGCAGGGAGGTCCACATTGGATCTTGAATGGAACTCCCGTCTGGCGCGGTGGATTGCGCCGCCGGAGGCGGTGTGCGCCGTGAAGCAAGCGCGTTCACCGATCCGGACGAAGCCTTGGTCCGAAGGTGTTGCAGATGATCAGCGGGCCTCGGAAACCCGGGCGCGCTGCCAGAATCGAGGCATGTCGCAGTCCAGGGGAAACAGGACGCCGTTCGACGAGATCTACGACCAGCCCGACCCCCGCGCCTACTTCCGCAGCCTCGGCCGGTACGGCTACCGGACGCCGCACCACGCCCAACCGGTGTTCCGCCGCCTCCTGGCGGAACGGGCGAGGTCCGGGCGGGTGACGGTGCTGGACCTGTGCTGCTCCTACGGCATCAACGCCGCGCTGCTCAACCACGACCTGACCTTCGACGACCTCCACGCCCACTACACCTCGCCGGACGTGGCCGAGCTGGGGACCGCCGAGCTGATCGAGCGCGACAAGGACTTCTACGCCGCCCGCCGCTGCGCGGACGCAGTCCCGGTGGTGGGCCTGGACATCGCCGCCCCCGCGATCGACTACGCGGTGGCCGCCGGCCTGCTCGACGCCGGTTTCACCGAGAACCTGGAGACCGCGTCCGCGTCCCCGGCGTTCTTGCGGGCCGTCGCTCCGGCGAACCTGATCACCGTGACCGGCGGCGTCAGCTTCCTCTCCGCCCGGACCTTCCACCAACTGCTGCACGCGGCCGCCGATCCGGTGTGGGTGGCCGCTTTCGTCCTGCGCACCGGGACCTACCGGCCGATCGCCGACGCCCTCGCCGAACACGGGCTCGTCACCGAGGTCGACGCGGACCGCACCTTCGTGCAACGCCGGTTCACCGACCCGGATGAGCAGCACTACGCCATCGCGGCCGTCGAGGCCACCGGAGCCGACCCCGCCGGGAAGGAGGCCGGGGGCAGCTACCACGCCGCACTGCACCTGTCCCGCCCGCCGCAACACCTGACCACGCCTTACGGCCGCATCATCGCGCCCGGAGCCTGAACCGCCGCCGCAGGTTGTGCGGCGGCGGCTGCGGCGCGTTCAGGCGGTCTTCAACGCTCCGGTGTTGTGGGCGATCCGCCCGCCGACGACCGTCGCGCCCACCGTGAGCTCACCGATGCGTTCCGGCGCCACGCTCAGCAGATCGTCGCTGAGGACCGTGAAGTCGGCGAGCATGCCCCGGGCGAGGGTGCCCTTGATGTGCTCCTCGTGGACGGCATGGGCCGAGCCGATCGTGTAAGCGCGCAGGGCTTCGTGCGCCGTCACGGCTTCGTCCGGGCCGATCGGCGCGCCCGAGGCGGTTCGCCGGTTCACCATGTCGTGGATGCTCAGCAGCGGGTCGGGGGCGACCACCGGTGCATCCGTGGAACCCGGCAGCACCACTCCCGCGTCCAGGAACGAGCGCATCCGGTAGGCGAGCTGCCCCCGCTCGGGCCCGAGGGCCGCCAGCATGCCGTCGCCGATCTCCGACAGGAACCGGCCCTGCGGCACCGGGATCAGGCCGAGCTCGGCGATCCGGGCGACCTGCTCGGCGCTCGTCACCGCCGCGTGCTCGATCCGGTGCCGTACATCCGTGCGCGGGTGCAGCCGCTGCGCCTCCTCGTAGGAGTCGAGGACGACGTCGAGGGCGGCGTCGCCGATGGCGTGCGTGGCGACCTGCCAGCCGCAGCGGTGCGCCTCGACGATGTAGCGGCGGATCTGCTCCCGCTCGTACTGCAGCAGCCCGCTGTTGCCGGGGGAGTCGTGGTAGTCGCAGCACATCGCCGCGGACCGGCCGATCAGCGAACCGTCGGAGAGGATCTTCGTCGGCCCGATGCGCAGCCACTCGTCGCCGAACCCGGTGCGCAGGCCGAGGTCGAGGCCGTACCAGGTGTTGCCCGGCTCCAGCGCGCCGCAGTCGTGCAGCGCGGTGATGTAGGGCATGACCGTCATCCGGACGCCGAGCAGCCCCCCTTCCCGCGCGCGCATGTAGGCGTCCAGGTCGGCGGGGCCGTTGCCGATGCCGTCGACGACGCCGATGCCCGGCTCCGTCGCGCTGGTCAGCCCGATCGCGAGCGCAGCCTCCGAGGCGGCGGCGATGTTGGCGACCCACTCCTCGGTCGGCTCCGGCCGGAGCACGTGCTCGACCAGCTGCATCGCGGTCTCCTGGAGCAGCCCCACCGCGCGCCCGCCCGCGTCGCGCACGACGTGGCCGCCCGGCATGTCGGGCACGTCCGCGAGGTCGGTGAACCCGGCCCGCTTGAACGCCTCCGTGTTGGCCACGGCCATGTGGTGCGAGGTGTGCATCAGCCACACCGGGCGACCCCGTGCGGCCCGGTCGAGCGCTTCGGCGGTCGGGTGGGCGCCGATCTTGTTCTGGTCGTAGCCCGAGCCCGTCACCCACGCGTCGGCCGGCAGCGTCGCCGCCCGCTCGGCCACCGCCTGGTAGAGCGCGTCGAGGCTCGGCGCGGCCTCGTAGGAGACGTCCAGCTCGCGCAGCCCCTTGCCGACCAGGCTGAGGTGGTGGTGTGCGTCGTTGAAGCCCGGCACTGCGTGCGCGCCGCCGAGGTCGACCACCACGTCGGACGTGCAGCCCGCCACCTCGTCGTCGAGCGCGGCGATCCGGCCGCCCAGGACGCCGACGGTGTGGGCCGCCGGTCGGTCCGGGTCGAGGGTGGTGAACCGTCCATTGTGGAAGATCGCGTCGAGGCGCACGATTGGTCAACTCCTTCTCTGGATGGGTCAGGCGATGGCTTGGGCGGGCTGTTCCTGGGCCGCTCGCCGCGCGCCGAAGCGGGCAAGACCGTCGACGCTCGCGGTCGTGATCAGCAGCAGGGCCACGTAGAACGCGGCCACCGGCCAGAAGGAACCGCCGCTGGAGGTCAGCAGGGCCTGGGCCGCGAACGGCGTCGTGCCGCCGATGAGCGTCGAGCAGAGCTGGTAGGCCAGCGAGATCCCGGTGTAGCGGATCCGGGAGGGGAAGGCGCGGGCGAGGAAACCGGCCAGCACGGCGTAGTACCCGGAGCCGCTGACGGTGGCGAGCGCGATGCCGGCGAAGACCAGCAGCGGCTGCGCGGTGTTGATCAGCAGGAACATCGGGACGGCGACGACGGCGTTGACCAGCAGCGAGCACACCATGAACCGGGCCTCGCCGACCCGCTCGGAAATCAGCGCGGCGACCGGCTGCCACAGGAACTGCACCACCGAGATCGCGAGCAGGACGTAGAGCATCGTCTGCCGGTTCATGTGCAGCTCGTTGGTGGTCCAGGAGAGCACGAACGTGTTGGTGAAGTAGGCGGTCGAGATGCCCATGATCGAGGCGCCGATGCCGAGCAGCACGGTCCGCCAGGCGGTGCGCAGCACCTCGGCGACCGGCAGCCGCACCACGTCGCCGCTGGACTTGACCCGCTCGAACTCGCCGGACTCCTCGACCTTCATGCGGATCAGCAGGCCGACCACGACGAGGACCCCGGACAGCAGGAACGGCACGCGCCAGCCCCACGCGAGGAAGGCGGCGTCGTCCAGGGTGCCCGCGGCCAGGAAGACCAGCGTGGCCAGGATCGCCCCCGCCGGGGAGCCCTGCTGCACCAGCATCGCGAAGAAGGAACCCCGGCCCTTCGGCGCGTTCTCGGACGCCATCAGGACCGCGCCGCCCCACTCGCCGCCGACGGCGATGCCCTGGACGGCGCGCAGCAGCGCCAGCAGGAACGGGGCGGCGACGCCGATCTGCGCATGGGTGGGCAGCACGCCGATCAGGAAGGTGGCGACGCCCATCAGCAGCAGCGTGGTGACCAGCGTGCCCTTGCGGCCCATGCGGTCGCCGAAGTGGCCGAAGATGATCCCGCCCAGCGGCCGGGCGAGGAAACCGACCCAGAAGGTCGCGAAGGAGGCGAGCACACCCGCGGCGGGCGACACCGCGGGGAAGAACAGCTTCCCGAAGACCAGCGCGGACGCCGTTCCGTAGATGTAGAAGTCGTACCACTCGATGGTGGTGCCGACGAAGGAGGCGAGACCCGCGCGGCGGGCCTGGCTGGAGGCGCGGGCAACCCCGGCGGGGCGTGGGACGTTCATGGGGTCTCCGGCGGTAGCGGAGCCTTCGGTGCGGGTTCTCACCGGAGGAGCCGGGCGGGTGTGTTGGACAGCCCATAGTTTGAGTTCGGCCTCCGATGTCGTCTAATACTTGATTGCTAGCAATCCGATGCCTCGGAGGCATGATGGGAAGGGAGGCCGACGTGGAGCTGCGAGTGTTGCGCTACTTCCTCGCCGTCGCCGAGTCCGAATCGGTCACGGCTGCGGCCCGCATGGTGCACGTCGCGCAGCCCTCCCTGTCCCGCCAGCTGAGCGCCCTGGAGCGGGACCTGGGGGTTTCGCTGTTCACGCGCCGCCCCGGGTCGCTGACGCTCAACGCCGCCGGCCGCCGCTTCCGCCCGGTCGCCCAGGACCTGGTGCGCCGCGCCGAGCAGGCCGCCGAGACGATGGCCGCCATGGGCGAGGGGGAGGAGGCGGCGCTCACCGTGGTCGCCGCGCCCGCCACGGTCGCGTCCCTGCTGGCCCCGTTCATGGCGGGCGGCGGCGCGGCGGGGCCCACGCTCCGCGATGCCATCCAGGAGGAGCCGAGCCGGGTCTTCGAGACGCTGATGCGCAGCGACGCCGACATCGGCATCTCGACCTTCCCGGCCCCGGCCTCGCTGGAGTCGGCCTTCCTGGGGCGCACCCCGGTGCTGGCCCAGGTCCCCGCCGAGCACCCCCTGGGCGGGCGCACCACGATCGACCTCGCCGAGCTGGTCGCCGAGCCGCTGATCGTGATGACCCGGTCGAACGTGGCCCGGCTGGTCGTCGACGAGGCCATCAGCCGGGAGGGCCTGACGCCGGCCGGTGTCGTCGAGACCGGCTCCTCGGCCTTCGCCCAGGCCCTAGCCGCGGCGGGCCGGGGGATCTGCCTGGTCACCGACGAGGCCCGGTTCGGCCTGCGGGACCTGATCGTGCGCACCGCCGAAGGTCCGCTGACGGTGCCCCTCCACGCGGGATGGGACGCCGCCCACTACGCGCGGCCTTCCATCCAGGCCCTGGTCGACGGCCTGCGCGTCTACTGCGTGGATCGCACGCGGCGGTTCCCGGGGCTGCAGCCCTGAGCCCAGCGTCCCTTGTGGACGCTCATCGCGAGGTGGTGGCCTTCGCGCGGCGCGATCCGCCCACCACGAACAGGGCGAGGACGGCGAGCGCCGCGCCGAACCACAGCACGCTCGTGGTGCCGATTCCGTCGACGGCCAGGCCGCCGACGAGCGAGCCGAGCGCGATGGACAGGTTGAACGTCGAGACGTACAGCGAGGATGCGGCCTCGGTCGTCTCCGGCGCGGCCTTGAGGATCCAGGTCTGGAAGGTGACCGGCAGCGCGCCGTAGCCCGCGCCCCACAGCACCAGGACGGCGGCTGCGGTGACGGCGGTGTTGTCGACGACGGCGAGGACGACCATGGCCAGGGCGAGGATCGCGGCGATGCCCGCGGCGGTCTGCCGCATCCGCCTGGCGATGAGGGCGCCGGCGACGAAGTTGCCGCAGATCCCGGCGAGGCCGAACGCCAGCAGCAGCACGCCGATCAGCGCGCCGTCGACGCCGTCGGCCTGGAGGATCGGCCGGATGAACGTGTAGGCCAGGAAGTGGCCGGTGACGCCGAGGAACGTGATGGCGATGCCGGCCCGCACGCCCGCGTTGCCCAGGAAGACCCGCGGTAGGTCGGCGAATCCGATCGTCCGCCGGGCCGGCACCTTCGGCATCAGCAGGGCGATGCAGACCAGGGAGACGAGTCCGAGGACGCCCACCGCCGCGAACGCGTTGCGCCAGCCGGTGAGGTCGCCGAGGAACGTGCCGATGGGAACGCCGAAGACGGACGCGGTTTCGACCCCGCCGAAGATGACCGCGGTCGCCCGGGGCGCATGCCGCTCCGGGACCAGGCGCAGCGCGATTCCGCCGGAGATGGACCAGAAGCCGCCCACACTGATGCCGATCAGGAAGCGGGCGATCAGGACGGTGGTGAAGCCGGTCGCGAAGGCGGAGGCGAGGTTGGCGGCGCCGACCAGGCCGATCAGGGCCGCCAGCACGACGCGGCGGTCGAGCCGGCCGGTCGCGACCGTGACCAGCGGCGCGGAGACGGTGGCGACGAGGCCGGGAACGGTCAGCATCAGGCCCGCGGCGCCCTCCGACACGTCCAGCTCGGAACCGACCGGGGACAGCAGACCCACCGGCAACAGCTCGGAGGTCATCAGGGAGAAGATGCCCAGGGACACGGCCAGCACCGCGAGCCAGCCCCTGACGGTCGACCGGCCGGTCGCGGACACCGGATCCTCGCAGGTCGTCACGACTCCAGAAACCTTTCTCGGACAAAGCGATCCGCAGCGCGCCGCCGGTGGGAACCAACGGTCACGCGATGACGAGGACGACGGAGGAATCCATGCGCTGTGGCACCGGGAAAGCCGTCACACCACGACCCTAAGCGCTGGAACGACCGCGGATCTGGTGCATTCGCGGGCGGGGAACACGGGTCAATTCGCCGCGGCCCGGTCAGCCCGGCGGCTGGAACTCGCGCCCGCGGGAGCGGACCAGCCGCAAGTTGCGCAGGTCGTCGACTCCGTGCCGTGGGCGTGCCGCCCGGGTCAGGTTCTCCAGGAAGTGCGGCGCGGCGTCGAAGCAGAGGTGCACGTGCGCGTTGATCAGCCCGGGCAGCAGCGTGGACGTCGTGGGGAAGTGCGGCGCGGCCTGCTGCTCGATCTCCCGGCGGTCGCCGACGGCGACGATGGTGTCGTCCTCGACCAGCACGCCACCGTCCCGAATCCGCTGCCCGGGCCGATGAGCACCTGTCCCGCCGTGATCACCTGCTGCACGTCCTCGTCCTCTCCACGCCCGGCCTGTTGTCACGTAGCGCAAACGTAGGCCCGGGGACGGACGGCGTTGGGGCGGACCACGGCCGGCGGGCACGAACGGGCTAACCGCGCCACCCGAACAGCGCCGCTCGGTGCCCGGGTTTCGTTCGGCGCCAACGGGTTCGCGCTGGGCGGTCGACGGCAGGCGCCGACACGAACCGGTCGGGCCGTCGCGGTCGGGAGCGCGTCAGCGCCTGGCGGTGAAGTGGACCCGCCGATCGTTGCCGGTGCAAGGGAATTGGGCTCCGGATCTTGTGGTGCGGCCGTTCGGCGGGGCAGACTCCTGCGTCATGGTGAAGTCGACGCGCATAGCGCTGCTTTCCGTTGTCGTAGCGGTCCTTTCCGTCCTGGGGTTCGTCGCGCCTTCGCAGGCCGCGCCGCCCGGCCGGGTAGACCCGCGGCCCAGCACGGAAGAGCTCGCCCGGGAGCTGCAGGAGCTCCAGTGGCGCAGCCGCGGCGCGATCCGGGTGGACGCGATCGGCGAGTCCAACCAGGGCAGGCCGGTGTGGAGCGCGCGGGTCGGCGACGGGCCGTTGCGCATCCTCTACGTCACGCAGCAGCACGGTGACGAGCCGCTCGGCACGCCCGCCGCGCTGGAGTTCCTGCGCGACGTCGGCGTCGACCGGAGCGACTACCAGCGCTGGTTGCGGTCGCAGGTGACCGTCGACATCGTGGTGCGGGCGAACCCCGATGGCCACGAGCAGAACTGGCGCTACAACTACGCGCCCGACGCCGACCCCGAGTACGGCGAGGCGGGCAAGGGCTACGACATCAACCGCTACCACGACCCCGCGGTCGCGCCCGAGGACAACCCCGCCACCGAGGCCGGCCTGATCCAGCGCCACTACGCGGAGTTCCAGCCGCAGATCGTGGTCGACTACCACATGCAGGGCCGCTACGTCGACGGTTCGGGGCGCGAGATCACCGCGTCGCTGCTGTGGCCGACGACCCCGGGCGTCGAAGCGGACGACATCGAGCTGGCCAAGCAGATCTCGGTGGTGGCGCAGCGGTCGATGACCGAGGGCGGCGCGAACGTGTCGCAGTACCCGGGCGGCGACTACCAGGGCATCGCCCGCAACGCCTACGGGCTGCGCGGCAGCGGTAGCGTGCTCATCGAGCTGAGCGACATGGGTGCGGAGCACGAGCAGGCGCAGATCGACTCGGCGCTGCGGTCGATGCTGGCCATCGCGCACAGCGCGGCCGACGGCTCGCTGGCGGCCGTCGATCCGGCCGAGGCCGACGCGATCCCGCCGCGCGGGACGCCGCTGCCGCAGGCCGCGGCGAGCGGCGCGCACGCCGACTGAGTCGGTAGCAGAGCACACGGCCTGTGCGCAGGTCGTGTGCTTCTTCGTTTCCGGACGCAGGTGCGCTAGCGATTCGCCGGCACGCCGAAGGATTCCAGCGCGGTGTCCACATAGGACTTGACGTCCTCGGGTGCGGCGGCGGCGCTGCTCAGCGCGGCCGCGCCGAGGTAGACCGCGTACGCGGCGGCCGACGGGTTCGTCGTGACGTTCCGGGGCGCTGTGGAGCCGGAACTGTTCGGGCGTGAGTGGCGGATCCGGCTGGGCGGCGATTTCGCGCGAAATCGCCGCCGCGCCCTCACGTGGAGCGTCGATTTCGCGCGAAATCGACGCGCTCGCGTTCCGGGCGGTCACGCCTTGCGCGGGCCCGCGCCACTTTCGGAAACGACTCCTGAACCCGTGGGTCACGGGCACTGCGCTGGGCTGACTGCGACCTGGTCAGCCCGCCGTCAGCGCGGTGGTCAGGTCGTCCAGGTCGTCGAACCGCCAGTCGAAGGTGTCGGAGCTCGTCGGCGGATCTCCTCCCGGCCGGTGGACGTAGGCGGTCCGCATGCCGGCCGCCTGGGCCGCGCGGAGGTCCCAGGCGTGGGCGGCCACCATGAGCACGCGTTCTGGCGGGCAGCCGGCGGTGTCGATCGCGAGCCGGTAGACCTCCGGCGCAGGCTTGTAGGCCAGGGCGGCTTCGCCGGGCAAGGCCTGGTGCCAGCGCAACCCCGCATGCGCGCTGAGCCGCATCAATGCGGTGCGGCTGGCGTTGGAGAGCCCGAGCACGGCGAAGTGCTTCGCGAGCCGCTCCAGACCGGCGACGGTGTCGCCCCAGGGCGGCAGCCGCTGACCCGCCGTGGCCAGCCGGGCGATGGCCGCCGGATCTGTGAGTCCGGCGCTGTCGGCCACCAGCCGAGCGGCCTCTCCGTCGATGATCTCGGAGTTGGCGTACGCGCGATGTCCTTCCGCGATGCGTTGCTGTTCGAGCTCGACGTGCTCCAGCCACGAAGCGAGCAGCTCGTCGACCGTCGCATCGTCGGACGCGGGCACCGCGTCGCGAATCGCCGCTCGCAGTCCGCTGGGTTCGTCGACCAGTGTTCCGAGGACGTCGAAGACGACGACCTCGATGTCGCGGATCTCTGCCACGCGATCTCCTCCTGGGGCTGGCGTCACCGGTTTGACAGGTGACGATGTTGCCCCCAGGTTCGTCACCGGTCAAGATGGTGACGTGGATTTCGCATTCGTGAGCGGCAACCCGGCCCTCGACCTGGCCGGCACCGTGGGGTCTCGCCGGGACGAGCCCATCGATGCCCTGGCCGCGCCCGCAGACCTGGAGCGGTGGGTGGCCGAATGCGCCGAGCTCCCGGAACGGGTCACCGCCGACTTCGCAACCTTCGAGTTCGCGCTGTCACTGCGCGAAGCGCTCTACCGGCTCGCCCTCGATCGCGTGCTCGACCGGCCCTTCGACCCGGGCTGCCTGCAAATCGTCAACGGCGCGGCCGCCGCGCCGTTGCCCTCGATCAAGCTCAGCGACGCGGGGCTGCACATGTCGGGAGATCTCCGTGCAGTGCTGGCTCACATAGCCAGGAGCGGTATCGCCGTGCTCGGCGATCCCCACGCCTGTCTCAAGGAATGCGGTCGCAACGACTGCACCCGCATCTACCTCGACCGCTCGCGCGGCGCCCGGCGCACCTGGTGCGGGATGGACGAGTGCGGCAACCGCGTCAAGGCCGCGGCCTACCGGGCTCGCCGACGGGCCAAGGCCTGAACGATCGTCAGTCCTCCACGACGATGGCCAGCGCCGGGCACAGCACCGCGGCCTGCTGGACGTCCTCGGCGAGTTCGGCGGGCGGATTCGCGTTGAGCAGCACCACGACGCCGTCCTCGTCGCGCTGGTCGAAGACCTCTTCCGCGGCCAGCACGCACTGACCGGACGAGACGCACTTGTCCTGGTCGATGGTCACCTTCATCGGAACTCCTCGGGTCGGCCGGTCACCAGGTGACCGGCAGGCGGTAGACGCCGTAGACGGAACCGTCGTGCTTGAACGGGATCTGCGCCAGGTCTTCGGCCAGCCGCAGGGTGGGGATGCGCCGGTAGAGCGTGCTGTAGACGACCTGCAGCTCCATCCGCGCGAGCGGCTGCCCGAGGCACTGGTGCACGCCGAAGCCGAAGGCCACGTGGTGGCGGGCGTCGCGGGTGAGGTCCAGCCGGTCGGGATCGGGGAACGCCTCGGGATCGCGGTTGCCGATGTCGTTGGCCATGATCAGGCCCTCACCGGCGCGGATGACGTGACCGCCGATCTCGATGTCCTCCAGCGCCACCCGGCGCCGCCCGTTGTGCGTGATGTGCAGGTAGCGCAGCAGTTCCTCGACCGCGCCGGCGACCAGCTTCGGGTCGTCGGACTCGCGCAGCAGCGCCAGCTGTTCCGGGTGCTCCAGCAGGGCGAGCGTGCCGAGGGCGATCATGTTCGCGGTGGTCTCGTGCCCGGCGATCAGCAGCAGCACGCCCATCCGCGCCGCTTCGTCCCGGGCCAGTTCCCCGGCCGCGACCCGCTCGGTCAGCCGGGACAGCAGGTCGTCGCCGGGGTTCGCGAGCTTCGCGCCGACGAGTTCGTCCAGGTACCCGGCCAGCCGGCCCATCGCGGCGGTGCGGTCGTCGGGGCTCGCGTCCCGCTTGATGATGGTCTTGCTGTTCTCCTGGAAGAAGTCGTGATCGGAGTAGGGGACGCCGAGCAGTTCGCAGATCACCAGCGACGGCACCGGCAGCGCGAACGCCTCGACCAGGTCCACCGGGTTCGGGCCGGCGAGCATTTCGTCGATCAGGTCGTCCACGATCTTCTGCACGGCCGGGCGCATCGCGGCCACCCGCTTGACGGTGAACGGCGCGGTCACCATCCGCCGCAGCCTGGCGTGCTCGGGATCGTCCATCAGGATGAAGCTGACGCCGGAACCGCCCGGCCTGACCGGCGCCGAGCTGGGGTAGCCGGGGCGAGTGATGTCGGCGCTGACCCGCGGATCGGCCAGCAGCGTCCGCTGCTCCGCGTAGCGGGTTACCAGCCAAGGGGTGCTGCCGTCCCACAGCCGGACCTTCGCGAGCGGCCCCGCCTCCTGCCGGGACCGCAGGTCTGGCGGCGGGTCGAACGGGCAGCCCGCCGCCCGGGCCATCGGGAACTCCGGGACATCCGCCGATTCCTCGCGAACTGGGATCATCACTTGCCCTTCCTGGATCGTCACCGGACCGGTGCGGACAGCGCCTCGACGACCTCGCCGCGGCGCAACCGGGTCTGCTTGGGCATGTTCCAGCCCAGCACGCCCACGGCCTCGCCATCGCGGTGGTACATCGCGACGAATCGCCCGTCCGCCGGGTCTCCGTCCACGATGGTCGCTTCGGCGGCGGCCGTGGGCAGGCCGTGGACCTGGATCTTGGTGTCGTACTGGTCGGTCCAGAAGTGCGGCACGGGGGAGTAGGGCTGGTCCTCGCCGAGGATGTTGGCCGCGACGGCGTTCGCCTGCATGGTGGCGTTGGTCCGGTTCTCCAGCCGCAGCGGGACGCCGAGCGCGTCGTGCTGCCAGCGGGCCACGTCCCCGGCGCCGTAGATCCCTTCCGCCGCACGGCAGCGGGAGTCGCAGACGAGCCCGTTGTCCAGCTGCAGCCCGCTTTCCGCGAGCCATTCCGTCGCCGGCGCGGCGCCGAGCGCCACCACGACGACGTCGGCGGGCAGTTCGTCGCCGGTGTCCAGGCGCACGCCGGTGACCCTGCCGTCCCGCCCGGTCAGCCCGTCGACGGCCGCGCCCAGCCGCAGCCGGACGCCGCGCTCGGCGTGCAGTTCCCCGAGCAGCCCGCCGACCAGGGTGCCGAACTGGCTCGCCATCGGCGCCGGCTGCGGGCCGACCAGTGTCACGTCCGCGCCCATTCCCCTTGCCGTGGCGGCGATTTCGGTGCCGAGGACGCCGTCCCCGACGACGACCACCCGCGTCGCGCTCAGCAGGGCGGACCGCAGCGCCAGGGAGTCGTCGACGGTGCGCAGCACGTGCACGCCGGTCAGGCCGTCCTGGCCGGGCAGCGTGCGGGGCCGCAGCCCCGTCGCCACGACGATGGTTCCGGCGGTCAGGGTTCGGCCGGAGGCGGTGCGGACGGTGCGGGTCGCCGGATCCAGGCCGACCGCCGGGTCGCCGAGGATGATGTCGGCGTCCAGTTCGGCCAGCTTCTCCGGCGACCGGAGCCGCACCCGCTCGGCCTCCCAGGTCCCGGAGAGGACCTGCTTGGACAGCGGCGGGCGGTCGTAGGGCAGATGCGACTCGGCGCCCAGGAGGGTCAGGGAATCGTGATATCCCTTGCGGCGCAACGCATCTGCGGTGGCGATGCCGGCGGCGGACGCGCCGACCACCAGCACGCCTGCGGGCGCGCTCACGCGTTCTCGCCCAGCTCGATCGCCGCCGCCGGGCACACGCCGGCCGCCTCGCGGACCGCGGCGTGCAGCGGCTCGGCCGGTGCCGCGTCGAGCAGGATCACGACCCCGTCGTCCTCCCGCTGGTCGAACACCTCGGGGGCGAGCAGCGCGCATTGCCCTGCGCCGCAACACCTGTCCTCGTCGACGGTCACCTTCACGAGCATCCTCCTCGGGCGGAATTCGGCTGGTCCGAACGGAAATCAACGCGTGACCGGTGCCAGCCACATCCCGACGATAGCGTCGATCAAGCCGCTCGCGGCGCCCTGCCAGTTGTTCCGCGGTGTGGCGGTGCCTTCGGCGAGAGCGCGTTCGCGCTCGGCGCACATGTGCACCATGAGCTGGCGGGCCATGTCGCCGCGCTCCAGCCGCACGTCGACCGGCAGGTCGGGCAGGCACCGGTTGAGGCCGTCGAGGACCGTCAGCAGCGACGGCGCGGTGAGGGACTCGTCGATCATGATCTCGCGCAGCGCGGGATCGGTCATGACCTGCGCCCCGAACCGGGCGAACCAGGTGGGGCTGCCGAGGGCGGCCAGGTGCTCGGTGACCGGGCAGACCAGGCAGGCCACCCAGTCCCGCACGTCGGTGGAGCCGTCGGCCTCGGCGACCATGGTCAGGCGCAGCCGCTCGATCTGCTCGGAGTGCCGGCGCGCGATCGCCCGCACCAGGTCGGCCTTGGTGCCGAAGTGGTAGCCGACCGCGGTGTTGTTGCCCTGCCCCGCGGCCTCGCTGACCTGGCGGTTGGACACGGCGAACACCCCGTGCTCGGCGAAAAGCCGTTCCGCCGCCGCCAAGATCTGTTCCCGCGTCGCGTTGACCCGCTCCGCCCGGACGGTCTTCCCGGCCATCGTCACCACCGCACCGGAAGTTCGCGGAGGCCGCCGACGGCGAGGCCCTCGACCCGGTTGAGGTCTTCCGGCGCCACAGCGAGCTCCAGCGTGGGGAGCCGGCGGAGCAGCACGTCGAGCACGGCCTGCAGCTCGGTGCGGGCCAACGCCTGCCCCAGGCAGGAGTGCGCCCCGGCGCCGAAGGCCAGGTGCGGGTTCGGGCTGCGGCCGAGGTCCATCTCGTCGGCGCCGTCGAACGCCGTGGCGTCGCGGTTGGCCGCGGCCATGCTGCACACCACGGTCGTCCCCGCGGGCAGCTCGATGTCGGCGACCTCGGCGTCCTCGCCGATGTAGCGCGGCATGCCGAAGCCGGGGTTGGCATCGAACCGCAGCGCCTCCTCCACCGCGGTGCGCACCAGGGAGCGGTCCGCGAGCAGCCGTTCCCACCGCGTGCGGTCGGCCAGCAGCATCGCCACCATCTTGCCGATCATGTTCGCCGTGGTCTCGTGCCCGGCGACCAGCAGGCCCTGGCCGGTGCCCACCAGTTCCGCGTCGCTGAGCCGGCGGCCCTCGGCGTCGGTGCCCGCGATCAGCTCGCTGAGCAGGTCGTCGCCCGGCGCCGCGCGCTTGGCGGCGATGTGGGCGGCCATGTACTCGACGAACTCGGCCTGCGCCGCGTCGATCTCCGCCTGCTCGTAGCGGGTCAGGTTGAGCAGTGTGTCGGACCAGTGCGCGAACTTGTCCCGGTCGCTGTCCGGCACGCCGAGCATCGTGCAGATGACCCACACCGGCAGCGGGAAGCCGAGGCTCGCCTTGAGATCCGCGTGGTCGCCGCGCGCCACCATGTCGTCGATGAGCCGCTCGGCCATCGCCTCGATCTCGGGTCGCAGCGCGGTCATCCGCCGCGCGGTGAACCACTTGCCGACCATCCGCCGCCACCGCTGGTGCGCGTCGCCGGACTGGGGGAGCGAGGTCGCCAGCGAGCTGTTGAACACGCCGCCCGACTCGTTGGCCGAGATTCGGGCCGCGCCTTCGGCGCTGAGCTGCCGGGTGAACCGCGGGTCGGAAAGCACCCGCTTGACGTCGTCGTAGCGGGTGAGCAGCGACGCCTCGTCGCCGCTGGGCAGCGACACCCGCGCCACCGGGCACCCCTGCCGGAGCTGCGCCCACTCCGCGGGCGGTTCCAGCGCCGCCGCGCTGGGAATCGGGTAGTCCAGCAGCTGTTCGCCCTCGACGGTCATGCGTGCTCCTCCCGGTCGGTCTGCGACCAGTTAACCGATCCCGCTACTTTAAGTCAATCAACTGATTTAAAGTAGCCGACCGGCAACGCCGATCACCCCGACGGAGGCCCTGCCATGCCCCACGCCCCAGCCCGAGCCGCCGACGCCGTGGTCTCGGGCCCGCCGCGCGCGAACACCGTCGTGGCGGTGCTGGCCTTCGGCGGGATCGTGGTCTCGCTGATGCAGACCCTGGTCATCCCGCTGATCCCGGTGCTCCCCGCGCTGCTGGGCGCGTCCGCGTCCGACGCCGCGTGGGCGATCACCGCGACGCTGCTCGCCGGGGCCGTCGCGACCCCGGTCGTGGGCCGGCTGGGGGACATGTACGGCAAGCGGCGCATGCTGCTGATCAGCCTGGTGCTGCTGGTGGCCGGCTCCGCGGTCTGCGGCCTCAGCGACTCGTTGGCGCCCATGGTCATCGGGCGGAGCCTGCAGGGGCTGGCGGCGGGCGTCATCCCGCTGGGGATCAGCATCATGCGCGACGTCCTCCCGGCCGAACGGCTCGGCTCGGCCACCGCGACCATGAGCGCCTCGCTGGGCGTCGGCGGCGCGCTCGGCCTGCCCGCGGCCGCCTTCCTGGCCGAACGCGCCGACTGGCACGTGCTCTTCTGGACGTCGGCGGGCCTGGGAGCTGTCGCGACCGCGCTGGTGCTGGCATTCGTGCCGGAATCCGGCGTGCGCAGCGGCGGGCGCTTCGACCTCGTGGGCGCGATCGGGCTGTCGGCCGGGCTGATCTGCCTGCTGCTGGCGATCTCCAAGGGCGCGGAGTGGGGCTGGACCGCCACCCGAGCCGGGGGGCTGCTCGGTGCGTCGGCGGTGCTGTTCCTGCTGTGGGGCTGGTGGGAGCTGCGCGTCTCCCGGCCGCTGGTGGACCTGCGCACCACCGCGCGCCGCCAGGTCCTGCTCACCAACATCGCGTCCGCGGTGTTCGGGTTCGCCATGTTCGCGATGTCCCTGGCGCTGCCGCAGCTCCTGCAGTTGCCCGCGGCCACCGGCTACGGCCTGGCGCAGACGATGTTCGTCGTGGGGCTGGCGATGGGCCCGTCGGGTCTGGTGATGATGGCCATGGCGCCGCTGTCCGCGCGCATTTCGACGGCCCGGGGACCGAAGACGACGCTGATGCTGGGCGCCGTCGTGGTGGCCGCCGGCTACGTCCTGGGCATCGTGCTGATGTCCGCGGTCTGGCAGCTCGTGCTCGTCTCCAGCGTGATCGGCGCCGGCATCGGGCTCGCCTACGGGGCGATGCCCGCGCTCATCATGGCGGCGGTGCCCGTCGCGGAGACCGCGGCCGCCAACAGCCTCAACACCTTGATGCGCGCCATCGGCACCTCGGTCTCCAGCGCGGTGGCGGGCGCCGTGCTCGCGCAGCTGACCGCGACGTTCGGCGCGCTGACCGTGCCGTCCGAGGCGGGTTTCCAGGTGATCATGGCGATGGCCGCCGCCGCGGCCCTCCTCGCGCTCGCGATCGCCGCCTTCCTGCCCCGGCACGCAGCTCAGCGCGGCTGGTAGAGGGCGCTGCCCTTGATGTACTCGTCGTAGGGGATCGTCCAGTCCGGGATGTCGCCGTCGGCCGGGGTCAGCGGCCGGTCGGAGCCGACGATCTCCACCGGGTCGCCGATCTGCACGAAGTCGAAGTACCACTTGCCGTTGGCCGGCGACAGGTTGATGCACCCGTGCGAGACGTTGGCGACCCCCTGCTGCCCGACCGTCGCGGCGTTGACGTGCACGAACTCGCCGTTGTTGGAGATGCGCACGGCGTGCGGGAGCACCTCGTCGTAGTAGCCGGGCTGACCCTTCTGCGGCCCGCCCCAGGTGTCCGAGCGCATCCGCGTCGAGGTGTGCTTCTCGAAGGCCACGTGGACGCCGGACTGGGTCGGGTAGACGCTCCTGCCGTAGGAGGCCGGGAGCTCCCGGATCGGCTGGCCGTCCTGGAAGACGGTGAACGTGTGGGTGTTGACGTCACCGATCGCGCGCTGGTCGCGCCCGATGAGGAAGCTGGTCTCGGTGTCGTCGGTGCCCATCACGCCGCCGCCGGTGTCCACGCCGTACAGCTGCGCGCGCACCCGGACGATGGTGCCGGACTTCCAGAATTCCTTGGGGCGCCAGTTGACCTGCTCGTCGCTCATCCAGTGGAACGAGCCCTCGGTCGGCACCGACGGCTCGACCGACAGGCGGCGCTCGACGGCGGCCCGGTCGGTCACCGGCCGGCTGAAGTAGATCGACACCGGCATGGCGACGCCGACCGTGTCGCCGTCGGTGGGCCGGGTCCGCTCGACGGTGACGGTGTCCACGGGCTTGACCGTGCTGAAGGTCGAGTTCAGCGGTGCCGACGGCTTCCGCTCGACGTCCTCGGCCAGGGCGTGCACCCGGTAGGTGGTGCCGAACTCCAGCGGCGTCGTCGTGCTCCACCTGCGGCCGCCGTCGCGCAGCGAACCGGGGATCGTCCTTCCCCCGTCCGTGGTAACGGTGACCGAGGTGAGCGTGCCCGCGTGCGCGGTGACGACCAGCGGCTCGCTGGGCGCGACCTGCGCGGCGCGGTCCGGCACCGAGGACGTCACGGACGCGGCCGAAGGCTTCGGTGGAGCCGTGCACGAGGCCATCGCGCAGGCGAGCACGCCTCCGACGACGACCTGCCACGCTGTTGCTACCCGCATCCCCGGCCCCCGTCCCTTGCCGATGTGCCCGACATCGAAACCACTGTCCGGGGCGGGGGCGAACATCTCAACACGATCATGCGGCCGCGCCGCACCGGGCTACCGGCCGGGAAGCCGCCAGACGACCGGGTTCTCGTCGTAGTCGCCGCCGTCGTCCTTCGCGGCGACGACCTCGTCGCCCTCGCCCGCGGCGTCCAGCCGAGCCGCCGGAGTTCTCCAGGAGGTGGGCCGGTTTGAGTCCACATTGGTCAGGTGTGCGTCTTGGCCCGTGCGCACTTTGTGTCGCTACAGCAGCACAAAGTGCGCACGGTCGGCGCGGTGCCGCCGTCATCGGAGTGCACGACGATCCGCTGGCCCGCTACTCGTACCCGCCGCTGAGCGCGATCCGGGTCGACCTGGCGGCCGAAGCCCGGCGGCTGACCGGCGGCGTGCTGTCGGCGCTGGGGCGTCCCGCGCGAGCCGCGCCGCCGGCGGAAGGGCCGTTCGTGAACCTGGTGGTGCGGGATTCCGCCTGACGGGGACGGCGTGATCGGTGCTGATGGCACAGGGCCCCGGCGGTGCGATCCACCGCCGGGGCCCCGTGCCATCAGGAGATCACGCGATGACGCTGTCGATCCAGCCGCGGAAGTGGCCGACGCTGGTGTAGACGTCGGGCGACTCGCCGCAGACGTGGCCGACGCCGCGGCTGTCCACGCCGACGACCCGCCAGCGGTCGCCTTCCTTGACCAGCAGCGGCGAACCGGAGTCGCCGCCGCAGGGGCCGCGAACGCCTTCGGGGTTGTCCGCGCAGACGTCGCCGTCGTGGATGCCCCAGGAGGTGTCGCCGTCCGGGCCCGCCACGCACTTCGGCGTGTCGGACGGGATGATCGAGGTGTCGAGCTGCTGGAGCTGCGTCGGCAGCTTGGTCGGGTCACCGGCGTCGGCGTTGGAGACGTAGCCCCAGCCGATCTCGCGGACCGCGGTGCCCGGCGCGGTGAGCTCGTCGGCCATCGGCGCCGGCGCGTCGGCGATCGGCCCGTCGAGGTGCAGGAGCGCGATGTCCTTGCCCAGCTCGCGATCCTCGTACGAGTGGTACTCGGGGTGCACCACGATGTCCTGGAGCTTGGCGATGGTTCCGCCGGAGGTCCGGTCGTTGGAGCCGACGCGCACGTGCAGCAGCGCCGGGTCCATCACGACGTAGGCGCCGCCGTTCGGGTCGGGCGAGGTGACGCAGTGCGCCGCCGTCACGACCCACTCCGGGCTGATCAGCGCGCCGCCGCAGCGGTGCGAGTTCGGGTCCCCGTTGCGTTCGTACTCTAATGACGTCATGAACGAGTAGGTCTGGTCCGCGGGTGTGCCGCCGATGATCGAGGGCGTCACGTCGCCGGTCGGTTCGTCGGCCTGCGCCGTCCCGAAGCTCGTGAACGCGCCCGCGGCGGCGACCGCGGCGGCCAGCGCCGCGGTGCGCTTCAGCGACCCCGGCACCGGCAGGTTCTTGGTCATCTGCTGTTGTCCTCCGATTTCCCGCACGAAGATCACGTGCGATGTTGATCAAGGTAGCCCAGCCCGGGCGCGCGGAGGAGCGGATTCTGCAAGATCGGATTCGGGATCGAATTCCGGTGGCGGAGCTCAGGGTCGGCGGCCCATCAGGCGCAGCATCCGCTGCTGGCGGGTCTCGTCGGCGGGAGCCGCCGCGGCCGCCGCGAAGTAGCTGTGCGTGCTGCCCGGGTCGAGCGGCCCCTCGGCGACGCCGGTGTAGAGCCACTCGAAGTTGTCGTCGACCCACTCGACCAGCGACGGGTCCAGTTCCTCCGGGCCGCCGGTGGCGCGGGCGAGGTCCCAGCCGTGCACGACGGTGTCGGCGATGAGCAGGCCGAGCAGTTTGCGGCCGTCGACCGGGCCGAACGGGTAGTCCACGACCCGGTCCAGCGCGCCGGGCTCGCCGAAGGCGGCGAGGCAGCTCGCCGCGGCGGCGTCGAACGATCCGGCGGGGTCGTCGCCGAGCGCGTCCTGCTCGCGGATCACCAGGAACTGGGCGCTGTCGCCGCCGTGCAGCAGCAGCCGGTAGATAGCGTTCGCCTGCACCAGGTGGCTCACCAGCGCGCGCACGTCCCATTCGGCGCAGGGGGTCGGATCGGCCCACTGGCCGGGCTCGATCGACCGCACCCGGCGGGCGAAGTCCGCGTTGGTGCGGCGGAGGTGGGCGAACAGCACGTCGCCGGAAGCACGCATGAGTCGATCATGGTGGCGCCGCCGGCCCGTGTCCGGCGGGAATCGGCCCCGGTACTTCCGCGCGGTGTTCGAGTCCTGTGTGGACTACGAGGGTCGTCCCGACGCAGCAGTAGCTCCCGCCTCAATGCAGACGGGAGCTACCGGAAATGCTGGACTGGTCTATTGGGTTGGATGTGGTTACTGGTTGGAAGAGGTTCTCAGGACGTCAAAGCCGGCTCAGCGCCAGCCGTGACGGTTGCTGAAGATTGTGCTGATCTGCATCGTGATCCCTCGTTAATCCCGTGATGGGGATTGCCGCACCGGGCCCTTTCCGGGGCGCGAAGAGCCCACCGGGACTCCCGGTGCTTTTCTGCCGACCCCGGCGACGTGAGTACGTCGTCGGATTCACCGGCTTCTTGCCGGTACTTGTCACGGTATTGCCAGGAAAAGGCCGGTAAAGGGGTCTTTCGCCCCGAGTTCGATCCGTAGCGGATCAGTCACGCTGCGCATGCGGGCGGCGCCGGCGTCGGTCGAGGGTCGACCGGAGTGCACAGTGGACGGACGGTCAGGAGTTGGCCGGCGAGCCGGCGGCAGGTTCGGCGACGGGAACCGAGGGGCGCGCGGTGACCACGACCGGGCCGCCGCAGTTCCAGCATTCCGGCTCGTTCTCGGGCGCGGAACGTCCGGCGACGTCGCAGCCCGGGCACAGCCAGGCGGTCAGGATGATGTGACCGCGGGGATCGTGTCGGGGACGCATGGACAGCCACCCACTCTGATCGTGTCGGGTGCCGCCTGCATGCTGTGACCGCTCCGACGGGTGCTCACTCTGTTGGGTGGAAATTATTGGGTAGGCGGGCACGCGCAGTCAACAGTGCCGCGCGCCACGCCCAAGCCGATCGCCCGGGCCGCGTCTCCGCAGATCATGCCGCCCTTGACAGCGCACAGCACCGGGAGTCTCCTCGGGTCTGGGCCGCCGGTCCGCGATTTTCCGGCCGGCGACCGCAGACCGGGATCGCATCGGTCTCAGGTCTTCGGGGGAAGGGCCGGCCATGGCGACTTACGAGTACGACTGCCCTCGGTGCGGTCGATTCGAGACGCACCAGCCGATGGGGACGGCCTCGGCTACGCACGAGTGCCTCCACTGCGGGCGACCGGCCCGCAGGATCTTCTCCGCACCGCACCTCGCCGCCGTGCCCGCGCGGCTCGCCGCCGCGCTCGACCGGGCGGAGCGGAGCGGCGCGGAGCCGGAGGTGGTCACCGAGGTGCCCCGCAGGAAGCCGCCCGAGCCGCATCCGTCGCTGTCCCGGCTCCCGCGCCCCTGACCGGGCCCAGGCGCCAGCGGAGGTGTCATCGGTGGCATACGTGGGATTGCTGTACGTCGGCGCCGTGCTGTTCCTCAACGGCGTCATGCTGTTGGGCAAGGCCGACCCGAAGGCGATCGGCGTGTTCAACCTCTTCGTCGGGGCGCTCCAGGTGATCACCCCGACGATCCTGATCGCGGTGAACCTCGGGGACCCGGTCACGGTCCTCAGCGCGTCGGGCATCTACCTGTTCGGCTTCACCTACCTGTACGTGGGGATCGGGTTGCTCGGCGACTTCGACACCAGCGGAGTCGGCTGGTTCTCGCTGTTCGTCGCCATCATGGCGCTCGGCTACTCGTTCGCGAACTTCCGGCTGCTCGGGGACGGCCCGTTCGGCGTGATCTGGCTGTACTGGTCCTTCCTGTGGCTGCTGTTCTTCCTGTTGCTGGGCCTCAAGATGGAGCGGCTCACCCGCTACACAGGCTGGGTCGCCGCGATCGAGGGCTGGGTCACCGCCGCGATCCCGTCGTTCCTGATCATGACCGGTTACTGGCGGAACCCGAACGCCATCGCGATGGCGCTGGTGATCTTCGGCGTCGTCGTCTTCGTCGCGCTGTGGTTGTTCACCACCGGCGTGTGGTCGGTCCGGGGCTTCCGGTTGTCCGCGCCCCACCGTCCGGCACATCAGTGAGGAGGATTTCCCATGCCAGAAGTGATTTTCAGCGTCGACCAGTCGAAGTCGATGCGGGAGCAGGCGGTGCCGGGGCACAACCGCTGGCACCCGGACATCCCGCCGGCCGCGATGGTCCGGCCCGGCCAGGAGTTCCGCGTCGAATGCCGGGAGTGGACCGACGCGCAGCTCGGCAACAACGACTCCGCCAACGACGTCCGGGACGTCGACCTGGACCTCACGCACATGCTCAGCGGCCCCATCGGCGTCGAGGGTGCCGAACCCGGCGACCTGCTGATCGTCGACATCCTGGACCTCGGGCCGGTGCCGCAGGAGACCGGCGAGGCCCCGGGCCAGGGCTGGGGCTACACCGGCGTGTTCGCCAAGGTCAACGGCGGCGGCTTCCTGACTGACTACTTCCCGGACGCCTACAAGGCGATCTGGGACTTCCACGGGCAGCAGTGCACCTCGCGGCACCTGCCGGGAATCCGCTACACCGGCATCACCCACCCCGGCCTGATGGGCACCGCGCCATCGGCCGATCTGCTGGCCAAGTGGAACCGGCGGGAGCAGGCGCTCATCGACACCGACCCGAACCGCGTGCCACCGCTGGCCCTGCCGCCGACCGAGCCCGGGGCGCTGGCCGGTCAGGCGGACGGCAGCGAGGCGCAGCGGATCGCCCGGGAGGGCGCCCGGACGGTTCCGGCCCGGGAGAACGGAGGAAACCAGGACATCAAGAACTTCACCCGCGGGTCGCGGGTCTTCTACCCGGTCTTCGTCGAGGGCGCGAAGCTGTCCATGGGCGACCTGCACTTCAGCCAGGGCGACGGCGAGATCACCTTCTGCGGCGCGATCGAGATGGGCGGCTTCATCGACCTGCACGTCGACCTGATCAAGGGCGGCATGGACAAGTTCGGCATCACCACCAACCCGGTGTTCATGCCGGGCAACGTCGAACCGCGGTACTCGGAGTTCCTGTCGTTCTCCGGGGTTTCGGTGGACCACGACACGGACACCAACCACTACATGGACGCCACCACCGCCTACCGGCGTGCCTGCCTCAACGGCGTCGAGTACCTCAAGAAGTGGGGCTACACCGGCGAACAGGCGTACCTGCTTCTCGGTTCGGCGCCCGTCGAGGGGCGGATCAGCGGCATCGTCGACATCCCCAACGCCTGCTGCACGCTCTACGTCCCGGCGGCGATCTTCGACTTCGACGTGCGGCCGACTGCGGCCGGGCCCGCGCGCGAGGATCGCGGCCAGTGCGCCGTCACGTCCTGAGCACCGGCAGCGGCCCCGCACCGATTCGGGGAGGGCTCCCGGCCGGCCGTGGAATGCTGCGGGTGCGTTCGAGGAAGCGGAGGTGGCATGCGCGAGAACCTGCAGGTGGCCGGGGGTCGTCCGCTCGCGGCCGGGCACGGCAGCCTGGCGTTCGGGGTGCCCGGGTCGGCGCCGGGCACGATCTTCGCGTTGTCGGTCACCGGGGGCATCACGGTCCGGCCGCGGGAGGGGCGGACGATCGTGTTCGGCCGCAACCGGCCGGAGGTGCACGTCTGCGTCGGGGAGAACGACCGGCGGATCAGCCGCCACCACGGGCTGCTGACCCACCACCTGGACCACTGGTGGGTGCACAACACGGGGCGCCTCCCGGTCCGGTTCCCCGGCTCGCGGCTGCTGTTCGCCGACGACGAGCCGGTCCCGCTCACCACCGGGTACACGCCGCTGTTCCTGCGCGGTTCGAGCGGTCGCGAGCACCTGCTGGAGCTGTACGTGGCGGGGCCGGACGGGCAGCCGCCCGCGTCGCAGCACAGCGACCCGACGCAGCCGCCGAGGACGTGGAAGCTCTCGCCGACCGAGAAGCTCCTCCTGGTCGTCCTGGGCCAGCGCTACCTGATGCACGAGGCGTACCCGCAGCCGCTGTCCTGGCGGCAGGCCGCCGAACACCTCGCCGAGCTGCAACCGGATGCCGGGTGGACGGCGAAGCGGGTGGAGCACGACGTCGTCGACGTCCGCGCCAGGCTGTCGAAGAGCGGCGTGCCCGGGCTGACCCGCGACGAGGTCGGTGAGCCGGTCGGGAACACCTTGAACCACAACCTCATCCGCGAACTGTTGGAGAGCACGACGCTGGTGCCGCCGGACCTCCGGGTCCTCGACGCCTGAGCCGCAGGGCCTGTTTCCACGCTCGTCGTGCGCTGCGGTGCGGGTGGCGGCTCGCTGCGGGAGGTGCGACCGCCGTCCGGACTCCGCAATTTCCATTGAAATCGAACCTTCGATTTCAATGGAAATTGCGGACCCCCGATGCGCGCCGCACCCCGAGGAGGGGCTCAGGCGGGGAGGCCGGCGGCGGCCGGTTCGGCGAGGGCGGTGGCCAGTCGGCAGAGCTCGTCGGTGGGTTGCGGGCCCATCACGACGACGAGCAGCCGCTCGACCAGCTGGCCGTCCTCGCCGCGGTACTCGCGGTGGACGATGCCGGCCTGGCACGACTCCTCGCCGTAGCCCTCGGGCTCGACGAACGCCCGGTGGTCGCCGAACCGGACGGGCCGCCCGTCGTCGGCGGTGGGCGGCTGGTGCCGGTCGAAGATGAGCCGGAGCGTGGCCGGTCCGGTGGTGCTGTTCCACCGGCAGCTCCAGCCGCCGAAGCCCGGCTCCGGGCGGATGGCGTCGACACCGGGGAATCGCGAGAGCGCGTCGCCGTCGAGGAGGCCGCAGGCGTCGACGTTGATCAGCGAAGCGGGATTCGGCGCGGGCCGGCGCGGAACCTCGCCCCGGCCGAGCACCCCGGCCGCGGTCGTGGCCGCCGCCTCGGCCATGCCGCACAGATCGGACCGGCCCTCGCCGAGCTGGTCCGCGGTGATCACGATCCGGGTTCGCTGGTCGGGCATCGGCAGGATGCGGGCGCATTCGTCGCTTTCCTGCGGCTCCCGCACGATGTCCAGCGCGCCGATCTTCTCGATCCGGCCCTCCGGCGGCCCGTCGGCGGCGGAGAACAGCACCTCGACGTCCACCTCGCCGTCGCCGGAATCCACGATGACGTCGCACCGGTTGAAGTTGCCGTACTCGGCGTTCAGGTCGGTTTCGCCGAACCGGGTGAGCGTCACCGGGTCGAGCAGGGCGCAGGGGTCGGCTGTGCGGGGCTCGCCGATCGGCGACACCGGCTTCGGCGCTCCGGCCCGATCAGTCGCGGGGCGATCCGCAGACGTGGGCGGAAAGCCTGTCGCGACCAAGGCGCCGGCCGCCAGCACGCCGACGACGGCAGCGGACACCGCGACCACGCGACCGCGCCGCCGCTTCTCGACCGGCACGTCGGCGGCGACGTTCTCCAGCATCGTCCTGGCTTCCGCCGCGCTCGGCCGCTTCGCCGGATTGACCCGCAACAGCTGGGCGAGCACCGGCGTGAGCGGTCCGGCCTGGCTGGGCGCGGCGACCTTGCCCGCCGCGGCCTGCCGCAGCAGCACGAACGGATTGCCGGATTCGCCGAACGGCGTCACGCCCTCGATCGCGGCGAACAGGGTGGCGCCGAGCGAGAAGACGTCCGAGGCCGCAGTGGGTTCCGCGCCGTTGGCCACCTCGGGGGCGACGAAACCCGGTGTGCCGGAGAGCAGGCCGGTCTCGGTGAGGGTCACGTCGGCGTGCACGGCGCGCGAGATGCCGAAGTCGCCGAGCTTGGCGATGTCGTCGGCAGTGACGAGGACGTTCCCGGGCTTGATGTCGCGGTGCAGGATGCCCGTGGCATGCACCGCGGCCAGGCCAGCGGCCAGCTGCGCCCCGAGCCTGGCCACCCGCGCGGGCGGCAGCATGCGGTGGTGGGCCAGGTCCGGCGCGGGGAGGTATTCCATGACCAGCAGCCATTCGCCGCCCTCGTCCACCACGTCGTACAACGTGACGACGTTCGGGTGGTTCACCTTCGCCAGGATCTTGCCTTCGGTGCGCAGCCGCCGGATCCGCTCGGCGCCGTGCTCGCTGTCCCGCGAGACGGCGTGCTTGATCGCGACATCCCGGCCCAGTTCCTCGTCGACGGCGCGCCAGACCGTCCCGCCGCCGCCGGAACCGATCTGCTCCGCCAACCGATACCGGCCGCTGATCAACTGACCGATCCGCACCGCCACTCCCATCCACGAGCCGGGCCAGCCTCGGACGAGGTGGCGCAACCCTAATGCACGGCGAACCGCGGGCGGGACCGGTCCGGGAAAGTCGCGAACGCGTCACCAGCCGCGCAGGTCGACGGGCCAGACCTCGACGACCTCGTCGCCGTCGACGACGTGGATGCGCTCGTGCAGCGCGATGGTCGGGTCGACGTGCGCGGGGAGCACCCGGACCCGGTCGCCGACCTGGGCCGGGGTTTCCGGGGTGAAGGTCAGGTGCTCGTCGGAGCAGAAGTGCACGCGCGCGCCCGGAATCGCGGGATTGCCGTGGTCCATGCCGAGCGCCTTGAGCCCGACGTCGGCGACGACCCACTTCGGGGAGGCCGAGATGACGGTGCCGAGGACGGTCAGGGCCTGCCGGAACGGCAGGCCGAGCTCGGCGTAGGCGGTGTCCATCAGGGCGTAGGAGCCGGCCTGGATCTCGGTGGCCCAGGTGTTCACCGCGTACGTCCCGGTGCCGCCCGCGCTGACGAGATCGCCGCCGACGTCCTTGTGCGCGGCCAGCAGCAGCGCCATGCTCTCGGCCGCGCGCTCGGCGCGCTCCGCCGGGTCCTTGCGCAGCATGAGATGGCCTTCGTACCCCATCACGCCGCGAACGGAAAGTCCTTTGCTGCGAGCGAGATCGGCGAGCTCGCCCGCGGCGGCGGGGTCGATGCCGCAGCGCGGCAGGCCGACGTTGACGTCGACGACCACCTCGCGGACACCGCCGGACGCGGCGGCTTCGACGGTTTCCGGCGAGTCCACGGCCAGCGTCACCCGGGCGCCGCCGCGCACCACCGCACCGAGGCGCCGGGTGTCGAGAACTTCGTTGGCCAGCAACAGGTCTTCGCCGAGCCCGGCGGCGGCCATGCCCTCGACCTCGCGGACGGTGGCGCAGGTGAAGCCGCGATGCCCGATGTCCGCCTGGCGCCGGGCGAGCGCGGTCGTCTTGTGCGCCTTGACGTGCGGGCGCAGCCGGGCCTCAGGCAGCGCCTCGGCCATCGTCCGCAGGTTGGCGTCGAGCAGCGCGGCGTCGACGACGAGCGCAGGGGTCTGCAGGTCCAAGAGGTGCAACGTCGTCTCCCTCGCCGGTACCGGTCTTCCCGCCCGGATCATACGGTTCCGCCGACGGCGTTCCCCGTCATCGGGACGAGGTGGGCAGGCGTTCCCCGTCGAGGTCGACCGCGGCCGACAGCTCGAAGAACTTGGCCACCAGCGGGAGTTTCGCGCGGTCGGGCCGGCAGACGATCGCGATCCGGGACACCGCGTCGGGGTGGTCCAGCCGCGCGTAGGACAACCCGGGCAGCCGCAGGTGGCGCAGCGAGCTGGGCACCACGGCGATCCCCTCACCGGCCGCGACCAGGCCGAGGATGGTCGGGAACTGAACGGCTTCCTGCGCCGGCCGCATGCGGAACCCGGCCTGGTGGCAGAGGGCCGCGATGTGGTCGTAGAGCCGGGAAACCTGGCTGCGCGGGAATCCCACGAACTTCTCCGCCGCGAGCTCGCCGAGCCGGATGGACCGCCGGCGGGCGAGCGGGTGGCTCTTCGGGAGCGCCACCAGCAGCGGCTCCTGCACGAGCTTGAACACGTTCAGCCCGGCCTGGGGCTCCAGCTCCCGCACGATCCCGACGTCCAGCGCGGTTTCGTTGATCGCTTCGAGCTGGCGATCCGTGGTCATCTCCTTGAGGTCCAGGTGCAGGTTCGGCCGGTTCGCCCGCAACGCGTGCACGATCTTGGGCACCAGGGTGAGCGCCGCGGAGCTCACGAAACCGATCCGCAGGGTGCCGATCTCACCGTGCGCGGATTGCTGGACCGCGTTCAGGGCCTGATCCGCCTCGGCCAGCACGCGCCGCCCGTTCTCCAGCAGCACCGACCCGGCCGCGGTGAGCTCCACGCGGCGCGTCGTGCGGATGAACAGGGGTGTCCGCAGCTGCTGCTCCAGGCGGCGGATCTGCTGGCTCAGCGCGGGTTGCGCCACGTGGAGGCGCTCCGCCGGGCGCACGACGACGGTCGCATCGCGGTCCTGCTCGGTTTCCAGAGTGCGAGCTGATAAGCCGCTCGCACCAGCGGGGAGCGTCGTGAGGATGGTGCTCCCTCCAGCCAAGTGACCAACATGGCTGGTCCCCTAGGGCACATGCTCGCCGGGTAACTAGCGGGTGTGAAGCTGCCTGACAAGAAGCCCCAAGGTGTCGACGGGTCGTCGTCGGCGACAGGGTAAGGGGAAGACCTGAAGGGCGAACGCAAGTGAACTCCTGATGAGGCTTCGTCATCGAAAACCG
>NZ_SMKW01000159.1 GCF_004348985.1 Saccharopolyspora elongata | reverse complement strand
GATTTACTCCGGTCGACGCGATCGGCGGGTCCGTGATCTTCACCGCGTCGCTGACCAGGTCCGATAACCCGGCCTGCTCGGCCAGCGCCATCACCGGCACCAGCCCCGAGCACGACACGAGATTCTCGTCATCGAACCGGGCCGCCATCTGCGACCACCTATGGAACAATCTCACCGAAAGTGCCTTCCGATCCACGCGACATCAGTGCTTCAGCAACTCTGATCATCGCAGGTCAGGAGGCACTTTCACTCATTAAACGTTGCTATCCAAGAACAATTCCTCGGTGCATCCAGGCTTAGCGTTGTTGTCGACAAGCTTCTTGATGTTGGCCTGGACGAGCCGGACCTTGGCCAGGATTTCGTCGGCGGTTGCGGTCCAGGTGAAAGGCTTCGGGTCGGTGTTCCAGTGCTGGATGTAGTCGCGGATGCGCGAGATGAGGACCTTGACCGAGCTGAAGGTGCCGCGCCGGATCGACTGGCGGGTGATGATCGAGAACCAGTTCTCGATTTGGTTGATCCACGAGGATCCTTTCGGTGTGAAGTGGAACTTCACCCGCGGGTTCTTCTCGAGCCATGCCTGTACTTCTGGGGTCGTGTGGGTGGAGAGGTTGTCAAGCACAACATGGATGTCCTTGCCCTGGTGGGGTTTCACGGCTTGCTTGAGGAAGGCCAGGAAGTCCGCGCCGTTGCGGGTGGGCTTGCACTCGCCGTAGACCTCGCCGGTGTCCACGTTCAGCGCGGCGAAGAGGTTCGTTGTGCCGTGGCGGACGTAGTCGTGGGTGCGTTTCTCGGTCGCGCTGAAGGCGATCGGCAGCACCGGCTGCGTGCGATCGAGGGCCTGCACCTGGGTCTTCTCATCGACGCAGAGCACCACCGCCCCGCCCGGCGGCTCCAGGTACAGCCCAACGATGCCGGCGACCTTGTCGGCGAACTCGGGATCCTTGCTGACCTTGAACGTGCCTTGCCGGTGCGGTCGCAATCCGTTGTCCCGCCACAGTATCGCCACATAGTTGTGAGAGACGGCCACGCCTTCGGTGCGCTTGATATAGGCGGCCATCTCCCGGCTCGACCAGTGCGACAGCCCCGTCTCACCCGGCGGGCCCGCCAGCGTCAGCGCCAGGATTCGCCCGCGAATCCTGGCAGGAACCTGCTCGCGAGGCGCGGCATGCGACTGATCCAGCAGGCCCGCGATCCCATCAGCGGCATACCGCTGCAGCCACAGATCGACCGTCGGCCGCGACACCCCCGCCAACACCGCGACCTCCTTCTTGCGCCTGCCTTCCGCGCACCACAACACGATCCGCGCCCGCGTCGCTACCCGTGCCGGCACATCCCGACTGTTCGTCACGGCCCGCAGCTCGGCTTCCTCGCCCGTCGACAGCTCCACAGACCCAGTCAACACGAAGATCAATCAAGCCAAAGTAAAGAAACCAGAATTACGGAACACTAGCCGCGACGACGCAGAGGAATACCGGCCGACCAACGCCCAGGTCGCCGCGCTCATCGACCACGCGGCCGCCGACCTCCACACCCAGTTCCAGGGCATCTTCGCCACCGAAACCATCCACGCCGTCGTCGCCGACACCTACCAACAGTTGAACGCGACCGCCCGCGTGCACACCCACCTGACCACCCTGACCACCCGCTACGCCCGCGAGCGGCTGACCGACATCGCCAAAAGCCAAGGAGCCACCGTGCCCATCACCCCCGAAGCTCCAGGAGGGCGAAGCCGGGGTCGTGGGCGAGCGCTTGCTCGAGGTGGTGGAGCAAGCCCGCGCGCTTGGCGAAGCTGGCTTTCGACTTCTGGGGTCGCAGTTTCTCCGGGAAGTGTCACGGCATCGCGGGAGATCTTGAGTTCCTCACCAACCTTTGCCAAGAGATCCGCTGCGCTGACAGTGAGGGTGTCGGAGGTCGGGGTGCTCATGAGAGGTCATCTCGCCGATGAGCAAGGAGCCAGCCGGATTCAATAGGCACCTACAGATGTCAGACATTCGGCGTTAGGGTTGCCGTATGAATGATCTTCGTGCGCCGCGCCGTGTCGCGAGCCTGGCGGCGCAACTGGTGGACACCCTCCGTGAGCAGATCGCGTCCGGTGCTTGGCCAGTGGGGATGCGGATCCCGCCCGAACACGAGCTGGTCAAACAGCTCGGTGTCGGGCGCACGACGGTGCGTGAGGCGCTCGGCGCGCTGGTGCACCTGGGTCTGTTGGAGGCGCGCAAGGGTGACGGCACGTATGTCCGGACATCGAGCGAAATGCACTCGGTGCTGATGAGACGTGCCAGTTCCTCGAGACGGAGGGATGTGCTTGAACTGCGTGCGGTGCTGGAGGAGTACGCCTCTGGCCTGGCCGCGTCACGGCGCACCGAAGACGACCTTGCTCGCCTGTGGCACCTGCTTGACGAGGCGAAGGCGATCGCGGACTCGCCAGAGATCGACGCCATTGTAGAGGTCGACGCCCGCTTCCACCAGGAGGTGGTGAGCGCCGGCGGCAACCCCCTGCTCACCGAGGTCTACGACGTCCTGAGCGTCGCGGTCACCGAGCAGATCGGCCGCACGCTCTGGCCCAGTGCGACGGCCGCCGAGCACACCCTTTTGCACAGGCGGCTCGTCGAGGCGATCGCTGCCGAGGACGAAGTCGGCGCACGCCACTGCGCCACCGAGATCGTGAAGCTCACCGAGGCCGGAATGGAGCGATCAGAGTGACCGCCTCCAGGATCCTCGCGTCGAGGCTAGCAAGGTCCACGTAGCCGTGACCACCACCAAACCTGCTGCCACGCCTGCTCTTTCGGTCGGCATCGTGATCGCGATACTACTGGTGGCGGCGAATCTGCGCGCGACGTTGACGGGTGTGGGCACGCTGCTGTCGGCCATCGAACGTGACACCGGGTTGTCCGCGGCGGCGGGTGGTGTGCTGAGCACCCTGCCGTTGCTCATGTTTGCCGTGACCTCGCCGTTCGTCGGGCGCGTCTCCCACCGATTCGGCACCACTCGTCTCCTGGTGGTCGCCCTCGCGGTGCTGGCGGCGGGCACCGTGATCCGGTCTGTGCCGTCGATCGTGTCTCTGTTCGCCGGGACGGTGATCCTTTCGGCGGCGATCGCGGTGGGCAACGTCCTGCTGCCCACGGTGATTCGTATCCACGTACCCGGCCCGCAGGTGCACATGATCAGCGCCTTGTACGTCACCGCGATGGGTTTGGTCGCGGCTCTGTCGTCGGGAATCTCGGTCCCGCTCGCCAAGGCCCTGCCCGGAAGCTGACATTCCGCCTTGGCCTGGGGAGTGGTGGTGGCGCTCGGCGCGCTCGCAGGGTGGCTGCCGCGGCTGCGCGAGGCCCGGGCGGACGGCGGCGTGCGGTCCAGCGGGACGCATGCTCGGATTCCGTAGCGGTCCTGGCTGGCGTGGCAGGTGTCCTTCTACATGGGCCTGCAGTCCCTCGCCTTCTACACCGCCATCGCGTGGCTGCCCAGCGTCCTCGCCGAGCAGGGCATGAGCACCACGGCCGCCGGCTGGATGTTGTTCTACTACCAGCTCGTCGCGCTGGTCACGGGCATGGTGCTGCCACTGCTCACCCGAGGCCGTCACGACCAGCGCTTCGCTGCTGCTGCCGCGTCCGTGATCGTTGCCACCGGTTTCGCGATTTTGCTTGTCCTGCCGGCGCTTGCGGTCGTGGCGTGCACTCGCTGGTCAGGCGAGCGAAGCCGGGCCGTTCCGAGGTGGAGCTCGAGTCCGCGTGGTTACCGCTGCTCATGAAGCTCGCCGAGGAGGGCCCCTGCGTGCGGGGGAGATCGCCGCAGCGCTGTGCATGAGCCCGTCGACGATCAGCCGGCAGGTCGCCGTGCTGGTCGGGTCCGGGCTCATCGAGCGCCGGGCCGATCCCGACGATGGTCGTGCCAGTCTGCTCGCCGCGACCGCCACCGGCCGCCGAATGCTCGACGCCGAGCGCCGTCGCAGGGCCGCCCAATACATCGACGCCCTCGCTGGCTGGCCTCCCGAAGCTCGTGGCCGTTCGCAGACCTGCTCGGCTACTTCGTCGGCGATCTTCAGCGCACGAGGAAGGAATAGCGCCATGTTGCTCGAACGACGTTCCGCATCCGTGCCGCCTTGGCACCGGAAACTGCGCTGGTACCTCGCGGAGTTCGTGGAGTGCCTGGCCTCGGTGGGTTACACGATGGCCGGTATCTGCCCGCCGCCACCTCCGCGGTCGCCGGACGACACCATCCCGGAACCACGGAAGGAGCCGTAATAAGGGGACTCCCCAACGCGGGGGCGGCACGATCGCGCCGCCGCGCGTTTCCTCGTTCACCTGATGCGTTTTTCGCTCCCGGTCCAGGCCTTGTCCCGCAACACGAACTTCTGGATCTTCCCGGTGGAGGTCTTCGGCAGCTCGGCGAACACGACCGTTTTCGGCGCCTTGAACCGGGCCAGCCTGCCCTTCACGTGCTCGATGAGCTCCGCCTCAGTAGCGGTGGCCCCGTCGTGCAGCGTCACGTAGGCGGCGGGGACCTCACCCCAGCGCTCGTCCGGCACCGCGATCACCGCGACCTCCAGCACCGCCGGATGGTCCATGATCGCCTGCTCCACCTCGACCGACGCGATGTTCTCTCCACCGGAGATGATCACGTCCTTCGAGCGGTCGCGCAGCTCCACGTACCCGTCGGGGTGCACGACGCCGATGTCCCCGGTCCGGAACCAGCCGTCCGGCACCGCCGCCAGGGTGGCCTCCGGGTCGTCGAGGTAGCCGAGCATGAGGTTGTTGCCGCGCAACGCGATCTGCCCTGTGGTGATCCCGTCCGCCGGGACGTCCGCACCGTCCTCCGCGATGACCCGCGGAACGCAGGCGATCATGTTCCCGACGCCCTGGCGCGCCTTGAGCCGCGCCCGCGCTTCGGCGTCACGGTCGTTCCATTCCGGGCGCCAGTCGCACAGCATGGCGGGTCCGTAGGTCTCGGTCAGTCCGTACAGGTGCGTGACATCGAACCCCAGCTCCGTCGTTCGCCGCAGAATCGACGGCGACGGCGGCGCACCACCGGTGGCGATCCGCACCGTGTGCTCAAGCGGCTCGGCCTCGCGGGCGTACGCGATCATCGACAGCACGGTCGGTGCCCCGTTGAGGTGCGTGACGCCCTCCTCCCGCAGCAGCCGCCAGATCTCCGTAGGGTCTACTTTGGAGAGACAGATGTGCGTAGCGGCCGCTGCGGTCACCGCCCACGGGAACGTCCATCCGTTGCAGTGGAACATCGGCAGCGTCCACAGGTGCACACTCGACGGCGTCAACCCGGTATGCCCCACCATCGCCAAGGCCTGCAGGAACGCGCCCCGGTGGTGGTACATCACACCCTTCGGCCGGCCAGTGGTCCCCGACGTGTAGTTGATCGACAGCAGCGACCGCTCGTCGGCCGGGGTCCGGTGCAGCGGCTGCGCTGCGGCCAGCAGGTCCTCGTACTCCTGTCCCGACCGGATCCGGCGTGGCGGGGCGTCCATCCGGGTGAGCACCTCATCCGCCAGCGCGTCGAACGACGGGTCGTGGATCAGCGCGGCGGCGCGGGAGTGCGCCAGGATGTAGGCGACCTCGTCCGCGGCCAGCCGGGTGTTCACCGCGACCAGTGGCACTCCTGTCCACGGCACCCCGTAGTGCGCCTCCAGCGCCACGTGGGTGTTCGGTGCCAGCACCGCCACTGGACGACCTCCGGCCAGCGGCGCGAGTCCGCCCGCGAGCCGCCGGCACCGGTCGTGCAGCTCCGCGTAGGTCCACTGGGACGGCCCATCCACCACCGCGACCCGATCTCCGTGCGCCGCTGCGGCTCGATCCAGGTACGAGGTCGGGGTCAGCGGCTCGAAGGACAAGGAGTCCACGTCGGGAGTCATCGCACGCCTCCACGGGCCGGGTTGCCGGTCATGAGGAAGAAGTCCATGTCCACCCTTCCCTTAAATGTTATTGACGAGTAACGTAGGCCGTGGCAATCATGACGTCAAGGCTTCGAGTGAGCCCTGAAAATGTTATTTGTAAGTAACATAGCTGGGTGATTCGGGAACAGGGAGATTCGGCATGACCACCGCGACAGGACTGAGGAACCGTGCGGCGACCTCGGCGGAGAGCGTGCGGGCCGCAGTGGACGCGCTGGCCGCGGGGCGCATGGTCGTGGTCGTGGACGACCACGACCGCGAGAACGAGGGCGACCTGATTCTGGCTGCCGAGAGCGTGACGCCTGAGCAAATGGCCTTTCTCGTCGCGCACACGACCGGCATCGTCTGCACGCCGATGACCTCCGAGCGGGCCGACATGCTCGGGCTTCCGCCGATGGTGGCCGACAACCAGGACGCGCACGGCACGGCGTTCACCGTGACCGTGGACCACGTGGACACCGGTACCGGTGTCTCGGCGACCGCGCGGGCGCAGACGTGCCGTGTACTGGCGGACCCGGCCACGACGCCTGACGTGCTCCGCCGCCCGGGCCACATCTTCCCGTTGAGGGCGCGCGAGGGCGGCGTCCTGGTCCGTGCCGGGCACACCGAGGCCACTGTCGATCTGCTGCGGTTTGCCGGTCGCCGGCCGGTCGGCATCATCAGTGAGCTGATCGGTGACGACGGCGAGATGCTGCGTGGTGCGGCGCTGACCGCGTTCGCGCAGGACCACGACCTGCCGGTGCTCGCGATCGCCGACCTGATCCGCTACCGGCGCGCCACGGAAGAGCTCGTCGAACCCGTGGCGAACTCGACGATGCCGACCGTCTTCGGCGACTTCGAGGCGATCGCGTACCGGTGGCATGTGGACGGTGCCGAGCACCTGGCTCTCGTCATGGGCGACATCGCAGCGGCCACGCGCTCCGAGCGGGGCGTCCTGGCCCGCGTGCACAGCGAGTGCCTCACGGGCGACATCCTCGGCTCGTTGCGCTGTGACTGCGGAACGCAGCTCGAGCAAGCGATGCGCGCCGTGGCTGAGGAGGGCTGTGGTGTCATCGTCTACCTGCGCGGGCACGAAGGGCGCGGCATCGGACTGGCTCACAAGATCCGCGCCTACGCCTTGCAGGAGCTCGGTCTGGACACCGTCGACGCGAACACCGCGCAGGGGCTTCCCGTCGATTCCCGCAGTTATGGTGCCGGGGCCCAGATCCTCGCTCACCTGGGAGTCCGCAGACTGCGCCTGATCACCAACAACCCCGCGAAGTACGACGATCTGGACGGGGACGCGCTCGAGATCGTGGAACGGGTCGCGCTGCCGGCCGTCGAGACCCCGCAGAACCTGCGGTACCTGCGCACCAAACGAGACCGCATGGGCCATGCGTTCGCGTCGCCGGCCACGACGGCCGGGCCGGAGACCGGCCCGGCCGTGCGGTCAGCTGGGTAGCGGCTTCGATGCGGTCTTCGGCAGCCGCACCACGGTGATCACGCCGACCAGCGCCACCGCGACGATCCAGTAGACGGGGCTGGTCCTGCTTCCGGTGCCGGCCACGAGGGCCGCGGCGACCAGCGGCGTGATGCCGCCGATGATCGCACCGATGTTGTACCCGAGCGCGATGCCCGAGTAGCGCACGTTCGCCGGGAACATTTCGGTGGCCAGCGGCCACGCCGGAACCTGCGCCCAGCCGCTGAAGAACAGGCAGACCAGGTAGACGACCCCGACTACCCATAGGCTGGTCGTGGCGATGAGCAGCGCGAAGACCGGCCAGGCGATGACGGCGTAGGCGAGGTAGGACGCGAGCAGGATCGGCTTGCGGTCGAAGCGATCCGTCAACCTGCCTGCCCAGGGGTAGGTCATGGTGGCCAACGCGATGGACAGCGCCGACGTCCAGGCGACACCGGTCGCGGAAAACCCTTCCTGCTGCAGGAAGATCGCGAAGTAGGCGACCCCGAAGTAGCCCGTGCCGTTGAAGGCGATGGCCAGGCCCGCGACGCGGGCCACTGACAGCGGGTGGCTCCGCAGCGCGGCCAGCATCGGGCCGCGCACGATCGCGGCCGTCTCCTTGAGCTCCTGGAACTGGGGCGACTCCTCCACCCGCAGGCGAGCCCACAGGCACACCACGGTGAGCAGCAGCGAGAGCAGGAACGGGAGCCGCCAGCCCCACACCGGCATCTGGTCGGCCGGGACCAGCAACTGGACCACCCCGACCACGGCCGCGGCCACCGCGAACCCGAGGGTGGACCCGATGGAGATCGTCGACCCGTAGTAACCCCGCTTGCCCGGCGGAGCCAGCTCGGCGATGTAGGTCGCCGCGCCGCCGATCTCACCGCCGGCCGCGAGTCCCTGGGCGAGTCGCGCGAGGATGATGGCGATCGTCGCGGTGACTCCGACCTGCCCGTAGGTGGGCAGTAGGCCGATCACGCCGGACGCGACGCCCATCAACACGATCGTCGCGACGAGAGCGGTCCGTCGGCCCCGCCGATCACCGAGGCGGCTGAAGAACCAGCCGCCCAGCGGGCGGATGAGGTAGGACGACGCGAACACCGCGAGCGTGGACAGCGTCGAGACCGTCGGATTGTGGCTGGGGAAGAACAACGGTCCGATGGTCAGCGTCAGGAGCCCGTAGACGCTGAAATCGTAGTACTCGATCAGCGTCCCGACACCACCCGCGAGCGAGGCGCGCCGGGCGGATCTCGAGCTGATCACCTTCTCGGAATGCTGTGCGGTCGTCATTGACTCTCCTTGTCATCCCCGAGCAAGCGCGACAGGCGGGTGGTTCCCATCACTGGACGCTTCCGCCGGGGCGGTTTCCGGGGCACCCTTGTCAGGTCGGTGGTCGGCAGCGGGGATTTCCGTCAGGTGTCGGGGCGCACCGGTACAGCGCCGTCGATCGCGTGCTACACCGCGTGGATTGGCACGAGCTGCGTGCGCGAACATTCGCCGCGCTTCGCACCTGTCGACACTGACTCGTCGCGGGGCGGACGCGCAATGCGTTGGCGTGCAAGACTATTGCGAATTCCGCAGGAATGGATGTGGAAGCGGCATTGCTGGCGACGCAATGTATCTATTGTGGACAATCTGCGGAACGGGAATGCGCCCTGTCGCTGTCGATCGGTCGACGAGTCGCCGGTGCGTGCTCGCCGATTCCTCTGGCGGACAGGAAAACGGCGATAAGAGTTCCTAACAGAATGATCACTTGTAGTGACTGGCATTCCCTGATGGTTGATCATGATCGTGTGAAGAAGGGTGAGCAGCCGCCATGGATCGTGTCCGACGAGCTGTGGGAGCGAATCGAGCC